>JBCBAP010000018.1:0-60120 GCA_038532435.1 Pseudomonadota bacterium | reverse complement strand
ACCGGCCATCCTTCGCCTGCGCAAGCGCCTGCTTCATGATCTCCGGCGTGATGCCTGCGACCTTGATGTCCATCTGCAGCGACGTGATACCGCCTTCGGTACCCGCCACCTTGAAGTCCATGTCGCCGAGGTGATCCTCGTCGCCGAGGATGTCGGTCAGGACCGCGAATTCCTCACCCTCGAGGATCAGGCCCATCGCGACGCCGGCAACCGGTGCCTTGAGCGGCACGCCCGCATCCATCATCGACAGGGACCCGCCACAGACCGAGGCCATGGAGGAGGAGCCGTTGGATTCGGTGATCTCGGAAACCACGCGCACGGTGTAGGGGAAATCCGTCGCCGCGGGCAGAACCGCCTGAAGCGCGCGCCACGCAAGCTTACCGTGGCCAATCTCGCGTCGGCCCGGGCCCATCATCCGGCCCGCTTCACCGACGGAGTACGGCGGGAAGTTATAGTGCAGGAGGAAATTCGAGCGGCTTTCCCCGTGCAGCGCGTCGATGATCTGCTCATCATCGCCGGTGCCCAGCGTGGTTACGACCAGACCCTGCGTTTCACCCCGGGTGAAGAGGGCGGAGCCGTGCGTCCGGGGCAGCATGCCCGTCTCACAGACGATGGGGCGGACCGTGGCGAGGTCGCGCCCGTCGATCCGCGTGCCCGTCTTGATCACGTCGCCGCGCAGGACGGAGGACTCGAGCTTCTTGAAGCAGTTGCCGAGCTGGCTGTCCTCGAGCTCTTCCTCGGTCAGGCCCTCCTTGACCTGCTCGCGGGCTGCGGAGATTGCCGCGGTCCGTTCCTGCTTGTCAGTCAGTGCGAAAGCGGCGCGCATCGCTGCCTCGCCGAGGGACTGCACCTTCGCATAGAGGTCTGCGTACTCGGGCGGCGTGAAGTCGAACGGATCCTTGGCCGCCTCTTCCGCAAGGTCGATGATCATGTCGATCACCGGCTGCTGCTGCTGGTGGCCGAAGACGACCGCGCCGAGCATCTCCTCTTCCGTAAGCTCGTAGGCTTCGGATTCGACCATCATCACAGCGTCTTTGGTGCCCGCGACGACAAGGTCCAGCCTCTGCTCGGGGTTCTCACGCAGCTTGTGCATGTCATCGACGCTGGGGTTCAGCACGTACTCGCCATCGACGAAACCGACGCGCGCGCAGCCGATCGGGCCCATGAAGGGTGCACCGGACAGGGTCAGCGCCGCGGAGGCTGCGATCATTGCGACCACATCCGGATCGTTCTCCAGATCGTGGGACAGCACGGTGCAGATCACCTGCGTCTCGTTCTTGAATCCAGGCACGAAGAGCGGGCGGATCGGACGGTCGATGAGACGGCTGGTCAGCGTCTCCTTCTCCGTCGGACGGGCCTCACGCTTGAAAAAGCCGCCGGGGATCTTGCCCGCGGCGTAGTACTTTTCCTGGTAGTGGACGGTCAGCGGGAAGAAGTCGAAGCCGACCTTTGGCTGTTTCTCGAACACGACGGTGGCCAGGACGCTGGTCTCCCCGTAGGTCGCGAGCACGGAGGCATCTGCCTGACGCGCAATCTTTCCCGTTTCGAGCGTGAGCGTTTCACCGCCCCACTCGATCGATTTCTTGAATTCAGTGAACATCTATTTTCCTTCCAGACGGTCGTGGCCCCCTGGCCCCGCCGCGAGGGACGCGCCCCTGCGCGCCCACCTCCATTGCGTTGAACCTGATGACCCGGGGCCGGAGGAACTGCCCGGGGTCCGTTCGTCCTCGCCGTATCCGGGCCCGGCGTCGCCCATAGCGAAACGCGCCCGCAAGGGGCGCGTTCGTTTCTCTAGCAGACTTTAGCGGCGGATGCCCAGACGCTGGATGAGGGACTTGTAGCGCTCCTCGTCCTTGCCACGGACATAGTCCAACAGCTTCCGACGCTGCGAGACCATCTTCAGAAGGCCCCGGCGGGAATGGTTGTCTTTCTTGTGGCTCTTGAAGTGCTCGGTCAGGGTCGTGATCCGGCTCGTGAGGATCGCGATCTGCACTTCCGGGGAACCGGTGTCCCCGTCCTTCAGGCCATAGTCCTTGATGAGCTGGGATTTCAGCTCCGGCGTGATCGACATCGTGTGTCTCCTTGGATCGGTTGTTTTTGGGACCTGTCGAGGCGGGCCTGTGCCGGGATGTCGTCCAGCAGGGTCCAACAACGAAAGGACCGGACGGAATGACTCCCGCCCGGTGGCGCGCTTATGGCGCAGATGGGGGCGGATGGAAAGGGGAAAATCGCGCAAAGGCGGGGCGCGATGCGGCGCATACGGGGTACACTTTTCCGGGATGATACGGCTGGTCAAATGGTTCTGCGATCTGCGTCTGTTCTCCTCTCACGGAGTTTCCCTGAGATTGTCCGCGCCCCCTTCCCGCGACCCATGCTTCGACGACCGTGTTACCCGTCCCACCAGAACGAAACGGCCCGCGTCTGTCCGCGGGATGGCAATCAGAGCGCAGAACGGAGTGCCTTGTCCCTCAAGCCTGTCCTAGGAGCGATCTCAACACCAAACCCAACCCGGTCGTCAGCCGGAAAGGGCGGACTGCGGGCGGCCGTACACCTGGCACTTCGTTCCACGCCGGGTCGAGGCCGGCTGTCGATGTCCGAAAGGGCGCACCGGTCGCTGGCAGAGCGTTTTGCCTCCCGGTTGTCGCGGCATCCGGCACAACGATCCAACGCGGCCAATCGAGAGGGAAAGCGACATGGGTCAACTCAGGGTCTCACCAATGATCGCGGAGAGCCCAAGGGCCTACCACCACGGGTAGGGCTGCTGGGCGTAGCTGATGTAGAGCGGGTGTTTCGGGTGGCCGTCCTTCGACAGTCCGAGGATCAGCGGCTGCTCGCCCCGGGCGCGGAGCATGGCCTCGACGGTCGGGCCGCGGTCCAGATGCGCGCCGTGGGTGCCCCATGCACATACGACAGTGTCCGCCCAGTCGCATCCTTCCACGATCGCCGCGTCGTTGAGCGGGCCGACAGGGTCAGCCTGAGCCCGCATCTCCTTGGGATCCGTCGCACGATAGGCGAAGATGTTGCAGACCCGGAACGCGCCGAAGCCCAGCGCGCGCGCCCGCCGCTCACAACGCTCGACGGTGGGATCGTTCTGCACCTCCGTCGCCGTCGAGGGATTGAGCATCAGGAACATCGCGCGGCTCCCGCCAGGCGCCCACATCCGCGTCAGGTCGTAGCGGTAACGCTCGCAGTCGGAATACTGCGCCGAGGAAACCCGGCCCCCATCACTGTGCTCCCGAACGATCATTCCGGTGCGACGAACACGCGGGAGGGATGCAGCTCGCCGGCCATGTAGCGCCCGACCGCGACGGCCCGCCCCTCGTGGCTCGCCCACGCTTCCTCCCCGTAGTCGAGCGTGCTGGCGAGGACCATGCCTGGGTTCCCGTTGGCAAGCCGCACCGCCCCCTGCGGCGTGCAGTGCAGTTCGGGCAGGTCGTGCAGCCCCACCTCCAGCGGATGAAGATGGGCGTCGAGCTCGGGCTGCTTGGCGAGGCGGTCGAGGGTCTCGAAATCGATCCCGTCGGACGGCTCGAAAGGTCCTGACCAGATCCGGCGCAGCGCCGCGACGTGGCCATGGCAGCCGAGCGCCTCACCGAGGTCCCGGGCGATGGCGCGCACGTAGCCGCCTTTCCCGCAGACCAGTTCCAGCTCCACATGATCCGGGTCCGGTCGACCGACGACGGTGAGGCTCTCCACGAAGAGCGCGCGCGCCTCGAGCGCCAAGTCCTCTCCCCCGCGGGCCAACGCATAGGCGCGCTGTCCGTCGACCTTTACCGCCGAAAACTTGGGCGGAACCTGCTGAATGTCCCCTACAAATGCAGGCAGCGCCGCCGCGATGGCGGCGTCGTCGGGCCGCGCATCGGAAGATGCAAGGATCTCCCCCTCCGCGTCGTCCGTGTTCGTGGCCGCACCCAGACGGACCGTGAAGCGGTACGCCTTCATCGCATCGGTGATGTAGGGAACGGTCTTGGTCGCCTCACCGAAGGCGATGGCAAGCACCCCGGTCGCGAGCGGATCGAGGGTGCCTGCGTGGCCTGCCTTTTGCGCGCCAAAGGCCCATTTCGCCTTGTTGACCACCGCGGAGGATGTGACCCCCACGGGCTTGTCCACCACCAGCCAGCCGTCTACGCGGCGCCCCTTCTTCCGTCGTGCCATGCTGCCTCAGTCCGCTGCCGCAGGGGAGGGGTCGGCCTCCGCCCGGTCATAGAGTTCCTGATCCGCCCGATACACTGCGCGGATGCGGGCTTCAAGCTCTGCGGTGAGAGCAGCACGGACGGGCCGGCCAATCCGGGAAAGGGGCCGTCCCAGCCCGGGCAGAGCCTCCGCATGATCCGCGAGATCGCCGCGCAGGAGGAGGGCCGCCCGGTCCAGCCGGGTGAGAGCAAAGCCCGCCGCGTCGAGGCCCGACAGACCCGCAGACTGCGCACGCAGAAGACCGTTCGCGGCCGTCAGCGTTCCTCGCCGTATCTCGATGAACCGCACCAGCGCCTCAAGGTTCGTGCGGTGGTCCTGGACCCCCTCCGGCGTCGCGGTAAAGCCACGCCGGGAGACGAGTGCGCGTTGCAGCCGGACGGCTCCGGGACGCGGACGAAGCAGACCGTCCGCATAGGCGAAGAGGAGGCGGTCGACCGGATCCTCGACGAGCGCACGGCGCACCGCCTCCTCCTCCGGCACCACATCCGCGCTGAGAGCAGGTGCATCGGCGGCGGTCAACCAGCGGCGGGAGGCCAGCACACCGCGGGGCGTCACCGCCCGCAGGTACACCGGCAGCTGTGCCGCACGAAAGGCCCGGACACCCCGCGCGAGCGGCGGCGTGGCGGGCCAGAACCTCGCCCGGGCCACCGCGCCCTGTCCTGCCCAAGCGGCCTCCGCCCGCGCGTAGAGCTCCGCATCCGCCCCGTACACCTCCGCGATACGGGCCTCAAGCTCACCATCCCTCACCGCCCGGGGATCAACCGGACGGGGAGAGCTGTTGCGCTCCTCCACCACCCGCATCCGCTCCGCCAGATCCGGGATCACCGGGGCGAGGAGCTGGGGCAGCTGCCAGTCGAGACCGGGCAGGGTCAGGTAGGTCAAGGGATAGCCCCGCGCCCGCCGCAACCGCGCGGCCTGCGGCCGCCAGTGGTAGTTCTTGGGCCGGTCCGTCTCTCCCCTGAGGTTGCGCCCCACCCAGTCGATCAGACTGAGGCAGTTCCGCCTATGCCCCTCGACATCCAGGTCCGGCGACAGGTCCAGCCCGAGGATGCGGCTGAGATGGGCGCGGATCTCGGGAAAGTTCTGCGGCCCCTCCCCGTAGATCTTGTCGAAGTAGAAGGAGAGAAACCGCGCACCGGGCTCGCGCAGCACGGCGAAGGCATAGGGGCTCGCGCGGATCACCTCCGGCGGGACGTCCCGCGCCTTGGTCAGCCCGCTTTCGGTCTCATGGACGAAAGCGCCATCGGGATGGGGCACACCGTGATCGAGCGCGTGAAAGAGGTTCTTGAGGTAGGTGCACCCGCACTTGGTGATCGCGAGATAATAGATCGGGTAGCGCTGGGTTGTGTAGAAGATGCGGGTCTGGCCATGGGCAGGCTGCGCAATCTCTACGGATGTCGCGTCGCTGCCCTGCACTGCCGCTCCCTCTCAGGTCTCGTCGTCCGTGTCCCGCTCCGCCACGTCACGCTGCACGGTTTCATCGTTGAGCAGGCGGCGGGTCTCGTCCATCTGGTCGAAGGTCTTGTCCGGCAGGAACCTAAGATCCGGTGAAAACTTCAGATGAACATCCTTGGTGAGCACCCGGCGCAACTCTCCCTTGTTGCGGTGGAGCGCGTCGATCACCCGGTCCGTCTCAGCCCCGCCGAGGGGCAGGACGAACACGGTTGCGTGCTTGAGATCCGGGCTCATCCGCACCTCGCCCACGGTGATCGAGACGCCGGACAGATCGGGATCGAAGAGATCGCCCCGCATCAGCACGTCTGACAAGGTACGGCGGATCAGTTCGCCGACGCGAAGCTGGCGCTGGCTCGGACCGGCCGCGGAGTGGAATGACTTTTTCACCATTGCGCTCACATCTGCGAGCGGGGCGGCACTGTCAAGACCGCAGGCGCGTGGCACGCAGCGGGACATGCACCCGACTGGCGCGGAGCAACCCGGGAGGCCGCGCGCGTTGCGCTGTCCGGTCCGGATGCTCTAGAGAGGCGCAAACGAGGGAGCAGTGACAATGACAGAGCCATACCCGGTGACCGTCGTCGGAGGCTCCGGCCGCATGGGCCGGATGCTGATCGCGGCCGTGGCGGAGAACCCTGACACGGTGCTGACCGGCGTGACGGAGCGCCCGGGCCACGACTGGATCGGGCAGGACACAGGGACGGCGATGGGCGGTGCGCCCCTCGGCGTAACGGTCGAGGACGATCCGCTCGACGCGATCGCCCGCTCCCGCATCCTGCTCGATTTCACCGCGCCCAAGCCGACCGTCGCCCATGCGGCCCTCGCCGCCCAGGCCCACGCCGTTCATGTGATCGGCACCACGGGGCTTGAACCCGCGGACCTAGAGGCGCTGGAGGCGGCGGCACGGCACACCGCCATCGTGCGCGCGGGCAACTTCTCCCTCGGCGTGAACCTGCTGACGGTGCTGACGGAACGGGTCGCCCGGTCCCTCGGCGTGGAGTTCGACATTGAGGTGGTCGAGGCCCACCACCGGCACAAGGTCGACGCCCCCTCGGGCACCGCGCTCATGTTCGGTGAGGCGGCCGCGGAGGGGCGGGGCATCGCCCTCGACGCGAACCGCGAAAGCGGGCGGGACGGGATCACCGGTGCCCGCGGGAACGGCGCCATCGGCTTCTCCGCCATCCGGGGAGGGGATATCGTCGGGGAACATGACGTGATCTTCGCCGGACCGGGAGAGCGGGTCGTCCTCCGCCACATTGCGAGCGACCGGATGCTGTTCGCGCGCGGGGCGGTAAAGGCGGCGGTCTGGGGCACCGCGCAAAAGCCCGGCGCCTACGACATGATCGACGTGCTGGGGCTGCGCTGAACGCGCCCTAGCCCGCCGTGAGGTCTTCCTCGATCTGAAGCGGGACGGCCCGACCGGAGATCCGCATGCGGTAGACATGCATCCCCTCCACCACCCGCATCACATAGTTGCGGGTTTCACGGAAGGGGATCCCCTCGATCCAGTCGACCACCCGGTCCACGTTCATCCGGCGCGGGTCGCCGTAGCGGGTGATCCACTGCCGCGGGCGACCGGGGCCCGCGTTGTAGCCCGCGGCGGACAGGACCACGGAGCCGCGGAACTCGTCCATCAGACCTTCCAGATAGTGGGTGCCAAGCGTGACGTTGTAGCGCCAGTCCTCCGTCAATCGCGCGCGGCTGTAGGGCAGACCCATGTCGCGGGCGATGTCCTGCGCCGTCGCCGGCATGACCTGCATCAGCCCGCGGGCACCAACCCGGCTGATGGCCTCCGGATTGAGCTCGCTCTCCTGCCGGGCGAGGGAGGTGACAAGCTCCACGGGCAACCGACCGGCAAACTCGGTGATCTCCGTCAAGGGATAGGCCGTCTCCGGATAGACATCGCCCCGGCGGGCCGCACGCTTGGCAAGCCGCACGGCGGTATCTGCACGGCCCGCCTCGAGCGCCATCTGGGCCAGGTGTCGCAACTCGCCCGGGTTCTGCAGATCGAGCGCGATGCGCGACAGGAAGAGCTCCGCCGTGACCCAGTCGCCGCCGGACCACGCGATCCGTGCGACCCGCAGCAGCGGATCGTCAGCGAAACCCGCACGTTGCCAATCCGTCGTCTGCGGGTTGGCGAGGCTCGCATCCACCGGGAAACCGGCCCGGGCGGCGGCGAGCTGGCCGTAGAAGCTGGTCTGGTACGTCGCTGCCAGCGCATAGGCCTCCCGCGCCGCGGTGGAGTTGCCAAGCGCCTCGTGCGTCCGCCCGAGCCAGTATCCCGCCCGCCCGAGCGAGATCGGGGTGTCGATCCGGGCGCGAAATGCCTCGAAGTGGGGCAGTGCCCCGCCCGGATTGTTGAGCTTGCGCAACTGGATATATCCGGCGAGCCAGTCCATGTCTGCGGGCGGATAGCCCTCGGTCATGTGGTGGTTTGCGGCAATCCTGTAGGCGGTGCGGTAGTTGCCGTTCCGCATTTCCTGCCGCGCCATACCACGTCTGCGGGTGCCCCACTTTTCCGGCCGGCCGAGCGAAGCAGCACTGGTGGAGCGCTCCATCAGAAGCGTCTTGGCGCTGTCGAAGCCCCGGCGCGCGCGCCAGACAAACCGCTCATAGGCAAGGCCCGGGTCCGCCTGCAACCCCGCGGGAACCGCATCGATCAGCGCGTTCACCCCGTCCCGCTGGTTTGCGCGCAGGGCGATGCGGGCGCGGGCGAGCGCGCGCCAGTCGGCCCCCACGAGGGGAAGCATGCGCTCGGCCTCGCGCCCACGACCGTCCCAAAGCAGGTTGTCGAGCCGCACCTCGTGATGCCCGCGCAGGGTCCGGGGCCATTCCGCCACGAAGGCGTCATGCTCCTCTTCGGTCAGCGAAAGGTCACGCCAGGCGGTCCGGATCACCTCCTGCGCAGCGGGCAGATCACCGCCGGCCTGAAGGGCTGCCCCGAGCCGCAGTGCACCGGTTCCGGTCTGCGGCGCATCGTTGGCGAAGAACGCCTGCACGTCCGAGGCGCGGAGACCCTCCGGCATGTCCGCCTCCCCTGCCTTGCGAAGCCGCGCGAGCCCGGGCCAGTCGGGATGCTTGCGCAGGAAGTCCGGATACTCCCACCAGTCGCCCTGCCCCTCCCGCAACCGGGTCCAGAGGATCAGATCGAGCGCCAGCGGATCGCCCACCCGTTCGGCGAACCGAAATGCCTGAACCCAGTCGTTGATTTCCGCCGCCTCGAACGCTGCGGTCATGTCCCTGTTCGGGGTGATCGGATCCGCCCGGAGGAGCGTCGCGCAGCACAGCAGCACGGCCAAAAGCGGGGAGGCCCAACCGGGCCGCCTGATAAAAGTCTGCATCGGTTCTGCCTCGGTTTTGTTTCTCGCGACCCTATCACAGCGCAGGATTCGCGCCAGCCCGCCGGTGCTTGCGGCACCCTCAAATCGGCGTTAGTGTCCGCGCGCTTAGCCACCCGTCTACTGAAAGGTTCCAGTGTCATGTTCCGAGGTTCTCTGCCCGCACTCATCACCCCGTTTGCCAATGGCAAGGTGGATGAAGCGGCGCTCAAATCCCTCGTCAACTGGCACGTCGCCGAGGGCAGCCATGGTCTTGTGCCCGTTGGCACCACCGGGGAGAGCCCGACGCTGAGCCATGAGGAACACGAGCGCGTCATCGAACTGGTCGTCGAGGCGGCCGCGGGCCGGGTTCCGGTCATCGCGGGCGCAGGCTCGAACAACACCACCGAGGCCATTGGCCTCATCCAGCATGCGGAGAAGGTGGGCGCGGATGGCGCTCTTGTCGTCACGCCATATTACAACAAGCCCACCCAAGGCGGCCTGATCGCGCACTACACCGCGCTCCACGATGCGAGCACGCTGCCGATCATCATCTACAACATTCCCGGACGGTCGGTCATCGACATGTCGCCGGAGACGATGGGTCATCTGGCAAAGCTGCCCCGGATCGTCGGCGTCAAGGATGCGACCGGGGACGTGGTCCGCGTGAGCCAGCAGCGGTCGACCTGCGGTGCTGACTTCGTGCAGCTCTCCGGCGAGGATCCGTCCGCCCTCGGCTTCAACGCCCATGGCGGGATCGGCTGCATCTCCGTCACCGCGAATGTTGCTCCCGCGCTCTGTGCGGAGTTCCAGGACGCGACGCTCAACGGCAACTTCGTGCGCGCGCTGGAGCTGCAGGACAGGCTGCTGCCGCTGCATGCCGCGATCTTCCGCGAGCCGGGTCTCGTCGGCGCGAAGTACGGCCTCTCCCTCCTGGGCAAGTGCACCGAGGAGGTTCGCTTGCCCCTCACACCGCTGGCGCAGTCGACGAAGGACGAAATCCGCGGTGCGATGATCAGCGCGGGCGTCCTGTCCGACTGACCGGGATCCTCGGGCCGCTCCCCTTGTGGAGGGGGCGGTCACACCGTAGATAGGCCCGCATGGCCAAGACTGCGGACACCAACTCCAAAACCGTCGCCGAAAACCGGAAGGCACGGCACCAGTACAGCATCGAGAGCGATCTCGAGGCCGGCATCGTGCTGCACGGGTCGGAGGTGAAGTCGCTCCGAGAAGGGGGCGCCAACATTGCAGAGAGCTATGCGGCGGTCGAGGAGGGCGAGCTCTGGCTCGTCAACTCCTACATCGCCCCGTTCAAGCAGGCCAAGACCTTCGGCCATGAGGAACGGCGGCGGCGCAAGCTTCTGGTGTCAAAGCGCGAGCTCTCCCGCCTGTGGAACGCTGTCGGGCGGGAGGGGATGACGATCGTGCCCCTCGCGCTCTACTTCAACAGCCGCGGGATCGCGAAGCTCAAGCTCGGCCTCGCGAAGGGGAAAAAGATTGCCGACAAGCGGGAGACGGAGAAAAAGCGGGACTGGCAGCGTCAGAAGGCCCGTCTGCTTCGCGAACGTGGCTGAAGAATCGCATTTGTAGCGGAAGTTTGGCGAAACTGCGCCTGTCTCCACGACCTCTCCACACCGCTGACACAGTTTGTTCAACGGCTGTTCCTGCTTTGCTCCCGATGACGTAAATGCTTTGAAATCCAGATAAAATAAGCCATGTTAGGGGCGTCGGTAGGGGTACCGGCGCGTGGTGATTTGGTGTGTGGGACACCGGCTGAAATCATCGCGGGACATGCATGGAGGGATCGTTGTCGAACTTGTCTCCGTACGAGCAGTACATGCTCGAACTGATAAACCGCGCGCGTGAGAATCCGGCGGCGGAGGCCGCACGCCTCGGCATCGGCCTCAACGACGGAATGACGGCGGGAACGATCACGACGTCCTCCAAGCAGCCGCTCGCAGGCTCCGGCCTGCTGGAGCGCGCTGCGGCGAGCCACAGCTTCTGGATGCTCGAAAACGATGTCTTCAGCCATACCGGGGCGGAGAACTCCAACCCCGGGGACCGGATCGAGGCAGAAGGCTACACGGACTGGACAGCGTGGGGCGAAAACCTTTCCTGGGCGGGAACGACAGGCACATTGGTCAACAGCGCGTCCTGGATCGAACGGCAGCATGATGGGCTGTTCAAATCGCCCGGTCACCGGGAAAACCTGATGTTCGAGGACTTCACCGAGGTCGGCATCGCCCAGGTGATCGGAGAGTTCGAGGGCTACAACACCTCGATGATCACCCAGAATTTCGCGAGCGAGGGGGGGAGCCCCATCCTGCTCGGCGTCGTGTTCGACGACAAGGACGGCGACAATTTCTTCGATCCTGGTGAGGAACTTTCCGGCGTTGAGGTCACCACATCCGACGGGCAGACGACCATCACCGGTGCCGGGGGCGGCTACGAGATGGCCGTGGGCGCGAACCAAACCATCACGGTGACCTTCTCTGGCGGCGATTTGCCGTTCGCATGGTCCGAGGAGATCACGGTCGGCAGCCAGAACGTGAAGGTCGATCTCAACACCGACGACCTGCCCGCGGCTGCTGTCATCGCACCCGAGCCCCCCACCGGCAGCCTCGAGATCGGCACCCTCACCTTCTCCCAGGGAAGCAAGACCCAATGGCGGACGGTCGAGTTCACCGAAACGATCGAGAACGCTGTGGTCGTCATGGGCCCGCTCAGCAGCGAGGGGAGCGATCCGGCCACCGTGCGTGTCCGCAACGTGACCGACACGGGCTTCGAATTCCAGATGGATGAGTGGGATTATCTTGACGGCACGCACAAGGCCGAAACCGTGTCATGGATTGCCGCAAGCGAGGGAACACACACGCTTAGCGATGGACGGACGCTTTCGGCCGGTGAAGTTACGGCACAGCACTCCGATCCGGTGTCCGTCGGTCTGACCGGCTTCGATCAGGATGTTGCGGTGTTTGCCCAGGTTGCCAGCTACAACGGTGCTGCGGCGGTCGAGGATCGGATTTCAAATGTGTCCCAGAGCGGTTTCACTGTTCGGATGCAGGAGGAAGAGGATCCGGGCAATGTCGGCCACCGGGCCGAAACAGTGTCCTGGATCGCCATCGAGGAAGGCGGGTCCACAGGCGGCCTTCAGGTCGGGACAACCGGCGTGAATGTGACCCACGGGGATCACCGCATCGACCTCGATGGCAGCGTAGCGGACGCGGCCCTCATCGCCGACATCCAGACGCTGAAGGGGACAGATACAGTGTCCGTGCGCTATGACGACTTCGATACGACCGGGGTCGATGTGCGCCTTGAGGAGGAGAAGTCCCGGGACAACGAGACCGGCCACACCCGGGAAGATATCGGGTGGCTCGTCGCGGAAAACGGGCAGTACGACCTCTTCGACTTCGCCTGACCCCGGGCGTATGGCCGTGGCCTGCCCGGCGGCAGGCCACAATCTTGACGCGCTAGGCGACAGCGTCCAGCGCAAGATCCGTTGACAGGATGGCAAGAAGCGCACGGGCGGCCTCAGCCCCCTTCTCGACGAAGTGCGCGCGGAAGAAAGCGCGATGCGCCTCTGTCTCCTGGTAATGATGGGGGGTGAGCACCACGCTCAGCACGGGCACATCCGTGTCCAGCTGTGCCCGCATCAGGCCGTCGATCACCGCTGATGAGACGAAGTCGTGGCGGTAGATCCCGCCATCCACGACGAACGCGCTGCCGATGACCGCACCATAGCGGCCGGACTGGGCAAGCCTGCGGGCAAGAAGAGGGATCTCAAAGGCACCGGGCACGTCGAAACTGTCCGTCACGATGTCCGTGCGGCCGAGCCGGTCGAGTTCGGTCTGATAGCCTGAGTGGGCTTGATCCACCACGTCCGCGTGCCACCGCGCACGGATGAAGGCGATTTGGGTCGTGCGTGTCATGGATGGGTCCTCCTTTTCTCCAATGACACGTTTTCGCGGGCGCATTGGGAAAAGGTCCCGATCCTCGCGGATCGCGGCCTGCCCCGTTCTCTCACATCCGGACTGTCACCGTCGGCCCCGGAGTTTCACCGGATCTGCTGACACCAGGCATGGGCCTGGCCGCTCGCGGGCTGTCACCGCCGGTGGGGAGTTTCACCCCGCCCCGAGAACGCTGGTCCCTCACGGAACCGTCCCGAACCTACGACCGCGGCCCGTGGCGCGCAAGGGCGTGGACGAAAGGTGATTGGCGCGATAGGCGTTGATGATGACCGATCTCTCCCGCCTCTACGACGCTGTCGAAGCGACCTGGCCCGCCGCGCATATGTGGCAGCAGGACGGCTGGACGATGCGCGACGGAGCGGGCGGGGGAAAGCGCGTCTCCGCAGCGACGGCAGAGCGGGTCGGCGTGGCACCGCGGGGCCCGCTTCCCGACCTTGTCATGGTGAGGGAGAGGGAGGACCGTCTCGACGCAACGCTCGAGGCCGCCGGACACCAGATCATCGATCCCGTCATCGTGTATCAGGCCCCGTGCGCGCCCCTTGCCCGGCTCACGCCGCCGGGCATCCGGACGATCACCGCAACGCGCCCGCTGGCGAGGATGCGGCAGATCTGGGCGGACGGTGGCATCGGCGAGGCGCGTCTCGCGGTCATGGAGAGGGTACAAGGTCCGAAGACCTACGCCATGGGCCGGGTCAACGACCGGATCGCCGCCTGTGCCTTCGCGGCCTGCCATGAAGATATCGTGATGCTTCATGCGCTGGAGGTCTCGCCAGCCGCACGACGGTCCGGACTGGGCCGCGATGTAACCGCCGCCCTGGCCCGGTGGGGAGAGTTGCAAGGCGCAAAGATTTTTGCCCTATTGGCAACAATCGACAATGCACCGGCCCGCGCACTCTACGAGGGTCTCGGTATGGTTTCCGCCGGTCAGTATCATTATCGAACGAAACCAAGAGGTTAACCCGTGCAAGACGACTCCCCCACCGCCCTCGACCTGCCCATGGTGGACCCTCTGCCCGAGGAGACCCAAAAGTTCTTCCGCATCTGCGAAGAAAAGCTCGGTCTGGTGCCCAATGTGCTGCGTGCCTACGCTCACGATATCTGCAAGCTGAACGCCTTCACCGGCATGTACAATGATCTGATGCTGGGGGAGAGCGGCCTCTCCAAACTCGAAAGGGAGATGATTGCCGTTGTGGTAAGTTCAATCAATCGTTGTTTTTATTGCCTCGTGGCCCATGGTGCCGCAGTCCGGGAACTGAGCGGTCAGCCCGCACTCGGCGAAGCCCTCGTGATGAACTATCGCGTCGCGGATGTGACCCGCAAACAACGGGCCATGCTCGACTTCGCAAGTGCAATGACAGAGGCCAGTTACCGCATCGAAGAGGCGGACCGCGCCGCCCTCAGGGATGTTGGCTGGACCGATGCGGACATCTGGGACATCGCTGCCGTCGCGAGCTTCTTCAACATGTCCAACAGGATGTCATCCGCGATCGATATGAGGCCGAACCCCGAGTATCACAGCCGCTCAAGGTGAATCGCAAAACGCGACGAATAGTTAAAATTTGCCCGCACTATGCGAATCTATGTAAGCGCTTACGGCAAAGACTTGCTCTTCCACGTAGGGTACAGAACGGCGTTTGCCTACCCCATCTCGCGGTCGAACACATGTTTGCGAGTTGAAATCGGGTGATAACGTCCCGTTAACCTCAGTTGGCACGCTACATGCATATCTAACGCGGGTGAGACGTGACGCAGTGCGATGGCGTCGCGTGGGAAATCAAGAGATTCTCCGTACCCGGCCGGGTGGATGTGTACCTGTCTGGTCTTGAGAGTAGAGTTGAAGGCCGCTGTATGCGGCACACTGGGTGTAGTGATTTAAGAGTGTTTTGTTTCCCCCACGAGCCATCTTCCCCCCGTTGATGGCACGTATCCGACCCCCGGAGGCCCCCACCTCCGGGGGTCATCTCTTTCGGGAGGTTCAAACGAAAAGGCCCGGGCGAAGATCCGCCCGGGCCTTTCGCAATGGTCAGGCACCCGTCTAGTGGAGCTTGGCGCCAACCTCGTTGATGGACGCATCGATCATTGCATCCGCGTCGGACGCGCTCATGCGCTCAGCGATCACAGAGCGGGCTGCAGCGACCGCGACGCTGACCGCCTGATCCTTGACCTCACGCATGGCGGAGGCTTCGGCAGAGGCGATCTGGTCTTTGGCAGCGGCAAGCCGCCGCTCGATTGCAACCGCAAGGTCATCCTTAGCCTTCGCCGCGTCCGCCTGGGCATCCTCGCGGGCCTTGGCCACGATCTCCGCAGTCAGCTTCTCGACCTCCTTGTGCTTTCGCTCATAGGAGGCGAGCAGGCTCTGCGCCTCTTCGCGCAGCTGACGTGCCTCTTCGATGTCGGACCGGATCTTCTCCGCCCGGGCATCGAGCATCTTCGTCACCATGCCGGGCACGCCGACATAGACCAAGATCCCGATGAAGATGACAAAGCCGATGCCGACGACAATGTCCGTGTTGTAGAGGAAATCCATCAGACCCTCCTCAGGACTTCAGCTGCGCCGAAACGGCGGCATTCAGGGCATCCGCATCCGCGGCGGAAGGCATCACAGCCTCGACGATCGCACCCGCTGTGTCTTTGGCAACGGCTTCGACGGCCTCCATCGCGCTGTCCCGGATCTCCCGGATGCGCGCTTCGGACTCGGCGGATTTCTCCGCGATCTCCGCATCCGCCTTGGCGATGGCGGCGTCGACATCCTTCTGGATTTCCGCCTTTGCCTCGCCCGCAATGCGCTGCGCCTCGGCGCGGGCATCGGCCAGCGCCTTGTCGTAGGCCTGCTCCGCCTCTTCCGCCTTCCGGCGATACTCGGCAGCACGTTCCAGATCATTTTCGATGGCGTCGTGACGCTCCTCGATGGTGGATCCGATCCGCGGCAAGGCCACGCGGTTGAGCACGAAGAAGATCGCGACAAGCGCGACCATCAGCCAAAAGATCTGGTTCGGGAACGTCTCGAAGGCGAGCTGCGGCATGCCGCTCGCGCTTTCCTTTGCCCCTGCTTCGGCAGTCGCCATGCTATGCCTCCGTTGTCCGGACTGTCCGTCCGGCGGTCTTCACGGTCGGGGCGGCGCGAGCGCGCCAGCCCCGGACATCATGCGCTGTGATCAGACAGCGAACATCAGCAGAAGTGCCACGAGGAACGAGAAGATCCCCAGTGCTTCCGCGAATGCGATACCGATGAAGAGCGTTGCGGTCTGCTCGGCAGCCGCTGCCGGGTTGCGCAGTGCGCCGGCGAGGAAGTTGCCTGCAACATGGCCCACACCGATACCTGCGCCGCCCATGCCCATGCATGCGAGGCCCGCGCCGATGTACTTGCCGAGTTCTGCGATATCGCCTTCCATGGGTGTTCTCCTATGATTGGAATGGCTGAGATTAGGATCCGCGCCCGCGTTAGTGGTGCGGGTGCAGTGCGTCCTTGAGGTAGACGCATGTGAGGATGGTGAAGACGTAGGCCTGGATGACAGCGACCAGCAGTTCTAGGCCGTAGATCGCCGTGATCGCCGCGATCGGAATGACCGCACCGAGGCCGAGAGCCCCTGCAAATCCGGCAAACACCTTCAAAACCGCGTGACCTGCCATCAGGTTGGCGCCGAGACGGATGGAGTGGCTGACCGGGCGCACGAAGTACGAGATCACCTCGATCACCGCCAGCACCGGGCGCAACGCCGCGGGTGCGTTGGACGGCCAGAAGAGGCTCAGGAATCCGGCCCCGTTCAGGATGAAGCCCAGCACCGTGACCGTGCCAAAGACCAGCAGCGCAAGCACGCCGGTCACCGCGATGTGGGAGGTGGGCGAGAAACTTGTCGGGATCAGGGCGAGGAGGTTGGCGAACAGGATGAAGGTGAAGAGCGTCATCACGTAGGGAAAGAAGCGGATCGCATCTTTGCCCGCCACATCCTCGACCATCTTGCGGATGAAGCCATAGACGAGCTCCGCCGCGGACTGCATCCGCGTCGGTACCATTGCCCGGCCGCTCGATCCCCAGACCATGAGTGCCACGACGGCGAGCACAGTGAGTGCGAGCCACAGCGTCTGGTTGGTGATCATAAAGATGTCGCCGATGCCGTTCGGACCGCCGTCGGAGAAGAGCCCTTTGACCTCGAACTGGTCCATCGGCTTGATGTTGAATTCACCTTTGACGTACTCGCCAGCCACGGCCTACCTCGCTTCAGTCCGGACCCCGGTCGGGATCATCTTGTTGTCGTCGCCCCTGGGGCGTGCTCAGTCCCTTGGCCGTGCCGATCATGGTCTTCACACCGGCGGCGAAACCCAGCAAACCGAAAATCATCAGGAACACAGGAAGCGTTCCAAAGAGCCAATCAAGGCTCCAACCGATCATCAGGCCGATGACCATGCCCGCGACGAGCTCGATCACCATCTGCCAGGCCATGTTGGCCTTTTCGTACTTCGTTTCCTTGGGCGGCTCAGGTGCTCTGGCAGACTGTGCAGCCTCGATCCGGGCCGACAGGTCCTTCAGTTTTTCCGGATCTGGCGTCTCTGACACCGGCCACCGGCCCTTTCCGAGCGCCGTGCGCCCAAGTTGCGAATTTGCGCGGACACTAGGCGTGGCAAGGGGGGCTGTCAAGCGCGGCTGAGCGGCTGCAGCACTCACGCAAAGCACTGATTATATTATATAATTCTCAAGGTGCGTCAGCCGGGCGCAAGCGGGTGCAGCGCGAAACTCCCGCCCAGCCGTCAAAAGCTCTAAATCAACCGAACGGTTGATGATTCACGCGCACCCTTTATGCTCAACCCCATGGTTGAGGATCCGGACCAGCTGAACGCCACCTTTGCAGCCCTGTCCGACCCGACACGTCGGGCGATGCTGGCCCGTCTGCTGGAAGGGGACGCGACCGTTAACGCGCTCTGCGCGCCGTTCGACATGAGCCTTGCCGCAGCGGCAAAGCACCTTCAGATCCTCGCGCGCACCGGTCTTGTCATTCAAGAAAAGCGGGGGAGGGAGAAGTGGTGCCGCCTCGCACCGGACCGGCTGGCACCTGCAGTGATCTGGATGCAGAGCTTCGGCCATGTCGCACTTGAGGACTACGAAGCGCTCGAACATCGGCTGGAGGATCTCGGGCTTCTGTCAGACTGACGTCGACTTTTCAGACGGAAGCACCGTGTGCCTCAGCTCGCGACCAGCTCTTCCGCCTTGCGCAGGTCGACGGAAACGAGCTGGCTCACCCCCTGCTCAGCCATCGTGACGCCGAAGAGCCGGTCCATCCGGCCCATGGTCACCGCATGATGGGTGATGATCAGGAACCTCGTGTCCGTCGCCCGCGTCATCTCGTCAAGCAGGTCGCAAAAGCGGGTCACGTTCGCATCATCGAGCGGTGCATCCACCTCATCGAGCACGCAGATCGGCGAGGGGTTGGCGAGGAACACGGCGAAGATCAGCGAGAGTGCGGTCAGCGTCTGCTCCCCACCGGACAGCAGGGACAGGGTCGAGAGCTTCTTGCCCGGTGGCTGGCACATGATCTCGAGCCCCGCTTCGAGAGGATCATCGCTCTCGACCAGCACGAGGTTCGCCTCGCCGCCCCCGAAGAGGTGGGTGAAGAGGCGGGCAAAGTTGGTGTTCACCTCCTCGAACGCAGCCAGCAGGCGCTGACGCCCTTCGGTGTTCAGAGAGGAGATGCCGGTCTTGAGCTTCGCGACAGCGGCATCGAGATCCTCCTTTTCGGAGGCGAGCACCGCGCGCTCCTCCTCGACCTCCGCCGCATCCTCTTCCGCACGCAGGTTCACCGCGCCCAGTGCGTCACGCTGACGGCGAAGCCGCGCGATGTCCGTCTCGATCATCTCCGAGGGCGGCATCGCCTCCGGATCCGCATCGAGGGTTTCGAGGAGCGCATCCGGAGAGACGTCGAGTTCCTCCCGGATCCGGTCCGCGTTGATCTCGACCTGGGCGACGGCTGCGTCGAGAACCGCTTCGGCCCGTGCGCGGCCTTCCCGCGCCTCGGACGCCGCGCGTTCCGCGTCACGCTCCGCCTGCTCCGCCGCACGCAACGCCGTTTCCCCTTCAGCCAGCGCGTCGGCCGCGGTCATCCGCCGATCCTCCGCTTTCTGCAGGGCCTTTGCGAGCTCGTCCCGCTTCGCGGTGATCTCCGCCGGGGCGGTACGTGCGGACTTCAGATCCGCCTCGGCCTGGGTCTTCCGGGTTCCGAGTTCCGCAATCCGTGTTTCCGCCGTGGTACGCCGGTTAGACCAGCCGCTGATCTCCTTGGTCAGTTCCTGCAGGCGCTTGGTCCGCGCGTCGCCCTCCCGACGGATCTCGTCAGCCTTGGCCCGCGCGGTCAGCATTTCCTGACGGGAGGCCGCCACGCGGGTTTTCTGCGCCTCGACCGCATCCCGCGCGACATCGAGGTCACCGAGCTCTGCCGTGGCAGCCTGCGCATCGGCAAGCGCGGTCTCCGCGCCAGTCGCCTCCTCCGCACGCCGATCGAGGGCCATGCGCAGTGTCTCCTGACGACCGGACAGCATGGACTGGTCCGCCTCGGCACGGTTCTGCGCCCGTGTTGCATCATTGAGGGCCTGATCGGCTGCCTTGCGTGCGGCCCGGCACTCCGCGTCGCGGCGGGATGCGGCTTCGAGCGCCTCTCGACCTTCCGCATGGGCCGCTTCCGCTGCCGCCGCTGCGGTCTCCGCCGTCGCAAGCTGGGCAGTCAGCGCGTCGAGCCGGTTGCGCTGCTGCAAACGCAGCGCAGCTGCGGACGGTGCGTCCTTCGCCGCGGTCTGATAGCCGTCCCACCGCCAGAGATCTCCCTCCCGGCTGACGATCCGCTGACCGGGCTGCAGCGCGGGCTGGAGCTGCAGTCCATCCTCCGCCGCGATCACACCGATATGGCGGAGCCGCCGGGCGAGCACGTCCGGAGCCTCGACATCGTCCGCAAGCGGCGTCGCACCGGGGGGCAGGTCTGCGGTGGAGTCGTAATCCGGAAGCGGGTTCCAGCCCGAGCCGCCATCCACCCCGATCTCAGGCGCGCGCAGATCGTCGCCGAGGGCCGCACCGAGGGCCGCCTCCAGCCCCGGCGCAACCCGGATCTGATCGAGCACCTGATCGCCTGCGCCCGCATCCCGCGCGAGCAGCCGCTCGAGCGCTGCGACTTCCGCGCGGAGCGCCTTGCTTTCGCCTTGGGCGGCTGAAAGGGCAGCGCGGGTCTCCGCCTCCCGTGTCTGCGCCTCGGCCCGCGCGGTTTCGGCACTTGCGAGCGCAACCTCCGCGGTTCCGGCGGCCTCTTCCGCGGTGCTTCTGGTGATTTGCGCTGTAGAAAGCCGGTCCGCAGCCGCCGCAAGCTCGCCTTCAACGGTCTCGGCCGCTTCCCGCGCCGCATCGCGTTCCCGGATCAACTTGGCCAACAGGTCCTGCGCCTCGGCGATGCGGCGTTGCGCTGCCTGATGGCGCGCCTCAAGCCGGGCCGCGTCCTCGCTCGCCCGATCAAGTGCTGCTTCCTGTGTCTGCAGCGCTTTCGCCGCGGTCTGCGCGCCCTCCTGGGCTTCGCCAAGCGCGTCCTCGTGACCGGCGGAGGCCTCCCGCAGAGCCTTCTGCTCCCATTCAAGCCGCCCGATTGTCTCTTCCGCATCGCGGTTCAGCGTTGCTTCCCGCTCCATGTCCTGGGCGAGGGTGCGAATGTTGGCCTCGAGCCGCTCGATCGCCCGGTGCGCGCGGTGCTCCCAATCCTTGAGCTGGTCGCGCTCGACGGTCAGGCGTTGCAGCACCGCACCCGCGACGGCCTCCTCCTCACGGAGGGGGGGCACCTTGTCATCAGCCTCCTGCCGGGCACGTGCCCGCTGGGACGCCTCGCCCTGAGCCCGGGCTGCGACCTGCGTCGCTTCGGTGAGCGCACCGTCGGCTGCCACACGGGCCTGCTCTGCCTCCCGCCACCGGCGGTAAAGCAGGAGCGCCTCCGCGTTGCGCAGCTCCTTGGAAATCTCGCGGTACCGCGCGGCCTGACGGACTTGCCGCACGAGGGAGCCGAGCCGGGTCTCAAGCTGCCCGAGTACATCCTCGACCCGCTCGAGATTTGCCGCAGTACCCTTGAGCTTCAGCTCCGCCTCGTGCCGTCGCTGGTAGAGGCCGGAGATCCCCGCCGCTTCCTCAAGGATCCGCCGCCGGGCCTTGGGCTTCGCGTTGATGAGCTCCGAGATCTGGCCCTGCCGGACCAGCGCAGGCGAATGCGATCCCGTCGACGCATCGGCAAACAGCATCTGCACGTCCCGCGCGCGTGCATCCTTGCCGTTGGTCTTGAAGGCGCTGCCCGCATCCCGAGTGATCCGCCGCACGATCTCGATCCTGTCCTGATCATTGAAGGCTGGCGGCGCGAGCCTGTCCGTGTTGTCGAGCGTCAGGGTCACCTCAGCATAGTTCCGGGCGGGCCGGGAGGAAGCACCGGCGAAGATCACATCCTCCATACCGGCGCCGCGCATCGCCGTCGGACGGTTCTCCCCCATCACCCAGCGCAGCGCCTCCAACAGGTTGGACTTGCCACAGCCGTTCGGGCCGACCACGCCGGTCAAACCGTCCGCGATCATCAGTTCCGTGGGGTCCACGAAACTCTTGAAACCGAGCAATCTGAGTTTGTTGAACTGCACCTGGCGCCTGTCCCAAGCGATTCCGATAGGCCTCGAGTCTCGCCAGAGCCCTTGGGAGAGTCAAGGCAAGCGGTGCGCATATCGCGGCTCAGGGCGACTTATCCACAAGATATGGGAGGGTGACCGAGAGGTAGCCTTTGTTTCTTGGCGGATGACCCGGCCTGGGCTACATCGCCCTTCCGGGCATCAAACACAGGGAAAAACCAGTATGGATCTTCACCTCCTCGGCATCTCCGGTGCGCTGCGCGCAGCCTCCACCAACACCAAGCTGATGCACGAGGCCGCCCGGCTGGCCGATCCCACGACTTTCACAGTCGGGAGCCTCCGGATGCCCCTCTATGACGGAGACGTGCAGGCGGAGGGAATTCCGGAGGAAGTCACGACGCTCGCCGATCAGATCCTAACAGCGGACGCGGTGATCATTTCGACGCCTGAGTACAACAAGAACCTGCCCGGCATCCTGAAAAACGCGCTCGACTGGTTGAGCGTGACAGGCAAGGCGCCGCTCAAGGGAAAGCCAGTCGCGATCATGTCGGCAGCCGCGGGGCGCGCTGGTGGAGAGCGGTCGCAATACTCTCTGCGCCACTGTCTGACACCGTTCTTCCCCCGGGTCCTGACAGGCCCCGAGGTGATGATCGCGAATTCCGGGGACGCATTCGACGAGGATGGGCGTCTCAAGGACGAGATGGCTCTCAAGTTTCTCGGCGTGCTGATGGACGCACTGAAGGAAGAGGTTGCGCTGCTGCGCAAAGCCTAGCGGGACGTCAGGCGAGGGGGCTATCGCACCGTGATCGGTGTGTTGTCCTTCAAACGTTCCATCACGATCTGGCTCTCGACCCGGGCAACGGAGGGATGGGCAAGCAGCACATCCTGCACCATCCGGTTGAGATCGGAGAGGTCCCGGCAAAAGACGCGTAGCATGTAATCCGTTTGCCCGGTCAGGGTCCAGACGGACACGATCTCCGCGGTCCGGTTGCAGGTGGCCACGAAGTCCCGCGCATTCTCCCTGCTGTGCGCGGCCATCACGATCGCGACGAATGCCTCGACGGTCGCCCCCGCCCGCGCCGCATCAACCACCGCACGGTACCGCAGGATGTAGCCCTCCTCCTCAAGCCGTTGCCGCCGCCGCGCGCATTGGGAGGGCGAGAGATGCACCCGCTCCGCAAGATCCTGCGCCGTCACGCGTGCATCCTCCTGCAAGAGCTTCAGGATTCGCGCATCCTTCTCATCAAGTCGACTCACCATGCGTGTCACTCGCACAGTTTACCCTAAGTGCGCAACACAAGAGCACATTCAGATAGATTGGCGCTGTATTATGCGCGCCGCTCCGGTCGACACGGATCTAAAGTCAGGAAATTCCGCTGCATATGGAGAGACCGATGGGACCCTTCCCCCACGATGCGCCGAAATCCGTGATCTCAGACGCCAACCCGGCAGGCACCGACGGCTTCGAGTTCGTTGAGTTTGCCCACCCGGAGCCCGGCAAGCTCGAGACTCTGTTCGAGTCCATGGGGTACACCCCCGTCGCACGCCACAAGACGAAGGACATCGTCATCTACCGGCAGGGCGACATCAACTATGTCGTCAACCGGGAGCCCGGCACCCACGCCGCCCAGTTCGTTGAGGACCACGGACCCTGTGCACCGGGCATGGCGTGGCGGGTTGTCGATGCGCAGGTCGCGCTCAAGCGCGCGCTCGACCTCGGGGCCACTGAATATACCGGCACGGGCAAGGCACTGAACGTGCCCGCGGTGATCGGCATCGGCGGCTCGCTCCTCTATTTCGTGGACACATACGGCGAGGCCGGCTCGCCCTACGAGGCAGAGTTCGACTGGCTCGGCGCGCCCGATCCAAAGCCCTATGGCGTCGGCTTCTACTACCTCGATCACCTCACCCACAACGTGGTGAAGGGGAACATGGACACCTGGTACAAGTTCTACGCGGAGACCTTCAAGTTCAAGGAAATCAAGTTCTTCGACATCGAGGGGAAGTATACCGGCCTCGTCTCCCGCGCCCTGACCTCGCCCTGTGGCAAGATCCGGATCCCGATCAACGAGGATCGCGGCGACCAGGGCCAGATCGTGGAGTATCTCAAGCGCTACAACGGTGAGGGCATCCAGCACATCGCCGTCGCCTCCGAAAGCCTCTACGACAGCGTCGATGCAATCCATGACCGTGGCATCCGCTTTATGCCCAAGCCGCCGGAAGCCTATTACGCGATGTCCCACGAACGGGTGCAGGGCCATGACGAGCCCCTTGACCGGATGAAGCGGCACGGCATCCTGATCGACGGCGAGGGTGTCGTCGACGGGGGTGAGACGCGCATCCTCCTGCAGATCTTCTCCAAGACCGTGATCGGCCCGATCTTCTTCGAATTCATCCAGCGCAAAGGGGATGACGGTTTCGGGGAGGGCAACTTCAAGGCGCTCTTTGAATCCATCGAGGCGGACCAGATCGCCCGTGGAGTTGTCGGCACCGCTGCCGAGTAATCCGTCCAGCAGGGACACTTGCCCCCCGGTCCCGGCCCGGGGGGCCTCTTTTTTCTAGAATGTCCGCGCCACGGTGAATGCGAGGATCAGGTCCGCATCGTCCCCGGGGGGAACGGTGATCAGGCGCAGATCCGTCCGCTCCTGCACCCTGACCTGGGTCATCAGCCCCACCACCGGGATAAAGCCTTCGACATTGGGAATGCCGTAGCTGTCCTCGAGCCGTAGAGCGAGATCCGCATAGCGCGCGATTGCGGCGAGCGGGCCCACCCGCAGCCGGACGTCGGACACGATCTCCCCCACATCGTAGGTTGCGGCGTAGGCAACGAACGGCGCGACCTCCTCGTAGGAATTGTAGAAGACGCCGACCTCGACGGCCTGTTCCCAGTCCTCTGCCAGCGGCGCACGCCAACCAAGGGTGACGCCGGGATTGAACCCGTTGAGATCATCGTTGCCGATGTGCGCGGAGCCGAGCATGAGTCCGCCATAGGGTGTCCAGTCCTGTGCGATCGCGGGTCCTGAAAGCAGAAGGGCGACAAGCATCGCTGCCCGTCGCCCCAAACTCTTTCCGGACGTATCTCCGCCAGAGGATCCCCTGCGGACTGCGCCGTCAGTCCCCGCCATCTTAGAGCGTCCGTTCGACCTCTTCGGTCTCGAAAATCTCGATGACATCGTCCGCACGGATGTCATCGTAATTCTCGAACGCCATGCCGCATTCCTGACCGGAGGGCACCTCCTTGACCTCGTCCTTGAAGCGCTTGAGCGTCTTCAGCGTCCCTTCGTGGATCACCACGTTGTCACGCAGCAAACGCACACCGGCGGACCGGCGGGCAACACCTTCGGTAACCTCACACCCGGCGACCTTGCCAACGCCGGAGACTTTGAAGACCTCCTTGATCGTCGCATAGCCGATGAAGGTTTCCTTGATCTCCGCGGAAAGCAGGCCGGAGGCCGCCGCCTTCACGTCATCCACCAGATCGTAGATGATGGAGTAGTAGCGGATCTCCACACCCTTCTGGTTCGCCGCCTCCCGCGCCGGGGCGTTCGCCCGGACGTTGAAGCCGATGATCGGCGCGCTGGAGGCTTCGGCGAGCGTGACGTCCGTTTCCGTGATCGCACCCACGCCGGAGTGCAGCACGCGGACGCGCACCTCGTCGTTGCCAAGCTTTTCCATCGCCTGGTTGATCGCCTCGGCGGAGCCCTGAACGTCGGACTTCACGAGGATCGGCAGTTCCGCGACATTCTCGTCGGCCTTGGCCTTCGCCAGCAGCTGATCGAGGGTCGTCGCCGCACCTGCTGCCGCGCGCTTATCCTTGGCGAGCTGGCCGCGATATTCGGAGATCTCCCGCGCGCGTGCCTCGTCGGGCACCACGTTGAGCACATCGCCCGCTTCCGGCGTGCCGTTCAGGCCAAGAACCTCGACGGGCACGGACGGCCCAGCTTCGTTCACGCGCTCGCCCTGATCGTTGATGAGCGCGCGGACTTTGCCCCACTGTTCGCCGACAACGAAGATATCGCCGCGCTTGAGTGTGCCCTTCTGCACCAGAACCGTGGCAACGGGACCGCGACCCACGTCGAGCTGCGCCTCGATCACCGCACCTTCCGCCGGACGGTCCGGGTTGGCTTTGAGCTCGAGCAGTTCGGACTGCAGCGTGATGTTCTCGATCAGCGTGTCTAGGCCGGTTCCATTGATCGCAGAAACCTCGACGTCGAGCACGTCGCCGGACATCGCCTCGGTCACCACCTCATGCTGGAGGAGCTGGGTCCGCACCTTCATCGGGTCGGCGCCGGGACGGTCGATCTTGTTGATCGCCACGATCATCGGAACACCAGCGGCCTTCGCGTGGCTGATCGCCTCGATGGTCTGGGGCATGACGCTGTCGTCCGCCGCGACGACAAGCACCACGATGTCCGTCACCTGCGCACCGCGGGCACGCATGGAGGTGAAGGCCGCGTGGCCCGGCGTATCGAGGAAGGTCAGCTTCGCGTCGGCATCCGTCGTGATCTGGTACGCACCGATATGCTGGGTGATCCCGCCCGCCTCACCGGAGACGACGTTGGTCTTCCGGATCGCGTCAAGAAGGGAGGTCTTGCCATGGTCGACGTGACCCATGATCGTGATCACCGGCGCACGGGACTCCAGATCGCCCTCCGCATCCTCTTCGGCGGAGATCACGTCCTCCACGTCCGCATCGGACACGCGGACGACCTTGTGACCGAACTCCTCGATGATCAGTTCCGCGGTGTCCTGGTCGATGGTCTGGTTCTGGGTCGCCATGATGCCGTTCTGCATCAGCGCCTTGACCACGGAGGCGACACGCTCCGCCATCCGGTTGGCAAGCTCCTGAACGGTGATCGCCTCGGGCAGCTGCACCTCGCGCACGACCTTTTCGCGCGGCTCGTTGGAGCCCATCGCCTTGCGCTTCTCACGCTCCTGGCGCCGCTTCATCGCGGCGAGCGACTTCTGCCGTCCGCCTTCACCACCGGAAAGCGCCTGACTGATCGTCAGCTTGCCGGACCGGCGGCGGTCATCGCCACCTCGGCCGCGGTTGGATTTCTCGCGATCATCCTGGCGTCCGTCGGACTTGCGTGCGCCACCGGGTGCCGCGCTGCGCCGCGGGCCATCCAGCTCGGAGGGTGGCGCCGGGGCGGCTGCGGGATCGGGAACGGCATCGGCCTTTGCGGTCTTGGGTTTCGCCGCCTCGTCGGACTTACGCTTCGCCTCTTCGGCCTTCAGACGCTCGGCCTCTTCGGCCTCGGCCTTCGCGCGCTCTTCGGCCTCGCGGGCTTCGCGCTCCTTGGCTTCCTTCTCATCACGCAGGCGCTGCAGCTCTTCCTTGCGGCGCTGCTCTTCCTGCTTCTCGCGGGCAACCCGGTCCGCCTCCTGCGCCTGCGCGGCGAGGAGCGCGCGTCGGCGCCGCTCGAACTCCGTATCCGAAAGGGATTTGCCACCCGCAGCACCGGCGGCGCCACCGCGTCCGCCCCCGGCGCCCGCCGCCGCTGCGGATCCGGGCTTCGGCACGACGACCCGCTTGCGCTTCTTCTCGACCACGACGGATTTCGACCGTCCGTGGGAAAAGCTTTGGCGCACGTGGCTGGTCTCGGTGCCGCCGCCGCGCACACCGAGTTGCTTCCCGCCCTTGCTATCGCCGCCTTTGGTATCGCTCATGCCGTATTCTTACCTTTCACCGCCGGGCGAAGCCCCGGCCCTTTTCGTACATCATCTTCGGACAGAAGCGGGGCCGGCTCTGTATCTCCGGTCTCCCGCAGCCCGTGAAGCCGTGCTGCCTCAGCAAGGGCCTGATCCGTGAGTCCACCCGCGTCCAGTGCGGCGTGTATCACATGATCACGGCCAAATGCCAAACCCAATTCCGCGCCCGAAAGGCACGAAATCCGCGCTGCAAGCCCCGAAAGAGGCCGCAACTTCCGCTTTTGTCCCTCCGACCCGTCGGAGGCTTCGATCAGGGCCGCAACCGGCCCCTCCTTGAGTCGCGCCTTGACGGTGTCGAAACCATTGACAGCCAGTCCTGCCTTCCGACACAGGGCCAGCCGATCGACGAGACGTCGGGTGACCTGTGCTTCAACGAGCGCGACCAAACCCTCCGGCACCGTGACCTGCCGTTTGGCCCCGCGGGAGAAAAGGCGCTTGCGCACCGCCATCTCCAGCGCTGACCGTTCCGCCGTCACCCACATGCCGCGTCCGGGCAGCTTACCCGCCACATCCGGCACGACCGTGTCGTCGGGCCCGACCACGAAACGGACAAGTCCCGCGGTGCCGCCCCGCTCTCCGGTTGCGAGGCACCGCCGTTCCGGTCCGTCCCGGTCCTTATGTCGTCCGCCGCGAACCATGGCGTCTGGCGTACGAGGCCTGAAGGATCAGGCCTCGTCCTCCTCTGCTTCCGCAGCTTCCGCTTCCGCGGCCTCGGCTTCTGCCGCCTCCTGCGCGGCCATTTCCTCCGGATCGATGTAGCCCAGCAGAACCCGGGCCGTCAGCACGAGGTGCCGCGCCTCTTCGAGGGACACGTCAAACTCCTCCAGGAGCCCGTCATCCTTGACGCGCTTGCCGTCGACGGTGGTGTAGCCACCCGCCAGTTCCCAATCCGCGCACTGCGCGAAATCGGCAAGGTTCATGATGCCGTCCTCGGCAAGCTTGACGATCATTTGGGGAGTGAGGCCCTCGAATTCAAACAGAGAGTCCTCAACGCCCATCTCCTTGGCCTTTTCGAGGGCGGCCTGGTTGATCGCGTCGAGCGTATCGCGGGCACGGGCCTGCAGTTCGTTCGCCGTGTCCTCGTCAAACCCGTCGATGGCCAGAAGCTCGTCGATCTCCACGTAGGCGACTTCCTCAAGGGAGGTGAACCCTTCGGAGACCAGAAGCTGCGCCAGCATTTCGTCCGCATCGAGCGCGTCCATGAACAGCTTGGACCGCTCGTTGAACTCGGCCTGACGTCGCTCGGACTCCTCCGCCTCCGTCATGATGTCGATGTCCCACCCGGTAAGCTGGGAAGCGAGGCGCACGTTCTGACCGCGACGGCCGATCGCGAGCGAAAGCTGCTCGTCGGGCACGACCACCTCGATCCGGCCCGCTTCCTCGTCCATCACGACCTTCGCTACTTCTGCGGGCTGAAGCGCGTTGACGAGGAAGGTCGCCGCATCGTCGTTCCAGGGGATGATGTCGATCTTCTCCCCGCCAAGCTCGTTGACGACCGCCTGAACGCGGGATCCGCGCATGCCGACACAGGCGCCGACCGGGTCGATGCCGTTGTCGTAGGAGATCACGCCGATCTTTGCACGGGAGCCGGGATCGCGGGCCACCGCGCGGATCTCGATCACGCCGTCGTAGATCTCGGGCACTTCCATCTTGAAGAGCTCGGCCATGAACTCCGGCGCCGTGCGGCTCAGGAAGATCTGCGGGCCGCGCGGCTCACGACGAACATCCTTCACGTAGGCGCGGATGCGGTCGCCATTCCGGAACGCCTCGCGCTGGATGAGCTGGTCGCGGCGGAGGATCGCCTCGCCCCGGCCCACATCGACGATGACATTGCCGTATTCGGTCCGCTTGACGAGGCCGTTGATGATCTGGCCCTGGCGGTCCTTGAATTCCTCGTACTGCCGGTCACGCTCCGCATCGCGGACCTTCTGCATGATGACCTGCTTGGCCGACTGGGCGGCGATCCGGCCGAAATCCATCGGCGGCAGCGGATCGCTGAGCTCGGTGCCGATCTCCGCATTCGGGTCGATATCCCGACCCTCATCGAGGGTGAGATCGGTGAAGTGATTCTCGACCTCCTCGACGACGGTGCGCACGCGCCGCATGGTCAGCTCGCCTGTCTTGCGGTCGATATGGGCGCGGATGTCGTACTCCGCGCCGTAGCGGGAACGGGCAGCCTTGGCCAGGCTGTCTTCCATCGCGTCGATCACCAGTTCCGGGTCGATCAGCTTCTCACGGGCGACCGCGTCGGCGATCTGCAGAAGCTCGAGCTTGTTTGCGGCAACAGTGCTGGCCATCAGCGTTCCTCCTCACTGGGGGTATCGTCCCCGTCGATATCTATGTCGTCGAACTGACCTTCGTCGAAGGTCGGGTCCGCCTTGCGGGCGCGGAGCGTTTCCGCGATCAGATCGTCCGTCAGCACCAGCTTGGCATCCGCGAGCCAGTCGAACTGAAGACCGATGGTGCCTTCGGGGATGTCGATGAGCACCTCGCCCTCTTCAACCCCGCCGAGCGTACCGCGAAACTTCTTGCGGCCGTCGATCAGGTCCTGGGTTTCGAGCTTCGCCTCGTAGCCTTCCCAGGTGTCGAAATCCTTGAGACGGGTCAGGGGGCGGTCGATGCCGGGTGAGGACACCTCCAGCCGGTACTCGTCGCTGATGGGATCCTCGACATCGAGGATCGCGCTCACCGCGTTGGAAATCGCGGCACAGTCGTCCACCTCGATCCCGCCCGTCGGCCGTTCCGCCATGATCTGAAGCGTCTTGGTCTTCCCGCCCATCAGGCGCACGCGCACCACCTCGAACCCCAGCCCCTCGATGGAGGGAGAGATGATGTCGAAGATGCGGCGGTCTATCGCCGCCCTGGCTATCAGATCTGTCGCGCCTTCCACGGTCACGGATGTCCCCAAAACAAAAAAACGGGCCAGCGGCCCGTTGCATGTGTCCGGTGGTGCCCGATTGTGGAGGCCGGGAACCGCTGTTGGTCGGGAGATACGCCCTGAAGAGCGGAATTGCAAGGGGGGCAGTTACCGAACGTGCGGGAGCCTGGCGCGCAGGTCTCGCGCCCGCAGCAGCGTCAGCCGGTTTCTGTCCCGGCAACGCATGCGATCCCCGGAGTCGGTCAGCTCATACGTCAGAGGCGGAGGCGCGCCAGCCCACGCGCAATAACCCGCATCGTCACGGATCAATCATCGGGATAAAGGGTGTTCATCCGTTCCCATCCCGCCGCGATCAGCTCCTCCAGCGCGCCGCGGTCGATCTTGTCGAGGCTGGTCACATAGAGGCAGGAGACGGAGGTCTTCACCTTCCCAATCCGCGCGACTATCTCCTCGAACCCATCGAACCCGCACATGACGTAGATCGACATGGAGGCCTTGCGCGGGCTAAAGCCGGTGCGCATCCACTGCGCGGGCTTCTGCGTCGCGTTCACATAGGTGTAGCTGCCGAAGCCCACGATGCTTGCGCCCCACATGCGCGGCGCGGCACCGGTCAGGCGGGACATGATCTGAAGCATCTCAAGACCGTCTCGGCGGCGGCCCTCATGGGGCACACCCGTCAGAAACGCATCAACATCCGCATCGTTTGGTCGGGTCTTCAGGGTCATGGCAGGGCCCATCTCGCGTTTGCGCGTTCGGGCCCCGAACGTTTCAAGCCGCCTCACAAAAAATTTTGAACCGGGGCACTCCGTCGCACGACTGACAGTACGGCCTGCGGGTCGAGTGTTCAACTTTCTGTCTCAAAAGGACCGAGATCATGCGTACCAGACTTGCCCTACTTACTGCTGCTGTCCTCTCTTTCTCGTACTCCCCGGTCATCGCCGCGCCGGTGATCTTCGAGATCAATGGCGACCTCGCCGAAGACATCGCGCCGACCGTGGACGCGTTCCGCGAGGCGCTCGGTCCCAACAACGGGAACAACCCGGTCAACGCGGACCCGAACGGGCGGCGTCAGATCAACTGGGATGCGGCGCCGGATGGCATCTCCGATCCGAACCCGTTCCCGGGTGACTTCTTCAACTTCGATGCGTTACCCCGTGCGCGCGGGATCGAGTTCCAGGAAACCGGATCCACCACCGGCTTCGAGCTTTCTGCAACTGAGGCCTCGGGCGAAGAGCCGCTTTTTGGCCTGTCCACCGACTTCGCCGCGTTCAGCCCGGAGCGGATCTTCCGCCCCGTGAACGGGAGGACGTTCGACGTTCTCTTCTTCGACCCGGCAAAGCAGGAAAACCCGGCGCTCTCCCGCGGTCTCGGGGTGGTCTTCCTCGATGTCGAAAAGGAAGGCAGCTCGAAGATGGACTTCTACGACATCAACGACAACCTGCTGCTGTCCAGGACGGTGTTGACCGGCAACGATGTCGGGTTCTCGTTCCTCGGCGCCGTCTTCGACTCGCCGATCGTGGCCAAGGTCTCCATCACCGCGGGGATCGGCGGCGACAACGTGGCCATGGATGACTTCATCTTCGGGGAGCCGGTTCCGGCCCCGGTTCCGCTGCCCGCAAGCGTCGCGCTGCTCGGCATGGGCATCGGCGCGCTCGCCGTCGCGCGCCGCCGCAAGTCAAAGGTGTAAGATAGCCCCCCGCAGCTAGCGCGGGGATCGCTTCGCGAGAATGCGTTGAAGGGTCCGGCGGTGCATGTTCAGCCGCCGGGCCGTTTCGGACACGTTGCGATCGCAAAGCTCGAAGACACGCTGGATATGCTCCCAGCGCACCCGGTCCGCGCTCATCGGATTTTCCGGCGGGGGCGGTTTGTCGTCGCTCGACGCGAGCAGAGCAGCCACGATGTCGTTGGCATCCGCAGGCTTCGACAGGTAGTCCGTCGCGCCGATCTTCACCGCGGCCACCGCCGTCGCAATCGCGCCGTACCCGGTCAGCACGACGATGCGCGCATCCGGCCGCGTTTCGCGCAACAACTCCACAACGTCGAGCCCGTTGCCATCCTCCAGCCGCAGATCGACGACCGCATAGGCGGGGGGTTTGGACTGCACGATCTGCCGCCCCTCGGCGACCGTAAGGGCAGCCGAAGGTTCGAAGCCCCGCTTCTCCATGGCGCGGGTCAAACGGCGCAGGAACGGCTCGTCATCGTCCAGCAGAAGGAGAGAACGATCCTCTCCGATCTCGTCAAGCGCCCGTTCCACCATGCCTTTTCGCCCTTGTCATCGTTTTGCGACATAAAGCGCGATATGGCCCGGACTTACAAGTGGTCAACGAAGCAGGCGATCCGTTCCGCTGCGGCCTCCGGCGTCTCGCCGCCGCGGATGAGGTCCAGCAGACCATGCTCGGGATGCATCAGGTAGGTGAAATTCGAGTGGTCCATGAGGTAGTCCTCACCGTCGCCAACCTTGGACGCATAGACGCGGTAGGAGGCGATGGCCGCATCAATTGCGGGGCGCTCTCCCGTCAGGCCCACCATCTCCTCATGCATGTAGCCCGCGTAGGCGCCGACCTCCTCGACACCATCTCTTTCGGGATCCACGGTGATGAAAATCGCGCCCACCCCATCGACTCCCTGTTCCGCCAGCACATCGAGGGTCAGGCCGTTGCGGTTGAGATCCACGGGGCAGACATCGGGGCAGTAGGTGTAGCCGAAATAGACCATGGTCGGACCGGCGATCACGTCCGCCTGGGTGACAGTCTCACCGCTGCCGGAGACGAGCTCGAAGGGCCCGCCGATCCCGCCACCCCCGCCCGCGATGCGCGTATCCCGGCACTGCGCGAACTGATCCGACGCGGGCTGTTGCAACATGACGATCGTGACACCGATGCCCAGCCCGATCGCCGCGACCATCGCCGCGAGCAGTGCATACCATTTCGTCATCGGATCCTCCCGCGATGCGCCGTTATCCAGCACTTATGCAGTTCGTAACAGACCCGCGCGCGACGAATGATCACGCCCCGGTGAACAGCCTGCGCCCGGTTGCCGCTGCTGACACGTCCGACAGGTCTCGTTGGCCGAGAAGATTGCGGAACACTTCGCGAACACTGCTTTCCCTTCATGGTCTGTCGCGCTACACTCGACCCCATGAGTGAGTGGGATGAACCGGGGGGTGACCCCTTCGCCGCCTATGAGGCGCAATCGCTGAGCGCGCGCGCCATGGCGCAGCGGCCCGCCCCGTATCTGGACGGGCTCAATCCGGCCCAGCGGGAGGCGGTGGAAACCCTCGATGGCCCGGTCCTGATGCTCGCAGGTGCGGGCACGGGCAAGACAAAGGCGCTGACGACACGCATCGCGCACCTCCTCAACACCGGTAAGGCGCAGCCCAACGAGATCCTCGCCGTGACCTTCACCAACAAGGCCGCGCGAGAGATGAAGAACCGGATCGGCGGTCTGGTGGGCGGCGTGATCGAGGGTATGCCCTGGCTCGGCACCTTCCATTCCCTGTGCGTGAAGCTCCTGCGTCGTCATGCGGAGCTGGTGGACCTGAAATCGACCTTCACCATCCTCGACACCGATGACCAGATCCGGCTCCTCAAGCAGCTCATCCAGGCGGAGGGTGTCGACGACAAGCGCTGGCCCGCCCGCATGCTCGCAAGCTTCATCGACGGGTGGAAAAACCGCGGCTGGACGCCGGAGCAGGTTCCCGCATCCGAAGGGGCAAAGTACAACCACCACGGCCGGGAGCTTTACGCCCAGTATCAGGAGCGGTTGAAGACCCTCAACGCGGTGGATTTCGGCGACCTCCTGCTGCACGTGGTGCAGATCCTGCAAAAGCATGAGGATGTGCTGGAGAAGTATCAGCGCTGGTTTCGCTATATCCTCGTGGACGAGTACCAAGACACCAACGTCGCCCAGTATCTCTGGCTGCGGCTTCTCGCCGGCGGGCACAAGAACATCTGCTGCGTCGGTGACGACGACCAGTCGATCTACGGCTGGCGCGGGGCGGAGGTCGGCAACATCCTGCGGTTCGAAAAGGATTTCCCCGGGGCCAAGGTCATCCGGCTGGAGCAGAACTACCGGTCCACCGCCCACATCCTCGCCGCCGCCTCCGGTGTCATCAAGGCCAACGAGGACCGTCTGGGCAAGACCCTCTGGACCGAAGCGGAGGGCGGGGAGAAGCTTCGCCTCATCGGCCACTGGGACGGGGAGGAGGAGGCCCGCTGGATCGGGGAGGAGATCGAGAGCTACCAGCAGGGCACCCGCGGCCTCGACCCGATCCCCCTCGACGATCAGGCCATCCTGGTCCGCGCCTCCTTCCAGATGCGCGCGTTCGAGGACCGGTTCCTGACCATCGGCATGCCCTACCGGGTCATCGGCGGCCCCCGCTTTTACGAACGCATGGAGATCCGCGACGCGATGGCCTATTTCCGCGTCGCCGTGAGCCCGGATGACGGGCTCGCGTTCGAGCGCATCGTGAACACGCCCAAGCGCGGTCTCGGCGACAAGGCCCAGCAGACCATCAACCAGATCGCCCGGCAGAACGGCGTGAGCCTGCTGGAGGCGGCCCGCATCGCCGTCGAGGAGGAGGCGCTGTCCAAACGCGCCTGCACCGCGCTGCGTGAGCTTGTGCAGGGCTTCGACCGGTGGGGCGCATTGCTCCGCGCCCCCGATGCGGAGCACACGGACGTCGCCGAGATCATGCTCGACGAAAGCGGCTACACCGATCACTGGCGCAACGACAAATCGCCCGAAGCGCCCGGCCGCCTGGAAAACCTCAAGGAGCTGATCAAGGCGCTCGAGGAGTTCGAGAACCTGCAAGGTTTCCTCGAACATGTCTCGCTGGTCATGGACAATGAAAGCGAGGAAGGCGAGCCCAAGGTGTCCATCATGACCCTGCACGCCGCCAAGGGGCTCGAATTCCCCGTGATCTTCCTTCCGGGCTGGGAGGACGGCCTCTTTCCGTCCCAACGCTCCATGGACGAAAGCGGCCTCAAGGGGCTCGAGGAGGAACGCCGCCTTGCCTATGTGGGCATCACCCGGGCGGAGCGGATCGCCACTGTCAGTTTCGCCGCAAACCGGCGCGTCTACAACCAGTGGCAATCCTCGATGCCCTCCCGCTTCATCGACGAACTGCCCCCGGATCATGTGGAGGTCCTGACCCCCCCGGGTCTCTACGGCGGCGGTTTCGGCGCTGCGGCACAGGCGTCTCCGGCCGCGCAGATGATGCAGGGGTCCGATCTGGTGGAGAAGGCAACCAAGGCGGACGTCTACAACTCGCCCGGCTGGAAACGGATGCAGGCCCGCGCAGGCAGGCGCAGCATGTCCCAGCCGAGAGAGGCGCGCAACATGGTCATCGATGCGGAGGCCGTCTCCGCCTTTCAGATCGGGGAACGCGTCTTCCATCAGAAGTTCGGCTACGGTGCGGTCACCGCCATCGAGGGCGACAAGCTGACGGTCGAGTTCGAGAAGGCCGGATCAAAGAAGGTCGTGGGCTCCTACCTCTCCGCCGCCGACCAGGTCCCGTTCTAGACCCGCCAAGACACCGAGGTCTCACGCCCCCACCTCCACCCTTCTTCTGGCCCAAAATATCCCCGCCGGAGGCGCCGCACTCTCAACCGGCAGGACGCAAGACGATCTCGTGCCACGTCAGCCGCGGGCGCGGGAGGGGGGGGCGGGTGGGGCCACCGCCCGTCAGGGCAAATCCGCGGGTCTCGACCGGGGCGACGCTGATCTCCTGTCCCGCCCTCACCCCGCGCGCCGCAGAAACCGCCGCAGATCTTTTCCCGAAACCGCCCCGGTCGCGAAGGCCGACGCGGCGTAGAGCGCGGCCCCCCCCGCCACGAGTGCGGCAAGTGCGAGGTAGCGCAGTCCCGGGGCGGCGAACGCATCCCCAGCGAGCGACAGGGCCGCGAGAAGTCCCGCACCCATCACGAGGCTTGCCAGCACCAGCCGCGGCACGCGATGGCGCAGTCGCGCATCCGGCTGTGCGGCGGCCTCGAAACGGCCCGCGGCCCGCCACAGAAGCGCGAGATTGACCCAGGCCGCGACGGTCGTGCCCAGCGCCGCACCCAGATAGCCGATCGTCAGACCTCCGCCAATCGCAACCCCCGCATTCACGATCATGGCAACGACCGCGATGCGAAACGGTGTCCGTGTATCCTCCCGGGCGAAGAACACGGGGGAGACGACCTTGGTCAAGACAAACGCGGGCAGGCCGAGGCCGTAGACCGCGACCGCAAGCGCCGTCGCCGCGCTGTCCGCATCGGTGAACGCGCCCCGTTCAAAGAGGACGGAGACGAGCGGTAGCGGGATCGCAACGAGGGCGACCGCCGCGGGCAGGGTCAGCGCGAGGGAAAACTCGGCCGCCCGGTTCGCAGCCTCCCGCCCGCCCGCATCGTCGCCCGCCTGCAACCGGCGGCTCAAGTCGGGCAGCAGCACCACACCGATCGCAACACCCACCACGCCGAGGGGCAATTGATAAAGCCGGTCCGCGTAGCTCAGCCAGCTCACCGCCCCGTCGAAGAAGCTTGCGACCTGCCGTCCGACCAGCAGGTTGACCTGCATCACGCCCCCGGCGAGTGCCGCAGGTGCCGCGATCACCGCCAGCCGTTTCAGCTCCGGCGTCAGCACCGGCCAGCGCGGCAGGAGCGTGAAGCCCGCCCGCCGCGCGGCCACCCAGACAAGGGTCATTTGCGCGACACCCGCCACGGGCACCGCCCAGACAAGCGCCGCACTCACCTCCCATCCGCGGGCGGCGGCGAGCACCATCGCCCCGACCAGGATCACGTTGAGCACAACCGGCGCTGCCGCGGCGGCGACGAACCGCCCCGCCGCGTTCAGCACCCCGGAAAGCAGGGCAGCGATGGAAATGAACAGGATGTAGGGAAACACGATCCGTCCGAAATCCACGGTCAGATCGAACCGCCCATCACCGACGAAGCCGCTCGCCATCGCGAGCACCAGCAACGGCATGCCCACCTGCGCCAGCAGGGTCACGCCGATAAGCACCGCGGCGAGGAGCGACAGCGCATCCCGCGCGAAATCCTGCGCCCCCTGCCCCGCCTCCAGCCGTTTGGAGAACATTGGCACGAACGCGGTGTTGAACGCCCCTTCCGCGAAGAACCGGCGGAACATGTTGGGAAGCGCGAAGGCGACGAAGAACGCCTCCGCCACCGGACCGGCCCCAAGAAACGCCGCGATGAGGATGTCACGGACAAAGCCGAGAACCCGGCTCAGCAGTGTCCAGGCCCCGACCGTCAGAAAGGCGGACAGCAGGCGGATCCGGCGGATCATCAGACGGATCCGCCCCGCATCGAGCCACCCGGGACGACCGCAGCGCGCGCCTCAACGGGCACTTTGCGGAAGTCGGTCGCGCTGGCACAGCGCGCGCGAGCGCTCAAGCGCCAGACCCGTTCCTGACCGTCGCAGAGTGTGCCGGTTGCGACCGGAGCGATCCCGCTCACCCTAGTCCTCCGGCGACCAGCGATTGATCGCATCGCGAATCGCGGATTCGACGGAACGACGCTTTTCCACCGTGTCGAGTTTCATGCCGAAGAGGTTCTTGACGTAGAACGTGTCCACCGCCTGCTCCCCGTAGGTCGCGATGATCGCCGAGTAGATGTTGACGTTTGCAATGGTGAGCGCACGGGTCAGATCGTAGAGAAGACCGGGCCGGTCGCGGGTATCCACCTCGATGATGGTGAAGATGTCCGACCCCTGGTTGTCGAAACTGATGACCGTGGGCACCTGGAAATCCCGCTCCCGCCGCTTGAGCTTATCCTTGGGGGCAAGCGCCTTGCGGGCAACGACCTCGCCCTTGAGCGTGCGCATGACGGAGCGGGTGAGCCGGTCGAGCCGGGCGGCCTCGTAGGGTGCCCCCTGCCCGTCCTGTATCCAGAATACCGTGGCCGCAAAGCCGTCGGAGGTGGTGTAGGTTCGAGCGTCCTTCACGTTCGCGCCGACGATGGCCAGCGCACCGGCGAGACGGCTGAAGATACCGGGATGGTCCGCCATGAAGAAAACGGCCTTCGTCGCATCCCGTGCGGTGTCGACGCTGAACGCGCTCGCGATCTCTCCCTCCACAAGCTCCGCGCTGAGTTCCGCAACCGTCCGGTGGGTGTCCGTGTCGAGGCCGAGCCAGTAGGGCATGTAATGGCGCACGACCTCCTGGTCGAAAAGCGCTTCCTTGTCCTTGCCCAGAAGCATCCGCAGCGCCGACTGCGCCTCTGCCACCCGGGTGTCCCGCTTGAGGGTGTCGATGCCCCCGGTGAGCACCTCCCGGGTTGCGGCATAGAGTTCCCGCAGCAGCATGGCCTTCCAGTTGTTCCAGGTGTTCGGCCCCACGCCCTTGATGTCGCAAACCGTGAGAACGAGCAGGAGCTTGAGCCGCTCGGTGCTCGCCACGACGCTGGCGAAATCGGCAACGGTCCGCGGGTCCGCGATGTCCCGCTTTTGCGCCACGTCGGACATCAGCAGATGATGGCGGACGAGCCAGACGACCGTCGCCGTGTCGCTTTCGCTCAGCCCCAGCCGCGGACAGATCTCCGCCGCCATCGTGGCACCAAGCTCCGAATGATCCTCCGGCCGCCCCTTTCCGATGTCGTGCAGGAGGAGCGCCACGTAGAGAACCGTTCGGTTGAAGTCAGACTTCAGGATCGAGGAGGCGATGGGCAGATCCTCGACCAGTTCTCCCTGCTCGATGCGCGACAGGATGGAGATGCAGGTGATCGTGTGCTCATCCACCGTGTAATGGTGGTACATGTTGAACTGCATCATCGCGACGATGCGGCCAAACTCGGGCAGGAACGCGCCGAGCACCCCGGTTTCGTTCATCCTGCGCAACGCCCGTTCCGGCGTGTCCGTCTCCACGAGCATGTCCACAAAAGTCCTGTTGGCCACCGGGTCCGCCCGCACCGTGTCGTCGATCAGATGCAGGTTGGCCGTGGCCATGCGCAGGGCGTCCGGATGTATGAGAAGGCCCGTGTCGATGCCGACCCGAAACAGCCGCAGGATGTTGACCGGGTCGGACAGGAACTCCGCCTCGTCGCTGACCGTGATCCGTCCGTCCTGTTCGCGGAACCCGTCCGGTGTCGTGTCCCGGTTGAGGCCGAACATGCGCCGGATGCGCCCGCCCAATGTTGGCGTCTGGGCAATATGTTCGGATTCCAGCGCGACAAATATGATGCGGCTGAGTTCCCCGACGGAGCGGGCATGCAGGAAGTAGACGTGCATGAAGCGTTCGACGCCGCGCTGCCCGTCCGCATCCTCGAACCCCATCGCCGCGGCAACCTCCACCTGCATGTCGAATGTCAGTTGTTCGACCGGGCGGCGCGCGAGCAGGTGCAGGTGGCACCGGACGGACCAGAAGAAGCCCTCTGCCGCGTCGAACACGTCCCGTTCGTCTTCCGTGAGCAGGCCCTGCGCGACCAGGGCCTCGGACGTCTCGACATGGTAGAGGTACTTTCCGATCCAGTAGAGCGTCTGCAGGTCCCGCAACCCGCCCTTGCCCTCCTTTACGTTCGGCTCCACCAGATAGCGGCTGCCGCCCTGACGGTTGTGGCGGGCGGTCCGTTCGGCAAGCTTGGCCTCCACGAACTCCGGGCCCGTCTTCTCGAAAAGATCGCTCCAGAGCCGCGTGCCCAGATCCTCGGAGAGGTCGCGATCCCCCCAGATCAGCCGTCGCTCCAGCAGGGCCGTGCGGATGGTGAAGTCAGAACGGCCGAGCCGGAGGCAGTCCTCCACCGTGCGGACGGACTGACCCACCTTCAGTTTCAGATCCCAGAGGATGTAGAGGGCGCTTTCGATCACGCTCTCGCCCCACGGGGTCTGCTTGTAGGGTGTGAGAAACAGCAGGTCGACGTCCGAAAACGGTGCCATATCGCCCCGTCCGAACCCGCCGACCGCGAGCACTGAAAGGCGCTCCGACGTGGTGGGAAGGTGGCTGGGATGGAGCCAGCGGGTCACCGCCTCGAGGGTGAGGGCTACGACCTGCTCGGTCAGGCGGGAATAGGCGCGGGCTGTCCCGCGGCCGTTCAGGGGTGCCACGCGAAAGGCATCGGCAATGGTATCGCGCCCGCGTGTCATCTCCGCCGCGAGCACCTGCACCACGATCCCCTTGTGCCCCTCGGCGGGAAGGTCCGCAATGCCCGCCTCGATCTGCGCCAGCACCGCCGGCGCGTCGATCACGTCACCGGGCAGCGCTGCGCGCCAGCCAGTGGCCTGGAGATCAGCTTCCGGTGAAGGTGAATCGACCCGGGGCAGGGTCGAGAACTCTTGGCCCATTTTCCGTCACTTCCATAACCGCGAGACCCCGCTCCACCGTTCCGTCGGAGAGGAACTTGAACGGGCCGTTAACCCCGGCAAATCCCTGCGGCGCGGTCAGATTGCGGGCGGAGAAGGCGCTGCGGTCGCCGCTGGCCCGCGCCTCCCGCAGGAGCGCGCCTGCCGCTGCCAGCGCATCGTAGGCGATCCCGGCAAGCTGGTGGGGTTCCGTGCCGTACCGCGCAGCGTAACGTTCAGAAAAGATCGCCTCGAGCTCCGGATCAGGGGCCGCATACCAGGCGCCGCGCAGTGCGCGCTCGGCCTGGACCTGGGGCGTGCCGAGGTCCTGGAGGCCCATGATCTTCACCACGTCCGTGTCGAGCCCGTAGTAAGGAAGGAAAGAGGAGGCAAAAATCAGGCCGCTTCCCGTGTCCGTCATAAGCACCCCGTCGACCGCGGCCCCTTTCATGGAGGCAACGAAGCCCGGTGCGGCGCTCGAAATACCGGAAGTCGACCGCTCATAGCCCGCGGAGGTGACGATTGTTGCGCCCGCAGGCGCGCCGGTCTTACTGGCAGCGGCACGGCCCGCGTTCCCCGCGGCATCGTTGCTGTGCACCACGCCGATCCGGCGGATGCCGCGGCGAGAGGCGTACCCCATGACCCGGCGCGCGGAGTCCTCGAAGGTCAGGCCGACGGTGTAGACACCGTTTCCGGCAATGGCAGTGTTGTTCGACAGCGTCAGGATCGGGATACCCGCGGCTGCGGCAGCCGGTGATGCGGCTCCGACCATGGCAGAGCGCACCGGTCCGACGATCAGCTTCGCGCCCTCACTGATCGCGCGCTGCGTGGCGGCCGCGGTTCCGGCGGCGGTGACTTGCGTCGGGTAGATCCTGAGGTCGATCTCAGCTCCGGTCAGGTCATCCACGGCAAGACGTGCGGCCCGCGCCACGGACTGTCCGATCGCCTCCCAGTTCTCGTTCGAGGACCCGGTGGGGGCGAGGAGTGCCACCTGCACGCGCCCATTGGGATCGAAGCTGACAGCCGTGTCGGGCTGCGGGGCGGACCGGATCGCACCGCCCGTAGCAGTCGAGGTGCCGGCGGTCTGCGCGCACGCGCCGAGGATCAGTGCCGCGAGGCACAGTCCTCCGTACCGCAAAATGCCCGCAAGGCTTGCCGCTGCACGTGTCATCCCACACCTCGTCCGAATTCGCTTCGCTCCCTAAGCCGCGCACGGTAAGGCTTGAGCCATGGCAAGTAAATCCGTTTCCGCCCCACCGGACCGGGAGCGTGGAGCATCCAGCGACAGGCCGCTGGAACCCGCACTCCACCTCGTGGCGACGCCCATCGGCACGGCGGCGGACATTACCCTGCGGGCGCTGGAGGTGCTGCAGAAGGCCGATGTGCTGGCAGCCGAGGATACCAGGCAGGCGCGCAAGCTGATGGACATTCACGGGGTCTCCCTCGCCGGGCGGCCCCTCGTGCCCTACCACGACCATAACGGAGCGGCGCAGCGCCCGCGTCTGCTGGCCTGGCTCGCGGAAGGACGCAGCATCGCCTACGTTTCCGACGCCGGAACACCGCTCATCGCGGATCCGGGATTCCAGCTCGCCCGGGCAGCCATCGAGGCAGGGGCAACCGTGCGCACGGCCCCGGGGGCGTCCGCGCTGCTGGCGGCACTTGCGGTCGCGGGCCTGCCGACGGACCGGTTCTACTTCGCCGGGTTCCTGCCGCCCAAGGCAACGGCCCGGCGGCGCGCACTGGCGGAGCTGTCGAAGATCCCGGCGACGCTCGTGTTCTACGAGGCCCCCCACCGATGCGCTGCGGTGCTGACGGACATGGCCCGGGAACTGGGCGGGGACAGGCCGGCAGCCCTGTGCCGCGAACTCACCAAGAGGTTCGAGGAGGTCCGCCGCCACACTCTCGCAGATCTCGCAGAAGCGCTCGCCGAGGAGCCCGACCCGAAGGGCGAGATCGTGCTGGTGGTCGGAGGTGCTGTGGCGCGCCAGGCGACGGATGAGGACATCGACGAGATGCTGAGAGACGCGCTCTCCTCGCTCTCGGTCAAGGATGCGGCATCGGCGGTGGCTGAGAAGACCGGGGCACCGCGTCGAGACCTCTATCAAAGGGCGTTGGCGTTAGGAAATTCTTAGGAATGTTTGCGCAGGGTCAGACCCATGAGCGCGCCTGTCGATCACCGCCAGTTTTCCCTCGACCTGCAGCCTCCGGCGCCAGTGCGCCGCGGACAGCGGGCACACCAGACCGGTCAAGCCGGGGAAGACGCCGCTGAACGGCTTTACCGCGCCGAAGGGTACAGCATCCTTGCCCGGCGGCACAGGAACGCGGGCGGGGAGATCGACCTCATCGCGCGCCGAGGGGACACCTATGCCTTCATCGAAGTGAAGTGTCGCCGCAGCCATGACGAAGCCTTGCACGCCATCACGCCCCGCCAATTGCAACGCTTGGAGGCGGCGGCGAATATCTATATACTCGGCGAACAGTTGGGCACCGCATGCGATTTCCGGTTTGATGCCGTTCTGATTGACCGGAGTTGTACTGCGCAAAAAATAGAGAATGCCCACGTCTTTTGAGGCTGTGTGAGGCAAGAGCTATGACTGGGTTTTTCTCCGGATACATCCGGACATTGGGCTTGTGCGTGATCGTGCCAGCCCTGCTCGCGGGCTGCGGTCCGCTTCTTGTGGCCGGTCTGGGGACCGGCGTGATCACCGCGGTGCAGGAGCGTTCGACCGGCGAGGCGCTTACGGATGTGGAGATCAAGCTCCAGATCAACCGCCTTCTGCTAGACGCGGACAGCACCCTGTTCACGAACGTGTCCACGAACGTGAACGAAGGGCGCGTCGTGCTGCTGGGCAACGTGCCCACCCGGGATGATGCGATCCGGGCGGAGAACATCACCTGGAGTGTGGCCGACGTGCGCGAGGTCACCAACCAGCTCACGAACGGAGAGAACGGGAGCGCGGGCTCCTATCTCACGGACACCCGGATCTCCAACCAGGTCCGTGCCCGTCTGATCACCGACGATGGCATCCGTTTCGTGAACTACGGCATTGAAACCGTGAACGGCACGGTCCATCTGATGGGCCTCGCACAGGACGCGGCGGAACTGACGCGCGCGGTCGAGCTTGCGCGCACGGTTCCCGGTGTCACCGAGGTGGTGAGCCATGTGCTGCTCAAGGACGATCCGCGCCGGCGCCGCGACAACTCGACCACCCGGACCGCGGCGGCAGGCTGAGGTCCGGCCCCAGACAGGAGCCCGGCCATGGCCTTGCGCGTCGCAGTCCAGATGGACCCGATCGAGCCGATCGATATCGAGGCGGACAGCACGTTCCGGATCATGGAGGAGGCTCAGGCCCGGGGCCATACCCTGTTCCACTACACGCCGGACCAGCTCGCCTTTGACGAGGGCCAGGTCACGGCGACGGGCTGGCCGGTCACTCTCCGGCGCGAAGTCGGGAACCACGCGACGAAGGGTGCTCGGGAGACCATCGCGCTCGCTGAATGGGACGTGGTCTGGCTGCGCCAGGATCCGCCCTTCGACATGGGCTATATCACCACGACCCACATGCTCGATCTGATCCATCCCGGCACGCTGGTGGTGAACGATCCGTTCTGGGTCCGCAACTACCCCGAAAAGCTGCTTGTGCTGCAGTTCCCGGACCTTACCCCGCCGACGACGATTGCCCGGGATCTCGACACGCTCAAGGCCTTCAAGGAACGCCACGGGGACATCATCCTCAAGCCGCTCTACGGCAACGGGGGTGCGGGCGTTTTCCGCCTCGACGCGGCCGATCGCAATCTCAATTCGCTCCACGAGCTCTTCACCGGGATCAACCGGGAGCCTCTGATCGCGCAGAAGTTCCTTCCGGATGTCTCCGCCGGGGACAAGCGGGTGATCCTCGTAGACGGAGAGCCGGTCGGCGCGATCAACCGGGTGCCCGCGAAAGGGGAAACCCGGTCGAACCTGCACGTGGGCGGCCGGGCGGAAAAGGTGGAGCTGACCGACCGGGATCGGGAAATCTGCGCTGCCATCGGCCCCCTCCTGCGGGAGAAGGGACAGATCTTTGTCGGGATCGACGTGATCGGCGGCTGGCTGACGGAGATCAACGTCACCTCGCCCACAGGGATCCAGGAGCTCGAGCGGTTCGACGGGATCAACGTGGCTGGGCGGATCTGGGACGCGATCGAAGCACGCCGGGGCTGATCCGTGTCGACCCGCCTCGCCGCACTCAATCTGGGTCTGCGCCTCTTCGAAAAGCCGCGATTGGCCCGCGCACAGAACCTTTTCGATGCGGCGGAGCATTTCGAGCGGCTCGCGGCCCGTGCCTTCGTCATGCCGGAAACCGCGCGGGCGCAACCCGGACGTCTGGACGGGCTCGACGTGCTGTGGGTGAGCTGCGGACGGCCGGACCGGCGCCGGGTGCTCCTCTACTTTCACGGCGGCGCCTACATGCTCGGCTCGCCGAACACGCACCAGCACCTCGCGGCAGCTCTGGCCTGTCGGGTCGCGGCACGGGCGGCGGTGGTGCGCTATCGCCTGACACCGACGGCCCCGTTCCCCGCAGCCTCCGACGACGCGCTGGCCGCCTATCGCGGGCTGCTCGACGCGGGCTACGAGGCGGCGGACATCGCCCTTGCGGGTGACAGCGCCGGGGGCGGCCTCGCGCTCGGCCTGTTGCACCGGATTGTGGCGGAGGACCTGCCCCGCCCAGCAGCCGTCGTTGCCTTCTCCCCCTGGACGGACCTTGCGCTGACCAGCGACAGCCTGCGCACCAACGCCCGACGTGACGTCCTGCTGCCCGCCCAGCGCCTGCCGGAGATGCGGGATGCCTATCTTGACGGGCACGATCAGAAGGATCCGCGCGCGAGCCCGGTCTACGGCACGTTCGACGCCCACACGCCGGTCTTGATCCAGGCCAGCCAGTCGGAGATTCTGGCCGACGATTCCCGCCGGATGGCCGCCCGGCTGACAGCCTGCGGCGCGGATGTGGAACTCACATTCTGGCCGCGCACGCCCCATGTCTGGCAGATCTTCCAGCAGAACCTCGCGGAAGCGGACGAGGCGCTCGATCTCGCGGGGGCGTTCCTGCAGCGCACCCTTTGCGCCGCCCCGCCCGACGGGCCACTGGTCAAGGGGAATGAGGCGATGTAAACCCGGGCGACACCCGCCCGGGACAGAACAGACGGACGCCCGCCCATGACCCACGCGATCAGACCCCAGCCCGGGATTCTAGATATCGACCTCTACGTCCCCGGGGATTCATCCCTCGCGGGCGCGAACCGGACGATCAAGCTGAGCGCCAATGAAAATCCCCTTGGCCCGAGCCCCCGCGCGACGGAGGCGTTCCGGGCGGAGGCGGATGGCCTCGCGACCTACCCTGACGGCGGTCACACACGGCTGCGCACAGCCATCGGCGAGGTGTTCGACCTCGATCCGGCGCGGATCATCTGCGGCAACGGCTCGGGTGATGTGATCGCCCTCTTGTGCCAGGCCTATGCGGGCCCGGGGGACGAGGTGATCTACTCCCGCCATGGCTTCGCGCTCTATCGGATAGATGCGCTGGCGAGCGGTGCGACGCCCGTGGAGGTGCCGGAGCAGGAGCGCCAGACGGACATAGACGCAATCCTCGCCGCGGCGACGGAGCGGACCCGCATCGTTTTCATCGCCAACCCCAACAACCCCACGGGCACGATGGTGAGCGGGGCGGAGATCGCCCGGCTCGCGGAGGGGCTCCCGGCTGAGACGCTGCTGGTGCTCGACGGCGCCTATGCGGAGTATGTCCGCACACCGGGATTTGACGGAGGTCTTGCGCTTGCCCGCGGGCGGGAAGACGTGGTTGTCACCCGGACATTCTCAAAGATCTACGGCCTCGGCGGGTTGCGGATCGGCTGGGGCTACGGCCCGCAACATGTGATCGACACGCTCAACCGCATTCGCGGCCCGTTCAACGTCAGCGCCCCGGCGCTCGCGGCGGCGGAGGCGGCGGTCCGCGATGTGGAGTACACCGAACATTGCGCCGTGCAGAACGAGGTCTGGCGGGACTGGATGGTGAAGGAGGTGCGCCGCATCGGACTGGCGACGGATGAGACATTCGCAAACTTTGTCACCGTGCGCTTCACCTCCCCCGACGCGGCGAAGGCAGCGGATGCTGCGCTCCGCGCTCGCGGGGTCATCGTGCGGGGCGTGGCCGGGTACCACATGCCAGAGGCGCTGCGGATCACCGTCGGTGAGGAAAGCGCCTGCCGCCTCGTCATCGAGGTGCTGTCCCGTTTCATGGATGCCTCCCGATGACGCCCCCGTTCGAGCGGGTGGCACTGATCGGGCTGGGCCTGATCGCTGGGTCCATCTCCCTGTCCGCACGGCGACTTGCCAATCCGCCCCGGTTCAGCGGCTTCGCCCGGCGGGCGGAGACGCGGGACACCGCCCGGCGCATTGGTCTCATCGATCGGGTCGATGACAGCCTCGCCGAGGCGGTTGCGGACGCGGATCTGGTCATTCTCTGCGTGCCCGTCGGGTCCATGGCCGACGTGGCCGAGGCGATGCGCCCCCATCTGAAGCCCGGAACCATCGTCTCCGACGTGGGATCGGTGAAGGCGGACGTGATCGGCGCGGTCGCACCGCATCTGCCGCCGGGGGCCGTCCTCGTGCCCGCCCACCCCCTCGCGGGAACGGAGCATTCCGGGCCCGAGTCCGGGTTCGCCACGCTCTATGACGGCCGGTTCTGCGTGCTGACACCGGTACCGGGAACCCCGCCGGAGGCTGTCGCGCGGCTGCGGCAGTTTTGGGAGGAACTGGGCGCCACCGTCGAGGAGATGGAGCCGGAGCATCACGACCTCGTGCTCGCCGTGACCTCCCACGCGCCGCACCTCATCGCCTACACGATGGTCGGCGTTGCGGACGACCTGCGACGGGTGACCAACTCCGAGGTCATAAAGTACTCCGCCGCGGGCTTCCGCGATTTCACCCGCATCGCCGCGTCGGACCCGACCATGTGGCGGGATGTCTTCCTCAACAACAAGGAGGCGACGCTGGAGATCCTCGGTCGGTTCACGGAAGAGCTCTTCGCGCTGCAACGCGCAATCCGGGTCGGAGATGGCGACCTGCTGTTCGACTATTTTACCCGGACCCGGGCGATCCGACGCGGTATCCTCGAGGCCGGTCAGGACGTGGATGCTCCGGATTTCGGACGGACCGTGGCGCGGAACGCGGGCCTGAAGAGCTGAAGGCCTGGCCGTGCCCCCGCACGACCAGGCCCTTAGCTGCTCGACCATCGGACGCTGTGCCCCCTTGAGCGCCCGATGGTCCTCAGTCCCCGAGGCCAGCCATTAGCGGACCCCCCCGGTCCTCGGCTGTCCCTCACTCCCCCAGCATCAGCGGCCCTGGGATGTCGACCGCGCTGAATTCCTTAACGACCCTTAAACGAGTCATTTGGGGCGCGAATAAGTTCCAAAGCCGGACTCCTTTGCCACAGTTGTGGCGCGGGACCGTGATCCGCTCGCGGCCCATTGGTTGACCTGACAACCCGGTTGGGTTGTGTCTTGTGACAGTTCGTTCGAGCTTGGGTTGCAGGACGAGGCGTCAGCGGCACCAAAGCATGTTCCAACAGAACATTCAGGCTTATTTTTCGGCGGTTTAAGCCACTTAGGGCGTTCGCTGTTTGACTTAAGGTCAATCAGCCAATCCTGCCACAATTGGCCGAAATCGGGCGGATCCGGGCGGATCAGTTGCCCACCGCGACTCGCAGTCTGGGTGCGGCGCCCAGCGACAAGGGGCCCAGGGTCGTCCGGCCCTGCTGGAAGGTGAGCGGCACCTCCAACGCGTTGGGATCACCGCTCAGCCCCGCGAGAAGCCCCAGCCCGAATTCGATCGCCGCAGCACCATCGCTTCCCACCGCGCCGTTGCTCTCCGCCAGGGCCAGCATCTCCCGCCAGTTCTTTGCGCGCACGGTGAGACGCCCTTCGGCAAACCCCGCAGCGTCCGCCGTGAGCGTTCCCTGCGCGCGCAGGTCGAGCTTGCCCCAGGTGAGCTGGAAATCGTCGACCTGCACGCTATCCGCCCCGGGCATGCCATCCTCGAGCGTCGTGAGGCTGACGGGTGCGGCGAAACCGACAGTCGCGTCAAGCTGCCCCCCCTCCATCGTCGCGGGCAGCACGCCGGTGGGATCGAGCTGCTGTCGCAGATCCTCGGACAGGGTGATGTCCCGGATGCGAACCCCGATGCGGTGTCCGGTACCCGGATCGAACCCGTCCTCGATCCCTTCCGTGGCGAAGACGACGGTGTCGAGGTCAGCGGTCCAGCCGCTTTCCGCGACCAGGCTGAGCTTGTCCGCCTCGATCACCGACTTGCGCAGCGTGAGCTGCAGGTTCGGGATCATGGCGAGCGATCCGCGCAGAGTGTCGCCGGAGAGGGCGATCCGGTCTGTCGGGCTCGCGATGGTCTGGGTTTCGGGCCAGACAAAGATGAACTCGGTCGGTCTGTACGCAAGCGACAGGATCTGGAACAGGGGTGCTGACCATGCCCAGCCCGATCGCGGATCCGACAGCTCGAGCCCCTCGATCATCGTATCGAACCTGTTGGGATAGCCGGTGACGCCGAGCGAGGCGGTGTCAGCCACCCAGCCCTCCTCCCGCCGCTCCTCGAACCAGCGCAGTGCGGCAGTTTCCTGGGTGCTTGCCCCCACCCACCACCATCCGGACCACCCGGCGACGGCGACGGTGATGGCGACGATCAGCAGCGTGGGGAAAGAGGAGGCGGACATCGGCATCTCTCGATCTTGTGTGACAGCGCCGCTATACAACGCGGAGGAGCGGAGGAGCGCAATGCACGAAAACGGGTTCTGGGTATTTGGGTATGGTTCGCTGATCTGGAACCCCGGCTTCGATTTCGTGACCCGGCAAAGGGCCACGCTGCACGGGTTCCACCGATCCTTCTGCATGACGTCGGTCAATTACCGGGGGACGGAGCAGGATCCGGGGCTCGTCCTCGCACTCGATGCGCTTACGGGGGGAAGCTGCACGGGCGTGGGCTTCGAGGTTGGACCGGACCGCGCGGCGGAAACCTATGACTACCTGACGGAGCGGGAACTGATCACCGCCGCATACCTGGAGACGATACAGCCCATCACCCTCGTGGACGGGCGGCAGGTCGACGCGCTCACCTACGTCATCGACCGGGACCATGTGCAGTATGCAAAGGGTCTGAGCCTCGACCAGCAGGCGGACATCATCGCCCGCGCCGCCGGGCGCAGCGGCCCGAACCGGGACTATCTGGCCAACACCCTCACCGCACTCGCCGAGATCGGCATCGCCGATCCCGAGATGGAGGCGCTGCAGGCGCTCGTCACCGCCCGCTAGTTGGCGAGGTGCTTAGCCACCAGCGCGAACCACCCGCCAGTCCGCTGCAACTCCCCGAGACCCGCGTTCAGATCATCGAGTGCGGCGACCGCCCCTGCATCGGAGGATTGTGCGATCATGTGGAAGGTGACGGGCAGGCTGACCCCGTCCACCTGCGCGACCTGCCCGTCCAGACCCATCGCACCGACGACGCGGCCTGCAACCCCCGGCTCCTGTGGAACGATATCCACCTCGTTGGCCATCAGGGCTGCGAAACATGCCTCGAGCGTGTCAAGCCGCATTACCTGATCCGCACCGGAAACGAGGCCGCTCGTCACGAGCGAGGAGACGTTATCCCCCTCGACCCGGCAGACGCGAAGGCCCTGCAGCCCATCAATGGTCGCGGTCCCCGTCGGGGCGGAAGCCGCCCGCATGTATAGCGCCTCGGTCACCTGGTAGAGCGGGTTAGAGAAGGCAAAGCCCTCGCACAGCAGCGCGTCATCGGGCGCAATCCGCCGGAACCCGTCGACCTGTGCGCAGTCGGGTCGCACCCAGGGATAGCCAAGACCAAAACTGCCGCTCACGATCAGGTCCCGCAGGTGCGCTCCCCGATCGTTGACGAAAACGATGGGGGGCTGGTCAAGCTCCCCGGCCGCATAGCTGGACACCACCATGTCGGTGAGCAACCCGGCATCGAGTGCCGCCTCATCCACGAACGGCGCATAGCCGGACGCCGTCAGAATGCGCACCTCCGCGGCTGCGACCGGCGCGGGCGCCACGGCGGCCGGAGTCGGCGTGGCGGCGGCCTGCGGCGCGGCAGCGGGCGCGCCCTCGGCACCCTCTGCGCTGGCGACGACCGGTCGCTCCGGCAACGTGCCGTCCGCACAGGGCAACCGCAGCGGATCCCCCTTCTCGATCAGGTCGGGGCTCTTGAGGATGTCCCGGTTCGCCTCGAACAGCGCATCATAATCGTCCGTTCCATAGGCGCGGATGTTGATCTGGCGCAGGGTATCGCCCTTGCGCACTTCATAGATCGTGCAGGCCTCCTGCGCGTGAACGCCGGTTGGCAGGGCCTGAACCCCACCGATGGCGACGACGGCCGTCATCACAAGTCGTTTCACTGGTGCCCCCAGACTGTTGTGTGCATCGGACGATAATGGTCTGACGTCGCGTTTCAAGCCGCGGGCCCCGCAGCCAGCGGAGAATTGATTGCACAATTGTCATGCTGGTGCCTCAATCTTCGGTAGAGAACCCATTGGCACCCTATCGCATCCTGCGTAGAGTGCCGCGAATACAGCAAGAATTCGGTGTAGGCATGCTGCTGGACCAACAGAACGACCCCGCATTTTCCCAGCCGATCCGTCAGATCCTGCTCATGGTTCTGGTGTTGATCCTGGTCGGGGTCGGTGCGTTTTTCATCTACCCGGCGGTGGCTCCGGTCTTTCTCGCGAGCATTTACCTCAACGGATTCATCCTGGCCGTGTTCGTCGTGGGCGTGCTCGCCTGTTTCTGGCAGGTACTGCAGCTCGTCAGTTCGGTGAGCTGGATCGAAGGTTTCGCGCTCAATCGTCCGGGCCATGAGTTCGTGCAGTCGCCCCGGCTGCTGGCCTCGCTTGCCGCGCTTCTGAAGGATCAGCGCGCCCGGCGGGGGCTGACCGCAGGCTCTTCCCGGTCGATCCTCGACTCCGTGGCGACACGCCTCGACGAGGCGCGTGACATCACCCGCTACATCATCAACCTGCTGATTTTCCTTGGCCTCCTCGGCACGTTCTACGGCCTCGCCACAACGGTACCCGCGGTGGTGGAAACCATCAGGTCGCTCGCGCCGACAGAGGGGGAGGCCGGCGTGTCCGTGTTCAACCGGCTGATCACCGGGCTTGAGGCGCAGCTTGGCGGGATGGGGACGGCCTTCGCCTCCTCCCTGCTGGGTCTCGCAGGGTCCCTGATCGTCGGGATGTTGGAGCTCTTTGCGGGACACGGGCAGAACCGGTTCTACCGGGAGCTGGAGGAGTGGATTTCGTCCATCACCCGCATCGGCCTCGTGACCGGGGACAGCGACGGCGGTCCGATTTCGGAGGCCAACCTCATCGTGACCGCGGTCGAGCAGGCCGCGCTTCAGGTCGACGAGTTGCGAGAGATCGTCGCCCGCTCCGAGGAGCGTCGGGCGGCCACCGAGAACAAGCTCGATGGTCTTGCGGACACCGTGGGCCGCCTCGCGGACACGCTCGCCAGCCAGCCCATCGGCGGTGGCGGACCGGCCACACTCGATCCTGCCGCATTCGACCGTATCGTCGAGGGGCAGAACCGCATGATCCAGGTGATGGAGGCGCGGGATGACGAAACCGGCGCCTTCGACGCGGAAACCCGCATGCGTCTGCGAAACATCGATGTGCAGATCCTCCGCATTCTCGAGGAAATAGCGGCAGGCCGGCAGGACAGTGTCGCTGAACTGCGCCGCGAGTTGAACGCCATCGCGGACGTTCTGGCAAGGCGATAGCCCATGGCCCTGGTCCGACGCAGCGGCTCCCGGTTCGAGGCCAACATCTGGCCCGGATTTGTGGATGCCATGACGGCACTCCTGCTGGTGCTGATGTTCGTGCTGTCGATCTTCATGATCATGCAATTCATCCTGCAGGAGACGATCATCGGCCAGCAGGGGGAAATCGACGATCTCGGTCAGGAGCTCAGCGCCCTTGCCGACGCTCTCGGTCTTGAACAGCGCCGCAATGCGGAGCTTGAGGATGAGGTCGGCACCCTCAACGCGACGCTGGATACCGCCAACAATCAGGTCTCTGAACAGGCGCTGCTGATCGCGACACTCCAACGGGATCAGGCCACGGCGGAGGCGGCAATCGCAAGCTTCGAGGAGCAGGTGGCGGGCCTTTTATCCCGGACCGGCGATCTGGAGGCACAGCTTCTTGCCGCGCGCGAGGAAAGCGCCGCACGCGCCGAGGATCTGCGCGTCTCAGCGGAGGAAATCGCACGGCTCGAGGCGCTGAACGCCGAGGAGCTCACCCGGGCAGAGGCGCTCCGCCTCGCCCTCGCCCAGGCCCGCTCCGAGATTAACGCACAGGCGGAGGCCGCGCGCCTCGCTGCCGCCCAACGGGAGGCAGCCGAGGCCCTGATCGCCGAGCTTCAGGCGGATCTGAGCGACCGTATCGCGAGCCTCGCCCAGCTCGCCACCGCGCTCGAAGAGCAGCAGGACGAGGTCGCATCGCTGACCGCAAACCGGGACACCCTGCGGGAACGTATCCTCGCACTCGATGCAGCACTCGCCGATCAGGCCGATCGGGCTGCCGCGCTCGAGGAAGATCTGACGGCAGCAGAGACCGCCCGGGATGCCACTGCCGAAGAGCTCGCAAACGCGGAACTTGCACGGTTGGCGGAACAGGCCGCGGTGGAACGGCTGCGCGCGCGTCTTGCAGAGGCTGATACCGCGCTTTCGGACAGCGAGCGGGAGCGGCTGGCGGAGGCGGCAGCGGCCGAAGCGCTCCGGTCGCGATTGTCGGAGGCGGAGACCGCCCTGTCGGAAGCCGAACGCGCCCGGCTCGCCGATCTTGCCGCAGCGGAGGCCGCGCGAGAGCGGCTGCGCACCGCGGATACGGAGCTGACCGCGATGACGCTTGCGCTGGAGGAAAAGCGCAAGGAGGCGGAAGAGACGCTCACCCTGCTCGCCGCCGCGGAACAGGCGCGCCGCACGTTGCAGACAGCCCGTGCCGATGATCTGTCAGAGCTCGAGCGTCGCCGGGCGCTCCTTGCGCAGGCGAACCAGACCCTCGCGCAGGAGCGGGCGGAGACCGCCGAGGCCCGCCGGCGCCTTGCCCTGCTCAACCAGCAGACAGCCTCGCTGCGCCAGCAGCTTGCGAGCCTGCAGCAGACCCTGAACGAGGCGGAAGCCAAGGACCTCGAGCAGGAGGTTCAGATCGAAGCGCTCGGCACCCGCCTCAATGCCGCGCTCGCACAGGTCGCCGCCGACGAACGCCGTCGGGCGGAGGAGGCGGAAGCGGAGGCGCGGCGTCTTGCGGAAGAGGCAGGCGATCTGCGCAACTTCCGCTCCGAATTCTTCGGCCTGATGCGCGCGGCGCTCAGCGATCAGCCCGGGGTGCAGATCGTGGGCGACCGGTTCATTTTCTCCTCCGAGATCCTGTTCGCCCCTGCATCCGCGAGCCTTGGCTCCGCGGGTCGGACGCAGATTTCCGAGGTCGCAGCCGTGATCAAGGACATCTCCGACCGGATCCCGGCGCAGATCGACTGGGTGCTTCAGGTCAACGGCCACACGGACCGCACACCGCTCAGCGGCACCGGCACATTCCGCGACAACTGGGAGCTTAGCCAGGGCCGCGCGCTGTCCGTGGTGCGCTATCTGATCGATCAGGAAGGGTTGCCTCCCGGACGGCTTGCGGCCGCGGGTTTCGGTGAATACCAGCCCGTCGATCCCGGCGACAGCGCGGAGGCGCTGGCCCGCAACCGTCGGATCGAGCTCAAGCTGACGGAGCGGTAGAGCCCCGTTGCGTCGGTCGCCGCGCGCGACGCGCGTCCCTGCGCAAACCGCGAGAAGAGAACCGCCCAGCCGACACCGTCGCTGAAACGAAAAAGGCCGGGCGTTTGGCCCGGCCTCTCCATCTGGTCTGGTCTTACTCCGCCGTGAGCAGAGGCGGTTTGTCCTTGGGCGAAAGGCGCGCACGTTCCGGATCGAGAATATCGAGATGGAGCTCTCCCTCCTTCACCGACACCTTGATCAAACCGCCGCGCGCGAGCTTGCCGAAGAGCAGCTCCTCCGCCAGGGGCTTCTTGATGTGCTCCTGGATGACCCGCGCAAGTGGCCGTGCGCCCATCTTGTCGTCGTAGCCCTTGTCCGCCAGCCACTCCGCCGCGGGGCGGGTAAGCTCGATGGAGACATTGCGGTCCATAAGCTGCGCCTCGAGCTGTAGCACGAACTTCTCGACCACCTGCAGGATAACCTCCTTCGGCAGCGCGCCAAAGCTGATCACCGCATCGAGACGGTTGCGGAATTCCGGGCTGAACGTCCGCTCGATGGCCGCCGTATCCTCGCCCTCGCGCCGGTCACGACCGAAGCCGATGGCCTCCTTGGCCTGCTCCGCGGCACCTGCGTTCGAGGTCATGATCAGCACCACGTTGCGGAAGTCCACCTGACGGCCGTTGTGATCGGTCAGCTTGCCGTGGTCCATGACCTGCAAGAGGATGTTGAAGACATCCGGGTGCGCCTTCTCGATCTCGTCGAGCAGGAGCACACAGTGCGGGTGCTGGTCGACCCCATCGGTCAGCAGACCGCCCTGGTCGAACCCGACATAGCCCGGAGGTGCGCCGATCAGGCGGGAGACCGCGTGCTTCTCCATGTACTCCGACATGTCGAAGCGCAGCAGCTCGACGCCGAGATTGTCCGCAAGCTGCTTCGCCACCTCGGTCTTGCCCACGCCGGTCGGCCCGGCGAAGAGATAGTTGCCGATAGGCTTCTCCGGCTCGCGCAGGCCCGCACGGCTGAGCTTGATGGCGGACGCCAACGCCTCGATGGCCTTGTCCTGACCGAAGACGACACGCTTCAGCGTCACCTCCAGGTCCTTCAGCACCTCCGCGTCATCCTTGGAGACGTTCTTTGGTGGGATCCGGGCGATCTTGGCCACCACGGCCTCGATGTCCTTGGCCGTGATCGTCTTGCGACGGCGGCTTTCGGGCACGAGCATCTGCGCTGCACCGGCCTCATCAATCACGTCGATGGCCTTGTCCGGCAGCTTGCGGTCGTGAATATACCGCGCCGCGAGGTCCACGGCCGACTTGATGGCGTCGTGGGTGTAGCGGATGTCGTGATGCTCCTCGAAGATGGGCTTCAGACCCTTCAGGATCTTCACCGCATCATCGACGGTGGGCTCCTTCACATCGATCTTCTGGAACCGGCGGCTGAGCGCACGATCCTTCTCAAAGTGCTGGCGGAACTCCTTGTAGGTGGTCGAGCCCATGCAGCGCAGTCCACCGTTCTGAAGCGCGGGCTTCAGAAGGTTGGAGGCATCCATGGCCCCGCCGGACGTCGCACCAGCGCCGATCACCGTGTGGATCTCATCGATGAAGAGCACGGCGTCAGGATGCTCCTCGAGCTCCTTCATAACCGCCTTCAGCCGCTCCTCGAAATCACCGCGGTAGCGCGTTCCGGCAAGGAGCGCGCCCATGTCGAGCGAATAGATCGTGGCGTTCGCCAGCACCGTCGGGGTTTCCCCGTCTACGATCTTGCGCGCCAGACCTTCTGCGATTGCAGTCTTGCCCACGCCAGGATCTCCGACGAGAAGCGGGTTGTTCTTCCGCCGACGGCACAGCACCTGAACGCAGCGCTCCACTTCGGAGTCGCGCCCGATCAGCGGGTCGACATCGCCCTTGCGCGCCTTGGCGTTGAGATCGACGCAATATTTCTCGAGCGCCGTCTCCTCCTTGCCCTTGCTGCTGCTCTGGGCCTGGCTTTCCTCGGCCACATCGTCCGCGCCTGTCACGGGACGGCTGTCCGAATGTGCGGGATCCTTCGCCACACCGTGGCTGATGTAGTTCACGGCATCGTAACGGGTCATGTTCTGCTCTTGCAGGAAGTAGGCCGCGTGGCTCTCCCGCTCGGCAAAGATGGCGACGAGCACATTGGCACCCGTAACCTCGGTCCGGCCGGAGGACTGAACGTGGATCGCCGCGCGCTGAATAACGCGCTGGAACCCGGTCGTCGGTGCCGCCTCGGACCCTTCGATGTCCGAGATCAGCGCCTCCAGCTCCTCATCGAGGAATTTTGTGAGTGTTGTCCGCAGTTTCTCCAGATCCACGCTGCACGCGGTCATTACCCGCGCCGCATCCGGCTCGTCCACGAGGGCGAGCAGCAGATGTTCCAGCGTGGCCAGCTCATGACGGCGGGCATTTGCGAGGCTGAGTGCATTGTGAATTGCTGCCTCGAGCGTGTTCGAAAATGACGGCATGCTGCAAACGTCCTTCCCTTGCGCACCGACTCAGCACGTGTTGCCCCGAGAACCCTGTGCGCGCTTGTTTAACATTTCGCCTTCATCACAGGATGATCAAGGGCAAACGGCTCAAAAAAGCGAAATCTGTCGGGGAGCCTGAGAGCGGATGCGATTTCTCCGTTCGCTGCCAATTTGGTACGCGACCCCCTCCCGTTCAAGGGGAGCGTTCCGTCACGCGGGATGAACCCCACGTGAACAGGCAATCTGATCAGTCTTTCCTCAACAAACCATTGAGTTGCCCGAGAATCGGGCAAGCATCAGCCGTCGAACTCCACCAGCAGGTCTTTTGCGTCCACCTGACTGCCTGCGGGAGCGTGCACGGCCTTCACCGTGCCGTCCCGGTCCGCGTAGATCGCCGTTTCCATCTTCATCGCCTCGATGGTCAGCAGCATGTCGCCTTCCTTGACCGGCTGGCCCGCACCGACTGCGACGGAGGCGATGACGCCGGGCATGGGTGCGGCGACATGGGCCGCGTTGCCATCCTCGGCCTTCGGACGCTTGGCAGAGGTCGCGGCGACCTTCCGGTTCGGGACGCGGATCACCCGCGGCTGACCATTGAGTTCGAAGAACACGCGAACGTCGCCATCCTCGTGGGTTTCCCCGATGGCCTGAAGCCGGATCACGAGGGTCTTGCCCGGGGCGAGGTCGCACTCGATCTCGTCCCCCGCAGCCATGCCATAGAAAAACGCGTGCGTCGGCAGGATGCGCACGGGACCGTAGTCCCGATGCCGCCCCATGTAGTCGAGATAGACCTTCGGATACATCAGATAGCCGCACAGATCCTCATCATCGACGGTGAAGCCGTTGAGCTGCTGGGACACGTCCGTGCGGATCGCCTCGAGGTCCACCGGATCCATGGTCGAGCCGGGGCGGACGGTCTGCGCCTTCTCCCCTTTGAGGATCTTCTTCTGCAGCTTCGCGGGCCAGCCGCCCGGGGGTTGGCCGAGATTGCCGCGCATCATATCGACGACCGAGTCGGGGAAGGCGACATCGACCTTTGGATCCTCGACCTCCGACCGGCTGAGCCCCTGCGTGACCATCATCAGCGCCATGTCGCCCACCACCTTGGAGGACGGCGTCACCTTCACGATGTCGCCGAACATGTCGTTGACCTCCGCATAGGCCTGCGCGACCTCGTGCCAGCGCTCCTCCAGCCCGAGGCTGCGTGCCTGCGCCTTGAGGTTGGTGAACTGGCCGCCGGGCATCTCATGGAGATAGACCTCCGACGCACCGGATTTCATCGTGGTCTCGAAGGCGGTGTACTGGACGCGCACGGCCTCCCAATAGTTGGAGATCTCCCGGATCGCGTCGATATCGAGACCTGTGTCCCGCTTGGTGAATTTCAGCGCCTCGACGATCGAGCCAAGGTTGGGCTGGGAGGTGAGGCCAGAGAAGCTGTCCATCGCCGCATCCACCGCATCCACCCCGGCCTCCGCCGCAGCGAGGATCGTGGCCCCTGCAATGCCGGACGTGTCGTGGGTGTGGAAGTGGATCGGCAGACCGACCTCCTCCTTCAGGGCAGTGACAAGCATGGTGGCGGAGGCGGGCTTCATCAGGCCTGCCATGTCCTTGAGGCCCAGCACATGGGCCCCGGCGGCCTTCAGCTCCTTGCCCATGTCCACGTAGTATTTCAGATCGTACTTGGAGCGTGCGGGGTTCAGCACGTCACCGGTGTAGCAGATCGTGCCCTCGCAGATCTTTCCGCTTTCGATCACCGCGTCCATAGCGACGCGCATGTTCTCCACCCAGTTGAGGCTGTCGAACACGCGGAAGACATCCACCCCGGACTTCGCCGCCTGATCCACGAACTTCTGCACCACATTGTCCGGGTAGTTCGTGTAGCCCACGCCGTTGGAGGCGCGCAGCAGCATCTGTGTCAACAGGTTGGGCATCGCCTCCCGCAGATCCACGAGCCGCTTCCAAGGGCATTCCTGCAGGAACCGGTAGGCCACGTCGAACGTTGCGCCTCCCCAGCATTCAACGGAGAAGAGGTCCGGCAGATTGTGGGCATAGGCGGGTGCCACCTTGAGCATGTCGTGGCTGCGCATCCGCGTGGCCAAAAGGGACTGGTGCCCGTCCCGCATGGTGGTGTCGGTGATCAGAAGCTGGGGCCGCTCCAGCATCCAGCTTGCCACTGCCGCCGCACCCTCCTTGTCGAGGATCTGGCGCGCGCCATCCTGCGGCTTGCCCATGGGCACCGTCGGCGCCTTCGGCGGTTTGGCATCCGCCGGCGGCCGCGGCCGGCCATCCACATCCGGGTGTCCGTTGACGGTGATGTCGGCGATGTAGGTGAGGATCTTCGTCGCGCGATCCCGCCGTTTCTTGAAGGCGAAGAGTTCCGGCGTCGTGTCGATGAACTTGGTCGTGTAGGTGTTGTCGAGGAAGCTCGGGTGCTTCAGCAGGTTCTCGACAAAGGCGATGTTGGTGGCCACACCCCGGATTCGGAACTCGCGCAAGGCGCGGTCCATCCGCGCGATCGCGGCTTCCGGCGTCGGTGCCCACGCGGTCACCTTCTCCAGCAGGCTGTCATAGTAGCGGGTGATCACGGCCCCGGAATAAGCCGTGCCACCATCGAGCCGGATGCCCATGCCCGTCGCGCCCCGGTAAGCGGTGATCCGGCCATAGTCGGGGATGAAGTTGTTCTGCGGATCCTCGGTCGTGACCCGGCACTGGAGCGCGTGACCCTGCAGCGTCACGTCGTACTGGGACGCACAGCCCGTAGCCTCCACCAGCGGGGAGCCTTCGGCAATCATGATTTGCGCGCGGACGATGTCGATGCCGGTCACTTCTTCCGTGACCGTATGTTCAACCTGGACCCGCGGGTTCACCTCGATGAAGTAGAACTCGCCGGATTCCATATCCATCAGGAACTCGACCGTGCCTGCGCATTCGTAGTTCACGTGGGCGCAGATTTTCTTGCCAAGGTTGCAGAGTTGCTCCCGCTGGGTGGCGGAGAGATAGGGGGCGGGTGCCCGCTCGACGACCTTCTGGTTGCGCCGCTGGACGGAGCAGTCCCGCTCCCACAGGTGATAGATGTTGCCGTGCGTGTCACCGAGGATCTGGACCTCCACATGGCGCGCGTGCTGCACGAGCTTCTCAAGGTACCCCTCGCCATTGCCGAAGGCCGCCTCCGCCTCGCGCCGTCCGGCCAGCACTTTCTCCTCGAGTTCGTCCGCGGACATGATCGGGCGCATGCCCCGTCCGCCCCCGCCCCAGGAGGCCTTGAGCATGAACGGATAGCCGACCGCGTCGGCCATCCGGCGCACCTCGTCCATGTCGTCGGGCAGAACCTCCGTCGCGGGCACGACCGGAACCCTCGCCTCGATGGCGACGCGCCGGGCGGACGCCTTGTCGCCGAGCTTGCGCAT
>JBCBAP010000017.1:0-63518 GCA_038532435.1 Pseudomonadota bacterium | reverse complement strand
TCCTGATCTATGTGGCGATGAACCTGCCCTTCGTGATCTGGATCCTGCAAAGCTTCATCGTGCAGGTGCCCATTCAGCTCGAGGAAGCCGCGCGCATGGATGGTGCCGGGCCGTTCCAGGTGTTCTTCCTCGTGGTTCTGCCGATCATCAAACCGGGCCTCGCCGCTGCCTCCATCTTCACCTTCCGCATCGCGTGGAACGAGTTCCTGCTGGCCAACGCGCTCGCGGACCGGAGCACCCGGACAGTGCCCGTGACGATCGTGAACTCGCTCACCGAGTACGATATTGATTGGGGGGTGATCATGGCGACGGGCATGCTGCTGGCCGTTCCCCCGATCCTGTTCACGTTCGTCGCCTCCCGTCAGATCATCACCGGGATGACCGCAGGTGCGGTCAAGGGCTGATGCTCGAGTGGCTCCTGTCGCCCATCGATCCGGCCCGCGCCCATGAGGTGGGGACGCACCTGTCCTGGCATGCCCGTCTCATGGTTCTGTCCTGGGGGGTTCTCGTGCCCGGGGGCGTGCTCGCGGCACGGTTCTTCAAGGTGCTGCCCGGGCAGGACTGGCCGCGGGAGGTGGACAACCGGCTCTGGTGGCGGACACACCTGACATGCCAGTACACGAGCCTCGCTCTGATGCTGGTCGCGCTCTGGCTGATCCTGACAGCGCGCCCCCTGCTGACAGCGCCCGGCCCCCACGGCCTGATCGGATGGGCCGTGCTCTGCCTCGCCGCGATGCAATATCTCGGCGGGTGGCTGCGGGGCACAAAGGGTGGCCCGACGGAGCCCGCCCCGGACGGATCCCTGCACGGAGACCACTATGACATGACGCCCCGGCGTTTGTGGTTCGAGTATGTGCACAAGTTCAGCGGCTATTGCGCGTTGCTCCTGTCCGTCGCGGCCATTCTCACCGGTCTCTGGCAGGCCAACGCTCCGGTCTGGATGTGGCTCGGCCTGACCGGGTGGTGGAGCGTTGTGGTGACGAGCTTCATCATGCTGCAACGGCAGGGCATGGCCGTAGACACTTACGAAGCGATCTGGGGTCCCGACAGCACCCATCCGGGCAACAAGCGCCCGCCGATCGGCATCGGCGTCAAGCGCCGGGGAGAGACCTGATTATTCTCGGCAGTGGCTGGGCCGAGTGTACGGTTGGGGACAGTGGCCCTTCAGCGATGGTCCGTCAAGGAAACGGTTGGTGGTGAAATCCTCAGCGCCCTGATGCGCCGCCTTGCGAGACCCTGCGTGATCATTCAAGCCGCTGCTTCGCCACCACGTCGTGCGCAGAGCCGAAACACGTTCTCAGGATCTCGCTCCCGATACGCTCACACCTTGCGGCAGCGACCCACAGGGTCCCAACCGAACCTGTGCCGTTCGTCATCTGGCGCAGGCGGCAGCTTCGCCATTGCGGTGAAAACACGTTCATGCGGGCGAGTGTTGGCGACGTCCCTCACATGCGAAGACCGAGCCTAAGACGGAAACCCGTGCGTTCAAAAGTGATGGCGGCACTGTGGATGCATTAGGAGATCGCCCATCTCACAGCCTGCGCGGAGGTCGTTCAAATCCAAGAGGCTGTCGTTCGTTTCCCTTCCGTGTGCGAAAAGAAACCTCAGGGGGCAACGCACACCGACTTCCTCGAAACCGAAGGCACCAGCTGTGCAAGTCACCGAACCGGTCATCGTGCAGTCAGCCACCACGTCGACCATCGCTACGGCAGAAGTCTCAACGGCCTATGCAAACGCTCTCACGTTCGGACCCAAGATATTTGCGTAGTAATGACCGATCTTCCAAACAGGAAAATCAAAGCGTGGAAGACACGCGTGACATTCATGTCGAGAGCCTCAGAGACCGTCCGCTCGCAGGTCAGTCGAAGCGACTCCGGTCAGGCCCGGTGAAGTACTCCATGAGTACCGCCTGATCTTCCCCCCCCAGACCCGCGGCGGTCATCATCCGGTGCACCTCGGCACAGGTGGCGGTGAGAGGCATGGCGGTGTTGGTCCTTCTCGCGAGGTCCTGCACGCCGTTAAGATCCTTGACCATGTTGTCGATGCGTCCGGTGCGCCGGTAGTCTTTCGTGACGTAGCGGGGCATGTATTCCTGCAGGATCGCGCTGTCCGCCCGGCCGCCCCTGAGCGCCTCGGGCACCTTCGCGGCATCCACACCCGCATCGAGCGCAAGCTGCGTCGCCTCCGCCACCGCAAGGAAGTTCAGACCGCAAAGCACCTGGTTAATGAGCTTGGTCGTCTGACCTGCGCCGACGGGACCCATATGGGTGTAGTTGCTCGCCACATGGCCGAGCACCCGGTGGGCATCCGCGACCGCCTCAGCGTCACCACCTGCCATGAGCGTTAGCTCCCCGATGAGCGCCTTCGGCGCGCCGCCCGAAAGGGGACTGTCCACCCAGCGGAGCCCACGTTCCGCCGCATCGCCAGCGAGCTGTCGGGTCGCCTCGGGATCGATGGACGACATGTCGATGACGAGCGTTCCAGCCGGTGCCGCATCCGCGACACCGCCCTCGCCAAGCACCACCGCGCCGACCACGCCCGCGCTGTTGAGGCTTGTGATCACGAAGTCCACGTCCTCCACCGCGTCGGCAATCGAGGGCGCATCCCGCGCACCCTTCTCAGCCAGCGCCGCGCGCTTTGCCGGATCCAGGTCAAAGACCGAAAGGGTGTTGCCCGTCTCCACGAGCCGTGTCCCGATGGCGCCGCCCATGGCGCCTGCCCCGATCAATGCAACCCGTTCGCCCATCGTCGATCCTCCCATAATTTGTTGAGCGTATGTTAACGATAACATATATGGAAACAAGTCCAATCGGCGGAGCTTTTCTTGAAACGCGGGTCGGCAATTCAGCGCCGTTAGGTACCTCGCCACACGGGATCAGCGTAGCGCCAGGCGCCCCCCTTCCGTATCCGGCGAGATGCCCATTTGCGCTGCTTCAAAGAAACACACCCGGCGCTGTGCGAGCTTCAGCCATACAGTGCGCATTCCCAGTTGGCGTGCCAGCCAACAAGCTGCCGTTCGCCCCCCAAGCAACGCAATGGCTCAATGAGCAAGGGAAGCGATCTAGACCTCGGCCCCAACCGCCAGCAAGGCCGCAGTCGCCACCGCGATGTCCTGCTCACCAGTGCCTGAACCAACCCCGATGCCGCCGAGGAGCGTGCCGTCGATCCGGATGGGCAGCCCACCGGGCAACCCGGTGACGGAACCGTCGGTTGCAAGCCCGATCAGGGGGCGCACCGCTTCAGGGATGCCGGTCGAGGCCGCCCCGGTAGATGCGGAGGTCAGCGCCTTTGCCGTCGCACTCTTGCGGCTCAGGAACTTGGCCCCGGTCATCCGCACCTCGCCCAGCACCTCGCCGGAGGCATCGACGATGACGATGCATTGCGGCTGGCCTATCGCCTCCGCTTCGGCAACGGCGGCGGTCAACATGGCGAGGACCGCCTGGTGGGTCAGAATACGGGTCGTCCGGGTGACATCCATGCGTGGGGTCCTTGCGTGATCGGGCACTTATGTTATCGATAACGACAGCTCATCCAAATGGGAAGGACGCAGCGCCATGACCTTCTTCGAAGCCCACGATCCGGTGTTCGAAACCTATGTTCTGGGCAACGCCCCGGTGAAGCAGATCGCGACCGGGTTCGACTGGGTCGAGGGTCCGGTGTGGTTCGGGGATGCGAACTGCCTGCTCTTCTCCGACATCCCGAATAACCGCATTATGCGCTGGACACCGGAGCTTGGCGTCTCGGTCTATCGGGCCCCCTCGAACTTTGCCAACGGGCACACCCGGGACCTTCAGGGGCGGCTGATCTCCTGCGAACATGGCACCCGGCGGGTGACGCGCACTCTGCACGACGGCACGATCGAGGTTGTGGCCTCCCACGTCGGTGGCAAGCGGCTCAACTCGCCCAACGATGTCATCGTCGCCTCGGACGGGGCCGTGTGGTTCACCGATCCGCACTACGGGATCATGACGAACTACGAGGGTTTCGCGGCAGAGCAGGAGCTTCCCTGCCGGGTCTACCGCGTCGATCCGGAGAGCGGCGAGGTCGCGCCGATGATCGACAGCATGAACTGTCCCAACGGGCTCGCCTTCTCCCCTGACGAAAGCATGCTCTACGTGGCCGACACCGGTCGGATGTTCTCCGACGATCCCCAGCACATTCGACGGTTTCGGGTCACCTCGACCGGGCTGGAGGATGAGGGCGTCTTCCATCAGATCGCACCGGGCGCGTCCGATGGGTTCCGCCTCGACAGCGACGGCAACATCTGGTCATCGGCTGCGGACGGCGTCCATTGCATCGCGCCGGACGGTCGGCTTCTGGGCAAGATCCTGGTGCCGGAGCTTGTCTCCAACGTCTGCTTCGGCGGACGGGCGAAGCACAGACTCTTCATAACCGCAACGACGAGCGTCTATGCGATTTCGCTGAACCGGGTCGGCGTGCAAAGGCCGTGACCTTGTGACAGGGGCTTGCGTGGTCTATCTGTGCTGCACGCCGGGACAAACCGGAACAAACGAGCGAGCATCCGTGACACCTTCGCCGAAAAAGGCCCCGCCCATCTCCAACCAAATCAAACGCGACCGCGCCGCTGCGAAGTGGGACAAGCCGTTGGAGGGGAGCCGGGCGCGCACCGCCGCCTGGCTCGACATGATGCTGGTCGATCACGGCTTTATTCGCTCGATCTATCTCAACAAGCACCGGTTGGGCCCACGGGCCTGGCGCGCGGCGCAGCCCTCCCCGGCGCAATTGAAATGGTTCGCGAAGGCGGGTGTGAAGTCCGTCGTGTCGCTGCGCGGCGGCATGATGTTCGGCTCCCTCCCGCTTGAGCGGGAGGCCTGCGCCCGGCTGGGCATGACCTTTCACATCTTTCCGCTCTATTCCCGCGACCTGCCCAAGCGGGAGGTCCTGCTCGACTTCATCCGGTTCATTCGGGAAATCGAGCACCCCGTCCTCTATCACTGCAAGTCCGGGGCGGACCGGGCCGGGTTCGCTTCCGTCCTGCACGCTCATGTCGTGGACGGGGTTCCGGTCGAGGAGGCGCGACAGCAGCTTTCCGTCAAGTTCGGACATTTCAGGCAGGCCAAGACGGGCGTGCTCGACGCATTCTTCGACACCTATCTGGCGGAGCGTGGAGAGCGGGACATCTCGCTCGAGGACTGGATCGCCACCGAGTATGACCGGATGAAGATCAAGCAGGCCTTCCGCGAGGTGCGCACGTCCGGCTGGTTTGTGGATCGCGTGCTGAAGCGGGAGTGAGAGCGGCTAGCCGTCCCTGTCGCTGACCCCGGCTTCGGCAAACGTCGCCATGCCCGAATGACAGGCGAGTGCACCCTTAACGATCTGGATCGCGAGCGCTGCACCGGATCCCTCCCCCAACCGAAGACCAAGGGACAGCAGAGGGGTCTTTCCCAGCGCCTCCAGCATCCGCGCATGCGCACCCTCCGCGGAGAGGTGACCCGCAACAGCATGATCGAGCGCCCCGGGGACGGCGCGATCCAGCACGAGCGCGGCCGCGGAACAGATGAAGCCGTCGAGGATGACGGGGATCCGCAACGCCCGCGCCCGCGCAATCGCCCCGGTCATTGCCGCGATCTCACGCCCGCCCAGACATCGCAGGACCTCAAGCGGCGCACGGTCGGGATGGGTGGCGAGTGCCCGGTCGATCACATCAGCCTTGCGGGCGACACCGTCCGGGTCAAGACCGGTTCCCCGACCCGCCCAGTCCGCTCCGCTCCCGCCGAGGAGCGCTGCAGCAAGGGCGGCGGCGGAGGTCGTGTTTCCGATGCCCATCTCGCCGACGACGAGCAGGTCAGCGCCCTCCGACACAGCCTCCCACCCGGCGGTGAGAGCGGCGCAGACGTCAGCCTCCGTCATCGCAGGCTTAACCGTGAAATCCCCGGTGGGCTGATCAAGGTCGAGCGGGACCACGGTCATCGACGCGCCCGATTCCTTGGCAAGCTGGTTGATCGCGGCACCGCCAGCCTCGAAATTCAGCACCATCTGGGCTGTCACCTCCGGCGGAAAGGCCGAGATGCCCTGCGCCGTCACCCCGTGATTGCCCGCAAACACAGCGATCTGCGGTGCTGAGACGCGCGGGGCCGCCTCCCCCCGCCAACCGGCATACCAGAGAGCCAGATCCTCCAGCCGCCCGAGCGCCCCGGGTGGTTTGGTCAGGACATCGTTGCGGGCCGACGCCTCAGCCCGCGCACGCTCGTCCACCTGCGGAAGGTCGCGACAGAAGGCTTCGAACTGAGCAAGGGAGGCAATCATGGGCGGATCCGTGAGTTGGGTGGTTGTGGTTTCGCTGGTCTAATCGCTCCGCTAAGCAGAGGGGAGAGCAAAAACGACGATGGGGACGGAATGACCCAGACCAACAGCTCCGCTCCGGTGGATCTGCATGACATCCCGGCGGCATTCAGCCTGCTCACGCGCCTGCCGGTCCCGGTCGACCATGCGCGGGCGGGCGCACGTGGCGCTGCCTCGGCCTGGGCATGGCCGCTCGTTGGCGCGGCTATCGGGCTGCTTGCGGGCGGGGCCGCCTGGATCCTCCTGACCCTTGGTGCGCCCGCGGGTGTCGCCGCTGCCGCTGCACTGGCTGTCATGGCGGTGGGCACCGGAGGTCTTCACGAGGACGGTCTGTCGGATTGTGCGGACGGCCTCGGTGGCGGCTTCTCCAAGGAACGCGCGCTTGAGATCATGAAGGACAGCCGTGTGGGTGCATTTGGCGCGGTTGCCCTCGGCATCGCGCTGCTTGCGCGGTGGAGTGCAATCGCGGAGGCCTCCGAGGCAGAAATCGTCGCCGTCTGCGTGATTGCCGGGATGCTCTCCCGCGCGGTGATGATCCTACCGATGCTTGCACTGCCACCCGCACGGCTCACGGGCATGTCAGCGGGGGTGGGACGACCGCGCGCCGTTCATGCGGTCATCGCATTCGGCCTTGCGGCGGTGGGGCTAACGCTCTGCTTCCCTGCACTCGAGCTGCGCGCCGGGGTCGCGATTGTCGCCGCGTCGCTCCTCACGCCGCTACCGCTTCTGTGGCTTGCCCAACGGCGGATCGGGGGGCAGACCGGGGACGTTCTGGGGGGCACGCAGCAATTGGCAGAGATCGGAGCCTTGACGGCACTCGTCAGCCTGCTGCCATGAAAAAGGCCGCGTCCGAAGACGCGGCCCTGCTTTTCGATCCGTGGAGGAGGATCAGGCGGCGCGAGCCACGAGGACACCGTCCACGCGGGCCTGCGCCGAAAACTCGTCTTCGCCGGTGACCGCGGCCACCTCGCGGGTCAGCCGCTCAAGTGCTGCTTCATAGAGCTGTCGCTCAGAGTAGGATTGCTCCCGCTGGTCATCGTTGCGGTGCAGGTCGCGCACGACCTCCGCGATGGAGATCAGATCGCCGGAGTTGATCTTCTGCTCGTACTCCTGCGCCCGGCGGGACCACATCGCCTTTTTCACCCGCGCGCGACCTTTGAGCGTGTCGAGCGCCTTGGTCACGATATCGGGGGAGGAGAGCGGACGCATGCCGACGGACGACGCCTTCGCCGTCGGAACCCGCAACGTCATCTTGTCCTTGTCGAAGGAGATCACGAACAACTCCATGGAAATCCCCGCAATCTCCTGCTCTTCGATCGACACAATGCGACCGACGCCATGCGCCGGATAGACGATGTAGTCGTCAGGGCGAAACGTGGCTCCGGAGGAAGATTTGCTCATGAAACGTGTCCTTCTTTTTTTGGCCGACGTGACGAAGCCTGTGCCCCGGTTAGATGCGCAACCGGTGTTTCACATGTTTTCGTACGTTTCCGCTGTTTTGGGCCGGGCATCGGTTGTTTCACCGCTCTACCGGCATACTCTGTCCATCCTGCTAATATAGCAGTTCAGGGACCGCTTTTCAATTTCACGGCCATGCATGTGACGCATGGCTCGGTCACAAAAGCTACAATATTTTCAATTTTGAGGCGAATACAGCCCCGTTGAGATCAAAATTCTCAAAACGGTTCGATACGAACCCGAATCAGTCCCCTTCACCGGGGGCTTCGGAAAAGTGCGTTTTGAGCTTGTCCTTCTGGCCGTCGAGCGCCTCCGCATCCGGCAGAGGGTCCCGTGTGGTTGTGATCACAGGCCAAGCTTCGGAATACTTCCGGTTGAATTCAACCCAGTTTTCCATATCCGGCTCCGTGTCCGGGCGGATCGCGTCGGCAGGGCACTCCGGCTCACAGACACCACAGTCGATGCACTCGTCGGGATGGATGACGAGCATGTTTTCACCTTCGTAGAAACAGTCCACCGGGCACACCTCGACACAGTCGGTGTATTTGCAGGCGATACAATTGTCGGTGACGACATAGGTCATCGCGGGCGGTCCTTCTTCGGCAAAGGCTGTCAAGCTGGATTGACACAGACGCCAATCCCTCGGCTGTGTATCGGCTTGGGCAAAGGGGTGCAAGCGCAACCGGGTCGCAGTTGTGTTATCCCTCCCGGTCGAGCGCGTCGAGCGCGCGGCGGTGCTTCTTTGTCGGGCGTCCGCCCACCCGTGTCTCGCCCGGGTCCGATGGAGGACGCACGTTCCGTTCGGGGGGTGCCAGATCCTCGTAGAGCGCCTGCGCCTCCGGCGCGGGGCCCCGCCGCTCGCCAAGCGCGAGGATCTTCACCACCCGGATGTCGTTGCCCTTGGCGAACGTGAGCACATCACCGACCCGCACCGGACTTGCGGGTTTCGTCACGCGGGTTCCGTTGACGCGACAGCCCTGCGTGCCGACGACCTTGGACGCGAGGCTTCGTGTCTTGAAGAACCGCGCGTGCCAGAGCCATTTGTCGATGCGCAAACCGGGTTGGGGTGCGCTCAACGGGCCTCAGTCCTTGTTCTTAAGCGCAAGGAGTGCTGCGAACGGATTGTCAGGGTCGATGGGTTTTTCCTGCCGCGGCGGGCGGGCAGTGTGCACCTTTGGCCCCTTGTCCCCGGGCTTCCCTTTAGGCTTGCCCCGGGGCTTGCCGTTCCGGCCATCGCTCTTGGCGCCGCGTTGACCTGGCTTGCCGTCCTTGCGCGGACCATCCTGCCGCCTGCCCTGTGGCCGGTCTCCACCGCGCCGCTTCGGGGCCCAGGTGAAGGTGTAGAACACCTCGACTTCGGGTTCCCCGTCAGTGTCCGGGGCGTCTGTCGGTGTCTCTTCCGCGGCCGGAGCCGTCTCGGGCGGAGCATTGGCCTCGACGACGGAAGCAGCTTCGGTGACGGCGGTTTCCGCGATCGGCTCCGCCGCCGCCGTCTCCGGTATCGCCTCGTCCGCAGCTGCTGGCATTTCGGGAGCCTCAGGCGCGTCCGCCGCTGCTGGATCCGTCTCCGGTGGTCCTTCCGTGGTCGCCGTGAGTTCCGTCGCTGAGAGCTCCGCCGGGGCGGCATCGGTTGGGGCGGCGGCGTCGGTCTCCCGAGGCCCGCGTACCTTCGGCCGCTCTCCCCGCTCCGCCTTGTAGCCAAGGCCCTGCATCAGGTCCGCAAACTGGTCGAGCGTGAGGCCGGTGATAGACAGCATGTCCGCGCTGCCCTCGAAACCGCCACGCGTGTCCTGACCCCGGATCATGTCCGCAAGGCGCTCAAGCATGTCGATGCGGATCGCGCGCGCGCCGGCAAGGCGGTAGCCCGCCCGCTGGTAGTACCCTTCCGGCGCCCCGGCCACTGCAGGCACGGTCACAAGACCCGGGGGAGGTGCCTCGGGAAACTCATCGAGCCCGCTTGCGAGGGACCAGAGGACCAACCGAAGCCGCGTCGGTGCCGGCTTCAGCAGGAGAGGCATGAACACGGTGAACTGACCGAACCGGACCCCGTGCTTGCGCAGGGTTCCGCGCGCCTCCTGGTCGAGGTTCTTGATGTCCTGCGCGACCGTGACCCGGTCGAGCACGCCAATATTCTCAATGAGTTGATAGCCGACGCCTCGGGCAAGACCCGCAAGCGTCTCGTCATTCTTCATCGCGATCAGGGGCTCGAACAGCGCGGCAATCTTGCGCTCCAGCCAGTGCGAAAGACGGCGGCGTACGCGCTCTGCCACATCCGTGCCAGCCTCGTCATCGACGAAGACGTCGATCTGCGGGGAGAGTGCATCGGCGCCCTTTACCAGCTTGCCGACGGCCACGTCGCCCCACATCAGCCCGCCCTGCTCGGTGAAGTCGAACTCCTTGTCCGAGCCATTGTAGAGCTTGTCCGCCTTCAGGTGATACTGCGGCGTGAGGGCCGCGAGGGCCGCGGACCGCAGGGTCTTCGCCTCCTCCGCGCTGGCGCTCGGATCAAGGTGGAAACGGAACCCGTCGAGCCGACCGATAAACTGACCTTCGACGGAAACTTCGCCGTTTTCGTTGACCTCAGCCACAAGGCCCTCCTTCTGCTTCAACCGGCGCATCAGAACCGATGTGCGCCGGTCGACAAACCGTTGGGTGAGTGCCCCGTGAAGGGCATCGGACAGCCGGTCCTCAACCGCCCGGGTCTCGCCCCGCCAATGTTCGATATCCTCGACCCAACCCGCTCGCTGAGAGACATACGTCCAAGTCCGGATAAACGCCAGCCGTTTTGAAAGCGCATCGATGTCGCCGACGGGCCGGTCGATGCGGCGGATCTGCTGCGCGAGCCAGTCGTCGGGAATGACCCCGCCGTCCCGGATGAAGCCGTGGAGCCGTGCAAGAAGGGCCGCATGTTCTCCGGGCGCGACCTTCCGGAAATCCGGGATCTGACAGATATCCCACAGCTTTCGGACATCCGGTCCTACGCGCACCATGTCGCGGATCTCCGGCAGCTCCCACAGGGTCTTGAGCGCGATCAGATCGTCCGCCTCCCGCGCGCGAACGAGATCCTCGTGCTTCGGCGACTGGTCCAGGCTGGCAAGCAGGGCGGGCACGGTCCCGAACTCGAGTCGGTCGTTGCGCCAGTTGAGCTTGCGGATGGGGGCGAAGCGATGGCTTTCGATCGCGTCGACGACCTCCGGTTCGAGCGGGGGCGCCTCACCGGTTACGCCGAATGTGCCGTCATTCGTGTGGCGCCCTGCCCGTCCGGCGATCTGGCTGAGCTCGTTGGGCATCAACATCCGGCTCCGCCGCCCGTCGAACTTCGTGAGGCCGGAGAAGGCAACATGGTTGATATCGAGGTTCAGCCCCATCCCGATCGCATCGGTGGCAACGAGGTAGTCGACATCGCCGTTCTGGTAGAGCGCGACCTGGGCGTTGCGGGTCCTCGGGCTGAGCGCGCCCATCACGACCGCCGCTCCCCCTTTCTGGCGACGGAGGAGCTCCGCGATCGCATAGACGCTCTCGACGGAGAACCCGACGATGGCGGAGCGGGGCGGCATACGGCTCGTCTTCTTGCTGCCCGCGTAAGAGAGTTTGGAAAACCGCTCCCGCCTCACGAAATGCGCATCCGGGACGAGGGCGGCGATCCGGCTGCGCATGGTCTCCGCACCGAGGAAGAGCGTTTCTAGGATCCCGCGGGCGTTCAGCAACCGGTCGGTGAAGACGTAGCCCCGCTCCGGATCCGCGCAGAGCTGGATCTCATCCACGGCGAGGAAGTCCGGCGCGATGTCGAGCGGCATCGCCTCCACGGTGCAGACCCAGTATTGGGCCCGGGCGGGAACGATCCGCTCTTCACCGGTGACGAGCGCGACGACGGAAGGGCCGCGCAGGGCAACGATCCGGTCGTAAACCTCCCGTGCAAGAAGGCGCAGGGGAAACCCCATGACACCGGTCCGATGACCCAGCATCCGCTCGATGGCGTAGTGGGTCTTGCCGGTGTTTGTGGGCCCGAGGACCGCGGTGACGGTGCGGTCCCGGCTCCGAGCATCCAGCGGCATGATCCCTCCTCCCTGTGATCCCCGGATCCGCCGGAGATCACCTTCGCGCAGCTATCAGATAGGCGAATACGCACCGCAGGGAAATGGGAGAGTTGCGAGGTCAGCCCGATGAGCTGACGGCTACCCGGATGAGGGGTCTTCGCGCAGGTCGCCGAAGCGCTGTGCGAGCCGCTCATAGTCCGCGGGAACAGCCATCGCCTTCTCGGCATGGGCGAGTGCCCGGCGCGCCATGTCTAGGGCCGCGTCGGAGAAGATCGACGTAGTGCTCAAATGTTCGAGGGACTTGAGCAGGTGACCGACGACCTCCGGCATTGCCGCCCCCTCCCGCACCGCGCCGGAGAACGTGGCTTCGATCATCCCGCGGGCAGGAAGAACCGGGACGAAGACGGTCGGATGATGCGGTTCAGGCGCATCGACCCGCATTCGCGCGTGATCCCACAGAAGCGACGTCGCCCGGTCCATGGCGTTGATCGCGGTCCCGGGATCGTTCACTCCGGGAGAAAGCGCCTTCGACGCGATCTCGGCAAGCACCATCAGTCCGAAGATCGGATCCTGCTCGTAGCTGCGATGCTCCCCGATGACGAACGCGCTCCGGAGTGCGTCCAGCGTGTCCGCATCGGGGGCGGTGGACATCCGGGCGAGGACGGTCCCGGTGAGCACCAACTCCCCCGGCGTGTGCTCGACGTAAAGCAAAGCGTGCTCGGGCAGGCAGTGCTCCAGCGCTGCCACGTCGATCAGCTCGATATATCCTCCGCAGGTTGCCGTGACCGGGTGGAGATCCGGAGGCATCACGATGTCATCGGTCAGCGGGGTCGCGCCGAGTGTCGGATCCTCCGCAAACAGGCGCAGCGCCTCCTCCGCCCGGGCCGAGGCTGTCTCCAGGCTGTGATCGACGCTGCCCAGCACGCTGAGATGATCAATCCAGCTCAGCATCGCCATGATGACCAGCAGAACCACAAATGCCGTCACGACAAGAATCGGCAGCGCAGAATCTTCCGGCATCAGACCCGCCTGCACGAGCAGGATCGAAAAGAGTGCGTAGATGAACGCCCCCATAAAGGTCGAGAGGACGGTCTGGGTCGTCGTGTCCTCGAGCAGCAAGCGATGCACCCGGGGCGTCGCTGCATCGGCCGCTGCCCGATAAGCAGAGACCATCACGTTGATCGAGAAGGTCGATACCGCCAGCATCGAGGATGCGAGGATCGTGAGGACCGGCATCACCGCCCCCTGATCAACGCGGGAGGAGAGGTCCTCGCCCACCATTGACTGAATCAGCGGCGCGAGCAGGGCGACCATGACCGCGAGGACGGCAAACCCCGCCACCCGGACGCCGATGCGACGCAGGAAACGCCGCACCTTCAGGACTGGTATGCCAAGCGACCGCATCGTCCCCCCTTTACATGCCCTTTCTCCTCCGATCCGATCACAGGAAGAAGATGGGTCAGCCCCCCAATGATCAAGGCGTCAGGAGAGGAACTGCTCCACGACCTGCGCCTGAAGCTTTTTTCCATCCGGGTCGAGCTCGGTCTTGAGGGCACAGAACGCCTCTCCCCACTTCGACGTGCGTGTGCGGATCGGCGGGGCGTCGCTTTGCACGCAGCGCATCACCACCTCGGCGACCTCATCCGCGGTCTGATAGATGTCCGAGCCCGCCTGCCGGGTCTGGGATCCACCCACATACTTCTGAAGGATCGGAAGGTATTCGTCGTCGAGAATCCCGCCGGTCTGCTCAATCTGTTTCATCACGTTTGCGGCGAATTCCGACGCGATCCCTCCCGGCTCAACGACCGAGAAGTTGATGCCGAAGTTCGGGGAGATGTAGGAGGCCATCGCTTCCATGTATCCCTCAACCGCGAACTTCGCCCCACAATAGATCTCGTTAAACGGTTGGCCGACGAGGCCCCCGACGGACGAGATCGTCACGATATGGCCGCTGCGCGCCTTCCGCATCTCTCCGATTACGGCCTTCGTGCAGCGCACGACACCCATGAAGTTGACGTCCATCACCCACTGGATGTCCGCCTCGCTGGCCTGCTCGGTCGAGCGGACGAATCCCGCGCCGGCATTGTTGATCAGCGTGTCTATGCGCCCTTCCCGCGCATGCGCCTCCGCCACCGCGGCCTCGATGGAGGCGGTGTCCTGCACATCGAGCGGAAGAACCTCGAGAGACACCCCGGCCGCGTCGGCGGCTGCGTCTAGCCCGTCACGCTTTGCCAGGTTGCGCATCGTCGCGTAGACCTTGTGCCCCGCCAGGGCAGCCTGGATCGCAATCGACGTGCCAAGGCCCGTCGACGTACCGGTGATGAGAATGACTTTCGACATGGAAACCCCTCGAAGGCTGGACGCATCGGCTGTGGGATCCGTTGCGCTGAAGGTTGATCGCACTGCGTCGCTTATGCCACGAGTTGCCCCAGATGAGCCATGCCGTTGAGGGGACCGTGAGTGCGATGATCTACTGGCTGTCGACCGGGGGCGTTTCTGCCCTGCTTCTGCTCAGCGCGGCGACCTACGTCTTTCACCAACCCACCATCGACGGGGTGCGCGCGCTGGGATTTCCGGACTTCTTTCGGATCGAGCTGGCAGTGCTCAAGCTCGTGGCAGCTGCGGTCATCATCCTGCCGATGCTGCCGGGCCCCATGAAGGAATGGGCCTACGCGGGTGTGGCACTGTTTATCCTGACGGCCATCGTCGCGCACACCGCGCACGGCGATCCTGTCGCGCTGACGTTGGTAAACCTTGCTGCAGCGGGACTTCTGGCGACGTCCTACCTGACCCGCCCGATCTAAAGCTCGATCCCCTCGGCGAAGCGCCGGGTCCGTCGCAGTCCGGCCTCCACACCTTCGGAGTGAGGATTGATGCGGTGGGCTGCCTCAAACGCCGCGTAGGCCTGTGCCGGACGATCCAGCCGCTCATAGATGAAGCCGAGGCCCGCCAGAGCGCCGAAATGGTTCGGGTTGAGCGTCAGTGTCCGTGCCACATCCTGGATCGACAGGCCGTACTCCTCCATCTGGAAAAACGCGGTCGCACGGGCATTCCAGCCCTCGGCGAACTCCGGCGCATGGTCCGTCAGCGCGGTCAGATGCTCGATGGCCTTGTCCAGATCCCCCGAGGCCATCGCCGCACGCCCCCGCTGCAGCAGGAAATCCGCGGACGGAGAGCCGGACTGCGACCAGAGCCGGATGACCCGTGCCTCGAGCATATCCGGATTCTCCGCCTCCGGATCCGCAAGCGCCGCCAGCGTGTCGGAAATCTGAAGCGCACGCTGTGCCGCCGGATCTGTCTGTGCAGCCGCCGATGAGGCAAGAAGTACCAGGGTCAGGAGCGTTGTCCCGGCAATTCGGATCATATCAAACATGACGAGGCTTCTCCTTTTATTGCTCTTACCGCGTCGATCATCTGTCAAAACCTAGCCCGACACCCGAATGACGCAAGGGAAGGAGCATGCGATGACCTGCCGTCACTTTCGTCCCGTCCTGTTGCGACACGCCCGTCACCTCCCTAAAGGTAGACACTGCAATGCAAAAGGCGAGGGCGGCCTCGCGGGTCCAACGAAGGAGTGAAGACATGAGCGACGTGGTTGCACAGGCGGTTGCCGCGCTGTCCGAAAAGATTGGTGACGGCTTCGACGGCGGGTCCGTCAAGTTCGACATCGAAGGCGAAGGTGGCGTGCGCATCGACGGCGACGGCGTGCGTGCGGACGACGGCGATGCGGACTGCACGCTGACCGCAGACGCGGACACGTTTCAGGAAATCCTGTCCGGTGATCTGAACCCGACCGCCGCTTTCATGACCGGCAAGCTCAAGGTCGATGGCGACATGGGCATCGCGATGAAGCTGGGCTCCGTCCTCGGCTGAGCCGGGATGGACGCACCCCTTCTTGACGATCTCGGCGAGCTGCCTGCGGGTGGCTCGGCCTGGTATGACCGGACCGAGGACGGGACACGTCTTCGGTTCGCCCGCTGGCCCGAGGGGACGCGGGGCACTGTCCTGCTGCTCACGGGGCGCACCGAATACATCGAGAAATATCGGGAGGTGATCGCCGCCTTCCAGAAGCGCGGCTACGCGGTCGTCACGCTCGATTGGCGGGGTCAAGGCCTCTCAGACCGGGCAGATGCGGTCGGAGTGCTCGGCCATGTGCGCCGCTTTTCCGAGTTTCAACAGGACCTGCGCATGCTGGCCACAGCCGCGGTGGATCTGCCCAAGCCCCACGTGATGGTGGCCCATTCGATGGGCGGCTGCATTGGTCTGCGCGGTCTCGTCTCCGGTCTGCCGGTGGACCGAGCCGTGTTTTCCGCGCCCATGTGGGGCCTGCATCTGAGCCCCCTGCTCGGTCCTGTGGCGCCCTTCATCGCACGCTTCCTCCGCGCAATCGGTCGCGGGAACTCCATCGTGCCCGGGGGTACGGCGGAAAACTACGTTGAGACGATGACGTTTCCGGACAACACGCTCACGAACGATCAGGACATGTTTGAGCGGATGCGCCGCGACCTGAAGGCGCAGCCTAACCTCGGTCTCGGGGCGCCCACGGTGAGTTGGCTCGGCGCCGCCTTCGACGAGATGGGCGACCTTTTTGAGGCACCCTCCCCGCGCCTGCCGATTCTGGTCGGTCTCGGCAGCAAGGAGGCGGTGGTATCCTCCTCGGCCATCATGACACATGCGGAGAGAATGCCATCCGCGACAGTGCTCAAGGTCAACGGCGCCAAGCACGAGCTCTTCATGGAAGCGGACGCGCTGCAATCGGAATTCTGGGGCGCGATTGATCGCTTTCTCGAAGCGTAATCAGGCGTTTAGAAGCTCCATCGCGCTCTGCCAGATCTCGCGTGAGCCCGCCGCGAGGATCCGACCGCCCTGCTCCGCCGGACCACCGTCCCAGGTGGTGACGACACCGCCCGCAGCCTCGATCACGGCCATCGGCCCCTGAATGTCGTAGGCGTTCAACCCCGCCTCAATCACCAGATCCACCTGCCCGGTGGCGATGAGGCCATAACCATAGCAGTCCAGCCCGTAGCGGGTCAGACGCACCCGGCCCTCGACACGGTCAAAGGCGGCCTTCTCCTCCGCTGATCCGATCTCCGGAAACGTCGTGAGCAGATGTGCCTCGTCGAGCACGCGGGACTTGCGGGTCTCAAGCGCCCGGCGCCGTCCGTCGTGGAGCAGATAGGCCCCTGAGGGTGTCCCGACGAAGCGCTCCCGGATGTGAGGCTGGGCGATCATCCCGACGAGGGGTGCAGCGCCCGAGTTTACCGCGATCAGAACCCCCCAGGTCGGCGTGCCACAGATGAAGGCGCGGGTGCCATCGATGGGATCGAGGACCCAGGTGTAGCCGGATGAGCCGGGCTGATGCCCGAACTCTTCACCCAGGATGGCATCGTCGGGCCGTTCACGTGCGAGCACCGCCCGCATGGCCTCCTCCGCCTCCCGGTCCGCAAGGGTAACAGGATCAAAGCCGCCATCAGCGTCCTTGTTCGACGCATCGAGGTTCGCGGCACGGAAGTACGGCAGAATCGCAGCGTCAGCCGCATCCGCCAACAGATGGGCAACCCGTTCAAATTCTTCTGAGATTTGAGGCATCAGGCGCTCCCGTGCGGCCGGTCCAGGACCACACGGGAGTTCCATATCATGTTGATCACGTCAACACAGGGGGGACGTCAAACTCAGACATACACGTACAACGCATCGCCTACTGTGCCGCGGCCGGCTTACTGCATCTCTCCAGCCTTGGCGTTACGCCTAAATCTTACCGGACGGTTGGGAATGTCCGGTCTTTTGACGCCACGCAGACACACGCGTAACGGTTCGGATACTTGCCGAGACTCCTACGAACCTCGCAATCAGGCCACGTCGCTGAGGACGCGTGCCAGATCGAACAGGCGACGGCGCTGCTCTTCGGGGATCGAGTAGTACGAGCGCACAAGTTCCTGCGCTTCCCGATCGACCAGAAGGTCGCCGCGTGCCGTGGGTTCCTCGAACTGCTGCAGCGCGTCTTCCGCGTCCTGCCCGTCGAGACCCTCGAAGAAAAAGCTCACCGGTACGTCGAGCGCATGCGCGATGTCCCACAGACGGGAGGCGCTGACACGGTTCATGCCTGTTTCATATTTCTGAATCTGCTGGAACTTGATCCCAACAGTGTCGCCCAGTTGTTGCTGCGTCATGCCAACCATCCAGCGGCGGTGACGGACGCGCTTGCCCACATGCACATCGACGGGGTGCTTCATGATTTTGCCCTAGCTCTTTTATGTCTTCCCCAAACGCAGAGGTGGATGCACGTGCCGTGCCAAACCGTCAAAATTGACGAAATTAATTTCGTTACAAGCGATCCCGTTGGTTTTGTTGAAAAATCGAGTGAACGCTGTTGGACGGTTGTGTCACGCACGTGACAGGCTAGAGAAACCCGGTTGAGCACGTAAAAGTTGTAGCGCGCAATTTGCGTCGCATTTTGCGAATTGCAGTGGTTAACTTGCCAAATTGCGAGAGGCGCGCTTCCGCTCATGGGGGTCCAGGTGGCGCTTACGCAGTCTGATCACCTTTGGGGTGACTTCGACGAGTTCGTCTGTATCGATGTAGGCAATCGCCTCCTCGAGACTCATCCGGATCGGCGGGGTCAGAACGACAGCGTCATCCTTGCCGGACGCGCGCACGTTGGTGAGCTTCTTGCCCTTGAGCGGATTTACTTCCAGGTCGTTATCCCGGCTGTGTTCGCCTAAGATCATGCCCTGATACACTTTTTCCCCGGAACCAATGAAGAAACGGCCCCGGTCTTCAAGGTTGAAAATGGCATAAGGCACTGATGTTCCTGTCTCCATGGAGATTAGGACACCTTCCCGCCGCCCCGGAATGGCACCCTTGTGCGGGGCCCATTCATGGAACACGCGGTTCAAAACACCCGTTCCACGCGTATCGGTCATAAACTCGCCATAATATCCGATTAGTCCTCTAGATGGTACATGCGCAACTATGCGCGATTTTCCGCCTATTCCGGACTTCATTTCGGCAAGCATTCCTTTGCGCGTTGAAAGTTTCTCTACAACCGCACCGGAATAGACCTCATCGACATCGATGGTCACCTCTTCGATCGGCTCGTAGGTTGCGCCGTCACGGTTCTGCAACAAAACCTGCGGGCGGGAGACCGAAAGCTCGAAACCTTCCCGGCGCATGTTCTCGATCAGAACACCCAGCTGCAGTTCGCCCCGACCGGCGACCTCGAACGCCTCGCCGCCCGGTGTCTCGGTCACGCGGATCGCGACATTGGACTGGGCTTCCTTCAGGAGCCGATCCCGGATTACCCGGGATTGAACCTTGTCCCCATCCTGCCCCGCAAAGGGGCTGTCATTGATCCCGAAGGTGACGGAGATAGTTGGCGGATCGATGGGCTGCGCCGGGATGGCGTCACTGACCGACGTGTCGCACAGCGTGTCGGCCACGGTCGCCTTCGTCAGTCCGGCAACAGACACGATGTCTCCTGCCTCCGCCACGACGATGGGCTGCTGGGAGAGACCGCGGAAGGCCAAAACCTTGGACACGCGGAACCGCTCGACCTCCGCCCCGTCCCGGCTCAGCGCCTTGATCTGCTGCCCCGCCTTGAGCGTCCCGCTTTCCACCCGGCCCGTTAGGATCCGCCCGAGGAAAGGATCACCGCCGAGCGTCGTGGCGAGCATGGAGAAGGGCGCATCCTTCCGCGCCCCCTGCTCCGGCGCGGGCACATGGGCGATGACGAGATCGAACAGCGGATCGAGGTTGGCCCGGGGACCGTCAAGATCATCATCCGCCCAGCCGGACCGGCCGGAGGCATAAAGCACCGGGAAGTCGAGCTGATCCTCATTCGCATCGAGGTTGGCGAAAAGGTCGAACACTTCGTCGAGTGCCCGATCCGGCTCCGCATCGGGCTTGTCCACCTTGTTGAGCACGACGATGGGACGCAGCCCAAGCGCCAGCGCCTTCGAAGTCACGAACTTCGTCTGCGGCATTGGCCCTTCGGCAGCGTCGACCAGCAACACGACACCGTCGACCATCGAGAGGATGCGCTCGACCTCTCCTCCGAAATCCGCGTGGCCCGGTGTGTCCACGATGTTGATGCGCACCCCGGGCCGCTCCACGGAGGTGCATTTGGCGAGGATCGTAATACCACGCTCCCGCTCCAGATCGTTGGAGTCCATCGCCCGCTCGGCGACCGCCTGATTGGCGCGGAAGGCCCCGGATTGTTTGAGCATCTCATCAACCAGCGTTGTCTTGCCGTGGTCAACGTGGGCGATGATCGCGATGTTGCGCAGTTCCATATGGGTGCCCCTGGGCTTGTGCGAGTTTGCGGGAGCTATAGGGGGGAACGGCCCGAATGACCATGGCCGATTGCGCAGTGCAGCAAAGGGCCGCGACACCGATACCCTTGTCCAGCAGACGCTGCTGGCGTAGCAGAGCGCAACATCTGCCGGAGGAGGGAATAATGATCGGTCGTTTGAACCATGTTGCGATCGCGGTGCCGGATCTCGAGGCTGCAGCGGCGCAGTACCGCGATACGCTCGGCGCAAATGTAGGTGCCCCCCAGCCGGAGCCCGATCACGGGGTGACCGTCATCTTCATCGAGCTGCCGAATACGAAGATCGAGCTGCTTCACCCCCTTGGCGAAGACAGCCCGATCATCGGGTTTCTGGAGAAGAACCCCTCCGGCGGCATCCACCATATCTGCTACGAGGTCGATGACATCCTCGCCGCCCGCGACCGGCTGAAAGAAAGCGGCGCCCGCGTTCTGGGATCCGACGAGCCCAAGATCGGCGCTCATGGCAAGCCCGTCCTCTTCCTACATCCCAAGGATTTTGCTGGCACACTGGTGGAGCTGGAGCAGGCATGACCATCACCGGCGCCATCGTCCTCTACGCCGTTTGCTGGTTCATGACCCTCTTCGTCGTGCTTCCCATCGGCGTGCAGAGCCAGGAGGAAGCCGGTGATGTGGTGCCGGGAACCCCCGCGAGCGCGCCCACAGCCCCGATGCTGCGCAAGAAGTTCTTCTGGACGACGGTCTGGGCCACGGGCATCTGGGCGATCATCTTCGTGGTCATCGTCTTCGAACTCATCACCGTCGACGATATCGACTGGTTCGACCGCATGACGCCCCCGTCGGACAGGGGCTAGCGCGGGGGCTTTCTCAACATCCGGGGCGCACCTGCTCGCGATCCGGGACCGCGGGTCACAAGAGAGAGGACCATTCCCTTCGTCGCCAAACTGCCACGAGCCCGCCCGCGGCGCGTAGTCCACATTCGCTCTCAAGACCCTTGGTACTCAGTATCGGGCACCAATGCCGCTCCAACTCCCAATCAGCAAAGAGTCATAAGCCCTTGTCCAGCCCACCGTGCCATTCCATCGGGCCCTCCCCGCTCCGACCGAAGAGGAGCGCAAGCAACCGGGCGCCATCGACAATGAACGTGCAACTCAGGTGGGCAAGGACCGTCGGATCGGCATGCAGCCCCCTCAATAGGGCCAGGGAATGCTCTGGTTCACCGCATTGATCTCCGCCACCACCTCATCACCGAGCGTCACGTCCGTCGCCGCAATGTTGCGCTCCAACTGCTCCAGCGTGGTGGCGCCGATGATGATGGAGTCCATGAAGGGCGGCGTGAGCGCAAACGCGAGCGCCATGTGGTCGAGCGCCAGCCCATGCTTTGCGGCAATCTGCGCATAGGCCTCGACCGCCTCCGCCGCACGATCGGTCTTGCGCCCGCCAAGCTCCGGGGAGATTGTCATGCGGGAGCCTTCGGGGATCACCCCGCCGCGGTACTTCCCGCTGAGCATGCCCGCCGCGAGAGGCGAGTAGCAGATCATCGACACGTCTTCATGATGGCTCAACTCTGCCATATCCAGATCATACTGGCGGTAGAGCAGCGAATACTCGTTCTGCATCGTAGCACATCGGGGCAGTCCCTCCTCCTCGGCGATGCGCAGAAACTGCATGGTGCCCCAGGCGGTCTCGTTCGACAGACCCCAGGCGCGGATCCGGCCCGCCTTGGCCTCCTTGTCGAGCGCCTCCAGCACATCGGCGAAATTGTCGAGCTGGGGCGCCTGTTGGTGCGGCGCATAGGTCCAGGCCCGGCGGAAATGGTAGTGTCCCCGGTTCGGCCAATGGAGCTGATAGAGATCCACATAGTCCGTCTGCAACCGCGTGAGGCTGCCGTCGAGGGAGCTGTGGATCTTCGCGCCCGTGATCGGCTCCGGATCCGGCACCGCCGCCCCGGTTCCCGCCACTTTGGTCGCAAGGATCACATCGTCCCGCTTTCCCCGTTTCGCAAGCCAGGTACCCGTGTAGGTCTCCGTCAACCCGTGCTTGGCCACCTCCGGCGGGAAGGGATAGAGCTCCGCAGTATCGATGAAATTGACCCCATGATCGAAGGCATAATCCATCTGCGCATGACCCTCCGCCTCATCGTTCTGCCCGCCCCAGGTCATCGACCCGAGGCAGATTTCACTCACAGAGATGTCGGTACGGCCGAGGGTATTGTACTTCATGGGAAATATCCTTGCTGGGGTCGGCCCGACGTTGCAGAGCCGCGCCCACCGGGTCAACCCGCTTTGTCCAAAGGGCCGCCCCCTCTCTCTTCCGGACAACCGGCCTCCCGGCTTCTTCTGGCCCCAAATATCCCCGCCGGAGGCGGAATACCGGACGCGTGCGCCCTCAGTCGTTTGAGAAGATCGGTGTGAGCTGGGCGACCACAACAGCGTTTTCCGCAAGTGCCCGGGCCATGAGGTCGCGTTCCTCCTGCCCGATATCCTCCCCCTCGGCCAACCGGTCCGCAAGGGTGCCGTAGCCGGTGACTTCAAGGGGCGCGAGACCCGCCTGCTTGAGGAGCGCCACCGCCTCGCGCACCGCCTCCGCCTCGTCAACGCCGGAGGAGTAGAGCAGAATGCCCCCACCGGTCGCCCCGTCGGGCAGGTCGTCATCCTCGCTCCGCCCCACCTCGACCATGAGGGTGTAGACGTCGTGTTCCCGTTTCCCGGTCATCTGCGCCCGCTCCTTGCCATGGACATGTATCCCCGCTGGAGCCCCTAACCTCAGTCCCGCAAAAGGTCGTTGATGGAGGTCTTGGACCGGGTGCGCTCGTCAACCCGTTTCACGATGACGGCGCAATAGAGATTGATGCCGCCCTTCGACGGGGCGGAGCCGGCAACCACGACGGAATAGGGCGGCACCTCGCCATACATGACCTCGCCGCTCTCCCGATCGATGATCTTTGTCGACTGGCCGATGTAGACACCCATGCCGAGGACGGAGCCCTCCCGGACGATCACGCCCTCCACGACCTCGGAGCGTGCGCCGATGAAACAATTATCCTCAATGATCGTCGGGTTCGCCTGCATGGGCTCAAGCACCCCGCCGATGCCCACGCCGCCCGACAGGTGCACGTTCTTGCCGATCTGCGCGCAGGACCCGACCGTGGCCCAGCCATCGACCATGGAGCCCTCATCCACGTAGGCGCCGAGATTGACGAAAGAGGGCATCAGAACCACGCCTGGGGCGATGTAGGCAGAGCGGCGGACGGTACAGTTCGGCACCGCGCGAAAGCCTGCGGCGCGCCACTGGTTTTCGCCCCAGCCTGCGAACTTCGAGGGCACCTTGTCCCACCATGTGGCGCCCCCCGGTCCGCCCTCCACGACCTCCATGTCGTTGAGGCGGAAGCTCAGCAGGACGGCCTTCTTCGCCCACTGGTTGACGTGCCAGCCGCCGTCCCGCGGTTCGGCCACCCGCAGGGATCCGCTGTCGAGCGCGTTGAGGGTATCGTCCACGGCCTCCCGCACTTCGCCTTGGGTGGCAGCGGAGAGGGTTTCGCGCGCCTCCCAGGCGGCTTCGATGGCGGTCTCTAAGGTGGCGTTCGACATGGGCGATCCTCCGACGGCAGGGTTTCGGCTCTCATAGAGGGGATCGGAGGGGCACGCAATCAGTTGGACAAGTCGTCCTCGATGACGAATTCCACCAGCAGGTTGCGTTGGAAAAGGTTGAAGTTGTCGTCGGCCAGCATCAGGACGCGAAGCCGTCCGTCCGGGCCGCGCCAGATGGAGAGGCTTTCCATGTTGTCGAGCGTTCCGAACCGGGTCTCCAGCAGCGTAGCCTCGCCAAAAAGCTCGTCCGAGCCGATCTCGAACCGACGGAGGCGCGTGGCAAAGCCGCCCAGCATCTGAAAGTCACGTTCGAGCAGGTAGAGCCGCCCGTCCGGTCCGATATCCGCGCCGACCGGCAGGAAGGGCGGACGCCGCGGCACGGTGAAGGGAACGTCCCACCGGGTCCCGTCGAACCGGTAGACCGGGAAGGGACGGTCGAGCGCGCCGGACCGTTCGGGGATCGCATAGACGATGCCGTCCGCGTCGCTCGCCAATGCTTCGAGACCGGAATTGTTCTGCAGCCGCGCGAAATCCTGATGGGCCGGGCGGGGCCGGGCGCGCTGTCCGAACCCCGGATAGTAGCGAAGCCGGTGTTCCGCCTCGAACGTGATGTAAAAGCCGCCATCGGGCGCTCGTGTCATCCCCTCACCATCGATCGCGAACCGGCCGAGCGGAGTGCCCCGGGGGGTTTGCAGCGCTGCTGCCTGCACGGTGGTGACCCGCACAAGCCGTGCCTCGTCGCCGGAACGCTCGAGCCGCCCCTCGAACAGGACGCCCCGGTCGCTGACCGCGATGATCTCCGTGCCGTCCTCACTCAGCAACATTCCCGAAAGGCCGCCGAGCCGTTCATCTTCCCCCGCCCAGATCGTCCGGGACAGTTCCCGGAGCGTATCGGCAGCGAGCGGCGGGGCGGCGAGGATCAGGAAGGCGACCGAGAGCGCCCGGATCATTGGCTGGTGAGCACGGACTGGCAGGCGGACGGCAGGCTTGCCATCGTCAGTTCTCGTCGCGGCTGGGGGGGCGGGTCTCCGGGCTTCGGCGGTGGCGGGTTCAGCGCCTCCTCCGACGTCCACCAGGCAAGGGTGCCGTCGCACCCGTCACCCGCGGGGATCGGGGCCTGCTCGACACACCCCGGTGAGTCCGCAGGACAATTGAGCCGGACATGAAAGTGGTAGTGGTGCCCCCACCAGGGACGGATCTTGCGCAGCCAGGACCGGTCCTGCCCCGCGACGCGGCACATGTGCTGCTTCACCGGTGCGGTGACGAAGATCCGGGCGACCGCGGGATCGGAGGCTGCAGCCTTCATGATCTCGAAATGCGCCTCGGTCCAGTTGGCATTGATATCCCGCCGGTCCTCGCTGCGCACGGAGATCGAGGAAAGCTCCTCCCGCGCCTGCCGGGACAGATCGATGCGCAGGGCAGGTTTCATCCAGATGTCGATGTCGAGCCCCATCTGGTGGGATCGGTGCCCGGTCAGCATCGGTCCACCACGGGGCTGGCTGATGTCTCCGATGTACAGACCCGCCCAGCCCGCATCTACGGCGGTGCGGCTCAGGCGCTCGATAAAGCTGATTGCGTCGGGATGGCCCCAGTTGCGGTTGCGGCTCAGCCGCATCGCCTGCCAGCGCGGGCCGGTTTCCGGCAGTTGCACGGCACCGGCAACGCAGCCCCGCGCGTAGGATCCGAAGGGTTCGGCGCGCTGGTCGCTCGCCACCGGTATAGCGCCGAACAACTGCTTGGCGGGCGTCTGCGCGGCAACGGAGCTCACCCCGCCGACGAGGAGGGCACAGAGGAACAGAAGGCTATTGGGACGCATCGGGTTCTCCATCCGGGTCGACCCAGTATAGCACCACCAGCCCCGCCAAGAACAGAAAGACGAGCGGTGTGACCCCGATCTGTTGCGACCCGGTCTCCATGGTCACCCAGGCGATGCTGAGCGGCGCGATGAAGGCGGTCGCCTTGCCCGCCAGCGCATAGAGACCAAAGGACTGACCCATCTGGTCCGCAGGCGACTGGCGCACGAGCAAGGTGCGGGATGCGGCCTGCAGCGCCCCACCGCACGCGCCGATCACGGAACCGCAGATGTAGAACACGAGTGTCGGGAGGCCCGACCCTTCGGCGATCGGCATGCCCAGAACGCTCGTCGGCGTGGTCAGCACCACGACGATGCACACGATGGTCAGCGCGACGATGCAGAGGGTGATCACCGGTTTCGGCCCGAAGCGCCTGTCGCAGCGCCCACCGAACCAGGCCCCGATGGCCCCCGTTACGACCGTGAAGAGGCCGAATATCCCGATCTCTATGATCGTCCAGCCCAGCACACCGCCAGCATAGATCCCGCCGAACGCGTAGAGGCCATTGAGCGCGTCGCGGTAAAGCATGGAGGAGCCCAGATAGCTCGCAAAACTGCGCCGCGCGCCAAGACCCCGGATCGTTGCCCCAAGCTCCTTAAGCGCGGGGCCGACGCCCGCCCCCACCTTTCGGAAAGGAAGATCACGGGTCCAGATAAACAGGGGCAGGACGAAGACGACGTACCAGAGCGCAGAGAAGGGTCCCGCCGCCCGTTCCCCCGCGCCAACCACCGGATCGAGCCCCAGGATCGGCACCAGCCCGAAGAGGGTCCGTCCGCTCTCCACATTGCCGACCATCAGGCCCAGCACGATCACAAGGCTCGCGAGCCCGCCCCAGTACCCCATCGCCCAGCCGGAGCCGGAAACCCGGCCCACATCATCCCGGGTGGTGATCTCCGGCAGCATCGCGTTCGTAAACACAGTCGCGAACTCGGCACCGATGAGCGCAAGGGCAAAGAAAATGAGAACCATCGTCACATCCTCGAGCCCCGGCGCCGCGACCCAGAGTCCGGTCGCCCCGACGATGTAGACCACTGAAAACGCGGCAATCCACGGCTTCCGTGCGCCGTAGCTGTCCGCGAGCGCGCCCATGACCGGTGCAAGAAAGGCGATGCCGATCCCCGCCGCACCAAGCATCCAGCCCCACGCCGCCTGCCCTGCGACCGGGTCCGCTGCGACCCGGGTCGCGAAGTAGGGGCCGAAAACGAAGGTGAGCAGGACCGTGTGAAACGGCTGGCTGGCCCAGTCAAACAGCATCCAGCCCCAGATGCCCTTGGCCTCGGATCTCGCCGTCATGTGCCCGCCTCATCGCTGATCGTTTGGCCGAACCCTGCCCCGGGATGCACCGGGTGACAAGGCGCAATGAAAGTGGCGTCAGATCTCCGGCGGCCAGATCCTCAGATCCTCGGACGCGCGCCAGGCATCGATCCATTCAGTCAAGGGCGGGTTCCAGCCGGGCAGGCCAAGGGCCGTCACGATCCTGTCCGTATCGACCGCCTTTCCGCGTTCGAGCGCAGCGGTCCGCATCACGATCGACGCGTGGCACTGCTCGTCACGCCAGACGCTTTGCTGGATGTAGATGAACCGATTGTCCCGCCCGATGGCCGCCGACCGCATCTCGTACCGGCGAAACGCTAGGATACGGCGCCGGTACCGCACGGTGCTGCCCGCGACCGCGAGCGTCCACCGGTTCTTGACCAGGGCGCGGATCAGGCCGCCCCGTTGCGCAAGTTCGAACCGGCCAAGATCGAAGAAGCTGAGCACTCTTCCGTTGTTCATCTCCATGAACATGTCGAGGTCCCACGGCAGGCATGTGTGACGGGAAACATGGACCGCGTCCGGGGGAAGCGGCCCCTGCCGCCAGGCTCTCACCTGACCGAGCGCCAGTCGGATGAAGGGATACACTGCGCGACACCTCCGCGATTGACCTAGAGGCGAGGTAGCGCCCGGCAGGGGCTGGGTCACGGTTGACCTCGCGTCCGCGCGGGTGCGATGGCGCGGGCGCACTTCAGAAATTGTACACTAGGCTATGGCTGTGGGGTGCTAAACGCGGTCAGACAGGCGCCTGTCGCGACCGACAGCGCGCTGCTGGTGTCTGATCCTTCCGTCTCACCAACCCTTTGACAGTCGGACCAGCCCGGGAAGGGTTGCCAGCATCGGTGAGACAACTTACGTCTTCGAGCAGGTCTTAAAGACTGCGCCGAAAAGGAAGGATCATCCGCCCATGGAGTCACTGCTGCTGATCGTATTGATGGCGATCAATATCGCGTTCTACATCGTCATCATTCACGTGATCATGAGCTGGCTGATCAATTTCAACGTGCTCAACCTGCACCAGCCGTTCGTCTACCAGGTCTGGTCGGGTCTGAACCGCTTGCTCGAACCGGTCTACGGGCCGATCAGAAACGCCCTGCCGAACATGGGCGGGCTGGATCTGGCGCCGATGGTGTTCATCTTCGGCCTTTATGCGCTGCGCATCATTATTGTGAACAACTTCTAGCGACGCCGTCCGTCAGACGAGCGTCGCTTTGTCCCCGTCGCGTTGCGTGATGTGGGCCGAGAGAGCGTGGGTGGCCTCCGGGTCTATCTCCACCCGATCCTGCAGGCCGTATCGGGCGACACACTTCGCGACACTCGCCTCACCGCTCCCCAGGACCAGACGGTCCAGCCGCAGCCCACTCTCGGGAAGCGTCGTGGCGGGGGACCGGCTGTCCGGGTCCCACGCGATCAGGGTGGGAAGCGCCCCTCCCGCTCGCAGTTTGCCATCCTCGGGTACCGTGAGCTGCCAGCTCAGCGCGTCCCGCGTGACCCGGATCGCCGGGCCATGATCGGCCTCCGTCGACGGATCGATCCAGTCGACGGACACCACCCAGGTCAAAAGCGCAGGGCCTCGGACAAGCCGCTCCCGCACATGCGGATCGTCGAGCCCGTACCAGCGCTTCCTCCCAGGATCGGGCGCATCCGGATCAACGGTGATCACTTCGAGGTAGCAGCCATCGAGCCGCCAGAGCGCGTTGTGAGTGCTCATCAGGGCATGCCGCCCGTGGACCGCGGGCGGACAGCCGAGACGCTCCGTCATCCACGCCTCCCCCTCTGCCAGCGTCGCAGCGCCGAACACCAGATGATCGATCTGAGCCAAGCCGATAGCCTTTCCGATTTCCCGATTGCGGCCCCGAACCGCCAGCGCTAGCGTGGTGCGGCGGGGCCTTGCGATCCCCCGGACCCCGGCATGACGCCCAACGATCGCGCCACGATACGTGGAGCCCTATGTCATGCCCGAGTTTCTCCTCCCCTCCCTGTCCGCGCAAGAGGCACTCGCCCGCCCCGGTCGCCTGATCGACGTGCGAAGGCGTGTTGTGCGCCGCGATGCCGGCACGGACGTTGCCGGATCGCTTTGGATCGACCCCCTGACGCTCGACCATTCTCATCCGATCCTGTCGGAGAGCGCACAACTCACCTTTTACTGCGCCCACGGGCACGAGTTGAGCCAGTTTGCCACGGCTCTCGCCCTCGTTCACAAATGTGACGCATGTTTTGTGCGACATGGCTTCGCTGCGTTGGTCGAGGCTGGCGCGCCCCTGACGGAGATCGGTCGATGACGACGCCCAGCCTGTGCGACGCCCTGCGGGTCTACACCCGGATCGGGCTTCTTTCCTTCGGCGGACCGGCCGGGCAGATCGCCCTGATGCAGGACGAACTGGTGACCCGACGCAACTGGATCGAGGGCGACGCGTTCCAACGCGGGCTCAACGTGGCGATGATCCTGCCCGGGCCGGAGGCGCAGCAGCTTGCGACCTGGCTCGGCTGGCGCCTGCACGGCGTCAGCGGGGGGTTGGCGGCGGGGCTTGCCTTCATCCTGCCCGGTACGGCCCTGATGATCCTGCTCGCCTTCATCGCGGCGGTCTATGGGGAGACACGGCTGGTTTCTGCCATCTTTTTTGGCATCCAACCGGCGGTGCTTGTGATCGTGGCCCGGGCCGTCTGGGCGCTCGCCAACCGATCGCTGAAATCGCCGCCTGCCTGGGCGCTCGCAGTGCTTGCCTTCCTCGGCATCTTTGCCGCCGGGCTGCCCTTTCCTCTCATCGTGGCACTCGCAGCGCTGGCGGGGCTCGCCCTGCCTCGGGGAGCGGAGGCGTCCCCCGACGGGGCGACGCCCGTCACGTTGCGCCATGCAGGGCAGGTCCTCGCGGTTGGTGGTGCGATCATCCTCGCCATGGCGGTGCTGGTTGAACTGGGTGCGGGTCGGGACCCGTTCCGGGGCGTTGCGATCCTGTTCACCTCCGCCGCGTTCGTCAGTTTCGGCGGAGCCTACGCGCTCCTGCCATATGTCGCGGACCGGGCGGTCGAAACCTATGGCTGGCTGAGCGCGGCGGAGATGCTCAACGGCCTCGCGATCGCGGAGGCGACGCCTGGGCCGCTCATCCTCGTCAACGTCTATGCGGGCTATTTCGCGGGGTTCAGCGCAGAGGGAGGTGGTGGTGCCGCACTCGGGGTTGGCACCGCCATGCTCGCCTGCTTCTACACCTTCGCCCCGAGCTTCATGATGATCCTCGCCGCCGCACCTTATGTGGAGGCGATCCAGAGGGTCGGCTGGGTGCGCCGGGCCCTGACGGGGGTCTCCGCTGCGGTCGTGGGGGTCGTGCTCAACCTCGCCGTCTACCTCACGGAGGCGTCGATCTTCGCCCAAGGCTGGCTCGCCCCCGACCCGGTGAAGCTTGCGCTGCTGGCAGCGTTTGCAACGCTCTCGATCTGGCGCAACCCGCCGATGACGACAATGGTCGGCCTCGGGGCGGCAGCGGGTCTCGTGCTGACGCTCGTTGGTGCGATCTAGTGGGTCAGCGCCTCGTCTCCCCAGACGGCGCGCACCTCGGCATCTCTGCCGCATGACAATCTGTAGAAGCTGTATCGGAGTGGGTTCTTCTTGTAGTAGTCCTGATGATAGTCCTCGGCCGGCCAGAAGGGTGCCGCGTCGAGGATTGGGGTGACAACCGGCGCGTCAAGCACACCGCTCTCGTCGAGCGCCTGCTTCGATGCCTCTGCAATACCGCGTTGCGCATCGTCGATGGCGAAAACCGCCGTGCGGTAGCTGTCCCCCCGATCGCAGAACTGTCCGCCCGGATCGGTCGGGTTCACGCTGCGCCAGAAGGCATGCACGAGGGTCTCGTAGCTGACCAGATCCGCGTCGTAGGTGATCTGCACGGCCTCGTAGTGCCCCGTATCCTCGCGGACGACCTGCTTGTAGGTGGGGTTGTCGAGATGGCCGCCGATGTAGCCGGACACGGTTTCCAGCACACCGTCGATCTTGTCGAAATCGCTCTCCACGCACCAGAAGCAGCCCCCGGCGAAGATCGCGGTCTCCCGCGTTTCCGCCTGCGCGGGAAGTCCCACAATTGTCAGGGCGGCGGCGAGGGTCAGGTGTGTTAGGCGCATGGGATCCTCCGGTTGCGGCGCGTGGACCAGATGTGGCTCCGGAACAGGCAGCAGGCAACTGACAATCCTGCGAGGCTTTCGCCCGCCCCGCTGATACGCGCGTGAGCCGGTCAGCCCTGCCGGTTGCGCATTCCAAGCAGGCGGAGCCGGAGCGCGTTGATCTTGATGAAGCCCGCTGCGTCCTTCTGATCGTAGGCGCCCGCATCTTCCTCGAACGTCACGTGTTGCTCGGAATAGAGGCTATCCTCAGACCAGCGACCGACAGTTTGAGCGGATCCCTTGTAGAGCTTGATCCGGACGGTTCCGTTCACACGCTCCTGGCTCGTATCGATTGCCGCCTGCAGCATCTCGCGCTCCGGGCTGAACCAGTAGCCATTATAGATCAGCTCCGCGTAGCGCGGCATCAGCTCATCCTTCAGATGTGCCGCACCCCGGTCGAGCGTGATGGATTCGATCCCCCGGTGTGCCTCAAGCAGGACGGTGCCGCCGGGGGTTTCGTAGATACCCCTCGACTTCATGCCGACATAGCGCCCTTCGACAAGATCGAGGCGGCCGACACCGTGCTTGCCGCCGTACGCGTTGAGCGTGGCAAGGATGGTGGCCGGGCTCATCGCCTCACCGTTGATCGCAACCGCGTCACCCTTCTCGAAGGTGATTTCGATATGCTCAGGCGTGTCCGGCGCGTCCTCCGGATGCACCGTGCGTTGGTAGACATAGTCCGGTGCCGCGACCGCGGGATCCTCCAACACCTTGCCTTCGGAGGAAGTGTGCAGCAGGTTCGCATCAACGGAGAACGGCGCCTCCCCCCGCTTGTCCTTGGCGATGGGGATCTGGTGCGCCTCCGCAAACTCCAGAAGTTTCGTTCGCGAAGTGAGATCCCACTCCCGCCAGGGCGCGATCACCTTGATCTCAGGGTTGAGCGCGTAGGCGGAGAGCTCGAACCGCACCTGATCGTTGCCCTTGCCCGTCGCCCCGTGCGCGACCGCATCCGCGCCGGTCTCCTCAGCGATCTCGATGAGCCGTTTGGAGATCAGGGGACGCGCGATGGAGGTGCCGAGAAGGTAGAGCCCCTCGTAGACCGCGTTCGCCCGAAACATCGGGAAGACGAAGTCGCGGACGAACTCCTCCTGCACATCCTCGATATGGATGTTTTCCGGCGCGATGCCCAGCAGCTCCGCCTTCTGGCGTGCGGGCTCAAGCTCCTCCCCCTGGCCGAGATCGGCGGTGAAGGTCACCACCTCGCAGCCATACTCGACCTGCAGCCATTTGAGGATGATGGAGGTGTCGAGGCCGCCGGAATAGGCGAGAACGACTTTCTTGGGCGCGGACATGGGGACTCTCCGGAACGGGACGATGTTGCGGGTGCGTAGCGCAGCCGCCGAACCGGGGCAAGACGATTTGCGGCGTGGCACGGGCCGCGGTGGTGCCGCCTGTCAGAGAGGTGGCGCGTGCGCGCTGGCCGCATCGAAGGGCGCCGCTTTCGCCAGCGCATCAAACGGGTCAAACATCTCGCAGCGCTTCGTCACCGAACTGGAACGGTTGCCCCCGCCCTGCTGCGGCGGGTCTCAGTGCGCCAGCCTCATTGACCCATCAGAGTGTCGTATCGCCCGCCTTCAAGATACTACTCGACCAGCTTTCCCCGCATGTCCCGCCGCCCGGCGAGGATGTCGAACACGAGCTCGACCCTGGCGGCCTGAGTCTTCTCGGCCTTAGCCGAGGCGACCCGATGGGCAAGCGCGCGCTTTTTTCCGGGGGTCGCTGCATCCCACAGATCGGACATGTGCTCATCCTCCGCAAGCGCGGCGGTGAGCGCCGGGGGGATATCAACAGCATCCTGATCCGCGATCTCAAACCTGCACTCCACCGTGTCGCCGACCACGCAGTCGATGGCCTTGAGCAGCTTCTGCGAGAGAAGGACGTACCACCTGCCCCGGACAGGAGTCAGCGACGCCTCGATCGGATGGTCCATGACCTCCCCGGTGACACGCAGGCGGGGAAACTGCGCGAGCGGCAGGGCGGCGGCAAGCTCATCGGGCACGAAGATCACGGTGTAGGCGTAGGTGTCGCTGCCCACGTCGTGGTATTCGACCACTGCCTCGAAACCGTAGGGATAGCTCATCGGGCATTCCGCTTTGCCTCGGACCGGCACCGGTCAGAGCAGTAGCGGACCTCCTCCCAGACCTTCGCCCACTTCTTACGCCAGACAAAGGGACGACCGCAGGTGGCACAATCCTTCTGAGGGAGGTCCGCCTTCTTGCGCATCCGCGCCATCAGCTTTGATCCAGGTCGAGCGCCATCTGCCGCCCGTCGCTGCGCTGCTGGCCCCGGTTGCGGATCCCGGAGCGGCGGGAGCCGTGGCGCGACTGGATCTGCTGCGCTTCGGCCCGGAAGTCCGCCCCCCGCCGTTGGGCATAGACCTTTTCCTTCGCCTCGCGGGCGGCAACCACATGGTCGACGATGCGTGGGGGATAGGCTGAGATCTCGCCGAACTTCCAGGGTTCCTGCAGCTGCTCGTCGGGTACGGCTGCAAGCTCGGGCACCCAGCGGCGGGTAAAACTGCCATCTGGATCCTGATCCTTGCCCTGCTTCACCGGGTTATAGATCCGCACCGTGTTGATGCCGGTCGTGCCCGATTGCATCTGCACCTGGCTCCAGTGGATCCCCGGCTCATAGTCCGTGAACAACCGCGCAAGCACCAGGCCACTGTCCCGCCAAGGCAGCCAGAGGTGATAACTGGCGAAAGCCTGAAGCATCGCCCGCATGCGGAAGTTCATCCAGCCCGTGGCCCGCAGACTGCGCATGCAGGCATCGACGAACGGAAAGCCGGTCTGCCCACTGGCAAAGGCGTCGAGACGCTCCGCACTCGGGATGCGGTCCACCCGATCGTAGGCTCGATGCATGTTCTCGAATTCGATGCGTGGCGCGTCTTCGAGCTTCTGCACGAAATGGTCGCGCCAGTGCAGGCGCCCGTTGAACGAATGGAGGGAGGCGCGAAAGCCCTTCTCGTTGTTGAGCTTCGCCTCCCGCTGCCGCGCCCACGTCGCCTGCACGACGGACCGCAGGGAGATCGTGCCCCAGGCAAGATGCGGTGAGAGGCGGGAACAATGGATCGCGCCCGGCCCTGGCGCAGACATGGCCCGTCTGTAAGGCTCCGCCCGTTCGATCAGAAAGCCACCCAAGAGGGACATGGCGTGGCGGCTTCCTCCGACCTGCCGCTCCGAGCAGGGGTCGGGCGGGAGATCGAGCGCAATCTGGGTCGGTTCGACGGGGACGACGGGCTTGAGTGCGGGTGCCTCATGACGCGGTTCCGCCATCACCGCGTCGAACCGTTTGGCCCAACCGTCCCGGGACGGAAGCCGTCGCACGACGCCCCCCTGCACCGGTTCATGCCACGGGATGCCGTGGCCGCGGCACCATGCGGCGACCCGCTGATCCCGCGCGAAGGTCCACGCGTTTCCGGTCTCCTGGTGGGACCAGAGCGCCGCGATCTCATAGCGCGACCTGAGGTCGTCGAGAACATCTTCTGCGGTGCCCGTCCGGATCATGAGGGGCTGCCCTAGTTCGGCCAGCGACGCCTGCAGCTCGGTCAGTGCATCGACGATGAACGCCCAGTGCCGCCCGCCCATGTCCGGCTCCGCCCAGAGCTCCGGTTCGATGACGTAGAGCGGCAGCACCGGTCCCCGTTCCGCAGCCATAGAAAGGGCCGCGTGATCGGCGACGCGCAGGTCACGCTTGAACCAGACGAGGTGGATGCGCTCAGTCATGGTTTGAGTGTAGGGCGTGACCGGTCTTTTCGCAGGGGGCGGTCTGTCACGTCGGTCGGTTTTTTCGCGTCGTGGAGGCGGTTTGCGATCGCGACTACATCCCTAGACGTTCGCGAGCACGTCCGGCAGCGCTGTAGCGAACGCATCGAGGTCTGCCGGCTTACCCGCAGAAACCCGGATGCACCGGTTTTGCGGCGCCACGAACGGCATCCGCACGAAGACCCCCCGTGCGACGAGCCCATCCACGGCCGCCTTTGCGAACACGCCGTCCCTGCAGCAATCGAGCGTGACGAAGTTGGTGGCGGAGGGAAGCGGCACAAGGCCATTGTCCCGCGCAATCTGCCCGATCCGCTCCCGCGCCGTCCCAACCTCCGCGACAACGTGGGCGAGCCAGTTCTGGTCCTCAAGGGCCGCAAGCGCCCCGGCAACTGACACCCGTGACATGCCGAAATGGTTCCGGATCTTGTTGAACGCGAGCGCGAGATCCGGGTGGGTGATGGCATAGCCGACCCGCGCCCCGGCGAGACCGTAGGCCTTCGAAAACGTGCGCATGCGGATCAGGTTCGGACGGGTCGTGTCGAGAGGCGGCACACTGCCCTCCGGTGCGAAATCCGCATAGGCCTCATCCAGGCACAGGACCGTTTCCCCGGGCAGCGCCTCGATCAGCCGCGTGACGGTGTCCGCATCGTGCCAGCTTCCCATCGGGTTGTCGGGATTGGCGAAGTAGACAAGCTTCGCACCAACCTCGCGGGCAGAATTCGCGAGCGCCTCGGGATCCTCCGCATCGTCCCGGTAAGGAACCGTGTGGAGCGCACCGCCGAAGCCCGCGACATGGTAGTTGAAGGTCGGATAGGCGCCGAGCGACGTGACCACCGGATCGTCCTGTCCCACCAGCAGGCGGACGAGGTAGCCCAGCAGACCGTCGATCCCCTCCCCGATCACGATGCATTCCGGAGAAATACTGTGGTGATCGGCAAGCGCTTCTTTCAGGTCATGGTTTTCCGGATCGCCGTACTGCCACGCCTCCAAAGCCGCCCGCGCCATCGCCTCGACCGCCTTCGGTGAGGGGCCGAAGACGCTCTCGTTCGCGCCAAGCCGCGCGGCGAATGTTTGACCCTTCGCACGCTCGAGGGTTTCGGGTCCGACGAAGGGGACCGAGGCCGGCAGACTCGCGGCAAGATCGGTGAGATTTGGCGTTTTCATATTGCGGAAAACACCGACATCTCGACCAAAGTGCAACAGCTTTTTTACAGGTGTGCCGACGTCGATGTCGGCAACCGGTGGCTGCATGTCGTTTTTGACCAAATGGCCCACTTTTCCATCTCAGTATTTGAGACACCCGACAAAATCAGTAAATCAATCAACAGTTTGATTGATGAGACTCGCTACTTAGCAATTTGGAATCCTAAGAAGACAACACCACATCAATAGAACCGACAATTACTGAAGAGAGGATCAGAACAATGGTGCAGTGCAGCGAGAACTACTTCAAGGATCGCGACCTGACGTCACCCAGGAAGGGTGAATTCGACATCACCGACTTTTCTCCGGAACCACAAAACGAGGTGCTGCATGTGTAATCATTCACCTGCTTATCTGGACGTCGCCTTGGTTGCAGCTGCCAAGGAAGATCCCTCGCGCATCGGCCCTGAACATCGGGCACGACTGCGCAGACTGCCGAACACCCTTCGGCAACAGCTGCCCACGACAGTTCCCGCGCGTCTTGTCACGCGCAAGCCGCTGGGGCGCCGCGCCCGCCTTGCCGTCAGGCGGATGGGTCAGTTGACCGCACGTGCAGGGCGAGCCGTTCTGCGCGCCATCGGGACCTGTGCAAGGATCGTTTGGTCCTACAGGATCGCGCGGGCGACCATCGGGTTTGTCGCAACTTCGATGATCGCCGGTCCGCTGACCTTCGCCATTGCCTACAACATGACCGGGTTCGACGACCCGATCGCGTTCTGGACATGGCTGTTCCAGACCGCGACCGGTTGGATGCCGGTCTTCTAACCGAGTGCCGCCACCCGCTCCTGCGCGCGGCGCAGGCGCAGAGCTTCCGCTTCGGCCTCCGCGAGACGTTCGCGCTGTTCGGCAACGACGTCTTCGGGGGCCTTGGCCAGGAACTTTTCGTTGCCGAGCTTTGCGCTCAGCCCGTTGATCTCCTTGCCAAGCTTGCCGAGCGCCTTCTCAAGCCGCTTGCCCTCGCCCGCGACATCCACGAGGCCCGCGAGAGGCAGGCACGCGGTGGCACCCGGCAACGGAAGGGCAACGGCGCCAGAAGGTTCCGCCTCAGCCCACTCGACGCTCTCGACCCGCGCAAGGCGGGAGATGAGCGCCCAGTTCGTCTCGAGCCGTGTCCGGGCCGATCCGTCCGCGGCAACCATCACAAGGCCGGTCTTCGCCTTCGGGCTCACGTTCATCTCTGCCCGGACCGAGCGGATCTGTTCGATGAGACCGATGACCCACCCCATCTCCGCATCAGCGGCGGGATCCGCGATCTCGGTACCAAACATGGGCCAGTCACCGTGGACGAGCATCTTGGGCCGGTCGGCGATGGAGCCCCACAGCTCTTCCGTGATGAAGGGCATGATGGGGTGGAGCATCAGCAGACATTGATCGAGCGCCCATGCCATGACGGCCTGCGTCTCCGCCTTCGCCGGGCCATCCTCGCCTTGCAATAGCGGCTTGGAGAACTCCACGTACCAGTCGCAGAACACATTCCAAACGTGGGCGTAAAGCGCGTTGGCCGCATCATTGAACCGGTACTGGCCGAGCGCATCGTCCACCGCGATGCGGGTCCGCGCGGTCTCTCCCAGGATCCACTTGTTGACGGTCTGGGTCAGCGTCTCGGGCATGGGCGCGGGTTTGCAGCCATACATCTCCGCAAACCGCGCGGCGTTCCACAGCTTCGTACCAAAGTTGCGGTACCCCGCGATCCGGTTGGTCGAAAGCTTCAGGTCTCGCCCCATCGCCGCCATGGCCGTCAGCGTAAAGCGCACTGCATCCGCGCCGTATTCGTCGATGAGCTCCAGCGGGTCGAGCACGTTGCCCAAGGATTTGGACATCTTCTTGCCCTTCTCGTCCCGGACGAGCGCGTGGACATAGACGGTGTGGAAGGGCACTTCCTTGACCGTCTCAAGCTGCATCATCATCATCCGCGCAACCCAGAAGAAGATGATGTCGAAGCCCGTGATCAGCACGTCCGTTGGGAAGTAGCGCGCGAGCTCCTCGGTCTCCTGCGGCCAACCCAGCGTGCCGATGGGCCAGAGGCCGGACGAGAACCAAGTGTCGAGCACGTCCGGATCGCGGACAAGCTGGATGACAGGCTGCCCCGACGAAGCGGCGCCCTGACCTTCGACGATGATCCCGTAATCGCCCTCGTAGTAGGCCTTCGCCAACTCTGCCGCGGCGGCAGGCGTCGGTGCGCAAAACTCCATCCGCTCAACCGTGGCATCACTGCCATCGCCTCCACCAGCGGGGGAGCGTTCCTTCGGCCCATACCACACGGGGATCTGGTGCCCCCACCAGAGCTGGCGGGAGATGCACCAGGGTTCGATGTTTTCCAGCCAGTTGAAATACACCTTCCGGTGCTGCTCTGGCAGGATCTGGGTACGGCCGTCGCGGACCGCTTCGAGCGCGGGCTTCACGATCTTCGCGGAATCCACGAACCACTGGTCCGTGAGCATGGGTTCGATGACAACCTTCGAACGGTCGCCGAAGGGCTGCATGATCTTCTTGGCCTCGACGAGGGGCAGCGTCTCGGTGATCTCCGCGCCGCTCTCCTTGTCCGTGCGGGTGACGTCGTGCATCACCGCGAGGCCCTCACCTGTGATCGCCGCGACGATGGCCTTTCGGGCCTCGAAACGGTCGAGGCTGCGATATGCATCGGGCACGAGGTTGATCTGGTCGACCTCGGCCTCTGAGAGCTCCGCACCGTCGATGATGGCCTGGGCCTTCGCCGCACTGTCCGCGTAGCTCAGCCCGTCCGCGCGCATCGCACCTTGCGTGTCCATGAGCCGATAGAGCGGGATGCCGTTGCGCTTGGCGACGTCGTAGTCGTTAAAATCGTGCGCGCCTGTGATCTTCACAGCGCCGGAGCCGAAATCCGGATCCGGGTATGCGTCAGTGATGATCGGGATCAGGCGGCGCGTCTCCTTCGGGCCCACCGGGATTTCGCAGAGCTGTCCGACAATGGGCGCATAGCGCGCATCGTCCGGATGCACCGCGACCGCACCATCGCCGAGCATCGTCTCCGGTCGGGTCGTTGCGATCGATATGTAATCCCGGGTCTCGCGGAGCGTGACGTTTCCGTCCTCATCCGTCTCGACATACTCATAAATGGCACCACCCGCGAGCGGGTATTTGAAGTGCCACATGTGCCCGTCGACCTCGACATTCTCCACTTCAAGGTCGGAGATCGCTGTCTCGAACTTCGGATCCCAGTTCACCAGCCGCTTGCCGCGGTAGATGAGCCCCTTGGTGTAGAAATCGACGAACACCTTGAGCACGGCATCGTGAAAATCCGGGCTCGCCTCATGGCCGTGCCTTGTGTCCCCGGGCGCGCCTGCCATGGTAAAGGCGTTGCGGTCCCAGTCGCACGAGGCGCCCAGCCGCTTGAGCTGCTCGATGATCGTGCCGCCGGACTTCTCTTTTTGCTGCCAGACACGCGCCACGAAATCCTCACGGGAGAAGTCCGTGCGGCGCATGTTGGTCTCGGCCAGCTCCCGCTCGACCACCATCTGGGTCGCGATGCCCGCATGGTCCTGCCCCGGCTGCCAGAGCGTGTCAAAGCCGCGCATTCGGTGCCAGCGCGTCAGGATGTCCTGAAGCGTGTTGTTGAACGCATGGCCCATATGCAACGAGCCCGTCACGTTGGGCGGCGGGATCATGATGCAGAAGCTCTCGTCGCGGGACTGGTTGGCGCCCGCGCGGAACGCGCCGCCTTCGATCCAGGCCTTGGAGAGGCGCGCTTCCGCCTCGGCAGCGTTGAATGTCTTGTCCATTGTCATCGATCCACCCTCACCGCGCCTTCTTGCCCATGGCCCGGGCCCGCTCCGCCGCCGCGCGCAATTCTTCCGCGATCTCGAGCGCCTCTTCCGGATCAAAATCGAGCGGCAGGTCGATGCCGTCTCCCTCTACGTAGATCCGGACCATGCCCACGGAGGTGGGTCCGATCTGCAAGTTGGCTTCGATGTCGCTTTCCCGGTTGATGCTCATGGCGGCACTCCTTTCAAGCGCTTCTGCTACCGGGGGTCTTGCCCGAGCGCAAGCTTTCCCGCCGCCCGTACCCGGTTGCCGCCGTGGAAGCCTCCGGCGGGGATACTTCGGGCCAGAAGAAGTTCAGGTCCAGCCATTCTTCTGGCGGAAAATATCCCCGCCGGAGGCAGCATGACGGTGGGACTGGCGCACCGCTGGTCTGGGGAATTGCCCTTGCAATCGGCAGACGCGGCAGCTATCCCACCGGCCAGTGCCGACGTAGCTCAGTTGGTTAGAGCACTAGATTGTGGATCTAGGGGTCCCCCGTTCGAGCCGGGGCGTCGGTACCATCCCTCACAGCACGAGGATCGCGCGGAAATCGTTCACGTTGGTGAGCGTCGGACCGGTGATGACCTGATCACCCAGCCGGGCGAAGAAGCCGTGGCCGTCGAAGCGGCCCAATGCGTCGGCGACCGGGTATCCGGCCGCGGCGGCGCGGGCGAGTGTGTCAGGTGAAACGACCGCTCCCGCTACAGGATCGAGCCCGTCGATCCCGTCCGTATCGCAAGCGATGGCATAGGTGTCCGGCAGGGCCTCGAGCGCCTCCGTAAGGCCCATGAGAAACTCCACGTTTCGGCCACCGCGGCCGGTGGATCCTTTCGGTATCGTGACCGTGGTCTCGCCCCCCGACAGGATCACGCAGGGCGCGGGCAGGGGCTGGGCGTGCTGTCGCACCTGCTTAGCGATGCCCGCAAAGGCGGTTCCCACCTCCCGCGCCTCCCCCTCGATGGCATCTCCGAGGATGATCGGCGTGACCCCCGCGTCCCGTGCGACGGCGGCGGCAGCCTCCAGCGAGGCCTGGGGTGCAGCGATCGAGTGCGTTTCCGCGCGGGTAAGGGCCTCGGAACCGGGTTTCGGGGTTTCGTTGCGGGGATCCGCCAGGGCCACGTGGACGCTTTCGGGCAATGTCATCCCGTACCGTTCAACCAGCGCGCAGGCATCGTCCAGCGTGGTCGCATCCGCGACCGTTGGGCCGGAGGCGATATCCGCAGGGTCATCCCCGGGAACGTCGGAGATCACGAGCGTCACGCACCGTGCGGGAAAGGCGGCAGCCGCCAGCCGCCCGCCCTTGATCCCGCTCACATGCTTGCGGATGCAGTTCATTTCCCCGATCGACGCGCCGGAGGCCAGAAGTGCGGCGTTCAGTGCCTGCTTGTCGTGCAGACTGACCCCGGGTGCGGGGACGCTCAGAAGCGACGAGCCCCCCCCGGAGATCAAGGCGACCAGCAGGTCGTCCGCGCCGAGACCGTGCGCGAGGTCGAGAATGCGTGCGGCCGTCTCCGCCCCCGCGGCATCGGGTACCGGATGGGACGCCTCAACAATCTCGATCCGCTCGCACGGTACAGCATGGTCGTAGCGGGTGACGACGAGACCTTCGAGCGGCCCGTCCCATGCACGTTCGAAGGCCCGGGCCATCGCCGCCGAGGCTTTCCCAGCGCCCACGACGACCACGCGCCCCTTCGGCGGTTCGGGCAGGTGGTTGGCAATCACCTTGTCGGGCATGGCAGCGGCGAGGGCTGCGTCGAACATCTCGCGCAGCAACGACTTCGGATCGATCATGGGGCCTTACTCGAGACTTGACTGCGCGATCACGGATCGCATTGCCGCCTCGATATCATGGACCAGGCTTCCGGCAAAGCTGCGCATCGCCATCACTTCGAACCCGCTCTCCCGCGCCGTGACGCTCGCCATCATGTGCGCAAGTTGGGTGCGGACGGTCTGCCCGGGACTGAGCGCCGATGGATCGACGGGCATCAGCCGCCTGAGCACATCCGCCGACGCAGGCCCGGTGAGCAGCAACCTTGCCCAGCCATCGCTCACATCCGTGATCGCCGCGTGGCCGGACAGGGTGTCGTGTACTTCGCGGAAGCCGGGCCCGAGGAACCAGACCTCGTCGAGGCCGGCCCAGCGGATCTCATCGTCGCCGGCCTGCGCCGTCTCTCCCGGTGCCGGGAGGCCGAGGCCCCACTTCTCGCAAAGAGCCGCGTCCGCTGCGGCGCGCCCGCTTGGAAAGGGTGTGATGGCTGTGATCGATTTGGGCTCGACCTCGACGAGGATCACATCGCCCAGGTCGAGGGGCAGCCCAAGCCCGGCGCAAGGCGTTGTCGGGGTGAGATCAGCCACGCAACCGCCCTCCCTCGGGATCGACGAAGGGTGTTTGCACGACCTCGCATAAAACCTCTCCCCCACGCAGCCTGTCGACAAGACGAACGCGATCGCCCAGACGTGCCCGGCCGTTCACAAGGAACCCCAGACCGATGTCGTGACCCAGCGTCGGCGAGTGGCAAACCGACGTCGCGTACCCAAGATCGGTAGAGGGTTTAACGTCAGCGCCCTCGTCGAAGAAATGGCCGCCGGAGCGCAGGCGCTCGCGTGGATCAACCGGACGAACGCCGACGAGCTGTTGCCGCTCGGGGCCGTGCAGGCCCGGGCGGGTGCTCAGAACCTTGCCGACCGCGTCCTTCTTCGCGGATACCATCCGGCCCATTCCGATATCGTCGGCGGTGGTGCGGCCGTGAATCTCCGCATGGGTGATGAACCCCTTTTCGATGCGCATGACGTTCAGCGCCTCCATCCCGTAGAGCCCGCCGCCCCGTGCTTCCGCCTGGCTGGTCAGCTCCCGGACGAGCGCATCGCCATAGCGGGCGGGCACCGCCAGTTCGTAGGCGTGCTCTCCGGAAAACGAAATGCGGAAGAGGCGACCGTCGACACCACCGATGCGGACCGGACCGCAGGACATGTAGGGCATGGACGCATCGTCGATGGGCAAGTCCAAGAGTTCGTTGAGCACCTCCCGCGATGCGGGTCCAGCGACAGCGAACTGAGCCCATTGATCCGTGACGGAGGTCACGCTGACCTCCCACCCCGGCCGCACGCATTGGCGCACGAACTCAAGGTGAGCCATGACCTGCCCGGCGGCGGCTGTCGTCGTCGTCATGATATAATGCTGCGGGCCGAGCCGGGCGGTGGTGCCGTCATCCATGACGAAGCCGTCCTCGCGCAGCATCAGGCCGTACCGGACCCGGCCCACCTTCAGGGTCGAGAACGCATTAGCATAGACAAAATCGAGGAGGTCCGCCGCGTCGGGTCCCTGAATGTCGATCTTGCCCAAGGTCGTCACATCGCAGATCCCGACCGCGTTGCGGACCATCGCAACCTCCCGATCGCAGGACTGCCGCCATCTGGTTTCTCCCGGCTGGGGGTACCATGCAGCGCGGTGCCAGAGACCGGCCTCCACGAACGACGCGCCCCGTTCGAGGCTGAGCGCATGGGACGGGGGATGCCGATGCGGCTGGAACTGGTCGCGCCCGTGGCGACCGGCAATCGCCGCGATGGGCACGGGGCTGTAGGGCGGACGGAACGTTGTTGTGCCGACCTCCGGGATCTCCCTGCCGCTCAACTCCGCCATGATGGCAAGACCGCCGACATTGGACATCTTGCCCTGATCCGTCGCCATGCCGAGCGTCGTGTAACGCTTCATGTGCTCGACCGACCGGAAATTTTCCTGGTGGGCGAGCGCGATGTCCTTCGTTGTCACATCGTTCTGCAGATCGAGCCAGGCCCGCCCCGGGGCGTCCACGTGCCAGAAGGGCGTGATGGCCACGGGTGCATCCTCCGCGTCCGGCACCTCAACAGGAGAGGCCGAGATACCGATGTCAGCGAGCTGAGCGATCGCGGCGTCGGCACCGTCCGCGAGGGCCGCATGGGTCGAGAACCGACCGGCCGCAGCCCCGGCAGAGGTCAGACCGGGGACCGCGCCCACCTTCGGCACGAAGGCCGAGATGTCCGCATCCCACACCGGACGACCGTTCATATGGCAGGTCAGGTGCACCGACGGGTTCCAGCCGCCCGACACGGCGAGCAGGTCCGCCGGCATGGTCGTCTCGACCCCGTTGTGATCCCGTATCGTCACCGAGGTCAGGCCCAGATGACCGGAGGTCGAGACGATCTGCCCGCCCGGGAAGGCCCGCCCCCATGTCCCGATCTGCGCGTCGGGACGGGTATCGACGACAGCACGCACGACCGCCCCCGCATCCTCGAGGTCCTGGGCCGTGCGCAGACCGTCATCATTGTTGGTGAAGACAACAGCGTCCTTGCCCGGACAGACGGCGAAACGGTTGAGATAGCTGCGCACTGCCCCCGCGGTCATCACCCCGGGACGATCGTTCCAGGGGAAGGCAATGCCCCGCTCGATGGCGCCGCCCGCCAGCACGGTCCGCTTCGCAGCGATCCTCCAGAAGGTGTTGCGCGGGCAAAATTCGGGCGGTGTGGCCATGTGATCGGCCACCCGTTCGAGCGCGCCGAAGGTTCCACCGTCGTAGGCACCGGTGACTGTTGTCCGGCGCATGAGAGCGACGTTTGGCAGCGCGTCGAGTTCTACGACAGCCCCGGCGGCCCATTCCGGGCAACTTTGCCCACCGACCTCGAGCCGTTCGCTCAGAAGGCGTCCGCCAAAGACGAAGTCCTCCTCCGCGAGGATCACCCGCGCGCCTGCACGGCCCGCGGTGAGTGCCGCCATCAGCCCTGCAGGGCCAGAGCCGATGACCAGAAGATCGCAATGGGCATAGGCGGTGTCGAAGAGCTCCTCCGCATCCTTGCCAGAGAGCGCGCCGAGGCCCGCGGCCTTCCGGATCGCGGGCTCATAAAGCTTCTCCCACAACGCCTTCGGCCACATGAACGTCTTGTAGTAGAAGCCCGCGCTCAGGAAGGAGGACAGGAAGTCGTTCACCTGTAGAAAGTCGACCGCGAGGCTCGGGTAGCGATTCTGGCTCTCCGCCCGCAATCCGTTGTAGAGCTCCTGCACGGTCGCGCGGGTGTTGGGGGATACGGCCCGTCCCTGCCCGATCTGCATGAGCGCGTTGGGCTCCTCGGACCCGGCGGTCACGACACCCCGAGGACGGTGATACTTGAACGACCGCGCGACGAGCCGGACATCGTTTGCCAGCAGGGCAGAGGCCAGAGTGTCCCCCGGATGCCCGGTCAGTTGCGTGCCATCGAAGCGGAACTTGAGCGTCCGGTTGCGGTCTATCAGACCGCGCTCAGGAAGGCGCGGCATCAGCGAACCTCCCGCGCGAGCGCGACGGACAGGATCTCATGGCTCACCGTATTGCGTCGGACCTGCAGCCAGGCCGAACAGCCCATCGCGTGATGCCAGAGCTCGTCATGCTCACCGGCCGGATTGTCCCGCAAATGGACATAGTCGTTGAACGCCTCCGGTCCCGCATCCTCCGACGGGCGGTCGAGCAGGATGGCATCACCGCGATAGGTGAACTCCCGCAGATCCCGCGCGCCGCAGATCGGACAAGTTATGCGCATGCGGATCTCCCGGTCGGAGAAAACTTGGGCCGTTTCGGCCAGTCGGCGGAGGATGTTTGGCTTCGCCCGTTAATGACGCCGAACCCAGTGCCGGTCGGGCGGTCGCAACGAGGTGCGTCATCATCCCGCCACGCTCCCGAAAGGTTGGTCACCACGCCGACGGCCGGTTGGAGGGTCGCGCCGTGTAGCATGATCGCCTCCCAGTGACCCGGCGCACCAACATCGCCCGAGAACGGGCCTGCAACCTTCGCCGCCCGTTCCGAGGCAGCACCACACGGGCCCGTACGGCCACGGGCCATGTCAGTGCAGGTTCGGCTGGGCACCGGTTGCCTCCTCGTCGATCACATGGCCGGTCTCGAACCGGTTCAGACGGAACCGGGTGGCGGCGGGATGGTACTGGTCGGTCGCAATGAGATGGGCAAAGACCGACCCCGACCCGGGCACCGCCTTGAACCCGCCATAGCACCAGCCGCCGTTCAGATAGAGACCTTCGATCGGCGTGCGGTCGATGATCGGGGAGCCATCCATCGTCATGTCCATGATCCCGCCCCACGAACGCAGCACCCGCGCCTTGCCGATCATCGGGATCATCGACATACCCGCCTCCATCACATGCTCGACCATGGGCAGGTTCCCGCGGGAGGCATAGGAGTTGTAGAAGTCGAGATCGCCGCCGAACACCAGCCCGCCCTTGTCCGACTGGCTGATATAGAAATGTCCCATACCGAAGGTGATCACGCCGGGGATCAGCGGCTTCAGCCCCTCGCTCACGAAAGCCTGCAACACGTGGCTCTCGATGGGCAGGCGCAGTCCAGCCATCTCCGCGACTTGGGAAGTCCGCCCGGCGATGGTCATGCCAACCTTGCCCGCGCCGATATAGCCGCGGGAGGTCTCCACACCCTTGACCCTGCCATTCTCGATGCGGAAGCCCGTGACCTCGCAGTTCTGGATGAGATCCACGCCCCGTTGGTCCGCGCCGCGGGCGTATCCCCAGGCGACCGCATCATGGCGCGCGGTGCCCCCGCGCCGGTGCAACAGACCGCCCCGGATCGGGAAACGCTGGCTCTTGAAATTCAGGAAGGGCGCATGATCCTTCACCCCGCGGGCGTCGAGCAGCTCCGCATCGTCCCCCTGGATCATCATCGCGTTGCCGCGGCGGGCGAAGACGTCGAACTGGCCATCGGAGTGGCACAGGTTCAGCACGCCGCGCTGGGACATCATGGTGTTGTAGTTGAGCTCCTGCTCCATCCCCTCCCAGAGCTTGAGGGAGTGAGAGTAAAATTCGGAGTTGCCGGGGAGCAGATAATTCGCCCGCACGATTGTCGTGTTGCGCCCCACATTGCCGCCGCCAAGGTACCCTTTCTCCAGCACCGCGACATTGGTGATGCCGTGCACCTTGGCGAGGTAGAAGGCGGTCGTCAGACCATGGCCGCCGCCGCCGATGATGATCACGTCATACTGCGGCTTCGGTTCCGGATCGCGCCAGACCGGCTTCCAGCCCGTGTTGCCGCGCAGACCCTCGCGCAAGATGCTCAGTGCTGAATAGCGCATATGCTCCCTCTTCAACCCGCTCAGAGAACCGGGTTCGGTCCTGCGATGCAACGCCGAAACCGACCCCGATCTGTCGTTTGCAAGCCGACGTCCGCCTCTTCTGCACAGGATTTCTGCCGCAGCGCAGCACGGTTGCTTGCAGTTGCCCGCAAATCTCGTAAGTCACGGAGGACACGCAGATGAGGGAGCGCCCCATGTCCATTCGAAACCGTCTTGCCGCCTTCGTCGACTCGGCCGGGTTCCAGAACGGAATCCTGGTGATCATCATCCTGAATGCGGTGACGCTGGGGCTCGAAACCTCGCCGACGGTCATGGCGATGGCGGGCAGCCTTCTGACAACGCTGGACACCATCTTCCTGACCATCTTCGTGCTGGAGATTCTGCTGAAGCTGATCGCGCAGGGGCTTGGCTTCTTCCGCAGACCCTGGAACCTTTTCGACTTTGCCGTGGTGGGCGTCTCCCTCGCACCGGACAGCGGTGCGCTGTCGGTCCTGCGAGCATTGCGTATCCTGCGTGTCCTGCGGGTGATCTCCATGGCGCCGCGGTTGCGCAGGGTGGTCGAGGGCTTCGTGAGCGCGCTGCCGGGCATGGCAAGCGTCTTCCTGCTGATGGGCATCATCTTCTACATCGGCGCGGTCATGGCCACGAAGCTCTTCGGCGGCACCTGCACCGCCTGCACGCCCGAGCAGGCCGCCCAGTTCAGCGAATGGTTCGGCACGCTGGGGCAGTCCGCCTACAGTCTGTTTCAGGTCATGACACTCGAAAGCTGGTCAATGGGCATCGTCCGGCCGGTCATGGAGGTCTACCCCTACGCCTGGCTCTTCTTCGTTCCGTTCATCATGGTGACAACCTTTGCGGTGGTGAACCTGCTGGTCGGCCTCATCGTGAACTCGATGCAGGACGCCCATGCGGAAGAGTCGAACCAGGCGACGGACAGCTACCGCGAAGAAGTGATCGATCGCCTGCACGCGATTGAAAAACAGATTGCGGAACTCAACCAGAACGGGAAGTGATAAGGTTACGTCACGTAATATAGATGGCCAGATCTGGGCGGTAAGGAGCCGCTCACCTCTTACTTTAGACAAAATTTTCTGTAATGGTCCCGACAAACAGACGGGGCAAACCACAAATGTCTAGCTTGAACCTGGATACCAGCGCGTCAGCGAACGCGATGGCCGAGGAAATCCTCGGGCCAGGGTTTAACATTGTCAGCGCGACCTATTCGGGGAACACCTTCTCTTCCGGGATCTATGACGGGTATGTCGACACGACGCTCGGCACCGCAGGCGTGCTTCCGTCCGAGCAGGGCGTAATCCTCTCGACCGGGTTCGCGACCAACTTCAGCAACGCGACGGGCGGAAACAACCAGTCCGGCAGCCGCTCCGGCAACACCGGCGGGATCGAGGACGACCCGGATTTCAATGCCGCGGCGGGCGGCTCAACCGACGATGCGTCGTTCCTCGTCATCGAGTTCGAGCCCCTGGCGGGGCAGACGTCGCTGAACCTGGAGTTCCGCTTCTACTCCGAAGAGTACAACGAGTACGTCTATTCGAACTTCAACGATGTGGCCCTCGTCATGATCGACGGCGTGCAGATCCCGATCTCTGCCGGGGATGGCACGATCTCGGTCAACTCGATCAACAATGCGGGCACCACGCCACCGACGAACGGGAACCAGGCAAACGACCCCAACCCGACGAACGGGGTCTTCGACAGCTCGAACCCCAACCTCTACATCGACAATACGGACGGATCGGAAGTCACGGAATTCGATGGTTTCACGGTCACCCTGTCGCTCGATATTCCGGTAACACCCGGCGTGCAGCAGGAACTCAAGATCGGCGTGGCAGACAAGGGCGACGAGCTATGGGACTCCGCGCTCGTCATCGCAAGCAACGCGCAGACGAGCGGAACGGATACGGATCCGATCGCGGTGGATGATGCGCTCTCCGTCAACGGACTTGGTCCGACGAACTTCGATCTTTTGGCCAACGACACCGATCCGAACATGCAGACCCTCACGATCACGGAGATCAACGGCGTACCGGTGGTCGCCGGTTCCGTCGTCGATCTGCCGTCGGGGGAACGCATCACCCTAAACCCCGACGGGACCATCACGGTCGAACGGAAGGGGGCACCGGTCGGCAACAAGGTGTTCACCTACACGATCACGGACACGGACGGGAACACGGACAGTGCCTTCGTCCAGATGAACACCACGACACCGTGTTTCACGCCCGGTGCCCTGATCGACACCGCAGCCGGGCCGCGTCCCGTCGAAACGCTGCGGGTCGGCGATCTTGTGATCACCCGGGACGAAGGCGTCCAGCCGATCCGCTGGATCGGCCGTCGCAGGATGTCCGCCTGGCAGCTTAAGGCGGAGGCGCGTTTCCGTCCGGTGGTCATTCGCAAGGATGCGTTCGGACCAGGCTGTCCTCACCGGGCCATCGCCTTCTCGCCTCAGCACCGGGTTCTGCTGCGCTCCGCCGAGGCGATGCTGATGTTCGGGGAGACGGAAGTACTGTCAGCGGCCAAGAATCTCGGGACCGAACAGGCGGACGTGTCGAAAGGTGTCGACTACATCCACCTCCTCTTCGACCGGCATCAGATCATCTACGCGGACGGTCTGGCGACCGAGAGCCTGCATCCCGGGCGCGTGGCGCTGGAAGGGTTTGACGCGCCCGCGCGGGCCGAGGTTCTGACCCTGTTCCCCGAACTGCGCGTCACATGCAACGGGTACGGGAAGACGGCGCGCTACGCGCTCACGACGCGGGAGGCGCGGGCGCTCAGCCTCAGCGCCTGATCCGGCGGAACACCTCCGCCGCTGCCCATCCCGCAAACAGCGCCACCGCAATCGACAGGATGCCGTAGATGAACGGCTGTTCGTGGGCGAGAGTGTAGACCCACCGCTCGAGCCCCGTCTTGCGCACGGCGATCACGGTCTCGTAGGCGTCGATCACGGCCTTGTCCCGCAGGAGGAACACCCGCGCGCGATAGTCGCCCTCGACGATGTTGGCGGGCAGCTCGATCTCGGTGTTGAAGAGCGTCTCATCGGTCAGCTTGACCGAGCCGGGCAGCTCAACGAACAGACCCTCGTTGCCACGGATCCGAATGACCGCCTCGCGAAAATCCTGCACATCCGCGACGTTCCCGGGCGCATCGATCAGTTTGACCACATGGTTGAGACCGATCCGGTGGCGCAGCGCGTCGGTGTAGCTGAGGATGTCCTCCACCGGCGCTGTCGAGGCCAGCGCGAAGAAGTGCGGCGCTTCATCAACCTCAACCGCATCGGCGTTCACCCAGATGCCCAGCGTCCGTTCCTTGCGCCTGACGAGAACCGGGTCGTTCGACCATCGGCCGAGCCGCCGTGGATCCTCCGACCGCAGGATGAGCCGTCCCGGCCCCTCGATCGAGATGATCACGTGCAGCGGTCCGCGGTCGTCGGGAATGCGCGTTTCGCGTTTCACCGCGCCGAAGATAAAGATCTCCGACCCGTCAAAGGATGCGGTGATCGACACCGAATTCTGGCTCAGATCCACAACGGTCTGCTCCGCCCCTCCAGGCAGGGCCGTCAGCAGCAGAAGGACGGTCAGGACGAACTGTTTCAATGCCCCGCCGCCACGCCGAGGGAGAAGAGCTCGCTGGGGGTGGCCACCAGATCAAAGAGGAGCTTTGCGCACACAGCCAGCACCATGATCGCAAGCAGGATCCGCAGTTGCTCCCCCCGCAGCCGCACGCCGAGTTGCGCGCCGATCTGTGCGCCCACCACCCCCCCCAGCAGGAGGAGCAGCGCCAGTGCCGCATCCACCGTGTAGTTCTGGGTTGCGTGCATCAGCGTGGTGAAACCGGTGACGAACATGATCTGAAAGAGCGACGTGCCAACGACCACGTTGGTTGGCATGCCGAGCAGGTAGATCATCGCGGGCACCATGATGAAGCCGCCACCGACCCCCATGATCGCCGCCAGAACGCCAACGGCGAGGCCGACGACAAAGGGAGGGATCGCGGAGATGTAGAGGTTGGAAGCCCGGAACCGCATCCGCAGGGGCAACCCGTGCACCCAGTTGTGCCGCCGTCGTTTGGGCACCGGCGCGCCGTTTCGGCTGCGGCGCAGGGCGTTGAGGCTCTCGATAAACATCAGGCCACCAACGACGCCCAGAAACACGACGTAACAGAGGGAGACGAGCAGTTCGACCTGCCCCATCGCCGTGAGGATCTTGAACACCTGCACCCCGAAGGCGGACCCGACGAGACCCCCCGACAGGAGCACCAGCCCCATTCGGAAATCCACGGTCTTGCGTTTGAGATGCGCAAGAACGCCGGAAAAACTCGACGCGACGATCTGGTTAGCCTCCGTCGCGACAGCCACGGCCGGGGGAATACCGATGAAGATGAGGAGCGGCGTCATCAGAAAACCGCCACCGACGCCAAACAGGCCGGACAGCAATCCCACCAGTCCACCGAGCCCCAGTAAAAGGTAGGCGTTTACCGATACCTCGGCGATCGGCAGGTAAATCTGCATGGGGCGGCTTTCGGGTGGTGTTTTTTCTTATTGTGGCGCATCCGGACCGGCGCGCCAAGTAGGTGCACCGCACAATTTACCGTTACGCGGCCTGTTGTTGCCACCCCCGGTAGAGTTCGTATGCGTCAGGGGCAGCCTTAACCACGTCAGCTATGCCGAAGGCGGCCCGATAGGCGGCCACCGTCGGGTCCCGCATGGCGTCCGAGAGGGCTAACCTCACGAATTCACGAACAAATGAAGAGGTATTGAGACTCGTGATGTAGGGCGGGGACGGAACTGATTCGGTCCATCCGATCTGTTCGAGCCCCGCATCCCACCCCTGCGCACGCGCAATATGCCAATAGACACAATCGATCGCAGCCAGATCGGCCCGCCCCTCGCGCACCGCAGCAAGGCTGTGCAGATGTGCACCGGTCACCAGATGCGGCCGCGCGGTGACGCCCTCGACCTCCATGAATCGCCTCAGGGAGAGCCAGCCCGACACGGAGCATTCCGTGTTGATCGCGATGCGCAGATCTTCCAGGTCGCGGCTGTCCTCCCGCCTGCGCACCACCGCGGAGCGGTAGCGTCCGGCTCCTCCCCCGTCACAGGTAAGCGCCTGCGCGCCGACAAGTGCCGTACCCTTCCCGGCCCCTTCGAGCCAGGGATGCCCGCAGCACTGGGAGACTAGGAGGTCCGCCCGGGCATAATCCGCCTCCAAATCCGCACTGCGGGTCAGGGTCGCGGGTGCCTCGATACCCCTGTCCGCCAGGCGCGACGCCACCGCGGACCAGAGCGCATCGGTCAGATCCCGATAGACCGGAGGATCATAGAAGGGCAGCGCTGCGATCACGTATCGATCCTCCGACGGTAGGGATGTTCGACGGGTTCTCTCCGGCGGAACAGGTAACGGGCAAAGACGGAGAGATATCCGCGGACCAGGTAGCCGCCGTTCCGCTGCACCACTGCGTCCGCCTCCGCCCTATAGAGTTCGGGCAGCTTTGACCAGGGGACGGTCGGACGCTCATGGTGGAGCGCATGGAGGGAGTTGTTGAGGAAGAGCAGCCGGAACAGCCACTCCGCTTCCACGATCGCGGAGCGATGCTCCGGCGCAGGGGCGGCGCGATGTTCGATGTAGGTCCGGATCGCAAGAATCGCCTGGGACGGCCAGACAACGGCAAGCAGATATGTCAGCGGATCGGTGCCGCAGGCCCAGGCGAACCCGAATACGACTCCCAGCGCTGGCAGGTGCAACATCCATTGGCCGAGAATGTGGGTCTCCCCCCTCCGCCAGCGCCCGAAATCGCTCCGCGCGAAGGCATAGAGACCGAGCCAGGGACCGACGATCAGCCGGCCCGCAAGGGTGCCGTTCGCGTTCAGCACCGCACGCATGATCGGCGACATCGCCGCCCAGTCCCGCTGCGCCACGTACCAACTTTCCGGATCGTCATAAGGGTCGGTCAAGAGGGGATTGTTGTGGTGCTTGAGATGCATCTCCCGATAGCGGCGGTAGGGGTAGAAGACGGAGAGTGCCGGAAACACGAGCGCCTCGTTCAACAGCGGCGACCGGGTCGGGTGGCCGTGCAGCATTTCATGCTGGAGCGATGAATGCAGGGCGGCGGCGAGTGCTGCCGGGATCCACCAGACCCAGGGCACGCTACCCGCATAGAACAGCGCCAATACCCAAACAGCATAACAGCCCCCGAGAGCTATCAACGTGGGCCACTCATCAGATTTTAGGAAATGGGGCGCAAGAAATCGCAACCTCATAAATTCAGCGATGACCGAAATCGGCAGATCCGTCAAGCGTCAGCTTGGTGGCATCAGAGCTGAGGCTCGGTCCTGCGTCCCCCTTGCTTCGAGGAAACCAGCTTCCCACAAGATTGGCATGCCTACTGTCTCGAGGGAAACATGATGGCCACGCACCTACTCCCGGTGGTACGGCGCGCCCGATAGGATGGACGCGGCCCTGTAGAGCTGTTCGGCCAGCATCACTCTCGCGAGCATGTGCGGCCAGACCATCGCGCCGAAGGAGAGCTTCGCATCCGCGCTGTCGCGCAGACCCCTGGTAAGACCGTCCGCCCCGCCGATCAGAAATGCACAGTCGCGAGCACCCTCGTCGCGCCAGCGGGCCAGCAGATTGGCGAAGTCGGGGGAGGATATGAGCTTCCCCCGTTCGTCGAGGGCGATGACGCGCGCGCCCTCCGGGATCGCGGATGTCAGGAGAGGCGCCTCACGGTTCGATCCGCCGTTGCGCTTGTCCTCCACCTCGCGCACTCGCGCGGGCCCGAGGCCAAGAGATCTGCCCGTGCGGTCAAAGCGGGTCAGATAGTCGTCGACCAGGTCACGCTCCGCCCCCCGGCGGAGCCGGCCCACGGCCGCAATCGTAATGCGCACAGTCTAGTGGCGGGCCATCAGCTCATCTGGCGAAAGCCACATCTTTTCAAGCTGATAGAATTCACGCACCTCTGGGCGGAAGATGTGGACAATCACATCGCCCGCGTCGATCAGGACCCAGTCACCGGTTTCCTGCCCCTCGACCCGGGCAGACTGGCCCGTGAGGGCCTTGATCTTGTCCAGCAGGTGATCCGCAATTGCGGACACCTGACGGGACGACCTACCGGACGCGATCACCATGTGATCCGCCATCTCGGACTTCCCTTTCAGCGGGATCGAGACAACGTCTTCGGCCTTGTCATCATCGAGGGAGATAAGCACCAGATCAAGGGCTTCCTGAGAAGCGGTGGCGCTGTGTGCAAGGGTCCCGGCTGCACGGGCCGGTTGGGTGGAAGCCACCCCATCAACACGTTCGGTCAGAACGATGTCCTCCTGTGGCCGCGCCGGTCCGAACCCGGCGCTCGGTAACGAGAGAATACCGCTTCGCCTGCCCTGTCTCAAGCCTTTCGCTGGCCTGTGTCGTGCGGTCAGATCACGTATCACCTCGCGCCGCGGTGTTCTTGCAACAGATCAGGCAGCCACTCGGCGCAAATTCACCGGCAGTCCGTCCTTTGGCCGCGGGATTGGCAGGCGCTGCCACGCCGTCGGCCCGGCGCGTGCGCGGGAAATGCGGAACCGTCGGAAGAAGGCGGCGGTTACCGCCTTCACCTCCATCAGGGAGAAGTGCATGCCGATGCATTTGTGCGCGCCGCCGCCGAAGGGAGACCAGGCGAAACGGTGGCTCTGATCCTCCGCCCGGTTGGAGGAAAAGCGATCAGGATCGAAACGTGCCGGATCGGTCCAAAACTCCGGATCCATCATGACGAGGCCCGGGGCGACGGTCACGGAACTGCCCGCCGCGATGCGATGTCCCTCCCACTCGAATTCCTCGGTCACGCCGCGCGGGATGAACGGAACCGGCGGCATCAGGCGCAGCGCCTCTTTGAACACACGATCCGTCACCGTCATCCGGTCGAGGTCGTCGTAGGTGAGCGGACGATCCTCGAGGGTGGCAACCTCTGCCGCCACCGCGTCCTGCCACTCCGGGTGGTCGACCATGCCCCACATCATCGCAGTGAGCGCCGTGGTGGTCGTATCGAAGGCAGCGAAAAGCAGGAAATTGAAGTGATCGACGATCTCGTCATCGCTGAGATGTCGCCCCTCCTCATCCGTGAGGCGGCAAAACTCGGAGAAGATGTCCTCCCCCTGCCCCGCCCGCCGTTCCGGGATCATCGCCTTGAAGGTCCGGCGCAGCTCCGCCCGGGCGTTGATCCCCTTGCGCATGGGCGTGAGCGGCAGCGGTGCACGGATCGGGCTCGCGGAGGCATCGAGCTCCGCGAGGAAGAGCGCACCGAGCCGCTCGCACTCCGCTTCATCCTCGATGCCCATGAAAACGCGGCTGGCAATCGAGAGCGTCAGCGCGCGCACCTGCCAGAAGAACCTGAACTCCTGCCCGACCGGCCAGGCATCGAGCCGCGCCTCGACCTCCCGGGACATGTGCGAGAGATAGTCCCGCATTGCACCGGCGCGAAAGGCGGGCTGCAACATCCGCCGATGTGCCCTGTGGTCAGAGAAGTCGCGCAGCATCAGTCCGCCGCCGAACAATCCTTCGACCATCGACCAGCCCGACTTGCTGGAAAAGATGCCGTTCTTGTCCATCAGCACCGTCTCCACAGCGTCAGCACCGTAAAGGTTCACCCGCTCAGCCCCAAAGAACTGAGAGCGGTAGACGCTCCCGAACCGGGCGAACTGCTTGCCGTGAAACCCGTAGCAGTCCCGCACGATCTCCAGCGAGTTACCGACGACCGGCCAGGCCGGAGCTGCGGGAATGGTAGCATTGGTTGTCGCTGACATGACGGAACCCCTCCGATTTAAGCTGAGGGTAAGCCCACCAGGGCGGAAACGGAACCGTCTCGCGTCTGGCGGGTGCGTGTCCCGTTACCCCGTCAGGGGCCCGAGGCCCCACACATGATTGAGAATTCGCTGAGTCGCTCGGGCAGCTATGAGGGGCGATCTGGTCCGCATGTCAGCCGATTCACACTACCGAACGGCACGGCTCCCCGCAGGGCGGGCGGGAAGCTGGTCTGATCAGAGGCGGACGAGCTTTTCGTAGCTCTCCGCAATGTCGCGTGTCAGCGCCCCAACGTCGAAGGTGTAGTCACCGATCTGCCCGACCGGAGTCACTTCCGCCGCAGTACCGGTCAGCCAGCACTGCTCGAAGCCCTCGAGTTCCTCCGGCATGATGTGTCGCTCGATGACCTTGATCTGCCGATCATGCAGAATCTCGATCACAGTCTGGCGGGTGATACCGTTGAGGAAACAGTCTGGCTTCGGCGTGTGCACCTCGCCGTCCTTGACGAAGAAGACGTTGGCCCCCGTCGCTTCGGCCACATAGCCGCGATAGTCCATCATCAAAGCGTCTGAACAGCCTTTGGCCTCCGCGGCGTGCTTGGACAGGGTGCAGATCATGTAAAGACCGGCCGCCTTCGCGAAGCAGGGGATGGTTTCCGGGCTCGGGCGCTTCCACTTGGAGATGTCGAGCTTTGCGCCCTTAAACTTCGCATCACCGTAGTACGCGCCCCATTCCCAGACCGCGATCGCCAAATGCACCTTGTTGCGGGCGGAGGCGACGCCCATGTCTTCGCCGGATCCGCGCCAGGCAAGCGGGCGGACATAAGCGTCTGACAGGCCGCTCGCCTTCAGCGCCTCATCCTTCGCCGCGGTGATTTCCTCGGCGGTGTAGGGGATCTCCAGATCCAGTTCCTTAGCGGAAAAGAGCAGACGATCGGTGTGCGCCTCGCTTTTGAAGATCTTGCCGTTATAGGCCCTCTCCCCCTCGAACACACTGTCTGCGTAGTGCAGCGCATGGGTCAACAGGTGCACATTGGCGTCCCGCCACGGCACCATCTGCCCGTCGAGCCAGATATGTCCATCCCGGTCGTCATATGCCCCGGCCATGATGCAGTCCTTCCTTTTGTCGTCGAACCAGTCAGGTTCGATGACCTTTTGATTTTTAGCAATGTTGCGTGAAAACGCGTCACAGAAGAAGGATATGTCGCGAATTCGAAATTGAGCTATCATTATGACCTTGGAAAGTCAACAAGCCTGACATAAACTGTGAACACGAGCAGAAGGATTATGGGTAATGCAGCGCGGCAGCTTCGGGGCGACGCCCATCGGCGGGGAACAATTGCTGTTCCTGACGGACGAGCAGCTCAGGCAGGGTATCGAGCTGATGTTCTTTGCCTATCGCGGGTTCACGGCGGATCCGGACAGGATGCTGGAGGATTACGGCTATGGCCGCGCCCACCACCGCGCGCTGCACTTTATCAACCGGCACCCGGGGCTGACGGTCAATGACCTGCTGGACATCCTCGGCGTCACGAAACAATCGCTCAACCGCGTTCTTCGCCAACTGGTGAAGGACGGGTTGGTGGACAGCCGGGTGGGTCAGCAGGACCGCCGCCAGCGCAACCTCCACCTGACATCGGAAGGGGCTGCACTGGAACGCAAGCTGTCGGAGGCCCAGCGCAGCCGCATGCGGAAGGCCTATATGGATGCGGGGGCGGAGGCGGTCCACGGATTCCGCAGCGTTCTGGAAAAGATGATCGATCCGGAGATCCGGTCCCGCGCGATCGGCTTGGTGGAGCGCGACGGTGAGCGTTGATCCGGACGCCCCGGAGGCGCACATCCTTGTCGTCGATGATGACGAACGCATCCGCACGCTGCTGCGGAAGTTTCTCACCAATCAGGGATATTTCGTGACGCCGGCACGGGACGCGGCCCACGCGCGCCGCCTGCTCGACGGGCTGGAGTTCGACCTGCTTGTCATCGACGTGATGATGCCCGGTGAGGATGGGTACACGCTGACCAAGGATCTGCGGACCTTTCTCAAGACACCGATCCTTCTTCTGACCGCGAAGGGAGGGGCGGACGACAGGATTACGGGGCTCGAGGCAGGGGCCGACGACTACCTTCCCAAACCATTTGAGCCTCGTGAACTGGTGCTAAGGATCAACGCGATCCTGCGTCGGGTGCCGAAACCGAAACCGAAGACCGAGCCGCCGAAGACGCTGCAGCTTGGACCGATCCGCTATGATGTCACACGGGGAGAGATGTGGCTCGATCAGGAGCTGATCCGTCTGACATCCACCGAATCCTCCCTGATGCGGATCTTCGCAGCCTGCCCCCATGAGCCGGTCAGCCGATCCCGCCTCGTCGCGGAACTGGGCCGCGGTGCGGATCAGGCACAGGAACGCGCTATCGACGTGCAGGTCACGCGGCTGAGGCGGAAGATCGAAGCCGACCCGAAAACACCCCGCTACCTGCAAACGGTGCGGGGGGCGGGGTACATGCTCGCGCCTGACTAGGGATCAGTCCTGCAGGAGAGCTGCAAACTCGCGGCGGACCTGGGCTGCGATGTCCTTCGCCAGCTCTTCGCGCAGACCGGATTCAAGCTGCTCTCGCACAACGAACGTGACCATCTCCCGCAAAGCCTCCTCAGACATCGCCGGAACGGCCTGAACCGGATCAGCCGGAGTGTCCTCGGTCGCCTCAGAGGAGGAGATCGATGAAAGGAGCGTGTTCACATCCGGCTGTTCCACAGGTGCCGGCTCCTCATTCGAGACCTCGTCCGGCGCGTCGCCGTCGTCGTCGTCTTCGGGTGCCGGGACGGCGGACAAAAGAGCGGACATGTCTTCAGTGTCTGCAGGTGCATCCTCTACAGCCGGTGCAGACCCCTCATCGGCGCCTGACTGCGAAGTTATATGCTGACGCGTCTCGTCCTGCGTGGAGATCGAGGACAGAAGAGCTGCCATGTCCGTCTCCTGCGCCGGGGCGACGTCTTCCACCTCATCTTTCGGCTCGTCGACAGGCTGATCCTGTTCCTCTGACGCGGAAACCGCGGCTAGGAGAGCGGACATGTCGGTCTCTTCAGACTGATCGGCCTCATCACCCTGCGCCTCCTGCGCGTCGACCGACCGATCCTGCGTGTCGGGCGTCGAAACCGCGGCGAGCAGGGTCGACATGTCAGTCTCTTCGGCGGGTGCCTGCGTTTCCGCGTCGGGCTCCGGGAAATCGGGGGCCGACAGCGAGGACAGAAGTGATGACACGTCGAGGTCGTGATCTTCTTCGACCGGCGCCTCTTCGACCTCTGCGACAGCAACCACCTCCTCTGGCGGCAGCGGGTTTGTGAGGATCAGCGGCTCTTGATCCGGATCCACCGCGTCGAACACCTGCAAGTCTTCCGTCAGCACGAGAGGTTCCGCGGTGTCGCTACGGTCCTGCTCTTCTGCAGCTGCGAACACCCGCTCACGGATGGAGGCCATGATGTCGTTGACATCGCCCCCGTCGTCGGTCGTCTGCCGTTCGTCCGTCATTGTCTCTTCCCCCTTTTTTGATGCGCGGGGGAACGAGTTCAGAACCGTCCCAAGATCCGGTTTATCGTCTCATTCCGCTTCGCATCATACGGCCCCCCCTGGACCGCGTTGAAGTTGGCTTCGGGATCGTAGGAGTCTACGTCGAGGCCCAGGTGATCCACGGTGAGGAGCCCCATCGCCTGAAGAAGCGAATAGGCGGCGACATACTGGTCGCGCTCCGCACTCACGAGATTGGATTGAGCATCCAGCAGGTCCTGTTCCGCGTCGAGCACGTCGAGCGTGGTGCGGGAGCCGAGGCGCGCCTCTTCCGACACGCCCTGAAAGGCGATACGGGCGGCGCGGATCTCCTGCCGGCTTGCGGTGATCGAGGCTGCAGCAACCTCGAAGTTGGACCAGGCCGACGCAAGGTTCTGTCGAACCACGCGGGCTGCGTCCTGCAGTTCGCCCTTGCGCTGGTCAACGGTCGCGATCGCGCTGCGCACACCGCTTGAGAGCGCGCCACCATTGTAGAGCGGCACTTCGAGAAGCACACCTGCGCTGGCCACGTTCTCGCTGCGATCAAGCGCGCTTGCGTTTTGTTCAACTGTGCCAGTCAGATCGACCGTCGGGCTGTAGCCAGCCTTCGCCGCGTCGAGGGAAAACTCAGCAGCTGCGACGGTGGCCTGCGCACCGATGATCGACGGGTGCATGCGCATCGCGATCACTTCAGACTCTTCCAGAGTATCCGGCAGGTCCGGCAGCGGCGGCGGAGGCGCGAGCTCTCCCGGCGCTTCACCAACGGCGGCGATGTAGGCCTGGCGGGAGCGTTCGAGTGCGCCCTGGTTGGCCACGAGGTTGCTCTGCGCGGAGGCGAGACGTGCGCTCGCCTGCGCGACGTCGGTTCGCGTCACCTCGCCAACCTCGAACCGGTCACGTGCCGCGCTCAGCTGGCGGGAGATGACCCGCACGTTGTTCCGGGCGAGCGCAACGAACTGCGTGTCACGCCGGACATCCCCGTAGGACGTGACCGCGTCGATCAGGATCCCCTGCTCCGTCGTCACAAGGTTTGCGCGGGCGGAGTCCACGCTTGCCCGGGCCGAGCTAACCTGAGCGGACACGTTGCCGCCGTCAAAGATCCGCCACTGCCCGTCGACGCCGAAGGAAGAGGTGTCCGTCGGCGGCCCGTCGAGATTGTCCGCTGACTGGATACTTCCCTGCACCCGGCCGCTCACACGGGGCCGACCACCGGATCGCGCCTGCGCAACACCCTCATCCGTCGCACGAAGCTGCGCGCGGGCGATGTTGAGGCTCGGGTGATACTCATAGGCCTTGATCAGAGTTTCCGATAGGGTCTCCGCCGACACGGGTGCCGCGGACAGAGCCGCTGTCAGAGCGAGGGCGGAAAGAGAGGTCAGATAGGTCTGAACCAGGCGCATTCGGTATTCCTTCAGCAGAGACATTTCGCTGTAGATAGGGTGCTCTAGCACACAAAGAAGACCTGATTAAGACTAGAAGACAAACCCTTTCTCCGCAGTGAAGCCTGGAAGCAACGGCGCTGTTGCATCAAAGCTGCGTCGCCAGGAGATCCCGTTGCGTCCCTTCACCCCGATGGCGCAGTAGCCGAGGGAGCCGTCCGCCTGGATCATCGCAATCCGTCCATCCTCGCGCAGTTGGTCAGCGATGGCGTCCGGCAAAGCCTCTGCAGCACCTTGAAGGATGATAACATCATAGGGGCCGTGCTCCTCCGCTCCGGCGGTTAGGGCGCGCACCTCGATGGTCGCATTGTCAACGCCCTGGGCGTTCAGTGTGTCCTCTGCCCGGCGTGCGAAGCTCTCAACCTCCTCGACACCCACGACCGCCTCGGCCAGCGCGCCAAGGATCGCCGTGGAATATCCCAGCCCCGCTCCCACATCGAGCACCAGCTCTGTGGGTTGAATATCGAGCGCGTCCAGCATCTTGGCCAGCACCCGCGGGTCGAGCGCCACGCGCCCCTCGCCGATATCGACATGGTCCCCAAGGTAGGCGACGGGCTTCGCTTCCGCGGGCAGATATTCTTCCCGCGGGGTGCGCAGCATGGCGTCGATGATCGGGTAGCGGGTCACGTCAGAGGGCCGGATCTGGGTGTCCACCATCATGGTGCGGGCGGCTGCGAAATCGGTCATGTCGGTCTCTTTTCCGGACGATGGGATGGACAGTCCTTGCCACACCTGCCGCCCGCAGGCAATCGGCAGCCTTACGCGCATAGGACCTCACAAGATAGGAGAAACGTCTGTCCAGTCGATCAAGCGTCCACGGGTCTCTGGGGATCGGAACGCTGATGACCGGACCGTCTCGCGTAAGCGTCGCGATCCCGCCCGGTACCGGTTGCAGTGTCTGATATCGGCGACACGAATTTCTCGCGGAGTGAAAGAGCTCCGCAACCGTCCCCGGATATCTGTCGAAGAGATGTCCGGCAGCGTCTGAACGAACCGAAGGACGGGGAGCATGCCCGAGATCACATACACAAAAAAGGCCCGCGCGCGGGTGCGCACAGGCCCGTGAATGACTTGTGGCAGGTCTCAGTTGAGAACGGACGGCCAGTTCTGATCCGCTTGGCTGATGAAGCCGGGGATGTCCTGCTCCCACCGGCGTTGCACTGATGCGGAGTAGTTCAGGTAGAGCTTGCCATCGACGATGCGCCACGCGTCCGGATCGATGGACGCGGTGTAACCCTGCGACACGGCCCAGGCACAATAGCCGCCATACTGGGGGGCGAAGGCCTGCGGATCCGCGTCGAACTTTTCCTTGTTGGCGGCGGAAACGAACGACCAGGTCGCACCGTTATACTCGGACTGGTAGTCGCCGGATCCCTTCACCGGTGCACCTTCGGTGAAGTAGGCAACCGGGTCGTAGCCGCGGATCGCACCGCCGAGGAAGGTGGAGAACACCTCATCCTTGGCTGCAAGTGCTGCAGTCGGCAGGGCCGCGGCCGCGGGTGCCGCCAGGGCCAGGGTAAGGGCGGAGCGGCGTGTCATCATGGTCATCGTGGGTTTCCTCTCATCGCAGAAGTTCGGCTGTTGCGCTCCACGATATGGGCAAGGACCCTGCCCTGGCGACCCGCCTCGCCCGAATGTGAGGGGATGTGACCCGGGGGCGTGCGGGCCGTCACATCTAGTCGAAGATATCCTCGAGTTCGTCGAACACTTCGCCAATGAACCATGCGACGCCACGGGGCTTCTTCTTGCGCTTCCGTTTGGTCGTTTCGGGGCCTTTCTCGACCCGCTTGATAGGTTTGGAGCGGTGCGCGTCTTTGGACCCTTTGCTGGGCAAAGCCTTCAGGTTGTGAAGCGGCGCGCCGCAGGCAGAACAGGCCAGTTCATGGCGCGCCTCGTCCATCACGAGGGCCGCGCGAGTGCCACAATAACAACAGGTAGCGATCTTGGTTTGTGGTTTCATGACAGGGACATGTGCGCTGGCCCGGGGACTTTCAACGGCTGCGCGCGGCATAGAGCGCGACGGCGGCCGCGTTTGAAACGTTCAGGGATCCGAACGCACCCTGTGCAGGTATCCGCGCAAGCCGGTCGCAGGTCTTCATGGTCAGCTCACGCAGACCTGGACCCTCCGCCCCCAGCGCGAGTGCAATCGGGATTGGCGGCAACGCCCCTAGTGTCTCGGAAAGGTCGGAGTCCGCGGTGCCGTCGAGCCCGACGATGCCGTAGCCCATCTCCTTCAGCGCGCCCATCGCGTTGGCAAGGTTCGGGACCCTCAGATAGGGCTGCCGCTCCAAGGCGCCGGAGGCGGTCTTCGCGAGCGCGCCGGTTTCAGGAGCACTGTGGCGATGCGGCGCGATGACCGCACGCGCGCCAAACACCTCCGCCGACCGCAGGATCGCGCCCACATTGTGGGGATCGGTGACACGGTCGAGCAGAAGGACCAACGGCGCCGCCTCATCTCCCGGCGCGCACCTTTCGGAGACGCTTCCCCAGTCGAGCGGGCGGACCTCGAGCACCGCGCCCTGATGCACGGATTGAGGATCGATCGGCGGCTTGAACCGACGGGGATCCACGATCTCCGGCGTCAGGCCGGACATGGCGATCGCGTCGGCGAGACGGTCCGCCGCGTTTTTTGTCACCATCAGCTTGAGCTTCTGCCGGGCGGGATTGGTGAGCGCGTCACGCACCGCGTGGATCCCGAAAAGCCAGATCGTCTCAGCCGCACCGCCACGCGCGCGTTCCTTGTCGACCACCCAGGCGGGCTTCTTGCGTTTCGCGTCTGCCATTGGCACCCTCTCGATATGCTCAAGGCTCTCGCATGGGGCATCGGTGGAGGCAAGGGTGATCAATCAGGCAAGCGCAGCCGTCGGACCTCGCGCGGATCCGCGAAATCGCTCAGGCGGCGTTCGAGCG
>JBCBAP010000016.1:0-64312 GCA_038532435.1 Pseudomonadota bacterium | reverse complement strand
AGGGCGCGCGGCGCGCGGTGGCTCGAAAGATCCTGCCGGGGCTCGGGGATGTCGCAGTCACCGCCCTCACGCGGAGCGATGTGGTGCGCTGGCATGAAGGGCTCACGGGCAGCGTCTGGGTCAACCAGCATGCGCTTGCGATCCTCTCGGCTCTCCTGCTCCACGCGGAGAGGGTCGGCCTTCGCCCGCCGGGCACGAACCCGTGCAAAGGCCTGCGCAAGCGGATCACACAGTTCGCGGGGCGGTACCTGACCGAGGCGGAGTACCGGCGGCTGGGGCGCGCGCTCGGGCGGGCGCGCGAGGACGACGCGGTGGTCACCGATCTGATCCGCTTCATCGCGCTGACCGGCTGCCGCCTGGGCGAGGCCCGGCTGCTGACCTGGGATCGCGTGGACGGGCCCCGTGCGGTCCTGCCCGATGCGAAGGGCGGACGGGCCGCGATCCGGCTCGCCCCGCCCGTGCGCGCGCTGCTCAAGCGGCAGAGCAACGACGGCCCGTTTGTCTTCGGCGGTGCGCGGGCGGTGAGCGAGGCGCGGCTCTACAAACGTTGGGAGTGGATCAGGCGGAGCGCCCGGCTCAAGGGACTCCGGCTCCATGATCTGCGCCACAGCTTTGCAGCAACCGCTATCGGCATCGGCGAGGATCTGCGCACCATCGGTGGGCTGCTCGGCCACCGCGACCTGACCGTGACCGAGGGCTATGCCCACCTCGCCGAGGGCCCGCTCAAGGCCGCCGCCGGGCGCGTCGGTGTCGTGCTCGGCGGCGCGCTTGCGCCCGACGCGCCACCTCCCACAGAGCCGCCCAAGGCTGCGGTCCGTGCACAAAAGGTGGCGTCCGAGGCAGATCCGCTGGTCAAACGCTTCGCGGTCAGCGCGCTCTCGCTCACGCGCTTCTGCGCCGCGCACGGGCTCGACCGGGACGCCTTCGGCGCAAAGGTCCGAGCCTGGCGCAAGGTCCACCGCCGGGCAACCCGGAGGGCGCGCGCATGACCGGCACCGTCCACCTCACCGACGCGGTCGCCGCCGCCGCCCGGCCCCGGCGGCGCGAGCGCACCCTGCACGACGCGCGGCTCAAGGGCTTCGGCCTGCGCGTCCTGCCCTCGGGCACCCGGACCTGGATCCTGCGCCACCCGGTGAGCGGGGCGCGCCAGCGGCTCGGGCGCTTTCCGGCGCTCGGATGCGAGGAAGCGCGCAGTCTCGCCCGCGCGCTCCTGCTCGGGGATGCCCCGCCGGAGCCCACCCCGACGCTCACGGAGATCTACGCGGCCTGGCGGGAGGCGCGCATGCCGAAGCTCGCGCCCACCACCCAGGCGAGCTTCGCCACCTCCATCGAGACCCGCATCCTGCCCGCGCTCGGCCGGAAACCTATCGACCGCCTCACGGTGGCGGAGTTCGCCGAGTGGTTCCGGGTGGAGTCCGAGCGCAAGCCCGGTACTGCCAACTGGCGGCTCACCCAGGTGCGCCAGCTCCTCAAGTTCGCGCGGGAGACCGGGCGCGTCCCGGAGGATATGCCCGATCCGAGCGCCGCGCTGCGCCGAAACCGGCGCGCCCCGGTCGGCCGCATCCTCACCCGGACCGAGATCGCAGCGCTCGGCCGCGCGCTCGACGACCTGCAGGACTGGGACCCGCTCGGCGTCGCGCTCATCCGGCTCCTCCTGCTCACCGGGTGCCGCCTGGCGGAGATCCGCACGCTCGATTGGCGCGACGTGGAGCCCGATCGCCTGCGCCTCAGGCACGCCAAGCGCGGACCCCGGGACGTGCTCCTGTCTGACGCAGCGCGGGAGGTGTTCGAGACGCTGAAGGCCTTCGGAGACGCTGGCCCCGTGTTCCCGGACCCCGCCCGCCTCGACCACCCGATACACCTTAGCAAAGCCGACAAGCTGTCCAAAAAATTGGGACCACTTCACCCGTCTCCGCCAACCGATCCATGCACCAACGCGGTGCTGTGCGAGACATAGCCCAAAATCCCGAGCATCACTTGCCAAGCCTCTATCACCCGCAGGGTGTTGAACGCTCGCCACTTTTTAGGTCTGGCCCCCTCCCTCTGAAAGAACCCCATCGAATGCACCGCACCTCACTCCGCTCCGTGGGGCCCTGACTATGGACGACGTTAACAAGAGCAAAATGCTAAAGTCCGTGTATGGACCTGAAGGGCTCCGCCAAGTCGCGGCAGCCGTGGTCCCGCGCAATGCCGGTTGCCCGGCATTGCAGAGACTCAAACGGGTCTTCCGGATTTACCCCGCCAGGTACGTGCGGAACCAGGCGATCATGCGTTCTTCCGCCAGGCTTGCCGCCGCCTCATCGTAGCGCGGCGTGGTGTCGTTGTGGAACCCGTGGTTCACGCCGGGATAGATATGCGCCTCGTAGACCTTGTCATTGGCCTCCATCGCCTTCTGGAAGGGCGGCCACATGGCATTGATGCGCTGATCGAGCGCTGCGAGCTGGACCATCAGCGGCGCCTCGATGCCCGCAACCTGTTCCGCATCGGGAAACGAGCCGTAGAAGGGAACGCCAGCAGCCATCTCGGGGTAGGCGGTCGCCAGCCTGCTGACGACACCGCCGCCATAGCAGAACCCGGTCGCACCAACCTTCCCGTTCGTCCCTTCCAGCGCCATCAGGTACTCGAAACCCGCGAAGAAGTCGTTGAGCAGTTGGGCCTGGTCCAGTGTGCGCTGCATCGTGCGGCCCTCATCGTCGGTGCCCGGATAGCCGCCAAGCGAGGACAGGCCATCCGGGCCCATGGCGATGAAACCGGCCTTCGCCAGACGGCGCACGACGTCGCGGATGTAGGGGTTGAGCCCGCGATTTTCATGAACCACCAGAACCGCCGCCGGCGGCCGGTCCGGATCGATCTCGGCCGGCCGGACAAGATATGCGGTGATGTCGCCGGTTCCGTTCGGGCTGGGGTAGACGATGTCCTCCCCGACGATATCGGCGTCATCCTCCGCGACCTGTTGGGCCAGGGCATAGTTGGGGGAGAGCGAGCTCAGGATCGCCGCAGCGGTCAGGCCTCCGACAGCCCACTTGCCTGCCTGGTCAAGAAACTCGCGTTTCGTGATTTTGCCGTGGGCGTAGTAGTCGTAGAGATCGAGAAGGTCCTGATCGAAGTCGGATGCCGTCAAACGGCGGATGGGGGTCTGATCGTTCATAGCTATCTCCATGTTGCGTGATCGAACTGCTGGTTGGCGTTCCTGTTCGCTTGGTCTCCTTCTGCATCGGGGCTGTTGACCGGGTGACGGCCCAGCGGTTGGTTCAGTTCTGGGGAGCGACGAGGGCCTCGCGCCGTGCCCGCAGGTCTGCCTCGATCCGGAGGAACGCATCCGTTCCGCCACCGGCAAGCAGGTTGGTTTGCTCAAGCGGGTCCGACGATAAATCGAAGAGCTCTGTGGGAGCGTCCTTCGGAACGACAAGACGGTAGTCGCCCTCGCGGATGGCCCACCCGTAAATTCCCCGACCACGCGCTTGGCGGGTGGTGAAGTGATCGGTGGTGATGTAGTCACGGCTCCCGTCGCCACCGGCCAGAACCGGCCCGAAATCACGGGAATCCGGGGACACAAACTCCGCCCCTGCAAGTCCCGCGATGGTCGCGGTCAGATCGGAGGCGTTGATGAAGGCGTCCGTACGACCGGCGTCAACTCCCGGGCCCGACACGATCAGGGGCACATGGACGCCGCTGTCATAGAGCGTCGCCTTGGCCTGATGGTCCCCATACAGGCCGTTCAGGACCTGGTTGGGTGTGCCGTTGTCGCCGATGAACATGACGATTGTTTGTGCACGCTCCCCCGCACTCATGGAGGTGAGCAGGCGGCCGATCTCCGTGTCCAGAGCTTCCAGCATGGCCTGGTAATAGGGAAGCGGATCTTCGTCGATCGAGGCGCCGTCACCCGGCAGATGATCGAACGTGTGCAGATCGTCGGGCGGCAGGTGGAAAGGTGCATGCGGCGCGGTGTAGGCCAACCACAGGAACCAGGGAGCGTCCTGCGCGGCGATCCAGGTGATGGCACGGTCTGTCAGTACGGTCGTGGCGTAGCCCTCGATCTGGACCTCTTCCCCGTCCTCGACAGCCGTCCAGTCGAAGTAGTCCCGCGCGCCCCCGTCGAAGAGGCCAAAATAGTCGGGAACACCCATCCGTGCGGGCAAATCGTAGCCCGCATCACGGCCGGTGATATGCCACTTCCCGATGAGATTTGCCGCGTATCCTGTGGGGGCCAACGCATCGAACAAGGTGGGAATGTCCGGATCCAGGCCATCGCTGCCGTCCCGGGCGACGGGTGCGCCGACGCCGGTGCGAAATCCGTACTGCCCTGACATGATCGTCGCCCGGGTGGGGGAGCATGTCGGCTGGGCGTAGGCATTGTCGAACACCAGACCGTTCGCACACAGGACCTCGACGTTCGGCATCGGGGCCTGCTGATTGCCAACATCGTAGCATCGTGAGGCATCGAGCCCCATGTCATCCGCGATGATCAGGAGGATGTTGGGTTCAGAGAGTACCGCGTTGCCCGTTACCGCCAGGGCAGTGGCCAGGATGAGAAGGCAGTTTTTCACATTTCCGGCCTTTCTGCTCGGGATCATGAAGGACTAGGGCGTCTGCTCTTCGGCCAACGTTGCCGTGTGAGCCCGCCATCGGCGCAGGAGCAGGATGACCGAGGCGAGCGCGACACCTCCCGCGAGAACCACGCCGAAGAAGTTGCCGAGGATCGTCACCACCTGCTCAAGTTGCGACGCGAAGGTGTAGCCCAGACCGACATACATCGCGGTCCAGATCAGCGCGCCGGGGATCGCCGCAATGGTGAAGCTCCCCCAGTTGAGACCGCCCGCCCCGCTTAGGTAGGTGATGTAGGGACAGGTCGGACTTAGGATTGTGTGGCTGATCAGAACCGCCAGAGCGCCGTGTTCCCGGAGCAGCCTTTTGCTCTTCTCGAGAACGGGCGCGGTGCGTTCGGACCGTTCAAAGATCCTGAGCACGGACGGTCCGATCCTGAACGCAAGCCCGTAGGCCAATTGATCGCCCAGGATGTACGCCGCTGCCGCTGCCAGAAAGACGGACGACAGAGAGATGTCGCCAGCCGCCGCGAAGCTGCCGGACGTCAAAACCAGCACCGAGGCAGGCAACGGCACCGCCAGACAGGCCACCAGGACGACACAGAACACGAGAATGACGCCATAGTCCGGGACCAGCGAGAGGAGCACGTCCGTCATTGCTGACCCTCACGGTATTGCGCGGCGGCTTCCCGTACGAGGGCCGTAAGCTCTTCCATCGTGATGCCGCGATCCTGCGCCAGATGCCCCAGCCGCAGTCCCCGGTCATGATCCGGGTCCAGCTCCAGAAGGTCGATCACGACCGGGCGGGGCAGGTCATAGGTCAGCACAACGTAGCGCGGTGTCATCCAGGGCTGCAGATCGACATCCACGTTGCGCGGATCGTTGAAATAGAGTGCGTCAGTGATCGCGTGGAAGGCAAACCAGAGGGCAACCGCCAGCGACCCAAGGAAAAGGCCGACCAGAAGCCCGTTTTGCTTGATGAACGGCAAGACGCGCGTCACCCGCCGACCTCAGCGATCCGCATCATGGAAGAACCACCCATTCCTTGAGGAGCCCATCTGTCGCCGTACACGCGGTCAAGAGCAGTGTGCGCGACATGAACGGCCCTGCGGATCGGCTGCTTTCACCAACCGATACGCACGCACTCTCATCTTCCGACGGTCGTATGGTCCGGTCTTCAGGGAGGTAGGTGAACCGCTGGGAGGGGGCGGCCGCATCGCATGTCACAAGGGCGAAGGTGCTCTCATCGTTTGGCTGATGCGCCATGCAGTACCCCGAGAACTCGACCGATCGGATCAGTCCTGCAGAAACCTCGAAGGAGAACTGAACGTCCCCGCCTCTCGGCTTGCAGGAGTGCGCCTGCAGCCGCTCCGCAAATCCCCGACCGAGGGTGTCGATGCACCACCCGAGCCCGTCTTTCTCATCGAGATTGTCGGCGAGATAGATCACCGGCGATTGCGTCTGCAGGTTTGGCGGATTGGCGCGTGTCTGCGTCGTAAAAGCCACAAGTGCAATGACCGCAAAGAGCTGGAGATCATGTTTCATATGCGTCTCCCCAGCACGTTGCCCGGATCAGTGTCTGCGGACAGGTCCTTGCCGGGGATAGCGACCTGGAACTCTCGTTTGGGATCCGCAAGGAGCGTGACGTTCTGAGAGCCGAGCTTCTCATCCACGCTCTGCCGATCCGCCTTGAGGTTGCAGAGAACTCTTCGTTTCCGAACGGTGTGAGAACTGAGATCACGGCAGCGGCTTTCCCAGACCTCGTTGCGCTCGATCATGGCAACGCCATCCTGCGGGTCGGTCGTGATATCCGAGGGATCATCGACCTCTTCCAACAAAGCAGTCCCCGACACTCCCTCGGTCCGGTAAGGCACATGCAACATGTGCGCCCGCCGTGGCTCGACGCCAGCGAGCGCCTGTCGCCTCTTGAGACTCTCCTCACCGTGCAACAGAAAATGAAACCTGCAAGGCGTCATCGTCACGCCATCAGTCTCGTGAAGTACGCAATGGGGCCTGGGAGCTTGGACGTCGAATGAGCGCTGTTGCGTCGGCATCTGTCTACACCATTCTACCAAGTGCCGCGGAAAGGGACTTCGAACCCGACATCCCCTCAACAGCTCATGCCTCTGCTGTCATACCTGTCGGAAGAACCATCACAGGGCATGCGATGGGTGGCGTGTGTCCGCTCTCGAACATTGGCCCCTCCGTCAGACCTTTGGGTTGAACGGATGGGGGCGCAGTTTCCGTCGCATTTTTTTTGAGTTGGCGATGTTTCTTTGTGGCGGAGTGCTTTCGACGGGAAGCCTCCTTCAGATCGCGAAGCAGACGCACCCCCCGACTTCCCGGGGTAGTGCGCGCAGGTGACCCAAGTCGGGTTCTGCAGAACCGATGCTCCAGTGTACGGAGGTCAAAGCGACAGTGAGTTTTTCTTCTTGCACATTTATGAAAAGAACCGCACGAGGCTGAGACTGCTGGTCACTTGAGTTCCTCTCGGCGGGTTGCCAACACCGCCCCCATGTCCGCTCGTCTTAGTGCTTCCGTTCCGCATCCCTCGCCCGGTGCGATGCTGCCCAAGGACGGTTCATCCGCCCCGGAATTCTCCTCCAATGCATGTCCGCCCCACTGTTTCGCCGAGTCCTGAAGCGACGGACTTCCTCGCGCTTCTGGCACCAAGCGGCGATGCTGCGGCTTGTGTCCCTGTAGCCCTGAAAGATCAGCCGACAGGTCTCCGGATCGGAGAAGGTCAGGGCACTCTTCCGGCGATGGCGAATGGTCGCCCGACCCAGCAGCTCAGCGTAGCCCTTGCGCATCTGCAGCTCGGCGTGATTGAGAGTTGCGGAAAGTCCATCTTTCGGCACAGGGCGAGCGACCGCATGACAAGGATCACCTTTTCGCGCCTCTCAACGATCCCGGTTGAGGAGATCGCAAGGCACATGTCCGACCCCGCTCTTGCGGACCACATGCCCCTGCTTGAAGGCGTCTGGGACCGACAGCGCGCGGCTGACTTCGTGGCGCTGAAGGAAGCACGGTGGGTGCAGGACGGGCTCGGACATTGGGCAATCCTCGCGGACGGTGCCTATGTGGGGTGGCTTTCAACGCGAGGGTACGGACTGGGACTTCGGCCTCGTCCTGAAACCGACGGCCTTTGGCTTGGGAATGAGCGTGACCCGTCAGGCGCTGGCGTTCGCGCGGGCCGATGCGCGCATCCCGTCCGTGACGTTCCTCCTGCCGCCAACCCGCACAAGACTCAGAGCCCTGATGCGCATTGGCGCGCGGTTCGAGGGGAATGTGACGCTCGAAGGTGCGCTGTTCCGAAAGTACCGGCTGCCAACCAGTGCCTCTTGAGAGAGACCGCACTTGCCGGACCGGTACGGCACGACGCCGGGACGTTGCCCGCCTGCCCTCCAGTGAAGCGTCCCGGGTCGCGCGCTACGACCGTTTTTCTCCGCGCGGCGGGCGTCCATTTGCCCGCGTTCCACCAGCTCACGCGCCGAACGGCTGCAAGGACTTTCCCAGCCACCCGAGAACCGCCTGAACCTCCGAGTTCGCGCGTATCCGACGCGGTGTGATCGTCCGAAGTTTGCGGACCAGATCCGGAGGACCATCGGTCAACCGTGTCAAATCCGGATCAGCCTCGCCGAGAAGTTCCGGGATCATCCCCTTGAACCCGCCGGTTTTGAGTGCCGCGCGAACGAGCTGCGCATCGTCCGCGAAAACCCCGACCTGCTCGTAGGACACCCCCGATTTTTCGAGCCATGCGGCTGTACGTAAACGCACCTGCCCGCCGCTGGTGGAGGCCCAGGGCAGCGCATCCGGATCGCAGTCCCGGCGGTGGTAGACGGAAAACGGAAACTCGGCGACTTCGGCCTCGATTTCATTGCGCTTGGCCATCACGTCAAACCTGAGCGACAGTGCCGGTGTCGCTGTGTCGACGACCGTGTCGACGACATCTCCCACGAAGAACAGTTGGACCTTGGGGTACGCGGCCTGAAACCCCGGCACCTTCGGGATCAACACATACTCTATGATCCAGGCGGCCGTGTGGATGCGGACGGGACCCTCCGGCTCGACCTTCTCGCTCATGGCAGTCAGGGAAATATGCCTGATCTGCTGCTCGATCTCCTCCGCGGTTGGGAGAATGCGCCTGCAGGTCTCCGTCGGTTCAGCCCCGTCACGGGTGCGTTTGAAGAGCGGTTGGCCGAGGTCTCGCTCCAGCGATCTTATGCGCCGTCCAACCGTGGTGTGGGTCACTTTCAGCATATGCCCGGCACCAAGGAACGACCCCGACCGCGCGACGGCCAGCACATACTTCAGATCGTCCCACTCCATACCAATCTCCACCCATCGATGAGTGTTGATGTGCATTTCTGCACTTCTTGTTTGCGGAGTCGTTCATTGATCTGAGTGCTGAGTCAAGAATTATGAACGTTATGAGTGAGTAACGAGTTCGGTGTGTGAATTCTCAGGGGCGTTCCGACGACGGCCCGCCAACTGCGCAAAAGCCCTTCTATCTGGTTTGTGCACGCCGATGAGTGGAGTGAAGGAAACATCATGCAGGGTATTCGCATCCGGAGGCACTGCGCCGCCGCGCCGAAGAAACGATCGCCTGCATGCCCACTCCGGATCGCAGTGTCGCATGTGTTTCGACTCTCTGGGGGGTCTCTCGAACGGACCCCACGGCTGGCTTCTGCAGACAGCGGCGGAAGACATGAGACATCTGCTTGCTCTCGCCACAGCCATGTGCATGTCATCCGCACACGTGGTCACCTTCGGCGTCGAAAAGACCGCGAACGCTGCGCGGGTCTTCGCGCCGGCCATCTCTCCCGACGCCATCGGCGACCCGGCCGACGTCACCTACACACCTTGGGTCGTCGACCGACCCAGAGAGCTTACGCGCCATCGCAACGCGCTGAACGGATGGGTCGGACGCGACAGCTCAAACGCCGGTCCATCAGACCACTGCCTTTGGATCGGCTCAAAGAACCGCTGGCCGTTACGCGCCGAACTCATCCCCTGCGTTTCACCCGCCCGACCGGGTCTCAGCACGATGCAGGCCTTCCCCACTGTTTCGGACAGAGCAGCTGCACCCACCCCAGTTCCCGCACCCGACCGGCTGCTTCTGGCCCGGTTGACCGTTCTACCTCATGGAAAGGTTTGATCATGAGACTAACACTTCTGAGTATCGTTGCCGGTCTGGTCCCGGTTTTGGCCAATGCGGCAACTGTTTCGAACACCTATTTCGTTGATCGAGAAATCTCGATCACGGACAGTTCGCGTGGATCGATCTACGTGTCCGCGGCACGGTTCAACACCATCACGATCGACGATTTCGACACAAGCCTCGGGACGCTCACGGGCGTGAGGCTGGACTACAATTTGGCGTTCCTGTTGAGCGTCGATGCGCTCGACGACCCTGGTATCTTCAGCAGGGCCGAGATCGAGGCGCAGGTAATCGGCGAACAGGTCCTGAGGGTCGAATCGAGCCTTGCAGGACTGGTTGTCGACAGCACGAGCCGCACGTTGAGCGTTGAATGCGGCACCGGAGTGTTTGCCACCGATGACTGTGATGGCGATGCCATTTCCGAGGCCGTGAACGTGTCGAAGACCGGCAGCGTATCCTACACGCCAGCCACATTCTTCGGCGATATCGGAACGACCCCGGTGCTTCGGGTCCTTTCGACCTTGCGGGTACGCCTGCGGGATGGCGAAGAAGCGACCGGATTGATGGACCTGATGCCGTCGTCAGGGCCGCAATTCAACGTCACCGTCAGTTACGATTATGACCCGGTGGACGTGTCAGCCGTTCCTCTCCCCGCCGCAGGATGGGCGCTTCTCGCATCCCTCGGCATGCTTGTCGGTGTCCGTCGGACAAGGAAGGGACTTCGACCTGACTGAAGGACGTATCGCGCCCGCGTCTGCATGTAGGCTGGCGCCGCCAGGTCCGCGATGGAGCAGGGAACCCGATACACCGGGTTCCGACCTGCCTTCAGCGGTCGTGCACAAACGCTTTGGGGGTTCGAACCTGGAAACTGGCTTTTTTGCTGTGAAGCATTCGATGGGTCGAAAGCTTTAGGGCACTGCCGTCAGGTCGCAAAAGTGTCCCTCCGAAAGAGCCTGATTGGCGACAAAGAGGGATCACTGATCGAAGGCGTCCATCCTCCCAAAGCATATCCAACGTTCTGCGCACTGCTGGAGGCCGGTGAAAGCTTATATCACCCGGCACTTTGCCACGGGAAGGTCATGTGAGACTCAACTCACATGACCGGACATGAGCGCGCTTCAATTCGATCCACGCACAGCATGTTGGTCACTTCAATGACCAACTACCGAACGGTTCACGCAAGCTTGCTTGCGGGTTTGCTCCATCAGAACAGGCAGCAGCCCGCCTTGAAGCCAATGGTCCCGGTTGCAATCGAACGACAGCGCTCGCAAACCGGATCTGGGGTTCAGACGGAGAAGGCGTCCGCCCAGTCCGGGTGTTTACGCCGCTGCGCGTTCACGAAGGGGCAGAGGGGCAGGATCTTCCACTCTTCAGCCTTCGCGTCCGCGACCAGCCGCTCAACGAGCCGCAGGCCGGCGCCGGTGCCCCGCAGGCTCTCGGGCACATCCGTGTGATCGGCGATGCGCAGGCCGGGTGACGCGATGGAGAATGTGAGCTCCGCCGTGCCATCCTCCAGGTCGAGCACATAGCGCCCCTTGCTCCCGTCGATCTCAAGCCGAATGTCGTCCATGGGTCGCCTCCCGCTGAAATGGTTCCGGACCGAACTGTGACGTCCGCCGATCCGGTCCTCTTCGACTATCCACAGATCTGACCGGTTTTCTCCTCTGAAGTGAAATATTCTCTTTAGAAAAGCGCGTCACGCGGTTGCGAGGGCGCGAGCCTCCTCTTACCTGCGTGATACGCCGGTTCGGGTGAGCCGGGTCGCGGGCGCCGTGCGGGAGCCTGCAGATCCGATCCTGGACGCGACGCCACTTTAAAACAGGGTCCTTTGATTGCGTTGCGTCGTCTCGCGGCGGGTCGGGGCCGTCCCCGGTGCGCTCCCCTTTCGGAGCGTGCCTACTGCCTATGCCCGCGCCTTTCTGGCGCTGAAGGAGACTACGATGACTGAGACCCGCGATCCCGTTGATCCCGCGGCCCGCACAACCCCGACCCCCCTCCACTTTGACAGCGACGCCGGATCCTCCCGTTCCAAGTGGATCGCCTGGGGCCTCGTGCTTCTGCTCGGCGGCTGGATGGGCAGCGGCTTCATTCTGCCGACGCCGGAGGAGGAGGACAGCGCGCCGCCGGTGATCCGCGCCGTCTCCGTCGCGGTGCAGGCATCGCTTGCGCAACCCGTCACCCAGTTCTTCGTCGCCGAGGGGCAGGCGCTGCCGGATCGGGAAACGGTCATCCGCTCTGAAACCTCCGGCCAGATCGCGGAGGTGCTGGTGAAGAAGGGGGCTGACGTGAAGGCCGGTCAGGTCTTCGCCCGTTTCGACCCGGCGGAGCGGACCGCCGCCCGCACCCGGGCTGAAGAAGAGCTCAACCGCGCGCGCCGGGATGCGGAGAACGCCGAGACGCTGCTCGCGCGGGGCGCTTCCACCGCTGATCGGGTCGCGCAGACCCGAGCCACCCTCGCCGCAGCGGAGGAAGCCTTCGCCGCTGCCCTCGCCGCCATGGATGAGACGGAGCTGCGCGCGCCCTTCGACGGGCGGCTCGAGCAGCTCTCGATCGACCCCGGAGAGTTCGTGCAGGCGGGCGCCGATGTGGCGCACATCGTGGACAACACACCCCTCAGCGTCTCCGTACAGGTGCCCCAGCAGGCCCTGCGACAGCTTGAGGTCGGTCAGATGGCCAGCGTGAAGTTCATCACCGGGGAGGAGCGCATGGGCAGCGTCGCCTTCCTCGGCACGAGCGCGGACGCGGCGACCCGGACCTTCCTCACGGAGATCACCGTGCCGAACCTGGATGGCGCAATCCCCGCGGGCGTCAGCGCGGAGGTGCGGGTGCCCACCGGCACCGCCATGGCGCACTTTCTGTCCCCGGCGATCCTGTCCCTCGACACGGACGGCACGCTGGGCGTGAAGACCGTGGACGACGGCAACCGCGTCGTCTTCACCGCGATTGAGATCGTGCGCGCGCAGACCGACGGCATCTGGGTGAGCGGTCTGCCCGATGAGGTGCAGATCATCACCATCGGGCAGGGTTTCGTGAACGATGGCGAGGTCGTGGACCCCCGTCCCGGCCTCGCCGATCAGGAAACTGCGCTGCGCCGGGCCGCATCGCGCTTTGCAGGGCTGGACCAATGACCGGCCTGATCGACGCCGCATTCTCCCGCACCCGGGTCGTCGCGCTTACGCTGGTGCTGATGCTCACGGTCGGGATCTATTCCTATGTCTCGATCCCGAAGGAAAGCTCGCCGGAAATCCCGATCCCCGTGATCTATGTGGTCACCACGCTCGACGGCATCTCGCCGGAGGACAGCGAGCGGCTGCTGGTGGAGCCGCTGGAATCCGAGCTCAGTTCGCTCACCGGGCTCAAGCAGCTCAACGCGAGCGCGGGCGAAGGGTACGCCTCCGTCACGATGGAGTTCGAGCCCGGTTTCGACGCGGACGAGGCGCTCGACCGGGTGAGGGAGGGCGTGGACCGCGCCCAGAACGACCTGCCCGACGACGCTTCCGACCCGTCGGTCAACGAGGTCAATACGGCCCTCTTCCCGATCCTGACGGTCGTGCTGTCCGGTCCGGTGCCCGAGCGGACCCTCAACCAGATCGCGGAGGATCTGCGCGACGAGATCGAAAATGTAAACGGGGTGCTCGAGGTCGATATCGGCGGATCGCGGACCGAGTTGCTGGAGGTCCTGATCGATCCCACGGTGTTCGAGACTTACAATATCTCCTTCGACGAGTTGATCGGCCAGATCAGCCGCAACAACCAGCTCATCGCCGCCGGTGCAATCGAAACCGGCGCAGGCCGCATCGTGCTGAAGGTGCCCGGTCTGATCGAGGAGGTGTCCGACCTGCTGGAGTTGCCGGTCAAGGTCCGCGGCGACACTGTCGTGACCTTCGCGGACGTGGCCACCGTGCGGCGCACCTACGAGGATCCTACCAGTTTTGCCCGGATCAATGGGCAACCGGCCCTCGCGCTAGAGATCAAGAAGCGGGTCGGCGCGAACATCATCGAAACCGTTGCAGCGTCCAAGGCTGTGATCGAGGCTGCGCAGAACGACTGGCCCGAAAGCGTGCGCATCAACTACCTGCTCGACGAAAGCGAGCAGGTTGAGACCATGCTCTCCGACCTTGAGGCCAACGTTATCGCGGCGGTGATCCTCGTGATGATCGTGATCGTCTACGCCCTCGGTGTGCGCTCCGCGCTGTTGGTGGGTCTCGCGATCCCTGGCGCGTTTCTCGCCGGGGTCACGGCGCTCTGGCTCATGGGCTACACCATGAACATCGTCGTGCTCTTCTCGCTCATCCTTGTCGTCGGCATGCTCGTCGACGGCGCAATCGTCACGACCGAGCTTGCGGACCGCAAGCTGCAGGAGGGGGAGAACCCACGCGCCGCCTATGCCTTCGCGGCGAAGCGGATGTCCTGGCCGATCATCGCCTCCACCGCGACGACGCTGAGCGTGTTCCTCCCGCTTCTGTTCTGGGAGGGCGTGGTCGGTGAGTTTATGAAGTTCCTGCCGATCACGGTGATCCTCACCTTGGGTGCATCCCTCTTCATGGCGCTGGTGTTTATCCCCATTGTCGGGGGCATCATCGGCAAGCGACAGCCGCAGACCGCCCGGGAGAAGGCCGCGCTCCACGCGGCGGAGGCCGGAGATCCGCGGGAGATCCGTGGCTTCACCGGGGCCTATGTCCGCCTGCTCGAATGGGCGATCCTGCGGCCGGTCGCGACCGCGGGCCTCGCGCTTGCGATGCTGATCGGATCCTTCGGGCTCTACGGTCAGTTCGGCAACGGCGTCACCTTCTTCCCTTCCGTGGAACCGGAATTCATGCAAGTCGAGGTGCGCGCGCGGGACAATTTCTCGATCTACGAACGGGACGCGCTGGTGCGCAACGTCGAGGACCGGCTGCTGGAGTATGACGAGATCGCCAGCACCTATGCCCGCTCCATCGCCAACGGTCAGGATGATGCGGAGGTGATCGGCACCCTGCAGCTTGAGTTGCAGGACTGGGACACCCGACGCCCCGCAGCGGAGATCGGCGCCCAGATCCGGGAGGAGATGGCGGCGATCCCGGGCATCGACGTCCAGGTCCAGACCGAAAGCGACGGCCCGACCTCGGGCAAACCCGTCAACCTCAAGGTCCTCTCGCGGGACCGGGACACGCAGTCCGCGGCGGTGAGCCGGATCGTCAACCTCATGGAGCGTCAGGGCGGCTTCACCGACATCACCGACACCCGCCCCCTGCCGGGCGTGGAGTGGAGCATCCGGGTCGACCGGTCGGAGGCCGCACGTTTCGGCGCGGATGTGAGCCTTCTGGGGCAGGCGGTGCAGCTGCTGACCCAGGGCATCACCGTCGCCGACTACCGCCCGGATGATGCGGAGGGGTCCGTCGACATCCGCGTGCGCTTCCCTTCCCAGGACCGTACGCTGGAGGATCTGCAGTCCCTCCGTGTTCCGACCAACGCGGGCCTCGTCCCGATCTCAAACTTCGTGACCTTCGCACCGTCGCCGAGCACCGGCACCATCAAGCGCATCGATCAGAAGCGGGTGATCACCATCGAGGCAAACGTCGCACCCGGGCTCCTCGTCGATGATCAGATCACCACGCTTCAGGCCACCCTTGAGGAGGCCCAACTGCCGGATCGGGTCGAATGGACCTTCGGCGGGGAGGCGGAGGATCAGCAGGACGCCATGATCTTCCTCATCGGCGCGTTCCTTACCGCAATCGGCCTGATGTTCGCGATCCTGGTGACCCAGTTCAACAGCTTCTACCAGGCGTTCCTTGTGATGTCGGCGATCGTGTTTTCCGTCGCGGGGGTTCTGATGGGGCTCCTTGTGACCGGACGTCCGTTCGGCATCGTGATGGGCGGGATCGGGGTGATCGCGCTTGCGGGCATCGTCGTGAACAACAACATCGTGCTGATCGACACCTACAATGACCTGCGCCGGTCCGGGCAATCAGCGCTCGAGGCTGCCCTGCGCACCGGTGCGCAGCGTCTCCGCCCCGTCCTGCTCACCTCGGTGACCACGGCGCTGGGCCTCATGCCCATGGTGATCGGCCTCAACATCGATTTCTTCACCCGGGAAATCGTGTACGGCGCGCCCTCGTCCCAGTGGTGGACGGAGCTGTCGAGCGCAATCGCAGGGGGCCTTGTCATCGCAACGGTGCTCACGCTGGTCGTGACACCGGCCATGCTGATGCTGGCGGAGAAGAAGGCACACCGCGCCCTGCCCAATCGACCGGGCGGGGGGCTCCTGCCCGCGGAATGATCCGTAGCGCTTCCCCTCGTTGAGGTGCCCTGACAGCGGTCTCATTTATGGTAAGGTTGCGTTAACAGTGCGATCCGACCGGAACGAGGCCGACCAGAATGGTTGAAATCAACGGCAGCGACAATATCGGCGGCACCAACCAGTCCGCCGTCAACAGCTTCGACGATTCGAAGTTCTGGTATCAGTGGGTCGAGCTCACGGGCACAATCGGCGACCTGTCCGACGCGGGCTTCGACACGTCAAACGGCACCCTCGGCGCGGGCCAGACCGTCTACAATGCCGGCGGTACGGATGATCTGGATGCGCTCGCCACCAACGCGAGCGCTGCCGTTCTTGGCAATGATGGCGAGCGGTTCGGCTTCAGGGTGACCACGGTCCTCCGGGTTGAAAACGCGGGCACCTACACTTTCTCCGTCCGCTCCGACGACGGGGTGCGGGGCTACGCGGACGGTGTCGAATTCTTCAACGATGACAGCGTCCACGCCCCGCGCACCCGGACCGACACGGTTTTCCTGAGCGCCGGCGATCACGAGATCACCTTCATCTACTTCGAGAACACGGGCCAGAACGTGCTCGAGGTCGATATCCAGGGGCCGGACTATCCGACCCTGACCCCCCTTCAGGACGCGGACGTCCAGGTCAACCGCGGCGATGACATCGTCAGCGGCGAGGGCGGCGCGGATTTCATCGAGGGGGGCGACGGCAATGACGAGCTCTCCGGCAATGGCGGCGCGGACGAGATCGACGGTGGAGCTGGCGACGACATCATCGACGGCGGGTCGAGCGGTGACACGATCCGCGGTGGCATCGGTGAGGACACGATCGACGGCGGCGGCGGCGGCGACGACATTGACGGCGGCGACGACAACGACACTATCGAAGGCGGCGGCGGGGGGGACACCATCGCCGGGGGTGACGGCGACGACATCATCGAGGGTGAGGGCGGTGCGGACATCATCACCGGCGGCACCGGCGAGGACACGATCGACGGGGGCAACGCCAACGACGATATCGACGGCGGCAGCGAGAATGACACGATCCGCATCAGCCGCGGGTCGGACACGGTGGATGGCGGCACCGGTTCGGACACCTACACCTTCGATGCAGGAACCATCGCTGCGGATACCGAGACCCTCACGGTCATCGTCGATGATGCGGGCGACGGCTCGGCGGCGAAGACCAACGACGGCAGCACGGACACGCTGACGTCCGTCGAGATCTACATCGCCGACGAGGCGGGCGCAGAGGCGGACAGCATCACCCTGACCACCACCGTGACGGACCGGTCCACGGTGCTCAACCTCGATGACAGCGCGGTCGGGGTCTTCACGCCCACCAACGTCGCCTTCGCGCCCACGTCCTTCGGCGGCGCGGGCGAGCCCACTTTCTCCGAGGTGCTGGGGCTCAGGAACGAAGGGACGTTCGTGATCACCGCCGGGGACGAGTCCGGCACGATCGGCGAGATCACCTTCACGAATTTCGAGACCATCTCCTTCGATGTCGTCTGCTTCACCACGGGAACGATGATCCTGACGGAGAGTGGCGAACGCCCGGTGGAAAGTCTCGCGGAAGGGGACCTCGTCTGGACGCAGGACCATGGTCTCCAGCCCCTGCGCTGGGTCGGAGCCACCTCCGTTCCCGCAACGCGCCACCTCGCGCCGGTGCTGATCGAAGCGGGCGCACTTGGCAACGCGCGGCCTCTGCTGGTGTCACAGCAGCACCGCATCCTCCTGTCGGGCATGGACGCGCTCTGCCTCTTCGGTGAGGCGGAGGTGCTGGCCCCGGCCAAGCATCTCGTCGACGGCGACCGGATCAGGATCCTGTCCGGGGGCGTCGTGACCTACCACCATCTGCGCTTCGACCGGCACGAGATCGTCCGCTCGAACGGTGTGCTGTCCGAAAGCCTGCACCCCGCGCAGTCCGTCCCGTTCGAATTTGTCGAGGGTGCCGACATCATCCCGCTCCTGCCCCGGCAGACGACGGCGCGACTGCCGCTGAGGGGGTTCGAGGCGCGGGTCCTCATGTCCGGCCGCCGGGGCGCTTCCGTGAGACCGCGTCAGGCGCTCACCGGGGCCTGATCCGCCCCGGCACACACCCGGAACTTACCCCTCCGCCGCCCGCGCGGCGAGGAAACTGCGCAGATCCCGCGTCAGCTTCTGATCCAGCGAGACATAGACGAACCCCATGTTGGTACGCTCCGTCACCATCTCCCCCGGGTAGGGCAGGTAGCTCAGCTCGCGGGAGCCGAAGGACGGGGACGCCGTGCCGACCTGCCATTCCGTGGTGAGCTGGACATCCACAAGCTTCATCGTCGGCCCGCCGTCCGGCCCGGGGATCTCCAGCGGCACACCGGCGATCCGCAGGTATGCCATCTTGTCCTTGGCGGCCGCAAACCCGTCGATGAACTGATCGGTGAGGACCTGAAGCTCCGCCGCCGCGTCCGCATGGTGCATGTGGCTGTGCAGATGGTCCGCATCCGCGTAGTTGTGGTCGTGCGGATGGGTGTGCCCGTGCGGGTGGCTGTGATCATGGGGCACGGCGCGCCTCCCCAAACAGATCGCGCGATCGAGTTCTCATTGCGTCCTCTCCTTCCCGAAATGTCCCCCGCCTCTCACACGGGCTCCGGCCCGGCTGCTTCTTCTGGCCAAAAATATCCAGCGACCGGTCGCTGTTTCGTGCCATGCGTCGCATCCGCTCACTCCCGCATCTGCGCGCGCGTGGTCCAGCGCCTGCCGTCCCGCTCCGGATCGTAGTCGCCCTTGGGCAGGGAGACGGGCTTGTCGATCAGCGGGCGGTGCTTGCCGAGTGTGCCGTTGGACACCATCGCACCCAGCACATCGACGATCACGCGGGTGCCCATGAGCGCGGTGATGTCCGACGTGTCGTAGGGTGGAGAGACCTCTACGAGCTCCATCCCGCAGATGCCCTCCGCCGCCACCTTCGAGGCGAGCGCCAGTGCCTCCCGCGGCAGAAACCCGCCGGGCTCAGGCCAGCCGGTGCCGGGCACGAAGCCGCAATCGATGCTGTCGATATCGAAGGACATGTAGACCATGTCGACCCCGTCCCAGGCCATTTCGAGCGCCATCTCCGCGGTCTTGTCGACCCCCATCTTCTCCATATCGCTCATGGTGATGATGTTGGTCTGCCGCTCCCGCGCGACGGCCACGGCTTCCCGCGGAACCTGCCAGCCGCCGATGCCCACCTGCACCAGGTTCTTGGCCGGCACGTTTGGCAGGTTGGTGGAGTGGAACCACGGGGTGGTGTGCATCCGCTCGTCGAGATCCTTCTCCTGGATGTCCGCGTGCCGGTCGAAATGGACGATGCCGATCTTCTTCGACGTGCACTCCGCGATGCCCCGCACGCAGGGAAAGCCGATGGAGTGATCCCCGCCGATGATGATCGGGAGCGAGCCGGAGGAGAAGACGTGGGAGACCGCACGCGAGATCTGGTCGAACGTCTTCTCGATATTGCCCGGGATCGTGAAGATGTCTCCCGCATCGCACAAGCTCATCTGTTCCCGCAGATCCACGCCGATCTCGTAATTGTAGGGAGTGTAGAGTGCGGAGATCTTGCGCACCCCCTGGGGGCCGAAACGGGTGCCCGGGCGGTAGGTCGTACCCCCGTCGAAGGGCGCTCCGAGCACGGTCGCGTCATAGTCGCCGACCTCGGTCACGTCTTCCGTGTAGGGCGCCTTGAGAAAGGTGTTGATGCCCGCATAGTGGGGCAACTCCCCCCGGGCGAAGGTCGGGATCGAACGATCCTCGATACTGTCCGCGGCGGTGAGACCGATCCGCAGTGCCCACGCCTTTTCCTTTTCCCACTCGGATCCGGGGATGTCCGCCTCCTTGTGCATCGCCTTCCAGCCGAGCAGCTTGGAGAGATCCGGGTGGTGGCGGCGCCGGTCGGGCAGGTGCCGGTCGGCCGGGTGGTGGGACCTTGTTTTGTGCGGATCGGTGAACATGGGTCAGTCTCCCTTGGTGTCTTTGGGTGCAGGGCCCCGCCCCGCGTCGATCGGATCGGGGCGCCCACCCGCCCGCCCCGCCCCGCCCGACCGCCGCGGGGCGGGGAGATGACCGGATGGGGCCGGTTGAGCCGCATGGGCGTAGGCGATGGTAATCACCCCACCTCCAGCAGGCTCAACTGTCGGGCGTTTGTCCAACCTCGTTCTCTGCAAATTACCGTCTGAAAGCATCAATCAGACACGGGCGGTGTGCCCTCGCCCGCGTCGAGCGTCGCGGCGCCGGGTCGCGACGGGGAGGGTGGGCGGGCGTCTGCGGCCCGGCGGTGCGGCGCGGCAAGATCGGGTGCCATGGTCTGAAACGGGATGCCACCGTCCCGCGCGTCGATGTCGTAGGTAATCGTCGCCCCGTAGGCCTCTGGCGCGTCCGGATCCCAGCGGGGCTTGTCAAACACAAGCACCCTGTCCCCGAGCTTGAACCCCTCTTCCAGATCGTGGGTCACCATGAACACCGTCATCCCGGTCTCCGCCCTCAGATCCAGCAGAAAGTCGTGCATGGAAAGCCGCGTGCCCGGGTCGAGCGCGCCAAAGGGTTCGTCGAGCAGCAGGACCCGCGGCCGCGCCGCGAGCGCCTGCGCGATGGCGAGCCGTTGCTGCATGCCGCCGGACAGCGCAGCGGGGTAGGCCGTGGCCACGTGCCCGAGCCCGATGCGCGCGAGCACCTTCTCCGCCTCCTCCCGCGCAGTCCGCCGCGCCGCACCCCAAAGCGTACCTGCCGCGTTTGCGGTGAAGGCGGTTGCTGCCACGATATTGTCCCGCACTGTCATGTGCGGGAACACCGAGTAGCGCTGGAACACCACGCCGCGGTCCGGCCCGGGTTCCTGCGCGGGTGGCGCGCCGGCGATGCGGATTTCGCCCCGGCTGGGCACTTCCTGCGCCAGCAACAGCCTGAGGAACGTGGACTTTCCGCACCCGGACGCACCGACGATGGAGACGAAGGCGCCCTCGTCCACCTCCAGACTGATCCGCTCCAGGATCGGCCGGTGCCCGTAGGACTGGAAGAGGTTCTCCACCGTGACGAAACTCACGTTGCGGCCTCCGCCCAGGGGTAGAGCCGCCGCGACAGGTGCCGGAGGGCAAGATCGAGCAGGAAGGCCAGCAAGGTGATCCAGATCACGTAGGTGAGGATCACATCCATCGCGAGGTAGCGGCGCACGAGGAAGATGCGGTAGCCGAGCCCACCCTCCGCTGCGATCGCTTCCGCAGCGATAAGAAACAGCCATGCGGGGCCGAGCGACAGGCGGACCGCCTGGATGAGGCGCGGCATAAGCTGGGGCAAGGCGACCCGGAGGGCGATGACCAGCGAGGAGGCGCCTAGCGTCTGGGCCTTGACCATCATCTCGCGCGGGATCTCGATCACCCGCTGGCTCAGATCCCGGATCAGGAAGGGCGTGATCCCGATGACGATCAGTGCCACCTTCGAAACTTCGCCGAGGCCGAAGACGATGAACAGGATCGGCAGGATCGCAAGCGGTGGAACCATCGACAGAACCGCGACGAAGCCCGAAAGCCCGGCCTGCGCCGTGGGCAGAAGTCCGATCAGGAGGCCGAAGCCAAGCCCCGCGAGTGCGGCGATGCCGACCCCCAGCGCGAGCCGCTGCAGACTGGCCGCCGTATCGGTCCAGAACAGGATGCGTCCGCTCCGCCGGTCCGGCTCCGCCACCAGGCGCTGCGCCGTTGCAACGACCTGCGCGGGGGCGGGCAGGAGCTTGTCCTGCGGGTTCTCCGCCCGCCTGATGTCGGAGCCGATGGCGTAGGCAAGCAGGACGGCGAGGAACGGCACGATCAGAAGCGCCGTGCCCAACACCCGTCCGGGCCGCCGGTTGATCCAGCGCATCGTCCCGCGCCCGCCGCTCAGCCGATCAGAGCTGACCCTCCGCGGCCATCCGCATGTAGGTCGTGTCGAAGCGGAACTGGACGTTGCCCGGATCGCCCGTGGTCGTCCCGTCCGGATAGGCGACACCGACGAAGTCCGCGCTGGGCGCGCCTTCACCGAGGATACCCTTTTCAAACAGGAACTCGGCGACGCTGACCATGGTGACCGGCAATTCGAAGCTCTCCGTGAAGTCGACGGCCTCCGCCGGTGTATAGAACATCTCCGTAGAGGCAAGCTGCGCCTTGTAGCCCGCAAGGTCCGTGCCCGACGCCTCTGCCATGGCGGTCAGCGCCTCCTCGTTTCCGGCGGCCATCAGTGCCATGGTCTCGTACCACGCGCCAACCAGAGCCTTGCCGAAGGGCGGGTTCGCCTCCAGCACATCGGTGTTGACCACCATCAGATCGATGATCTCGCCCGGGATGTCCGAACTGTCGAAGAGCTTGCTCGCGCCGGGCTCTTCCATGATCGAAGAGACCAGCGGGTTCCAGGTCACCACCGCTTCCACATCGTCGGTCGCGTAGGCGGCGATCATGTCCGCGTCGGACGTGTTGATCACGGCCGCCAGATCCCGCTCCGACAGGCCGACGCTGTCGAGCCCGCGCGCGAGCAGGTAGTGGGAGACCGAGAGCTCCACCAGATTGACCGGCTTGCCCTTCAGCGAGGTGAGGTCTCCCTCTCCCTTCAGGATCACCGCGTCGTTGCCGTTGGAATAGTCGCCGACGATCAGGGCCGTCGTGTCCACGCCGCCGCCGGAGGGGATGGACAGCGTGTCCATGTTCGTCGCGCTCACGCCGTCGAAGGCGCCCGCCGTGTACTGGTTGATCGATTCGATATAGTCGTTGATCTGGACGATCTCGACATCGATCCCGTACTTCTCGGCCCATTTGTCCATGATGCCGCTGTCTTCCATGTATCCCCAGGGCATCCAGCCCACATAGATCGACCAGGCAACCTTGAACTCGGTCTTTTCCTGAGCCTGAAGGGCGGGGGCGGTGAGGGCGGCTGCGGCCAAGGCGCTCGCGAACAGTCCGGTACGGTTCATCAGATCATTCCCTGTTCTGTCCCGCCTGAACGTTGAGTGGACCGGCCGTCGGCAGAACGTGAAGGGGAAGCGGCCAATCCGGCGCAGTGCTCTCCCGGGATTTTGCCCCGCCGTGTACCGTGCGGAATTTGCCGTCACGGCGGCATCTCTCGGACCAGACCCGACATGCGGCGGAACCCTAGATGCCCTGCAGATCCAAGAGTTGTGACGGTCCGGACGATTCTCAAGGAGATTTGCCTGTGACGCGGGCAGCGAAGGTGTATTTGCCCCGAGAGGTGCACATACATCCTTTGATGCTCAAATCCGCGCCAATTGCGCGTGCCCTGCGGCATAAGGGCCGCGGCAATCACCCGTCCTGCCCTCTAGTCCCGCGCCCTGCCAGTACATATACCATGTCCACAGAACGAAGTTCCCCGAGCAGGACCCCAGCCATGACCGCCGCTTTCAGCCCCGAAGACGCCCTCGTCGCCGTCATGATCGCAACCTCCGCCGCGGACCAGGATCTCAGCGACCGTGAGCTTCTGTCCATCGAGCGGATGATCGACGCGCTTCCCGCATTCTCCGCCTATGACCGGGACCGGATTCCGGCGGTGTTCCGCACCGTATTCGAGCTTTTCGAGGATGAGGACGGTATCGACGCCCTCGTCGGACTTGTGAAGGAGGCGCTGCCTCCGGGTCTGAACGAGACCGCCTACGCGCTCGCCTGCGATGTGGCCGCCGCGGACGGGAGCGTCGACATGGCTGAGCTCACCTTCCTTGAGATCCTGCGCCATGATCTGGAAGTGGACCGGCTGACCTCCGCCGCCATCGAACGGGGTGCCCGGTCGCGCCACATGCGGATCAGCTGAGCTCTCCGACCTCTCGAACTTTTTTGTGAGTTGCCGCATTGAGGGCTTTGCGTGAGCACTGCTTTCATGCTAATGTTAGCGCGTCTAACATAGACGGAGGTCGATGATCATGCTTGCACAGAAATCCCGGCTCAGCGGCATTCTTTCCGCCAATGCATCCGCGACGTTCCTGGTGCTCGCGTTGATCGGAGGGTCGATCACGTGCGGACTGAAGGCCAAGGAGCAGACCGTGGCGCAGGTGGACCCGGTCGTGCACCAGCAGACCTCCTGACGGCCCCGGCCGGACCATGGAACTTATCCCGAGCGGCAGCCGCCCCTCCGTGGCGGCAAACCCGGACTACTTCACCGGTGAGGTCTGGCAGCAGCCCATTCTTCTTTCCGAGGACATGGAGGTGCAGAGCCTCGTTGTCACCTTTGTGCCCGGTGCCCGCACGGCCTGGCACACTCATCCCCACGGCCAGATCCTGCATATCCTGAGCGGCGCGGGCCGCGTGCAGAGCCGCGGCGGTCCGGTCCGGATCATCCGTCCCGGCGACACGGTCTGGTTCGCCCCGGGGGAGGAGCACTGGCACGGCGCCGCGCCAGACACGCTCATGAGCCACATCGCAATCCAGCGGGCCGAGGGCGGCAGCTACGCCGACTGGCTCGAACAGGTGAGTGACGCGGACTACACCACGCCTCCCATTTCCTGAGCTACCGTTGGGACACGTCCCCTCCGCAGACGTGTAACCGGTAGGGCCCGGCCAGAGACGCTCCCCACCCGCACGGGTCCCCGCGGTGGTCTGTCCTAGCGTACCCAGGCCCCGGAGGCCCGGATCGCGCTCGAGGACTGTTCCACCATCGGTCCAGTCACCATCGTCCAGGCCGGGGCAGGCAGCATCGGCAATGCACCGGCCTGCCGCACCGAGTGCCTTGCCTCATGAAAGCGGCGGGCCGCAGGGCTCAGGCCCGCGGCGATCTGCTCCTCCGGCCGTGCCAGCACGCCCACGGGCACCGACGCCATGATGTCCACCCACCGGTCCCAGCGGTGAAAGCCCGCGAGATTGTCTGCTCCCATCAGCCAGACGAACCGGGTCCCGGGGTAGATCCGGCGCAGGCGCGCCAGCGTCTCGGCGGTGTAGCGGGTGCCCAGCCGCCGCTCGATATCGGTCACGATCACCCGCGGGTGCTGCATGATCGTCCGGCACGCATCCATGCGACGGTCAAGCTCCGCGGGTCCCTCCGCCTTAAGGGGGTTGCCCGGCGTCACCAGCCACCAGACCCGGTCAAGCTGGAACCGCTTGAGCGCGAAACGGGTGATGTGCACATGGCCCGCATGGGGCGGGTCGAAGGACCCGCCGAGCAGGCCGACCCGCATTCCGGCGGCGGCCGGGGGAAATCCGTGAATCACCCGACTGGCCTCCGTTCCATCCTGGCCTTCCGTTCTTCGGTGTCGCCCGTCGCTTGTCAACCGCGCGGCACCCGCCTGGCGGAGCGGGGTGGGCGGGTGGGCGCTCCGGCAGGCGGGTGCGGCACCTCTCCCACGCGCTCCGTTGCCCCCCGCATCTGAACCGATTACACAGGCGCAAAGATACCGCGCCCGGAGGATCCCGCGATGGCCAGCTACCAGTATGTCTACCACATGGACGGTGTGTCCAAGACCTATCCGGGCGGCAAGAAATGCTTCGAAAACATCCGCCTGTCCTTCCTGCCCGGGGTGAAGATCGGCGTCGTCGGTGTCAACGGCGCCGGTAAGTCCACGCTCATGCGCATCATGTCCGGTCAGGACACGGATTTCACCGGCGAGGCGTGGGCGGCGGAGGGGGCCAAGGTCGGCTATCTGCCCCAGGAACCCCAGCTCGACGAGAGCCTCGACGTGCGCGGCAATGTCATGCTCGGCGTGGCGGAGAAAACCGGCAAGGTCACCCGGTTCAATGAGATCGCCATGGCCATCGCGGAGGACTATTCCGACGAGTTGATGGAGGAGATGACCACCCTTCAGGACGAGATCGACGCGGCCAATCTGTGGGACCTCGACGCCCAGATCGACATCGCCATGGAAGCGCTCCGCTGCCCGCCGGACGATGCGAGTGTCAGCACGCTTTCGGGCGGGGAGAAGCGTCGCGTCGCGCTCTGCAAGCTCCTGCTCGAGGCGCCGGACATGCTGCTGCTCGACGAGCCGACCAACCACCTCGATGCGGAAACCATCGCCTGGCTGCAGAAACATCTCATCGAGTACAAGGGCACGATCCTGATCGTCACCCACGACCGCTACTTCCTTGACGACATCACCGGCTGGATCCTCGAGCTCGACCGCGGCCGCGGCATTCCCTACGAGGGCAACTATTCCGCCTGGCTCGAGCAGAAGGCGAAGCGGCTCGAACAGGAAAGCCGGGAGGACAAGTCCCGTCAGAAGACGCTGGAGCGGGAGCTTGAATGGATCCGCCAGGGCGCCAAGGCCCGACAGGCCAAGCAGAAGGCCCGGATCAACGCCTACAACGAGCTCGCCAACCAGTCCGAACGGGAAAAGATCAGCAACGCCCAGATTGTCATCCCCAACGGGCCGCGGCTGGGCCAGAAGGTCATCGAGATCGACAATCTCAAGAAGGGCTTCGGCGACCGCCTGCTCATCGACGATCTGAGCTTCGCGCTGCCCCCCGGCGGCATCGTCGGGGTCATCGGCCCCAACGGCGCGGGCAAGTCCACCTTCTTCCGCATGCTCACGGGGCAGGAGAGCCCGGACGACGGGGAGATCAGCTTCGGCGACACGGTCAAGCTTTCCTATGTCGACCAGTCCCGCGACGCGCTCGACGGGGACAAGACCGTGTGGGAGGAGATTTCCGACGGGCTCGATGTCATCAAGCTCGGTGATGCGGAGATGAATTCCCGCGCCTATGTCGGGGCCTTCAACTTCAAGGGCGGCGACCAGCAGAAAAAGATCGGCCTTCTCTCGGGCGGGGAGCGCAACCGGGTCCACATGGCCAAGCTCCTGCGGGAGGGCGGCAACGTCCTCCTGCTCGACGAGCCGACGAACGACCTCGATGTCGAAACCCTCCGCGCGCTCGAAGACGCCCTCGCCGACTTCGCAGGCTGCGCAGTGATCATCAGCCACGACCGCTTCTTCCTCGACCGCCTGTGCACCCACATCCTGTCCTTCGAAGGCGAAGCGCACGTGGAATGGTTCGAAGGCAATTTCGAAGATTACGAAGCCGACAAGATCAGACGCCTGGGCCCCGACGCGGTCGAGCCGAAGCGGATCAAGTACAAGAAGTTCGCGAGGTAACTGCTCAAGAGCGCAATGCCGACTGGGAAGCACCGACCGGCATTGCGCGCAGCCTGAGTGCGGATAACAGCGGTGAGGCCCGGCCGCGCACAGCCACCTCAACTGCGGAGGACAGCCGGTGCGCCCTCTCCCGTTCGCAGCGACTCGTTAGAAACATCCATTGGCCGGCGGTTGGCATTCAAATGGTCGAGAGGACGAGCGGCCCATGCAGACGGAAACCCGGCTTACAGCCAGTCAGAACGCCGCGTGGTCGAGATAGCCCGCCACGCAGCAGGCGGGACGTGGAGGAGAGGCAGCAATTTGGCAGGTGACCGTCATGTTCCTGCGTCTGTCAAAACCAGCTCGCCCTCGGGATTGAAGGGTCATTCCCACCGTCGCCTCTCGGCAAGATTCCGCCGACGCCGTCGCGAGGGCTCATCGGAATACTTCCCGCATAGGCTGCAATTGCAGGTGGAATCGCAGAAATACCTTGCTTTGGGGCCGACGCGGCGACATATGCGACGGAAGTCACTTGCTATCGACACTGTTCCATCAATACGGCCCAGTCATTCGATCACGCTATGACTGTCCCCAGGGGTGTGCACCCAGCCCACCTCGCGTATTGAAGGAGAACACGGTATGGCCACTGGCACCGTGAAATGGTTCAACACCACCAAAGGCTTCGGCTTCATCCAGCCGGAAGGCGGCTCCAAGGACGTGTTCGTGCACATCTCCGCCGTTGAGCGGGCGGGCCTCACCGGTCTCGCGGATGGGCAGAAGATCGAATATGAGCTCGAGGCAGGCCGGGACGGACGTCAGTCCGCCGTCAACCTCAAGCTGCTCTAAGAGCTGCGAGCCTTGCGCGGGGGATCACCCCCCGCGTAAGTCCAGCGCGTCCACGATGGCGCCGACGATCGCCTCAACGGGCTGATCTATATCCACCGTCACAGCATCCTCATCACCAGCCGGCGGCTCAAGCGCCGCGAACTGGCTGTCGAGCAGGCTGACCGGCATGAAGTGCCCCTCACGCGCGCCCATACGTGCTTCGATCACCTCCCGGCTGCCTGAGAGGTGGACGAACGTGACGGGACCTCGTGCGCTCTCCCTGATCCGGTCGCGATAGATCCGCTTGAGCGCCGAACAGCCCACGGCCCGAGGCGGCTCCTGCAGGGCTTCCCCCACCAGTGCCAGCCACGGCCAGCGGTCCGCGTCCGTCAGCGGGGCGCCCGCGCTCATCTTGGCGATGTTTTCCGGCGGGTGCAGATCGTCGCCGTCGAGATAGGGAATTCCCGCCGCCGCCTCCAGCGCCGCCCCGACCGCGGACTTCCCGCAGCCAGCGACGCCCATCAGCACCATCCTCACAGCGATGCCGTGATCCCGCCGTCCACATAGAGGACGTGGCCGTTGACGAAGCTCGACGCGGGCGCGCTGAGGAAGACACAGGCCCCCACCAGTTCCTCCACATTGCCCCAGCGTCCCGCCGGGGTGCGCTTCTCGAGCCAGGCGGAAAACTCCGGGTCCGCGACGAGGGCCGCGTTGAGTGGCGTGTCGAAATAGCCTGGCGCTATCGCGTTGCACTGAAGCCCGTGCTTGGCCCAGTCCGTGGCCATGCCCTTCGTCAGGTTGCCGACGGCCCCCTTCGTCGCCGTGTAGGGCGCGATGCCGGGGCGGGCCAGCGCGGTCTGGACGGAGGCGATGTTGATGATCTTGCCCGCACCCCGTCCGATCATGTGCCGAGCCACCGCTTGGCCCACGTGGAAGACGCTGGCGATGTTGGTCTGGAGCAGCCGCTCGAACGCATCCGCGGGAAATTCCTCCAGCGGGGTGCGGTGCTGCATGCCCGCATTGTTCACCAGGATGTCGATCGGCCCGTGTTCGGCCTCCACATGATCCACCGCGGCGCGCACCGCGTCATGGTCGGTCACGTCCGCCAGCATGGTCTCCACCGTCGCACCGGTGGCGCGCAGATCATCGGCTGCCGCCTCGAGCTTGTCGGCGGAGCGGCCGTTGAGCACCAGAGCCGCCCCCGCCTCCGCCAGACCGTGGGCAAGCGCGAGGCCGATACCCTGGGAGGATCCGGTAATGAGCGCGCGCCGCCCGGTCAGGTCGAAAAGGGACGTTTTGGACATGGATGCGCCTCGCTCAAGGTGGGTTTCGGCCTCGACATCGGCCGTGTGAGGCCTTTATGTTATCGGTAACATCTTGAGTCAAGCGCGCCCCCGGAGGCCCCCATGAAAGCCATCGTCATCCACGCAGCCCGTGACCTCCGCATCGAGGAGCGCGAAGTCGGCGCGCCGGGTCCGGGGGAGGTTGCCATCCGGCTCGCCGCGGGGGGGATCTGCGGGTCTGACCTGCATTACTACAGCCATGGCGGCTTTGGCGCGATCCGGCTGAAGGAGCCGATGGTGCTCGGCCACGAGGTATCCGGCACGGTCGAGGCTGTGGGGGAGGGGGTCGACGGGCTCGCCCCCGGTACGCTCGTCGCGGTCTCCCCGTCCCGCCCCTGTCAGACCTGCGTCTACTGCCTCGAAGGCAAACAGAACCATTGCCTGAACATGCGGTTCTACGGCAGCGCGATGCCGTTTCCCCATATCCAGGGCGCATTTCGCGAAAGACTGATCGCCGACGCCTCCCAATGCGTGCCCGCCACCGGGCTCACCGCCGGGGAGGCGGCGATGGCCGAACCGCTCGCCGTCTGCCTGCACGCGGTGCGGCAGGCCGGGGAGGTTCTGGGCAAGCGCGTTCTGGTCACGGGCTGCGGACCCATCGGCGCGCTCTCCATCCTCGCCGCACGCCGCGCCGGGGCGGCGGAGATCGTGGCCACGGACCTGTCCGCCTTCACTCTCGGCAAGGCGCGGGAGGTCGGCGCGGACCGCACGATCAACATGGCGGAGGACCCCGACGGCCTCACGCCCTACACGCAAGGCAAAGGCACCTTCGACATCCTCTTCGAATGCTCCGGTGCCGCACCTGCGCTCGCGGGTGGGATCGCGGCCATGCGGCCCGGTGGCACGGTGGTGCAGCTAGGCCTGGGTGGCGACATGACGGTGCCGATGATGATGCTCACGGCCAAGGAGCTTTCCCTTCGCGGGTCGTTCCGTTTCCACCCGGAGTTTGCCACCGCGGTGCGCCTGATGCAGGCGGGACTCATCGACGTGACCCCGCTGATCACCCACACGCTGCCCCTTGCGGAGGCGCAGGCCGCCTTCGACCTCGCGAGCGACAGAAGCGTGGCAATGAAGGCGCAAATCGCCTTCGCCTGACCCCTGTCTCAAACCGGTTTTATGATCGTCAGTCTCGAAAGAGACAGACCGCTCACATTTTTGTCAGCGGATATTGACTGTTTATGCTAGCGTCTGAGCAACCGGGAGTAGAGTAGGATCGGGGAGTGTTCACGTCATGGGTCGCACGGCAGGTATCCCGCTAGTAGATCTCTTCGACGTCACTGACCGGATCAACGCGGCGCTGCCGCAGTCGATCCAGGACTTCATCGACCGATTCTCGGTCGCTGAATACCGATCAACACGGTCCCCGGGCGCGGTCATCCACCATGGCAAGCTGCAGTCCCTTGCCGGGGTCATCGGTGAGGATGTCGAGGAGTTTGACATCGGCATCGGCAAGCTGACCATCCCGCTGATCAATGCAGGCCTGCCGTTTCAGCTTTCCATGGTCCGCTCCGCGATTCCCGCCGGATCGAACCTCGAGCCCGCCGCCGCGATCTGGGCGCTCGACCTGAAACTCGACCGGCTGGTTCTCGCGCTCAACGCGCTCGAACCCGCGATCTTCGTCGAGGAGACGGGGACGGCGCCGCGCCACATCGTCCGCAATCCGGACGGGGGCGAGGTGCGGATCATCGGCTCTGCCACCCTGCGCATCGAAAAGACGAGCGCCACGGATCCCGTCGCCGTCCGCTTCGTCGACGAAAGCGATCCGTTCGATCCGACAACGCCCACCGGTGCCGTCGCCTCGCTCTATTTCAGCCCGCCACACTTCTTCTTCGGGAAGTCTGATTTCGGGATGAGCGTGGGAAAGCTGGAGTTCGACTTCTCCGAAACCTACTCCACGCCAGAGGTCATCGGACGCGGTCAGGGGCCGGACTGGACCGGCCTCGCAATTCAGGAGGCGACGCTCTACGCCCCGCGCAATCTGCCCGGGATCGGCGATCTGTCCGGCGGCGTGAAGAATGTCCTGATCGGCAATCCGCTCGGCATCCAGGGCGAGGTGGAGGTGCAGTTCGGCCGCACCGCGCTCGATCCTTCCACCTTCCGCTTCCGGGTTGATGACAGCACCACCGACATCACCGCGACGGAAACGGTCGGCCTTTCCCGCACGGTGCCCATCGAGGCGGCGCAGGACCAGGATGTCACGATCCACGCGGGCTTCACCGCCTCCGCCCCGCCGGAGGGTGGCGCGATCGAGGACTGGACAGCCCGCTGGCAGTGGCCGGACGGCACGGTGGAAATCGCGGACAGCAGCTCCGGCCAGATCCGCCACGCGCAGGACCTCAAGGTCACCCCCATCGAGAAGCTTTCGGGTGGGGAGGAGATCAACCATCCGGAGGTCACGTTCCGCTTTGTCATGGGCGGCACCGGCGCCGCGGTTCAGGCGACCATCGGCAGCGAAACCTTTGACAATGTGGTGGATCTGAACGGCCGTGCCGCGGCGATCTCTGCCATCACCCTGACCGCCATCAGCACCGCGACGGGTACGACGACCTACGAATGGGAGGTCGTGGGGACAGAGCGCACCGGCACCGGCACCACCTTCTCCCCGGATGTGAGCGGGCTGACCGGCACGCAAAAGGTCCTGCTGCGGGAGATCGTGGACGGCAACCGCGATGAGGCCCGCATTTCCCACGTGTGGATACGGATCGAGGATAATGACCGTCTGCTCGTCGGGACCGAAGGCGGGGTCTTCGATGCGGTGGACGATGGCACCGTGCTCGAGCTCAGCGCGGCGGAGCTGACCTACGACCTCTCGGATTTCCACGGACAGGGCGTGCGGAACGAGAAGCTGGCCCAGGCGACGCTCGATCCGACGGCACCGGCGAAGGTCAGTGTGCCCGGCGATGGCCTTGCCGAGGTGGTGCTGGATGAGGGCGGTTCTCCCGCCGAGTTCATCGCCGACCGGCATGTGCAGATCCACATGAAGTTCGACGACAATGTCGTCATCGGCTGGGGTGAGAAGACCCCGAAGTACGGCTTCTCCAGCGGCGACGTGAACGAGCTGCGCCACCAGCTGCTGGAGTGGGCATCGCACTATCCCAACGCGCATTTCATCGTCATCGGGCGCTGCGACGATATCGGCAGCGACGGCTATAACGAGACGCTCGCGACCAAGCGGGCGAAGCGCGGGTTCGAGCTGCTCACCGATTCCCCGCCGCGCCCAACGTCGAAGCCCGCGGTGCCGACCTACCGCGTCTCCTATCGTGGTGAACAAAGTTCAAGCTGGACCGACAATCCCCCGGTCTCCGTCACGCCCAGCCCGCCGGTGCAGACCGGTGCTGTGATCGAGGACAAGGCGATCCTTGCCCTTGAAGCCAAGGAGAAAACCGACGCGGTGGGCGATGCGTCGCTCGAAAACGGCCGCCTCATCGAGGTCAACGAGAACCGCACCGGGTGGCCATCGGACCAGGACACATCTCATCCGGCGGAGGGGCCCCGGATCACCTACCGCCGGGTGGACATCTACGCGCTCGAGGCGGATGGGGAGACCGTCGATCCCGCTTCGCTGACCGAGATCACCCCTCGGGTCGACCCGACCCGGCGCCGTTCGATGGTGCCCGCGGCGGGGCGGGCAACCTCGCCCGTGCCGTCGACGAGCCCGGCCATCGACTACCGGGTCAAGCTCAAGCTCGGGTGGGACCGGCCCACCGCCTCCGGCTGGGAGGATGCGATCCCGAACCTCGCCGAGGCGGAGTTCGCATGGTCGCCCGCGGAGGCTCCGATGCCACCGGTCAACGGCTCCCCGCCGGACCTGAGCAAGGAAGTTCTGACCTTCTATGCCAAGTGGATCTATGACGACCTCACCCAGTTCACCCGCCTGACGCTCGGCATCAAGTCGGACGGGGATCCGAACGGGCTCTTCTACACCCAGCAGAAACAGCTTACCGCGGCAGCCGCCTTCGGGCCGATGCTGCTCGCGGGTGTGGACCTCGATGACGATGTGGTGGGCTCCGGCGCACGGATTTCCGCGCTTCTTGCCGCGGTTGCCTTCGCCGACACCCCGCTCGGCAGTGGCAACCCGCCGCTGCTCGGCGATGACAGCAAAACCGCGGTCATGAAGATCGAGGCCCAGATCCAGACCACCACGATCGCCGATCCGGGGCCGGGCATCGGGGTGAAGCTGCTGACGGACTATGTCTGCACGCTCCACATCAACGGCGGTGTACTCGGCATCAAGACCGCCGACGATAAGCCGGTGAAGATCCGCTACAAGAATGTCGGGCTGGAGTTCGACAACAGCAAGGAAGGGTGGGAAAAGTTCGGCCTCGCCTTCGCCACGGACTCGCTCGAAATCGAGGATCCCGGCCGATGGGAGATCGAGGGCGTGCTCGGCGAGCTTCTGCGGATCGTCGAGATCAGCATGGGCCGGGGCTCCCTCTGGATCGAGGGACGGATCGCCATCGCGCTCAACCTCGGCGTCATCGAGATCTCCGAGGCGATCATCCGCCTGATCTTCGAGGATGGCAGCCCGATCCCGAAGTTCGAGCTGCGCGGCTTCGTTCTGAAGGCCGAAATCCCCAACGTGCTGGAGGGCGAGGGCCGTCTGCGTATCGAGGATGGCGGCGTCATCCGCGCAGGCGTGGAGGTCGACCTGCCCGCAATCGGCGTTGGCGGTACAGCCGCGATCGCGCTCGGCAAGCCCCCGGAAATCGATCCAGACATCTTCATGTCCCTCTTCCTCGGCGTCCAGTTCGCAACCCCGATTCCGCTCGCCCAATCCGGTGCCGCCATCTACGGCTTCAAAGGCATGTTCGCGATGAACGGGTCGCGGAACTTTGACAGCATCCCGACCAGCGACCCGATCGGCAAGGAGCTCGCCTGGTGGCGTGAGCCGCCGGAGAACAAGTACGGGCCGGAGAGCGGGCAGTATGCGCTCGGCGTCGGCGTCGTGGTCGGCACGCTGCCGGATGTGAGCTTCTGCTTCTCCGCCTCGGGCATGGTGGTCGTCGCCTTCCCGGATCCGGAGGTGATCCTGGGCGTGGACGTGAAGGTCATCGAGGTGCCCGACACGACCGCGACGGATGAGGGCGGTGCGGAAGGGACGATCACGGGCCTCATCGTCATCGACGACACCGCGGTGAAGGTCGCGGTCTCCGCCCAGTATGAGATTCCCAAGATCCTCAGCCTGAAGGTTCCGTTCGGGGCCTACTTCCCCTACTCGCTGCAGGGCACCTATGTGCGGCTCGGTTCCGACGGTGTGACGGCAAGCATTCCGGACGGCAGCGGTGGCAGCATCACTGTGACCCGCCACGGGGAGCCGATCACGCTCACGATCCTGCCCGGCACGCTCAACTCGCAGGCCTGGGCGTACCTGATGATCGAACAGGACGGCCTGCCGTCCCTGGGCGGCGACGCGCGTTTCAGCTTCGAAGGCTTCTCCGTCGGCTTCGGGACGGGATGGGGCATCGAATGGTCCGCCGGGCCGATCAAGCTTTCCGCATCGGCGAAGGTTCTGGTGGGCTTCGGCACCGATCCGCTTCTGATCAAGGGCGGGATCTTCGTCGCTGGTGAGCTCGATCTGGTGGTCCTGTCGATCTCCGCCCGTGGGGAGATCATCCTCACCTACTTCGACGACAACCTGTTCCTCGAAGGCGAGTTCTGCGGCGAGGTTGACCTCTTCTTCTTCTCCATCAAGGGCTGCGTGAGCTTCAAGTGGGGCACGGACGGCGATCCCGTCGTGCCCGCGCCAGACGGGCCTGTCGCGAACATCTCCCTCACCGACCGTCGCGACCGGATCATGGGAGAGGCCGCGCCGGTTGCCACCGGGATCGCGGCGGAGCCGCTCTTCCGCATGGGCACGTCGCCGAGCGGGGATGACATCAACACCGGCGTCGCGCCCAAGGACAATCACACGGTCTGGCCTGACACGGCCCCGATCATCCATTTCCGGCACAAGATCGAGAACGCGATCCCCGCGGGTGAGCAGTTCCAGCCCGGACCGACCGGCGACAGCCCGCTCTGGTGGGGGTCGAGCCGTCTGAAGTACGCCTACCAGCTCAATAATGTGATCTTACGGCGGAAGAGCGACCTTGTCGAAGTTGCCTCGCTCAAGGACACACCGGACGTGCCGCCATTGCAAAGCGTGTGGACCTCCACCCCCTACAAGCAGCCCGACGGCTCGGGCGTGGACGGCAATCCTCTTCCCGGTGAACACGAGGGGCCGAACCTCAAGCTTCTCGATTGGGATCCGTGGAAGTGGGTGATCAACCACAATGACGGTGGCGAGGGTACCAACGGCGATCCCGCAGAGGAGATCGAGGATCTCTGCGAGGAGATCCCCCGTCCCCGTCGTGCCTGCGTCTATGGCCGCGCCGCGCGGGGCCTCGGCCCCGGCCGTGTCCGGATCCGGCCCGAACAGCTCGCACCGCCGCCCTATCCGTCCAAGTTCTTCGTTACCGGGGAACCGGCCCTGCCCGTGAACGGGCAGCGTATCGCGGGTCGACCGCTGCAGATGCTTATGGCCCGCAGCGGAGCACGCTTCATTCCCGGCGGCATCCGCCCGCTTCCGTTCCCGGTGCCGGTTGAGGGCGAAACGCTCTCCCGCGGGTATCGCCTGCCGTCCGGCCGCCGCGCCATGAACGGTGGCCTGCTCGACGCCGCTCTGCCCTGGGAAGGGGTGTTTGATCGGGAGGTGAGCCAGGCACAGGTCACACTCCTTGTCTGCGACGCCCCCGGCCAGGTCGGGGAGACGAACAAGACCTGTTACGACTTCGAGGATGCGGTCGTCGGCCAGGAGGACTTCAACATCGTCCTGCCGCCGGTGACCCTGCGCTCCCTCGTGCAGGACCTGCCGCTCGTGGTGATGGACAGCATCGACGGCAGCCGCCAGATCGATGCGAAGTTCGGCTCCGACGGGAAGCCCGACATCCGTTTCCCGAACCGGGGCATGGAGATGTTCCTCAGGGAGCCTACCCGCGCGCTCGAACTCTACTTCATGAAGTCGACGAACAGTCAGATCAACGTGGCGGCCATCGGCACCAGTGGTCAGGTCGTTGCCACCGAGGTTGCCCAGGGCCCGCAGGGACAGCAGCTCGTCGTGCGCTTTGCGACCACCGATCCCATCGTGCGCCTGCGCGTGACCGGCGGCGGTGGGGAGGCGTGGCTCTTCCGCATCTGCCGCACGGTGGACACACCGGGCGGACAGCCCCTGCCGCCGCCCAATTGCGAGGATTTCCGCGATCTCAAGCCCGGTGCCTCTCCGGTCAGCTTCGATCATAACGGGTTCAAGTTTGGTGTGCTGAACCGGCCCAACAGGTTGAACCTTGTCGATCTGGTGAACCAGCGCGGTGGTGCCCCGACCCTTGGCCGCGACAAGGGGGCTGAGATCCTGTTCCCGGACGGCGGCATGATCGGCATCCTGCCCAAGCCCTGCAAGTCGATCGAACTCTGGATCATGCACTTCGCGGGCAAGCCTGCGGAGGCCGAGGCAATCTCCCCGGACGACAAGGTTGTCGACAAGGGGCAGACATCCGGGAAGCAACGGATCCCGCAGCGCATCGTGCTCACAGCACCGGAGGGTGAACTCATCTCCGAGTTCCGCCTGACCGGTGGCGCGGGCGAGGCCATCCTGTTCCGCATCTGCTGTTCGGAAGGGGAGATCCCGAAGCGGGACTGCATCACTTTCCGCGGGTTCAAGCTCGAGGACGGGATGGAGCGGGCGTTCGTTCACGCAGGACACGGTTTTGCCACCATCAATCGCGACGACGCGTTCGCACTTGCCGACGCGGTGAGCCAGAGTCGCTCACCCGCGGAGCCGGGCAGCGACCGCGTGCCGGAGCTGCGCTTCCCGGATGACGGCATGGTGATCACCCTGCCCGCACCCTGCACGGAAGTCACCGTGAAGGCGATGACCTTCGGCGGCGCGCTCAAGGCGGAGGCGCGGGACGCGCTCGGTGCCCGTGTGGATGGCGCCTCGACCTCCAGCGTCGAGAAGGTCGAGCATGTGCTCACCTTCGAGGGGGAGGGGATCGAGACCATCACCATCTTCGGCGGTCGCGGTGAGGCGGTGATCTACGAGATCTGTTGTTCCGGCAAGGGCAGCGCGGGCGACGGGGATACCGGCGGTACGGGAGGCACAAAGCCGCCCGCCGACCTTGCCATCCCGATGATCCAGACCCTCGAGGACGGGACTCTGTCCCAGACCAACTGGTCCCCGGTCATCCGCAGCACCCGCACGACGGAGCTCAAGCGCACCTGCCGGGTGATCACCTACACCGTCCCCCGCGGGACGGACCCGGTGGAGGCGTTCATGATCGTCTCCCCTCCCGGGCTGGAGGTCACGCTCCTGAGCGTCTGCGGGGTCGACGAGGTCATGGAGATACGCTGGTCCCAGGATCAGGCAGGCCGCGACCTGCAGCTCGACGAGACCCGGGACGCGGTCAATGCCGACCCGACCGAACGGCGGGAGATCGTGCTCGATCCGGGCGAGGACTACGAGATCGTCGTCGAATGGTCATGGCAGAGCTGGTCCACGGACAGCGACGCCATCGAAACGCCACCGCCCATCGACTCCGGCGCCTGGCAGGCGGGGACCCCGCAGGTCTTCCACTTCGGCGTGACCGAGGAGAACGGGACGACCGGGAACACCCAGGACGGGCTCAACGAGTATGTCTTCGATCCCCGCGACCTCAACCGCTACATCAGCCGGGTAGAGCCGGAGGATGGCCGCACCGTCCTCTTCACCGAGGATCCGGTCTGGGTGCATTTCGACATCGGTCACGTGGAACAACTGGTCGAGAAGTACGGCCGCAAGCTTGTGATCGAGGTCAAGCGCACGGATCCCGATCCGCAGCCCGGGGCGGACCTGACCGCGGTGCTCGCGCCACGGATGGGCCGGTTCGGCTGGCACAACGGCCCGCAGGAGCTGCTTTCGCTCGGGGAACAGCGGATCAACGAGGCGATCCTGAACGCGCCGTGTCTGCCCAACGGACCGGCGATCGGCGGTGCCTCTCTCAAAGGCACCTTCGATCTGGACCCGCTGGCCATGTACGACCTCGACATCATGGCGCCCCTGACGGATGACAGCGATCCGGTCAAGGTCATGGGCACCCGCTTCACCACGTCCCGCTATGCAAATCCGGAGGAGTTGATGGAGGGGCTGGGCTATTCGGTCAGCGGTCAGGGCCCGTTCGTGCCCGACGACATCATCCTCGGCGATCCGGCGATGACCCTGCCGAGCGGCGCGATGGAGGTCTCTGACGGCCTGCTCGACGAGGCCCTCGCGGCCATCGATGCGGACACGCTGCCGCTGCCCACGACGGAGGGCCGGTCCTACGTGATCTGGCGCTTCACCGGCGGTGTCTGGCGTATCGAGGGTTTGCTCGTCGACAGTGTCGAGACGCTCAACCGGGTCGGCGCGGTGGAGACCACCACCGGGTCCGAGATCACCACCCGGTGCAAGCTCTCCAGCGCCTCCATCGGTGCGCTGGGCTTCGATGTCATCCGAGCCAACGAGAACTGGACCCGGGTCCTGCTCAAGCCCGCATCGCCCTTCGGGCTCGCGCCCGGCAAATCGACGCTGGCGCTCACCTTCACGCTGCCCGACACGACACTGACCGGGACGCGCGTGGTGAACCAGGTACCGGCCATTCTGGAACGGGAGGGTCTGCTATGAACCGGTTTTCCAATCCGATCCTGATAAACGCCCACGCGTTGCCCACGGACATCGATGAGCCCCACGCGCAGGCGGGCAACCATCTGCGCGTCGCGACCCATCCGGAGCTCGGCCTGCCCGTCGCCCCCTTCATCGTGCACCGGGCCATCGCGGAAAGCCGGAAGGGTCTCAACACCCGACAGACCGCGACCTTCCTCGACAAGAACGACCAGGTCGTCTCCCTCCCCTTCACGGTCACGCCGGACAATCCGCTCCGCATCGAGATTGTGCGCGGGGCCGACGAGACCTGTATCTGGGCACAGGTCAACGCGGTGGCGGAGGAGGATCGGCTGCCCGACCGGCCGAACGATCCAACGATCCCCTTCGATCCCACGGACCCTGTCCCGACGGAGCCAGGGCCGAGTGTCCCGACCCGCCCCGGGGATCCGGTGATCATCGCGCCGGTGCCTGAAAGACCCGATTTCTTCGATCCGATCCTCAGCCGTCCGGGCACCGGGTTCTTCCGTCCCACACTTCCCGGCCTCAGCCGTCCGAACAGCCCGGGCACCGCAACCGGTGGGAGCAGCGGCGGGTCCACCGGCGCGGCGTCGGGGACGATCAACAGTTCGGTTGTCGGCGGCGTGATCGGCGATTTCCTCGCCTCCGGCGGCTTTGCCCGCATCGATGGCGGGTCGTTCCGCATCCCGGACATCCTCTTGCCCACCGCCCCGGCGCAGAAGCTGACCATCGAGGCGTTCGTCACCTCCCGCTACGGCCTTGCGACCATTGGCAAGCGCTCCGACCAGCCCTACGCGATCTCCGGCCCGGGTATCGAGGTCATCGAGGTCACCGGCTGGGGCCGCGTCAGCAGCATCCGCTGGATCGAGGCGAAGGATCCCCAGCGCCTGCAGTGGGAACCGTTCGCGATCATGAACCTGCCCCATCCGGGAGGCCCCCGCTACCTGCCCATCGCCAACTGGGAAGGGATCTCCAACGACCGGGTGGATGATCAGGCGCCCAAGCGGCGACCGCTGCAGGAAACGGTGAACGCCCCCGCCCCGGCCGCCGCACCGCTCGCCGACATCCCGTTCGAACGGCAGCGGGTTAAATCGCTCAGCCTGACCATGGCGCCGGATCTGGATAAGCTGATCACGGACCTCAGCCAGGATCCGCTCGACCAGGTGATCAGCGTCGAATCGACCATCGACGGTGCTGTCCTGAACGAGGATGGCACGCTGCCCACGGGCACGGCGACCATGGCCCGCATGGACCGGTTCATGCAGCTTCAGGCGGACCCGGGCACAGCCTCTCGCATCGGATACAAGATGCGGGACCGGAACTTCGTGGAGGTCGAAGACCGCATCATCTTCTACGCGTTCACCGGCTTCTTCGAGGATTTCCCGCTGCCGATGCGGGAAGGGTTCCTGCGCACCGATGAGGAACGGTTCTTCGACTCCCTCGTCGCGCAGGTTCCGGTGGCGCAGCGGACCATGTCGCTCGACACCTACCTCTCGGTCTATCAACAGCTCTCGCGCGGTGTGCCGGGCCTCGACCTGCCGTCCAACGCGGGTGAGGAGCTGCTGAACCACGATCGCTACATGATGCTAAACACGATTGCGGTCGCGGACCGCCTCGCGATTCTTGACCCGGTCGATCCAGTCAGCATCACCGGCACGACGGACAAGGGCTGGCTGCCCGCCCCGCCGCCGACCGCGTTGCGGGAGATCCAGGTTGACGTAACCGGGGCGCGCGTCGCGGGTCTGCTTGCCGCGGGCAAGCGCACCCCCGCGACCGGAACCGGCGTCTATGCGAACCTCAACAAGAAAAACTCCCAAGGGTTTCACCTGCCGCTGATGCTTGGCCTCAACATCGACGATGAAAGCGGGGAACCGGTGGACGAACCCGGCGTCGGTTTCGTCGGCGACCGGATGGCCGAGGCGCCGGTCATCCGCTATCTGCTGTCCCAGCAGGACCGTTTCGGCCGCTGGTCCAACTGGACCTCGGCAGGCGCGCCCGCCGGCGTGCGGCCCAAGCCGCCGATCCCGCATCTGCAGGGCTTTTACGAGATGCCGTCGATCGCGGATGCGCCGACCACCGGCGGCACCGTCACCGTGCATGTGCCGGTTCCCGATCCGGAAAGCCTCGCGCCCGCGAGCAATCTGCTGCGGGACGTCGTGATCACCGCGCGGACGGTTGCGGACGCGGATGGCAACGGGCCAGGCGTCGCCTTCACCCGCACGATCACCGCACTGGAATCCTCAAAGGTGGCCGTGGCCAACCCGCCGGACAGTTTCCGCATTGAGGTCAGTTTCGAGGGTCCGATCCTCGCCGCGGCGACGGAGGAACGGCTGGAGCTGACCGCCGTCTGGCGCGACACAGCGCTGCAAACCTCGCTCACCTCCGATCCCCAGCGCCTGCGCCTCGCGGATCCACGTCCGCCCGCGCAGCCACCGATCCTGCACACGCTGCTCTACTCCGCGCGGCCAGACGTCACAGGGCTCGCCTGGGTTGAGTATCAGTGGACCCCTGCGCCGGGCCAGACGACCTTCGGCATCTACTACACCGACGAGAACCGGATGCGCAGCCATCTGGGCACGATCGGACGGACCGACCTGCTCGATGCGCTGGATGCCGCCGCGGACGCGGCGGTCCGCGCGACGATCTACCGGACCAATCAGGGCCTTTTCCCGGATCATCTGTTCGAGCGGTTGCGAAACGTGGAGACCGAGTACAGTTCCGGTGAGAAAGGGTTCCGCCACGCGGTCTCGGGCAGTCTGCGCGTGCTGAACTGCTACAAGATCGCCGCCGAGTCCTCCTCCGGCGCGAAACCGGTCCTGACGGATCTCGACATCGTCCTCTTCGGCGTTCCGAACTCCGATCCACCGTCGAAGCCGCGCCTCACGGTGCGCCCGGCGGAGCCCACGGCGACGGAGCCCGATTTCGTGGCCGAGCTGGACATCTCGATGGTCGTGGGCGTGACGGAGGGCCTGAACTGGCGTCTGCGGCGCACCCAGACCGACGCCTCCAACATCAACCGGATCCCCGTGGTCCAGAGCGGTGCACTCGACCCGGTGGATACGGACACCGGCATCCAGACCGCGATCTATCGCGACACCGGCCCGGTGGAGATCGCCGCCACCGCCACGCTGAAGCCCTGGGTGCGCTATTCCTGGGTTGCCGAGGTGCAGGGCGCGCCGGAGAGTGGTTCGTCCGCGACGCCGCGCACGGTGCCCGGACGCTGGTCCGCCCCCTCCGATCCGGTGAGCCTAATCCTCGTGCCCGAAGATGCGCCGGTTCCGGTCGCCTTCGACACGTTCATCGGGACCGCCGCCGCGGGCGGGCTTGCCAACCTGCGGATCGCTCTCACCCATCCGGGGCCGCTCAACGGGGCCGCCATGGGGTACTTTGCTTTCCGGGTGGAACGGCGGCTGCCGGACGGTGCCATGACCATCCTGCGGGAGGTCGATGTCATCCCCGACGATCCGCTGGAGGTCGACGGGACGGAGACCGCGGGCGAGATCGTGCCCTTCGACACGGAGTTCCGCATCACGCTCATCGACCCGGTCGGGCGCGCCAGCACGCCGCTCGTCGTGACGCTGGTCTGATCAGAAGGAGCCGCAGCGATGCCCCCCCTCGTCCCCGCCCCGAGCTCCCTGCATCTCGCCTCCCCGGCCCTTGGCCCGTGGTTCCGGCACGCAAGCGCGACGCCGCCGACCCTCCCCCTTCCGGGGCGGCACCTGAACGTCGACATCACGCTCAATCAGGACATGGAGTGGGGGGCGCCAGCGCTTGGCCTGCGTTCCTATCTCTCTGTCACCGCGACCCGCGTGCCTGCCCTGCGCGGTCTGCGCCGCGCGGACGGGGAGCAGGCGTTCACCCCGGGCAACTTCGTTGTGCTTTTCACCCTGTTGCCGGAGGTCGAGCTGAGGCTCTGGAACCTGACCCAGCCGCTCGCCCAGCCGGACGGCAGCGCCGCACCGGCGGCGAACACGCCGACCCGCCCTCGCGTCCGGTCCTTCGCGCTTGAGATCGCGGGATCCACGGTCAATTCGATCACGGCGCTTGAGAACCTGCGTCCCAATACGCCGGACTATCCCAGCGACGCGACGACCGATGACCTGCGGGCCAATTTCCTCGGCCTCACCTTCTCCGGCAGCACCTTCGGCAACGCCTCCAACCCGGTTTCCGAGCTGATCCATCCCAGCACCTCCCGCGAGGCGATCCTGGAAAACAAGACGGGCTCGCCGCTGCCGGTCTCGCTGTGGTGTTTCGACTATCGCGGTCGGGCAGTGGATCCGGGCGCGGTCGCTGCCTGGTGGACACAGATGGCGACCCCGGCGCTCTGGTCGAACCTGTGGGAGAACACCGCCACCGCGGACCAGCGCACCGCCACGGTCGCCCCGGGGCGGGTGGTGCACTTCGTCTCCCCACATGAGGGGCCGCTCAGCGCGGACATCCGCGCGCGGCTGACCCTGACGGATCTCGCGGAAGTGGATTCGGTCGACTATCTCTATACCACCTCGGGTCCCGCCCCTGCCGTGGCGCTGACGGCCGCGCCGTCACCGGACACCATGCCGCTGCCGCGCATCGCTGCATTGCCGAACGGGAACTACACGACCCCGGCCACCGCGACCCCGTTCGCGGGCTGGACCAACGCAGGTACTCCTTTCCCGATGGCGCGGGACTACATGCGCGTCGGAGTCGTGGACATGGAATCGCACACAGTGGGGCTGACCCGGGCCGACGCGGCTCAGGCTGACCCGCGCCGCCGGGTCACGCCCCAGCGCAACACCTCCGGCGCGCCGGTCCTCTTCAACACCGATGCGGTGAACACCGCGGCGATGAACGCGCTTCAGGCCGGGGCGTCAGCCATCGCGATGACCCCGGTGATGGACACCCACTGGGGTGCCAACGTGCCCGCCGCCCTGACGGGAACGGATCCGTTGCCCTCCACGCTCGTCTTTGACGTGTTCAAGCTCGCGGGGGAGGGAGCGACGACCACCGCCTCCGCCACGGATCAGAAGATCGTGCTGCGGTTCGACGCGGGCTCCGTCCCCGCGGATGCGTGGATCCGGGTCTGGACCCACGGGCGGGACACCACGACCGGGCGCCGCTTCCGCATGGATGGCGGGGCCGGGCGGTCCGACGCGATGGGTCTGGCCTATGTGGTCCTGCCCCTGCCGGACGGCACCCGGGGCTCTGACGATCCCGCGACGCCCGTGCCGCTTTCCTGCGATGTGCTTGTTGTGACGTCGAGCGGGTCGCGGATCTACACCGACGTGCGCTTCGACCGGCCCGATGTGGCGACGGGCAGCAAGGTGACGTTGCCCGCCCCGCCGGGCACCCCGCCCAACACGACGCTCTGGATCCCGGAGCAGGCGGTGACGCTCAACCGCGGCACCGCGCAGCTCCGCTCGGGCGAACAGGTGCTCGTGGTTCCCGACGATCCGGCGACGGTCGATTTCGCCCTCGTCGACCCCGCCTCCATCGACGGGACCGACCGGTCGGCCCTGACCGTGTCGAACGCGGCGACCACCGGCGACACGCTCATCACCACGGATCCCGCCTTTGCCCAGTCGCCGGACGGCACGATGAGCGAAACCGCCGGTCCGAACGGATCAACCCGTGTGCACCGCAGCCGAAACGCGCTGACGGATGCGGCGACCATGGGCCGCCCGGCCCCGTCGCAGGAGCGTCTGGAGCTTGTGGCGCTGGAGCGCACAGGCAACACCGCGGCCCTTGGCGGCACGCCGGCGCGGGAGAAGTACCACGAGTTTCCCACCCCGCAGCTCTCGCACCCCGGCGTGCCCGCCGCGAAGGAGATCCACGGGCCGGGCCTCGCGCTCGACGGTCCGGTGACCGATCAGATCGTGCCCCTGATGACCGAGCGGCAGTCGACCGACCTTGTGCAGTTCCTCACCACCGCGGGCACGCCGATCATGGCGGTTGCAGACCCGGGTGGCACCTCCGCCTGGACCGCCGTGCTCGAAACGCTCACGTTCGGAGTGACCGGTGACGGGATCATCCGGGCCTATGTCGCCGCCCCGGGCAGCCACACGCCCGGGCAGGACTGGCTGGACCTCAAGAACGATATCGAAAGCCGGACGGGTCAGGACATCGACACCCTGATCGACACGGCGACGTTCAACGACAACGCACTCGCTACGGCGGTGGATTCGATGATCGCGAAGACGGAGAACGGCCTCGCGCAGTTCGCCATGTCCGCCCAGGCGGCGATCGCGCGGGCGGAGGATTTCGTCTATATCCAGACCCCGGCCATCGATCCGCACACCGCAGGATCGGGCGCGATCGACCTGATCGGCGCGATCACCGCGCGTTGGGCGCAGCGGCCCGATCTCGCCGTGATCCTCTGCGTGCCTGAGGCATGGCTGCCGGACACCACCGCCAAGGTGGAGGAGGTGCGCAAGGCTGGCATCTCTGCAGCACTCAAGTCCCTCCAGGACACCGGCGGGGACCGGGTCGTCCTCTTCTCGCCCACCGCAGGCTCGGGGAGGAAGCTCCACATGGCGACCTCGCTCGTGGTGGTGGACGACGCGCTGCTGCTGCTCGGGTCGACGCACCTCTGGCGCCGCGGTCTCACGTTTGACAGCTCGCTTGCCGGGGCGCTCTTTGACGAACGGGTCGCGGTCGGGCGACCGGCCTCCGTCCGTGCCGCGCGCCTGCAGTTCATGGCGACCATGCTGGGCCTGCCCGTCGCGATGATGCCGGACGATCCGCAGGATTGCCTCGACGGCCTGTCCCAGCTCATCCGGGGGTCGGGCATGGGGCGGATCAAGCCCGGGGCCTACGCGGCCAAGGCCGATCCGACCTCAAGCGCGGATCTTTCGATCTGGAACCCGGACGGACGTCCGGGTGTGACGTCGGACTGGTTCCTGTTTTTCGCCGCGCTGACCGGAGGCGCCGCGACCGACGTCAACGGCGCGATCCGCTAGCCGCGCGTCAGGAGCTCTGCGCCGAACAGGTGGCGAAGGCGCGCCCCATGTCGCGGATCAGCGACGGGTAGAGCTCCGGCCCGACCGCGAGCTTCACCCCGAGCGGATCGAGGATGCCCACGGCGATCCCGTTCATCTCCGCCATCTGGCCGATGATGCCGAGTGGACGGTCCGCCTCGCCGAAGACGCAGGTCACGTCTTCCTCTGCCACCAGAGCCTGCAGCTCCTGCACATGCGCGGCACCGGGCTCGGAATCGTCGCTCAGCGCGACCGAGCCCACATGCTCCAACGCAAACCGCTGCTCGAAATACTGGTAGGCGTCGTGGGTCACGACGAAGCGAGGTTTGCGCGCATCCGCGATCGCCTGCCGGGCTGCGAGCTCCGCCGCCTCGATCCCCGCGACGCCTGCGGCCGCGTTCGCGCGGTAGGTCTCCGCGTGCGCGGGGTCGAGCTGAGCCAGCTGCTCCGCGATTGCGCCCAGCCACAGCTTCCCGTTCTCCGGATCAAGCCAGGCGTGGGGGTCGATCGGACCGTGATCGTGCCGGTCATCGGCCTTCGCTTCCGCATGGTCGTCATCGTGGCCGTGATCGTCATGCGCGTGATCATCATGCCCGTGGTCGTCATCGGCGGCATGATCGTCATGGTCGTCAGCCGCCGCATGGGCCTCGTGTTCCCCGTGGTGGTCGTCATGCCCGTGATCATGGTCGTCCAGTCCGCGGAACTCGTGGGTCACGGTTCCCGGCAGATCGAGCAGGTCCAGACGTGCGGTATCATGCGCCAGCGCGTCCACGGATCTTGCGAGCGCGGGGCTCAGCTCCGGGCCGATCCAGATCACCAGGTCCGCGTTCGACAGCGCCCGTGCCTCCGACGGGCGCAGGGCGTAGTCGTGGGGCGACCCGCCCGCCCTGATCGTCAGATCCGGTGTGCCGACGCCGTCCATCACCCGGGCGACAAGGCTGTGCACAGGCGTGATGTCGGTCACCACGCGGGGCACGTCAGCATGTGCAGGCAGGGCGAGGGCGGTAAGCAACGCGGGGGGGAGAAGGGCACGCATGAAAGTCTCCGGGTCTGGACAAAGAGCGGCGTAAGCTGTAACACCCCTTGTTACATTATTGCAAGGTGCGATATATGGTACTAACACCCTCCGGATTTCAGGATCACGACCACGCCGCGTGCCGGGCGTCGGTCATCTCTGCTGTGGAGGCGCAGTGCGGTGCCCGCGGACTGCAATTCACGCCGCAACGGCGCCGTGTGCTCGAAATTCTGCTCGATTCCCACAAGGCGATGGGCGCCTACGACATCCTCGCCGTGCTCAAGGAGGAAGGCCACGCCGCCCAGCCCCCCGTCGTCTACCGCGCGCTTGATTTCCTGAGCGGCGTGGGCTGCGTGCACCGGATCGAGCGGCTCAACGCCTTCGTTGCCTGCACCCACCCGGCGGAGGATCACGAGCCCGCCTTCATGATCTGCCGCGGCTGCAATGCGGTGGCCGAGACTGACGCTCCCCGCCCCCTCGACGCCGCGGCGCGGGACGCGGGCTTCACCATCGAAACCGCGGTCGTCGAGGTCGAGGGCCTGTGCCCGAAATGCGGAGACCAGCCATGAGCCTCGTCCGGGCCGAGGGGCTCTGCGTGTCGCTCGGCGGCACCCGCGTGCTCGACCGGGTCTCTCTGGAGATTGCCCGGGGGGAGATCGTGACCGTCGTCGGCCCCAACGGGTCAGGAAAATCGACGCTCCTGCGCAGCATCATCGGTGCAGTGAACCCGGATGCCGGGCGTCTGCACCGTGCGCCGGGGCTGCGCATCGGATACGTGCCGCAAAAGCTGCATATCGATCCCACGCTGCCCCTGTCCGTCGACCGGTTTCTGGGTCTGCCCGGGCGGGCCTCCGCCGCGGACCGCAGGGCTGCGCTGCTGCGGGTTGGCGCGCCGACCCTCGCCAACCGGCAGATGACCGACCTTTCCGGCGGGCAGTTCCAGCGGGTGCTGCTGGCCCGGGCGCTTCTCTCGACCCCGGACATCCTCCTGCTCGATGAACCGACCCAGGGTCTCGATCAGCCGGGCTCCGCGGATTTCTACCGCCTGATCGAGGCCGTGCGGTCTGAGATTGACTGCGCGGTCCTGATGATCAGCCACGAACTCCATGTGGTCATGAGCGCCTCCGACCGGGTAATCTGCCTCAACGGTCATGTGTGCTGCGCGGGAACGCCGGACGTGGTGACTAATGCCCCGGAATACCGCGCGCTCTTCGGCTACGGAACGCAGGGCGCTCTGGCCCTCTACCGGCATGACCATGACCACGCCCACGACGATGGCTGCGGTCACGACCACGCTCACGACCATGCGGCACCGTTGGAGCAGGTGCGATGACCGATCCACTCATGAAGCTGATCCCGCAAACCACCGCGCCCGCGACCTGCCCGGGCATCGGTCGGAGGGGCTGCGATGTTTGACGATTTCCTCGTGCGCGCGGCGCTTGCGGGCATCGGCGTCGCGCTCGCCGCCGCTCCGCTGGGCTGTTTCGTGGTCTGGCGCCGCATGGCCTATTTCGGCGACGCGACGGCCCAAGCGGCGATCCTCGGCGTGGCGCTGGCGCTTGCTTTCGACATCTCGGTCTTCGGCGGCGCGCTCATGGTCGCGCTTGCCATGGCGGCGCTTGTGTCGACCATGGGGGAGCGGGGCTACGGGATGGACACGCTTCTGGGCGTACTCGCCCATTCCAGCCTAGCGTTCGGCCTTGTCGCCGTGTCCTTCATCCCCGGCGTGCGCATCGACCTGATGGCCTACCTCTTCGGAGATATCCTGGCGGTGAGCGGCGGGGATCTGCTGGTGATCTGGCTCGGGGCCGGGGTCGTGCTCGGCCTGATGGCGTGGCGCTGGTCGGCGCTGCTGACCGCGACGCTCAACCCGGATCTGGCCACCGCCACCGGCATCGATCCGCGGCGGGAACAGCTCGTGCTGACCATCGCACTTGCGGTAACGGTGGCCGTGGCGATCAAGGTGGTCGGCGTGCTCCTCATCGCATCGCTCCTCATCATCCCCGCCGCGGCCGCGCGCCCCTTCGCCCGCACGCCGGAGGCGATGGCGGTGCTGGCAGCCGTCATTGGCAGCGCGTCAGCACTTCTGGGGTTGGAAGCATCATTTCTGTGGGACACGCCCACGGGCCCGAGCATCGTCGCCGTCGCAGCCCTCCTCTTCGCCGCATCCAACGTTGCCGCACTGCTCCGCCGGTTGCGCCGAGGCGGACCGATCTGAACGAGGGGATCCCTTGCGAAGCGGGTGCGGCCCGGCCTCGGGAAGACCCACGAGCCTGTCCTGACCTCTAGAAACTGCCCGACCAAGCGGCAGGGAGAGATGTCGGCACGCTTGATCCAACGAACCCGAGCCGTGGACAAGGGCGCTCTGCACAAGGCGCCGCAAGGCCAACGACCTCCGCTCCGTTGCGAATGCAGATCATCGCGGAACACTCAATCGCATCTCGCAGCGCCGCCCCTTCACAAAGCGCGACCCGACGCGAAGAGCCGGCGCCGCGACATCCCGTCAGTGAGATCACGGTACTGTTGGCAAAACCGATCGCCATGCGAGCCAATGTGCCCACCCATCATGTGGGACCGTGCCCCCTAACGCCGGGGATCCTCGACCACGGACAGGAGCCCGTCGGGGGCGGACCGGAGGAGCGCGCGCGCTGCCGCCTCGTCCCCGTCGAGCCACGGTTCGGGCCGGTCGAGGATCACGGGCATCCGGTGGTGATAGGCCTCCACATCCCCGTTCGGCGCGACGGTGAGTGTCGCGACCTGCGGCACCTCCCGCCCCCCCGGCGCGGTCCAGACGTCGTAGATCGCGGCAAAGAACATGACCGGGCGATCCGGCGCGCCGATCCGCCAGCGCACCTTGCGACGGACCTTGCCGGTCCACTCGAACCAGCCGTTTACCGGGACCACGGCGCGGCGCACCCCGTCGAAGGCGGACTTGTCGAACACGCTCTCCGACCGGGCGTTGATCACGGTCTCCATCACCGGCCGTCCCCGGGCGTTCACCCGCCCGACCGGTATGATGCCCCAGCGCATTTCGCTGAGATGAAGGTCGGCTCCGTCGCGGACCAGCACCGGCAGCGCCTCTCCAGGGGCCGCATCGTCGCTGGGCTGCCAGGTGCCCGCCTCTTCGGGCACGGGTGCGCCGCAGGCGGCGGCCAGCTCTTCCAGGGGGCTCATGATAGACAGGCGGCCGGGCATGGGACGGTCTCCTCCTCGCCCGCGAAAGCATAAATGCTCTGTCCCGTCGGGGAAGGGGGTTTCCAAAGACCCCCTTCGCTCCTTACATACCGAGGCCCAACCAAATGAGGTGACCCCCATGAGCCTGCGCATCAACGACACCGCACCGGACTTTACCGCCGACACGACGGAAGGCGAGATCAGCTTTCACGACTGGATCGGCGACGGCTACGCGGTCCTCTTCAGCCACCCGAAGGATTTCACCCCGGTCTGCACGACGGAGCTCGGCGTGATGGCCGGCATGATCGACGCGTTCGAAAAGCGGAACACGAAGATCCTCGGCATCTCTGTCGATCCCGTCTCCGACCACCTGAAATGGAAGGCGGACATCGAAAGCGTGTCCGGCAACGCGGTGGACTATCCGATGATCGGCGACCCAGAGATGAAGGTGGCGAAGGCCTTCGACATGCTCCCCGCCGACGACACCGCCACGGAAGGCCGCACGGCGGCGACCAACGCCACCGTGCGCTCCGTCTTCGTCATCGGGCCGGACAAGAAGATCAAGCTCTCGCTCACCTACCCGATGACGACGGGCCGGAACTTCGACGAGCTTCTGCGCGCGATCGATTCCATCCAGCTCACCGCGGAGCACAAGGTGGCCACTCCGGCGAACTGGACCAACGGCGAGGACGTGATCATCACGCCCGCGGTCTCCGACGAGGAAGCGTCCGAGAAGTTCGGCGATTTCGAGCGCGTGCTGCCCTACCTGCGCAAGACCAAGCAGCCCGGCGCCTGACACCGCTGTCGAAATGAGCGCCATGCGGCGCATTCCACTGAGCACCTGACGGTGCGGCGGGCGCTCCTTGCGACGGGAGCGCCCGAAACCTTTCCGGGCGGGCGCATGGCTGGCGTTTCTGTGAAAGAGGCGGCCTCGACCTGTCGCCTATCTGTGTCTCACGCCGCTTGTGCCTTTCGGGTCAGCCGGGCCTTTGCGTCCGCGCCGCCCGCATCGACGTGATGAGGAAGCTGAGGATGAAGGCTGCGGTCAGCAGGACGACGATGGTCGGGGCAGGGGCGCTGTCGATCCAGAAGCTGAGCGTGATCCCGGCGAAGGTCGCGCCCTCCGCGAGCAGCACCGAAAGAAAGAGCATGGCGCCGAACCTTCGGGTCCAGAGGAACGCAATCGCCCCGGGGGCGATCATCAGCCCGATGGCGAGGATGATGCCGACCGCCTCCAACGCCGCCACGACCGTCAGGGAGATCATCGCCAGCAGGCCGTAGTGCAGCCAGCCGGTCCGCAGCCCGATGGCCTGCGCATGGGCGGGGTCGAAGGCAAACGCAAGCAGGTCCCGCCCCGCGATCATCAGCGCGCCCACCACCATGGCGGCGATGAGTGCCGTTTCCACCACATCGCCCCACCCCACGCCGAGCATGTTGCCGAACAGGATGTGGTCGAGGTGCAGGTCGGTCTCCACCATCGCGTAGAGCACCAGGCCGAGCCCGAACATGCCGGAGAAGACAACGCCCATCACCGTGTCCTCCTTCACCCGGCTGTTGAGGTTGAGGTACCCGGTGGCGAGCGCGCAGACCATGCCCGCGGCAAAGGCGCCGATCAGAAGCGGCAGGCCCAGCATGTAGCTCAGCACCACGCCGGGCAGCACCGCGTGGGCAATCGCGTCGCCCATCAGCGACCAGCCCTTGAGCACGACGTAGGCGGAGAGAAGCGCCATGGGCAGCGCGATGGCCATGGTGATCAGCAGGGCCTGCTGCATGAACGGAAACTGGTAGGGCAACAGCAGGTCGGTCACCGGACGGCCCCTCTGCGTCGGCTCGCCAGGACCCCGTGCTTGGGCGCGAAGACGAAGGCGGTGAGGAACAGGAGCGTCATCATGCACACGATGATCCCCCCGGTCGCCCCGTCAAGAAAGTAGCTGAGATAGGCGCCGACCGCGCTTGCACCCGCGCCGATCGCCACCGCAATGGCGATAAGGCGCGGAAACCGGTCCGTCAGCAGGTAGGCGGTCGCCCCGGGCGTCACCACCATGGCGATCACCAGAAATGCGCCCACGGTCTGCATCGCCGCCACCGTCGCCCCGGCCAGCAGGGTGAAAAAGACGAGCTTCAGAGCGCGCGTGTCGAGGCCGATGGACCGGGCGTGGCTCTCGTCAAAGAACGTGACCATCAGATCCCGCCATTTCGCAGCCAGCACACCAAGCGTCACCACGCCGATGATCGCAAGCTGCACCGTGTCCCCGGGACTGATCGCCAGAACATTGCCCATGATGATCGCCTGCACGTTCACTGCCGTGGGGTTCAGCGACACCATGAAAAGGCCGACACCGAAGAAGCCGGTGAAGATCAGACCGATGATCGCGTCCTCCTTCAGCTTCGTCCGCTGGTTGAGGAACAGCATGGTCAGCGCCGCAAGCCCCCCGCTCAGAAACGCGCCCAGCGCAAACGGCAGGCCCAGCATATAGGCTCCGGCGACCCCGGGTACGATGGAGTGGCTCAGCGCGTCACCGATCAGGCTCCACCCCTTGAGCATCAGAAAGGCGGACAGGAATGCGCAGATCGCCCCCACAAGGGCGCTCACCCAGATCGCGTTCACCATGTAGGCGTAGCTGAAGGGTTCTAGCAGGATCATCGCCGGGGTGCCCGTTCAGTCACTCCGGTCGTCCCGGTCGCCATAGATGACGAAGGGCCGCTCGTCGTCGGTCAGCACGGTCACGTGCCGGTCGTCATCATCGTCGTGCAGATCCTGACCGCCAAGGGTGAAGCGCCGCAGCACACCACCGAAGGCCCGCTCCAGATTTGTCTGGGTGAACACCTCCCCGACGGTGCCGTGGCAGAGCACGGTGCGGTTGATCAACACCGCCCGGTCGCAGAATTCAGGCACCGAGCCAAGATTATGGGTGGAGACGAGGATCACCGCCCCCTCCCGCCGCAGCTCGTGCAGAAGCGCGATGATCGCATCTTCCGTCTTCACATCGACACCGGTGAACGGCTCATCGAGCAGGATGACCGTCCCCTCCTGCGCCAACGCCCGGGCGAGGAAGACACGCTTTTTCTGCCCGCCGGACAGCTCGCCGATCTGCCGGTGGCGCAGGGCGCTCAACCCCACGCGCTCAAGCGCCGCATCGACCTTCTGCCGGTCCTTGATGGAGGCGCGGCGCAGCCAGCCCATATGGCCGTAGCGCCCCATCATCACGACATCCTCCACCAGCACCGGGAAGGACCAGTCGACCTCCTCGGACTGGGGCACATAGGCCACCGTGTTGCGCTTCAGCGCCGCGTCGCGCCCGAGCCCCATCATGGCAACGGACCCTTTTGCAAGTGGCACGAAGCCCATGATCGCCTTGAACAGCGTGGATTTACCCGCCCCGTTCACCCCCACGAGCGCGGTGATCGAGCCCCGCGGGATCGCGAAGCTCGCATCATGGAGTGCCGTCAGCCCGTTGCGATATGTGACGGTGATGTCGTCCACCACCAGCCCGTCGAGGGTGATCTGTTCGTGCCGGGTCATGCGGGGATCACGGGGCCAGACCCTCCGCAATGGTCGTCGTGGTCACGGTCAGAAGGTCCAGATAGGTGGGCACCGGGCCGTCCTCCGCGCTGAGCGAATCCACGTAGAGCACCCCCGCATAGCGCGCCCCGGTTTCCCGCGCGATCTGCTGGGCCGCGTCCGGCGGCACCGTGCTCTCGCTGAACACCACCGGGATCTCGTTTTCCCGCACCGCGTCGATCACCCGGCGCACCTGCTGCGGGGTGCCCTGGGCATCCGCGTTGATCGGCCAGATGTAGAGCTCGTTGAGGTCGAAGTCCCGCGCGAGGTAGCTGAACGCGCCCTCGGAGGTGACCAGCCAGCGCCGCGCCTCCGGGATCTCCGCAAGCCGCGCGCGGATCGGGTCCGCCATCGCCTCGATCTCCGCAATGTAGGCGGCTGCGTTGGCCGCGTAGATCTCGCCATTCTCCGGATCCACCCCGATCAGCGCGTCGCGGATGTTCTCCACATAGATCACCGCGTTGGCCGGGGACATCCAGGCGTGGGGGTTCGGCTTGCCCTCGTAGGGGCCAGTACCGATCCCCATGGGCGCGATGCCCTCGGTCACGGTGGCGGAGGGCACGTTCTGCAGCCGGTCGAGAAACCGCTCGAACCATTGTTCCAGGTTGAGCCCGTTCCACAGCACCAGATCCGCGTCCTGGGCTGCGAGGATGTCCCGGGGCGTAGGCTGGTAAAAATGCACCTCCGCCCCGGGCTTGGTGATGGAGACCACCTCCGCCGCGTCGCCCGCCACGTTGCGGGCCATGTCGGCGATGATGGTGAAGGTCGTGATCACCTTGGTCTCCGCCGCCGCGGGTATCGCAAGCCCGACCGCAAGGGCGAGCGGGGAAAGGATTGTCAGGCCGGTTTTCCGGATCATGTCGCGCTCCATAGCGTGGTTGCGGATAGCAGATAGGGGCTGTGCGCATCCTGTCAATGCAAATGAGAATTAGTCGCAACAAATGCGTCCCTGTTGCGAAACACCCTTGCACCTGCCTCTCAACTGGCTCACATGTGGCCCATGACCGGCTCCATCGCCCCGTCCGAGAAAGCGCTGCGGCGCGCGGGCATCCGCCTGACGAAACCGCGCAAGCTGATTCTCCGGATCCTCGCCGAAGCCGAGGATCATCCGGACGCGACGGAGATTTTCGAGCGCGCGGTGAAGATGGACAAGCGCATCTCGCTGGCCACGGTCTACCGCACCATGAAGCTGCTGGAGGATCACGGGGCGATTGAGCGGCATGCGTTCGGCGACGGTCCCGCCCGGTTCGAACCCGCCGGGGGTGCCCATCACGACCACCTCATCGACGTGGATACCGGCGACGTGATCGAATTCACCTCCGCCCGTATCGAGGAGTTGCAGGAGGCCATCGCCGAGGAGCTGGGATACGAGATCGTGCACCACCGGCTCGAGCTCTACGGCCGCAAGCGCGGATCCTGACCCCATGGCCGACACCGCAACCGTTCCATGCGCATAGTCGGCGGCTCCGCCCGGGGCACCGCCCTCGCCAGCGTGGGCAAGGGCGATCCCGCAGCCCATCTGCGGCCGACCACGGACCGGGTCCGAGAGAGCCTTTTCAACCTCCTGGCGCACGCGCCCTTCGCCCCGGACTGGGAGGGGGTGCGGGTCCTCGACCTCTTCGCAGGCACGGGAGCCCTCGGGCTCGAAGCGCTGAGCCGGGGCGCCATACACGTAACTTTCATAGACACCGGCCGCAAATCCCTCGGCCTCCTGACCCGGAACATCTCCCACCTGCGCGTGCAGGACCGGGCGACCATCCTCAAACGCGACGCCCGCCGCCCGGGCCTCGGCACGCCCCACCACGTCGTCTTCCTCGATCCCCCCTACGGCACGGAGCTCGGCGCTGCCGCACTGACCGCAGCAATGCGGTCCGGCTGGATTGCCCCGGGGGCGCTCATCGTGTGGGAAGACTCAGCCCTCCACCCGCTGCCTGAGGGGATGGAAGCGCTCGACCAGCGCAGCTATGGCGGCACCCGGATCCAGATCGCCCGGGCTTCTTCTGGCTGAAAATATCCCCGCCGGAGGCTCCGGCAGCGGTCAGGAGAGCAGGGATTTCAGATCGCTTTCCGGATCCGCCACAAGCGCGGGATCCGGCGAAATCCCGTTCTCGATCATGCGCTTGCCCATCATGTAGCTGCGCGGATCGTTCATCGCATCCACTGCCAGAAGTTGCGCGCCCCGGTAGTACCAGACCGATAGGGTTCCCGCCCGCGCGCCGGGCCGCAGGACCGTCCGATCGTATCCCGCGTTGAGGCCCGCGATTTGTAGTTTGATATCAAACTGGTCTGACCAGAACCACGGATGCGGCACGTAGGGGGCGTCGCTCCCCAACATGGCTTCCGCCACTGCTTCCGCCTGATCGATGGCGTTCTGCACCGATTCCAGCCGCACGGTTTCGCCGCGAAACGGGAATGTCGCGCAGTCCCCAGCAGCGAAGATCGCCGGGTCCGACGTCCGCCCGAGCGCATCCACCGCGATACCATTGTCGCAAGTCAGACCCGCGTCCCGCGCCAGACCATCCTCCGGCACGATGCCGATGCCGATCACCGCAAAGTCCGCGGCCACGTGCGTGCCATCCGTCAGGTCCGCGCCGGTCACGCTGTCGGTCCCGGTGAGGCGGGTGAGCCCTACGCCTTCCCGCACGTCGACCCCGTGGGACCGGTGCAGGGCGCGAAAGAAGTCCGACGTCTCCTCTGCCGCGACCCGTTGCAGGATACGCTCCGCCATCTCCACCACGGTGACCGTCACGCCCTTCGCGGCCAAAACCGCCGCGGCCTCCAGTCCGATATAGCCGCCGCCGACGATGACCGCCTGCCGTCCCTCGACCACCTCGGGCGCCATCGCGTCCACATCGGCGAGGGCGCGGACCGGATAGACCCGGTCGAGCGCCCCGCCCACCGCATCGGGCAGCAGCCGGGGGCGCGAACCGGTCGTCAGCGCCAGAAGGTCGTAAGGAACCTCGCTGCCATCCTCCGTCACGACGACGCGGCGGTCCCGGTCGATTCCGGTTACGTTGCGCCCCAGATGAAGGCCGATGCCCGCTTCCCCGTAGGCGGCCTCGGGCTTCAGGAAAAGACGCTCTACGGCCATCTCGCCCAGCAAATACTTCTTCGAAAGGGGTGGGCGCTGGTAAGGCGGAACCGGCTCGGCGCAGATCAGATCGAGCGGACCTTGATGGCCAAGGGCGCGAAGCTTCATGACCAGCGAGGCTCCCGCCTGCCCGCCGCCGACAACCACGATCCGGGTCATGTGACCGTTCCTTTCTTCGGGTGAAGAGATGCGCGCAAGAAGGGGGGTGGCCCTGCGGGGGCATCCCCCTATAGTCCTGACCGAGCAACTGAAACATCAGCGAAAGGCGCAGTGCAATGGCAATTTCAGTCGGAGATACCCTGCCGGAGGCGACGTTCGTGGTCATGGGCGACGGGGGCCCCGGAACGCAATCCTCTGCGGACGTGTGGGGCGGCAAGAAGGTCGTGATCTTCGGCCTGCCCGGCGCCTATACGGGCACCTGTTCGACCGCCCATGTCCCGAGCTTCATGCGCACGGCGGAGGCGTTCAAGGCCAAGGGTGTAGATGCGATCTACTGCCTGTCCGTGAACGACCCGTTCGTCCTGCAGGCCTGGAGCGAGGCAACCGGTGCGGGGGGTGCGGGTATCGCCATGCTCGGCGATCCGGAGGCTGCGTTCACCAAGGCGGTCGGCATGGATTTCTCCGCCCCGCCGGTTGGCCTCATTGACCGGTCCAAGCGCTACGCGATGCTGGTGGAGGATGGCAAGGTGAGCGTCCTGCACGTGGAGGACAATCCCGGCGTCTGTGAGACGAGCGGCGGGGAGGCCCTGCTCGAGGCCATCTGAGCCGGGCGGAGTTCCGGGGAGGCGGACATGCGCCTCCGGCGGGGATATTTCACGCCAGAAGAAGGGGCCCCATCCGTTTCGCAGAAAGACGGATGGGGCCTCTCTGTTCATTTGTTCTTAAAATGTTCCGATTCTTTCCAGCATGAAGTATGGTGCGATTCCCCAAGAACGTCCCAACCAGCATCAGGGAGAAGCCCCCATGTCAGCACTGATGGATGTTGCCAACAAACTCGTTGAGCACTGCAAGAACGGTACCGAGAGAGAGGCGTTGAAGACGCTCTATGCGGAGGATGCGGTCTCCGCCGAAGCAATGCCGATGCCCGGCACGGACAGCAGCGAAATCCAGGGCATCCAAGGCATCAACGGCAAGCATGACTGGTGGGAGGCGAGCTTCGACGTGCATTCGTTCTCCGTCGACGGGCCGTTCCCGCACGGCGAAGACCGGTTCGCGCTGATCTTCGAGATGGACACCACGGAGAAAAGCAGCGGCCAGCGCACGCAAGGACGGGAGGTCGCCATCTATACCGTTGCCGACGGCAAGATCACCCGCGAGGAGTTCTTCTACGGCGGAGGCTGATGTTTCGCGCGCGAAACATTTACCCCTTTGTTAACAGAAGCTTAGCCATCCCTTCGATGTGTGGAAGGGGTGGCTTCTGTAGGCACCGAATGCTGTGACTGCGGTGCGCCAGGGTTACCTGACCTTAAGGAAGATTACCCGGCGAGTGCGTCCATCTTGCCCGCGAGCGTGATGTCGAGGGGGCTCAGCCCGTCCACATCGTGGGTGGTCAGCGTGACCTCGACCCGGTTGTAGACGTTGAACCATTCGGGGTGGTGGTTCATCCCCTCGGCGATGATTGCTGCACGGGTCATGAAACCCCAGGCCTCGACGAAATCGGCGAACCTGAAAGTCTTTGAGATCGCGTCCCGCTCCGGCTCATGGGTCCAGCCGGTGAGGTTTGCCAGGGCCGCGGCGCGCGCGGCCGGGTCGAGTTTCTCAGGCATCGGGATCTCCTTCGGTCTTTCGGAACGGGCCGTAGTCGGTCAGCACCTCGATCTCCTCGCCCACAGCGTCCCGTTCGGCAACGAGAAACTTGTCCACCGCGTCGCGGAAGCCCGGGTCGGCGATCCAGTGCAGGGAGTAGACGGGCGTGGGCAGGTAGCCGCGGGCAAGCTTGTGTTCGCCCTGCGCCCCCGCCTCGACCCGGTCCATGCCCTGGGCAATGGCATAGTCGATGGCCTGATAGTAGCACGCCTCGAAATGCAGGCACGAATGGTCCTCCACACAGCCCCAGTACCGCCCGTAGAGCGTGTCGCGCCCGATGAAGTTGAGCGCACCGGCGACCCAGCGTCCCTCCCGCGCGCACATCACCAGGTAGATGTCGTCGCGCAGCGCCTCCTGTGCGATGTCGAAGAAGCGGCGGGTGAGGTAGGGGGTGCCCCACTTGCGCCCGCCGGTATCCTGATAGAAGTGCCAGAAGGCGTCCCAGTGTTCTGGTTCGATTTCGTTACCGGTCAGACCGTGGATCGTGCCACCGAAGGCCTGCGCGGTGCGGCGTTCCTTGCGGATCGTCTTGCGCTTGCGGGAGTTGAGGTCCGCGAGGAAGGCGTCGAAGTCGGGGTAGCCCCGGTTTTCCCAGTGGTACTGCTGGCCGATCCGCTGCATGAGCCCGATCTCCCCACCCACCTGCCACTCGACCTCCGTGCAGAAGGTCATGTGGACGGAGGAGAGCCGGTTTTCGGAGGCGAGCTGCACCGCGCCCTGGGTAAGGGCGGAGATCGCCTCCGCCTCCCGCCCCGGAGCGGTGAGGAAACGGCGGCCCGTGGCGGGGGTGAAGGGGACGGCGGCCTGGAGCTTGGGATAGTACTGACCGCCCGCCCGCTCGTAGGCGTAGGACCAGTTATGGTCGAAGATGTACTCGCCCTGGCTGTGCCCCTTTGCGTAGAGCGGCATGACCCCGATCACCTCCCCGGAGCGGCGGGCGACCAGGTGGCGGGGTGCCCAGCCGGTTCCGGTGCCGACGGAGCCGGACGCCTCGAGCGCGTGGAGGAACCTGTGGGTGGTGAAGGGATCGATGGCGCGGCCCGCTGCCGCCTCCGGACAGGCGCAGGCGTCCCACTCCTCCGCCGGGATCTCGGCGAGGGAGGACAACACGGAAATCTCGATTGTGTCGCTGTCTTTCATCGGGCCTTCGCGGGATGCACCCTGCACATGTGGCGCGGGGGCGGGCGGGGTCAATCGCCCGTTGCGGGGCTGTAGCCCTCGAAGGTGATGTTGTCGGCGACCTGCCGTGCCTCCACCTCCTGCTCGGCGCTGCGGACGGTCCAGCAGAGGATGGGCATGCCGGTGGCCTTGACCTCCTGAACCCGGGGGCTGTCGAGATCGGCGCGGTTGTGGGAGATGAAGCTCGCGCCGACGCGGGCAAGATCGGGGATCGTGGTGAGCTCCTCCCGGCGCGTGGCGGGCACCCCGGGCCAGAACATCTCCTCGAACGGGTCGGTGACGAGGCCGCGGGGGATGTCCGGTGCGATGCGGGCGCAGGTGGCGATGCTTTCGGGGTTGAAGGACATAAGGGCGACCGGGCCAGGGTAGCCGTGGATGGTGCGTGTCACCGCCTCCTCCAGCGGGCCCACGTCCGGGCCGAGTGCCCCGTCCTGATCCTTGATCTCGATGAGCACCGGCACGGTGCCCGCGACCTGGGTCAGCACGTCGAGAAGGGTCGGGATCGTCTCCTCGCTGTCGGTGAGCGGGATTTGCATGAGGGAGGCGGCGGTCTGTGCCCGCACCGGGCCGGTGGCGTCGGTCAGCCGGTCGAGCGTGTCATCGTGGAACACCATGGCCTGCCCGTCGGAGGAAAGCTGGACATCGATCTCGATCCCCCAGCCTTCGACGATCGCCCGGGCAACCGCGCTGGCGGAGTTCTCGATACGGCCCGCGCGGCGGTCGTGGCGGGCGCGGTGGGCGAGCGGGCGGTCCAGGAACTGCGGCGGCAGGGGGGGCATCAGGAGACCTCGAAGATCCCTTCGATCTCCACCGCCACGCCGAGTGGAAGGGATGGGGAGCCTACGGCCGCGCGGGCGTGGCTTCCCTTCGCCGCGCCGAAGACCTCGACCATCAGGTCGCTCGCGCCGTTGATGACCGCGGGCTGCTGGGTGAAGTCTGCGGTGCAGTTGACGAACCCGGTAAGCTTGACCACCCGCACGAGACGGTCGAGATCGCCGTCGAGCGCGGCGTTGAGCTGGGCGATCAGGTTGAGGCCGCAGACCCGCGCGGCGCGCGCGCCCTCCGCCACGTCCGTGTCCGCGCCGAGGGTGCCGGTGATAAGGCCGCCTTCATCCTTCGCGATCTGTCCGGAGACGAAGACAAGGGAGCCGGACCGGACGAAGGGCACATAGTTCGCCGCCGGGGCGGGCGCATCGGGCAGGGTGATGCCGAGCTCGGCGAGACGGGCGGCGACGGTCATGGGGGATCCTCCGGGGGGCTGGTTCGGCCCGACCGTACTGCGCCCTCCGCGGCGGACCAAGGGGGTCCTGACACGTTTTTTGCCTCCGGCGGGGATACTTTCGGCCAGAAGAAGGTGAGGCCCCTCCCTTCGCGGTCCGGGGTGCTCCCTCGGACGCGCTGATGGAAAGCCTCGCGTGTCCGGGATCAGGTCTCCCGGAAGGCTTTGTTGAAATAGTCCGCCAGCGGCTTGACTAGGAAGGAGAGGGGCGAGCGTTCGCCGGTCTGGATGAAGGCGTCGACGGGCATGCCCGGGACCAGCACGAGGGTGCCGAGCTTGTCGAGCTCCCCGGTCTTCGGCAGGATCTGCGTCTCATAGTACTGCATGCCGGACTGTTCATCGACGATGATGTCGGCGGAGACCCGGGTGACCTGGCCCTCGAGCTGCGGCGTGGTGCGCTGGTCGAAGGCGGAGAAGGTCAGCACCGCGTCCTGACCGATGCGGACCTGGTCGATATTGATCGATTCTACCCGGCTGGTGATCACCAGCGGGCTGTCCTGGGGGACCACGTACATCACCGGTTCCGCGGGCCGCACCACGGCGCGGACCGCGTGTACGGCGCGGCCGAGGATGTAGCCGGAGGAGGGCGCGCGGATGTCGAGGCGGCTGAGCGTCTCCAACGCGCTGAGGCGGCGTTCGCGCAGTTCGGCGATGTTGGATTCGATGTCGCGGAGGCTGGTGATCGCCTCCTCCTGCCGGGTGGAGGTGAGATTGAGGACCTGGATCTCGATCTCCGCGATGCGGCCGCGGCTTTCGGCGATGCCCGCCTTGAGCTCGCCGACCTGGCCGAGAAGCCCCGCACGCTCCCGCTGCAGCGCCAGCACCCGGGTCGCCTGCGTGAGGCCCTGGTCGAGCAGGCGCTGTTGGTCGGCAAGCTCCTGTTCGATGAAGCCGAGCTGCTGGTCGAGCGCGTCGAGCTGGGCGTTGCGCCCGTCGATCAGGAGGCTGATCTGCTGTTGGCGTTCGCGCAGCTGGTCGATGGACTGCCGGGTGGTCTCGATCCGGGTCTGGAAGAGGGCGACCTGCCCCTGCAGCAGCGCCATCACATCCGAGCGGGCCATGGCGATCTCGATCACTTCCTGATCGAAGGCGACCTCGACCGCATCCATGCTCTCGGCCATCAGCCGAGCGCGACGGGCGAGAAGCTCGTAATACTGGGATTCGACGATGGCGAGTTCCGACTGAAGAAGCGTGTCGTCGAGGCGCAGGACGATGTCGCCCGCCTCCACATAGTCGCCGTCATCGACAAGGATCGCCCCGACCACGCCGCCCTCCGGGTGCTGCACGACCTGCTGGTTCGATTCCACCTCGATCTGCCCGGGTGCGATGATCGCCCCTGCGATTTGGGTCGCGACGGACCAAGTGCCGAGGCCCCCGATCAGGAGGATGAGGGCGGTGAAGCCGATGATGAGCTGCGGACGGGCGGACCAGTTCACGACTGTTTCTCCGGTTTGGTTGGGGGTGCGGGATTGCCCGCGGCGGGTTGGACCGGGGTTTTCTGCGCCTCAGCGGGTTTGGCCGGTTGCGGTTGCGCCTTCGGTGCCGGGGCGCGGGTGCGCACGGGTTGCACGGTCGCACCGGGCACCGGACCCGGCGGTGGCTGCTTTGGCAGTTTCGGGGCACCGCCGCCGCCGAGCGACGGGGCGACCTGGCTGTAGTTCTTGAGGTTTTCCTTGAGCACCTCGTCCCGCGGGCCGAATGCCTTCACCTGACCGCCGTCGAGCAGAAGCAGGAGATCGCAGGAGGCGATGGCGGCGGGGCGGTGGGCCATGATGATGACCGTCTTGCCTTCCGCCTTCATCTGATCGATGGCCTTGTTGAGGGCAGCGGACCCTTCCGCGTCGAGGTTCGAGTTCGGCTCGTCGAGGACGAGCATCACCGGATCGCCATACATCGCCCGGGCAAGGCCGAGACGCTGCTTCTGCCCGCCGGAGAGGCGGGAGCCGCCGGCGGAGATCGGCGTGTCGTAGCCGAGCGGCAGCTTCAGGATCATCTCGTGGGCGCCCGCCTTCTTCGCCGCCGTCACCACCTTTGCCGCGTCGGGGGTCGTGGACATGCGGGCGATGTTGTCGGCGACGGTGGCGTCGAAGAGGACGACGTCCTGGGGCAGGTAGCCAATATGCTCCCCGAGGTCATCTGAGCTGAACTGGTCGAGGGCCGCACCGTCGAGACGGACCTTGCCTACCGCAGGCTGCCAGATGCCCGTGAGCACCCGGGCGAGCGTCGATTTGCCCGCGGCGGAGGGGCCAATGACCCCGACGGCCATGCCCGGGTCGACCCGGAAGCTCACCATCTTGAGCGTTGCCACCTTCTCCCCCGGGGGGGCGACGGTGATGCCCTGCACATCGAGGAGCGCCTTGGGCTTGGGCAGGGCGGTGCGCTCGGGCTCTTCAGGCGTCTTCTCCAGCAGCTCGCAGAGATTGTCCCACCCCTCGCGCGCCCGCTGAACGAGAGGCCATTGCCCGATGGCCTGCTCCACCGGCGCGAGCGCGCGGCCGAGCAGGATCGATCCGGCGATCATCGCGCCGGGCGTGAGCTCCCCCTGCAGGACGAGGTAGGCGCCGACCGCGAGCATCGCGGATTGCAGGAAGAAGCGGAAGGTCTTCGAGAAGGTCGAGAAGGTGCCGCCCACATCGGAGGCAGAGATCTGGTTCTTCAGCGCGGTGTCGCGCTGTTCCCGCCAGCGGGAGAGGACGGAGCTGCGCATGCCCAGCGACTGCACGACCTCCGCATTGCCGCGCACGTTCTCCGCGAAGTTCTCCGCGATGGCCGAGGACTGGCCCGCCTCTTTCTGCGGCCCCTTGGTGAGCCACTGGTTCAGGACCGTCGTGATGATGAGGATGGACCCCCCGGCGACGGCGAGCCAGCCGAGCACCGGATGGAAGATGAAGATCGCGGCGACGAAGATCGGGGTCCAGGGAATGTCGAAGATCGAGAACACTGCCGGGGAGGAGAGAAGGCGCTGCACGGATTCCAGATCGCGCAGCGCCGTCGCCGGGCGGTTACGATAGTTCGGATCGATGGACCGGCGCAGGAGCGCCTCGAACACCCGCTTGTCGAAAAGCGACTGGAAGGCCGCGCCGACGCGGCCCATCACCCGCCCGCGGGCATAGTCCAGCAAACCCATGATCGCGTAGAGCGCGGCGACCAGCGCAAAGAGCGCGACGAGGGTCGCCTCGGACCGGCTGGCCAGAACTCTATCGTAAACCTGCAGCATGAAAAGCGGCCCGGTCAGCATCAGCACATTGGCAAAAAAGCTGAAAAGCCCGACGGTCAGGAACAGGCCCCGGCTGCGGCGCAGCCCCTGGCGGAGTTCCTCGCGTCCCTTCTGGTAGTCCGTCGCGGCCATGTCTTACTCGTCCTGATTTGCCCGGTGTGTCCGGGTCGTCTTCGATCGTGATGGCGAATTAATGACATTGACCATCAAAC
>JBCBAP010000015.1:0-65397 GCA_038532435.1 Pseudomonadota bacterium | reverse complement strand
ACGGAGATTGCTGACGATCCCCACGCCCGCGCCCAGGACCTCGCGACCGAGATCGCGAACAAGAGCCCGAGCGCCATCCGTGCGGCGAAGCGGCTGCTGAAGGTTGCCGAAGGCGATGCGCCCCGCGCCGACGTTCTGATGGCCGAGACGCAGGAACAGGCTGATCTCATCGGAGGCCCTCACCAGATGGAGGCCGTCATGGCCAACATGGCAAAGCGACCTCCGGTCTTCAAATGACCGGGCGACAGGCCCGCACCAGCCGGTCGACGCGATGATCGGCGTCGCGGGATGCGGGCGCATGGGTCTGCCCATGGCGCGGGCGCTCGACGCGGCTGGACTGGGCGTCCGCGGCTTTGACGTCGTTCCCATCGACGCGCCGTTCATGGCACCCGATGTCGCGGAATTCGCCGACGGGCTCACGACCCTGATCACCGTCGTAAGGGATCAGGAGGAAACCGTCGCGGTGCTGTTCGGTGCGCAGGGGCTGATCCTCCGCGCGCCCACGATCGAACGGATCGTGATTTGTTCGACGCTTTCGCCCCGCTACGTGCGCGATCTGCGCGCCTGCGTTCCCGACCATATCTCGCTCATCGACGCGCCGATGTCCGGCGCCCAGGTGGCGGCGGAAGAGGCCCGCCTCACCTTCATGGTCGGCGCCTCCGACGCAGAGCTCGCCGCCCTGCGCCCGATCTTCGACGCCATGGGCACGCGGATCCATCACATGGGGCCCTTCAGGATGGGTATGCAGGCAAAGGTACTCAACAACCTGGTCGCGGCAAGCTCCGTCATGGCCACACGCACCGCACTCGCGTGGGGAGCGGCACAAGGACTGAAGGAGACACGTCTGCGCGCGCTCATGCATGACAGCACCGGGCAGACATGGTTCGGCAGCCAGTTCGACCGGATCGAGTTCGCCCGGGACGGCTTCGCCTCCGACAACACGATTGGGATCCTGAAGAAGGACGTGGAGGCCGCCCTCGACGCCGCCCCCGATGGCGCGGACACCACCCTCGCCGACGCGCTCATCGCCGGGATTGCCAAGCTCGACCCGTTCGAGCGCTGACCGACGCGGCCCCCCTCGACACACCAGCCCGCGCCCTAGATAGTCTGCCGATCGCCCTAGCGGAGAGACCGTCGCCCATGCCCCTGCCCGACCGATTTTCCGACTGGTTCGCGAGCAGGGGCTGGTCGCTTCATCCCCATCAGGCGACCCTGCTGGAGGCGGACGATCCCTCTCTCCTGCTGATTGCACCGACGGGCGGGGGCAAGACACTGGCGGGCTTCCTGCCATCGCTGGTGGAGCTGGCGGAGGATCCGAGCCCGGGTCTGCACACGCTCTATGTCTCTCCGCTCAAGGCGCTCGCCGCCGATATCCGGCGCAACCTTCAGACCCCGGTGGAGGAGATCGGGATCCCGATCCGGGTGGAGGACCGCACCGGAGATACGCGCCAGTCTCAGCGTAAGCGGCAGCGCACGGACCCGCCCCATATCCTGCTGACCACGCCGGAGAGCCTCTCGCTCCTGCTCAGCTACGAGGAGGCACCGAAGATTTTCGGTGGCGTCAAACGCATCATCGTCGATGAGATCCACGCGTTGGCGGAAAGCAAGCGGGGGGATCAGCTGGCGCTCTGCCTTTCCCGCCTGGGTACCCTGAACGCCTCCCTCCGGCGCGTGGGGCTGAGCGCGACCGTCGAGGATCCGCCGGGGCTTGCGAAGTTCCTCGCGGCGGACACGCGGATCGTCCTTGCCGATCCGGGACCCGCGCCGGACATTCGGATGCTGCACACCAAAGTGGCCCCGCCCTGGGCCGGCGGCGGCGGCCGCCACGCGGCGGCGGATGTGATGGACATGGTCCGGGCGCACCGGACCACGCTCGTCTTCATCAACACCCGCGCGCAGGCGGAGCTGTTCTTCCAGGCGCTCTGGGTGGAGAACGAGGAGGCACTTCCCATCGGGCTGCACCACGGCTCCCTCGCCCGCGATGCGCGGGAACGGGTGGAAGGTGCCATGGCGCAAGGCGCGCTTCGCGCCGTCGTCTGCACCGGCTCCCTCGACCTCGGAATCGACTGGGGGGACGTGGATCTGGTGATCCAGGTCGGCGCGCCCAAGAATGTCAAACGGCTGGTCCAGAGGATCGGCCGTGCCAACCACCGCTACAATGCGCCGTCGAAGGCGTTGCTGGTCCCCGCCAACCGTTTCGAAGTGATCGAGTGCATGACCGCGTTGCGGGCAGTGGAAACCTCCGACCTTGACGGAGATCCGCGTCCCAACGCCCCGCTCGACGTGCTCTGCCAGCACATTTTGCTGAGGGCATGCTCCGGCCCTTTCGACGCGGATCAGCTCTACGGGGAGGTAGTCTCGGTCGGCCCCTATGCCCATCTCAACCGCACGGACTTCGACGCCTGCCTCGATTACTGCGCGACCGGCGGCTACGCCCTGCGCGCCTACGACCGGTACCAGCGACTGGTCCAGCGGCCCGACGGGCTCTGGTCCTTGCGCGATCCGCGGAGCAGTCGAAAGCTGCGGATGAATGTGGGCACCATCGTTGCCGCCCAGACCCTCGGGGTGCGCATGCGCGCGGGCCGCGGTCCGTCGCTGGGCGAGGTGGAGGAGGATTTCGCCTCAACCCTCACACCGGGTGATACCTTCCTCATTGGCGGGCAGGTGGTCGAGTACCAGGGGATGCGGGAGATGACCTTGCAGGTCGCCCCCTCCCGCGGGAAGGATCCGAAGATCGCCGTCTTCGGCGGCACCAAGCTCGCGATGTCCACCAAGCTTGCGCACCGGGTATTGGATGACCTCAATTCCCCGGAACGCTGGCGCGACCTGCCCGCCGACATCCAGGACTGGATCCATCTCCAGCAGCGCATCTCCCGCATTCCCGAGCGGGACAGGCTGCTGGTGGAAACCTTCAGGCGGGGAGACAGGGACTATACCTGCGTCTACGGGTTCGCCGGGCGCAACGCGATGCAAACCCTCGGCCTGCTCGTCACCCGGCGCATGGAGGATCTGGGCCTCGACCCGCTCGGCTTTGTCGCGACGGATTCGGCGCTTCTGATCTGGGGACTGGAGGAGGTGCAGGACGCCGCCCCCCTGGTCGATGCAACCGGGCTCCGCGACGGGCTTGCGACCTGGCTCACCGAGAACATGGTGATGAAGCGAACCTTCCGTATCCCCGCCCGCGTCGCGGGCCTCATCGAGCAGAACCTGCCGGGCCAGAAGAAATCCGGCCGTCAGGCGACGTTCTCGACAGACATCCTCTACGACACCCTGCGCAAGTACGACCCGGACCATCTCATGCTGCGGGTCACCCGCGACGAGGCCATGCGCGGCCTCGTCGACTTCGATCGGATCGAGGAAATGCTGACCCGGGTCGCAACCCGCATCGACCTCGTCCGCGCGCCCCATGTCACGCCCTTCGCCGCACCGCTCCTGCTGGAGGCGGGCCGCGTGCCCGTGAAGGGCAAGGCGGAGGCGCGGCTCCTCGATGAGGAGATCGCCTCGATCATCGCCGAGGCGGGTCTCGTGAGCTGACTTGCATTGATCATTTGTTCATGGTTTGTATCTGCCATGACGATCCAAGCCCTCGCGTTCGCCGGAGCGACCCTGACGCCGCTGCCCTCCGGTGGCCTCTGGTGGGGTGCCGAGCGGCTGCTCTGCGTCTCCGACCTCCATCTGGGAAAGTCGGAGCGGATCGCCCGCCTCGGCGGAGCGCTCCTGCCGCCCTACGAGACTCGCGAAACGCTCGACCGCCTCGCGGACGACGTGCGCAGCCTCGCCCCGCGGATCGTCGTCAGCCTCGGCGACAGTTTCGACGATCTCGCCGCCCAATCCGCCCTCGATGACCGGGATCGTGCCCAGCTTGCGGCGATGATGGCAGGTCGCCGCTGGATCTGGATCGAGGGGAACCACGATCCGGGGCCGCTCGAACTCGCAGGCGAGCATCTTGCCGAACTCACCCACGCGGGCCTCACCTTCCGCCACATCGCCCGGCCGGGCGCCGCTCCCGGTGAGGTCTCGGGGCACTACCACCCGAAGGCCTCGCTCGCCCTGCGCGGGCGCAACCTCACCTCCGCCTGCTTCTTCCACGACGCAACGCGGCTGATCCTGCCGGCGTTCGGCGCCTATACGGGTGGGCTTGCGGTGACCAACCCGGCGCTCCGCGGGTTGATGGACGCGGAACCAAGCGTCATCCTCACCCGCGCGCCCGGCCAGTCGATCCCCCTCGACCGGTGCGCGGGATGAGCACGTTCACACCCCGAGATCCGGACTTCGAGGCACGCTGCCGCGCACTTTTCGACAGTCAGGGCATGATGCAGACCCTCGGCGCCACCGTCCGCTCCGTCGCGCCCGGTTCCTGCACCCTCGCGGCCCCGATCACCCAGGCCGTCAGCCAGCAGCACGGCTACGCCCACGCGGGTCTCGCATGGACCCTCGGCGACAGCGCCGGTGGCTTCGCCGCGCAAACGCTGATGACAACCGATCAGGGCGTGCTCACCGTCGAGATGAAGATCAACCTTCTGGCACCCGCGATCGGCACAGAACTGATCGCAACGGGCAAGATCATCCGCGCCGGGCGCCGTCTCACGGTCACGCAGTCAGACATCTACGCCGTCGATGGGGACCGCCAGACACACGTCGCAACCCTGCTCGGCACCATGATGACTATGGACGGGCTCGCCTGATCAGACGCACCGCAGCCTGCTTCTTCTGGCCGGAAGTATCCCCGCCGGAGGCAGACCAGCGACCGCAGCGCTGACAGACCGTATTCACTGAGCACTCCCCGACGCGAACTGCCCCCGCCGGTAAAAATGGCCCGGATCAGGCCGTAAGCCCCTCCGGTTCCGGCAGACCGTTCGCACGACAGCAGGCGGTCAGCGTGTTGGCAAGCAGGCAGGCAATCGTCATGGGACCGACACCGCCGGGCACCGGCGTGATCGCGCCCGCCACCGCAGCGGCACTTTCAAACGCGACATCTCCCACGATGCGGGTCTTGCCCTCGCCCTTCTCCGGTGCGGGGATGCGGTTGATGCCCACATCGATCACCGTGGCCCCCGGCTTGATCCAGCCGCCGGTCACCATCTCCGCCCGTCCAACGGCAGCGACCAGAATGTCTGCGGTCCGGCACAGGGCCTCGACATCCTGGGTCCGCGAATGGGCGATGGTGACCGTCGCACTGTCACGCAGCAGAAGGTTCGCCATCGGCTTGCCCACAATGTTGGACCGGCCAAGCACGACCGCGTTCGCACCGCTGAGCGAGCCAAGACGGTCGCGCAGCAGCATCAGACAGCCAAGCGGCGTGCAGGGCACCATGGATTTCTGCCCGGTGCCGAGCAGACCGACGTTGGAGATGTGGAACCCGTCCACATCCTTCGCCGGATCGATTGCGTTGATCACCAGCGCCTCGTCGATGTGATCCGGAAGCGGCAACTGGCAGAGGATGCCGTGGACCGCCGGATCCGCGTTGAGTGTCGCAATCAGCGCCAGCAGATCCGCCTCCGGCGTCTCCACGGGCAGGCGATGCTCGAAGGAGGCCATACCGACCTCGACCGTCTGCTTGCCCTTGTTGCGCACATAGACCTGGGAGGCGGGATCCTCCCCGACGAGCACCACCGCCAGCCCCGGAACCAGACCATGATCCGAATTCAGCCCTGCGACATGCTCAGCCACCTGCCCCCGCACCTTGGCGGCGAAGGCCTTTCCGTCAATGATATCGGCCATCGGCCCACTCCTTCGCGCGACACCGCGCGTCTGCGCGCCGGTCGGTGCGGGCTCGATGCCCGCGTCGACCGGCCCCCCGAGACAAGGCCTCAGAACAACCCTTCGATTTGACCCGCCGCGTTGAGGCGGATCGCCTCGGCGGACGGTACGCGAGGCAGACCGGGCATGGTCATGATCTCCCCGCAGATCACCACGATGAAGCCGGCACCGGCGCTGAGGCGCACCTCGCGCACCGGGATCGCGTGGCCCGTGGGCGCACCGCGCTGGCCCGGATCGGTGGTGAAGCTGTACTGGGTCTTGGCCATGCAGACCGGCAGATTGCCGTAGCCCGCATCTTCCCAGTCCTTCAGTTGCGCGCGGATCTTGCCGTCCGCGATCACCTCCTCCGCCCGGTAGATCCGCTTCGCGATCGTCTCGATCTTCTCCATGAGCGGCATCTCGTCCGGGTAGAGCGGTGCAAAATTCGCGCTGTCCCCGTCGGCGATCTCGGCCACCCGGGTCGCAAGATCCGTGATCCCCGCAGAGCCGTCGGCCCAGTGCTTGCAGAGGATCGCCTCGGAGCCGAGGCTCGCCACATAGGCTTTCACCGCCTCGACCTCCGCATCCGTGTCCGTCACGAAATGGTTGATCGCGACAACGGCGGGCACGCCGAAGCTCTTCACGTTCTCGATGTGCCGTCCCAGGTTGGCGCAGCCCGCCTCCACGGCGGCGACATTTTCCGCCCCGAGGTCTTCCTTTTTGACCCCGCCGTTCATCTTCATTGCACGCACGGTTGCAACAATGACAACGGCAGAAGGGGCAAGGCCCGCCTTCCGGCACTTGATGTTCATAAACTTCTCGGCGCCCAGATCCGCGCCGAAGCCCGCCTCGGTCACCACATAGTCCGCAAGCTTGAGCGCGGTTGTGGTGGCCACGACGGAGTTGCAGCCATGGGCGATGTTCGCGAACGGCCCGCCGTGGACGAAGGCCGGGTTGTTCTCCAGCGTCTGCACGAGGTTGGGCTGCATCGCCTGCTGCAGGAGGACCGTCATCGCGCCGTCCGCCTTGATGTCGCGGGCATAGATCGGGGTCTTGTCCCGACGGTAGGCGACGATGATGTCGCCAAGCCGCTTTTGCAGATCGTCGAGGTCCGTCGCAAGGCACAGGATCGCCATAACCTCGGAGGCGACCGTGATGTCGAAACCCGCCTGCCGGGGAAAGCCGTTCGCGACACCGCCAAGGGAGGTCACCACATCCCGCAGCGCCCGGTCGTTCATGTCCATGACACGCCGCCAGACCACGCGCCGCTGATCGATTTCGAGCGCGTTGCCCCAGTAGATATGGTTGTCGATCATCGCGCTCAGCAGGTTGTGAGCGGAGGTGATCGCGTGGAAGTCGCCGGTGAAGTGGAGGTTCATCTCCTCCATCGGGACCACCTGCGCGTAGCCACCGCCGGCCGCCCCGCCCTTCATGCCGAAGCACGGCCCGAGGGACGCTTCACGAATGCAGATTGCCGCCTTCTTGCCGATGGCGTTGAGCCCGTCGCCCAGACCCACTGTTGTGGTCGTCTTGCCTTCGCCCGCGGGCGTCGGGTTGATGGCGGTCACGAGAATGAGCTTGCCGTTCGGCTTGCCTGCCTGGGCCGCGATGAATTCGGCCGAAACCTTCGCCTTGTCATGGCCGAAGGGCAAAAGGTGCTCCGTCGGGATGCCCAGTTTGTCGCCAATCGCCTGGATCGGTTGCTTTTTTGCCTCGCGGGCGATTTCGATGTCGGTCTTGTGCGCCATGTCGGGGGTCCCTTTGGATCAGGCGGGCCAGTGGTGCGGGCACTTAAGCCCGTGGCCCACTGCCGCACTAGGGGGAAACCGACAGGTTCGCGCGGGAATTCGACCTTGGGTACCGTGAATTGCGGACGGGGTTTCGGATGGGAAACCTGCGTCCGTGTTCAAGGCCGCGCGCCTCAGGCGTGGGGATAGGGATGAAGGGTGGGGATATGCAGCCTCAGCTGGTCACCCAGCCGGAGGTCACCCTCCCGCTCGATCCAGGCGGTGACACCCCGGCGGACCCGGGCTGCCTCCTTGAAGAGCTTGCCCTGGCCGGGATGTTCCCGGTCGATTTCCCGCGCGGGGATGAGGCAGGGTTTGTTCTCCATGTCCACGGCCAGGGCCGCGCCGCCATCGCAAATCAGGCGGGAGGCCGGGGGAATACGGGTGAAGTCGGGAATGCCCCGCAACACGATGTTCACGCCCAGCCATTCCGGGGCGAGCCGGGGGATCCCCATCGTCTCGGCGATCACCGCGAGTTCTTCTTCGGAGACGATGCTGATCTGGCGGGTGTTTCGGATCGGTGTGCCGCGGGCATACTGCGCCTGGACCCTGGCACAGGAGGGGCGGGTCAGCCCTCCATGAGCTTCCCCCACCAGACCCTCGAACCGGCCCTCGACACGCTCTACCGGGTGCGCGCGCGGGCTCTTGGCGCGGTCCGTGACTAGACCCAGCCAGACAATCTCGCCGTGCAGATGAGTGGGATGGATGAAGGGCATGGGAAGGTCACCAACGAAAAACACCCGAAGTGCGGGATCGCAGCTTTGGGTGTTTTCTGTCGCGGTTCAAGATGGATCAGCCGGGCTGAGGCTCCGGATCGATGCCGCCATCGCCCTGCTTCGGCTTGATCACCTTCGGGATCGCGGTGAGGCTCGGCGTGTCGTTGTCCGACTGGTCATCATCGTCGGAGCCGCGATTGAGCGGCTCACCGGAGATCACCTTCTGGATCTCGGGCCCGGTCAGGGTTTCGTACTCCAGAAGGCCCTGCGCAAGATTCTCGAGATCCTGCGCGCGCTCCGTCAGGATGCGTTTCGCCGTCTCGTATCCCTCATCGACCAGCTCGCGTACCTCGTCATCGATGATCGCCTGCACGTCCGGTGAGGCGCTCATCCCGTTGCCCTGCGGTCCGAGATAGCTTTCCTGTTCGGTCGAGTAGTTGATGTTGCCGAGCTTCTCGGACATGCCGAACTGGGTAACCATGGCCCGCGCGATCTTCGTCACCTGCTGGATGTCCGAGGACGCGCCGGAGGTTACGTTGTCCGGGCCGAAGATCAGCTCCTCGGCGACCTTGCCCCCCATCGCCATGGCGATCTTTGAGGTGTACTTGGTCTTCGTCACGCTGAGCTGGTCCCGCTCCGGCAAGCTCAGCACGAGGCCCAGCGCCCTGCCCCGCGGGATGATCGTCGCCTTGTGGATCGGATCATGCTGCGGGACATTCAGCCCAACGACCGCGTGGCCCGCCTCATGATAGGCGGTCAGCTTCTTCTCATCATCGGTCATGACCATGGAGCGCCGTTCGGAGCCCATCATCACCTTGTCCTTCGCGCTCTCGAAATCCTCCATGGTGACGAACCGCTTGCCGGTCCGCGCGGCCATCAGGGCAGCCTCGTTCACGAGGTTTGCCAGATCCGCACCGGAGAAGCCGGGCGTACCGCGGGCGATGACGCGAAGGTCCACATCGGGGCCGAGCGGTACTTTGCGCGCATGAACCTCGAGGATGCGCTTCCGCCCGTTGATGTCCGGGTTCGGCACAACGACCTGACGGTCAAACCGGCCCGGGCGCAACAGCGCGGGGTCGAGCACGTCGGGACGGTTGGTTGCAGCCAGCAGGATCACGCCCTCGTTGGCCTCAAAACCGTCCATCTCGACCAGAAGCTGGTTGAGCGTCTGCTCGCGCTCGTCGTTGCCGCCGCCATAACCCGCACCGCGGTGCCGACCGACCGCGTCGATCTCATCGATGAAGACGATGCAGGGCGCGTTCTTTTTCGCCTGCTCGAACATGTCGCGCACGCGCGACGCGCCCACGCCGACAAACATCTCGACGAAGTCGGAGCCGGAAATGGTGAAGAAGGGCACGCCCGCCTCCCCCGCAATCGCGCGGGCGAGCAGCGTCTTACCGGTGCCCGGAGGACCCACCAGAAGCGCGCCCTTGGGGATCTTGCCGCCGAGGCGGGAGAATTTCTGCGGATCGCGCAGGAACTCGACGATCTCCTCAAGCTCGTCCTTTGCTTCGTCGATGCCTGCAACGTCGTCAAACGTCACGCGGCCCGACTTCTCGGTCAGAAGCTTCGCCTTGGACTTGCCGAAGCCCATGGCCCCGCCGCGTCCACCACCCTGCATCCGGTTCATGAAGAAGATCCAGACACCGATTAGCAGCAGGAAGGGCAGCCAGACCATCAGCGTCGAGACGAAGCCCGACTGTTCCTGCGGGTTGGCGAGGATGTCCACATCCGCCGCGCGTAGGGCGGGCAGAAGGCTGTCGTCGCCGGGCCTGATCGTGCGGTACTGCGCACCGTCCGTGCCCCTGAAGAGCACATTCTCGCCATCGAGCGTGACGGCGGTGACCTGTCCGGCCTCGACCCTGTCGAGAAACTCCGAATAGCTCAGGAGTGACGAGCTGTTGCTGCTATTGCCGGAATTGAACACCTGGAACAGTGCCAGCACGAGCAGCAGCACGATGATCCAGAATGCCATGTTCTTTGTGTTGCCCAAAACAAGCTCCCCACTCGGGACGCGACCCCGATGCATTCTGCGATTTAAGACGTTACCGCAAAGATAATGACTGTCACATCTCTTTCAACGAGTCGTTCGCGGTGGGACGGAGTACCGCAGGACGACGGAGTAGCCCTCGGGTGGGGCCAAAAGAAGGCTGCGGGGCAGAGTGTCATGTCGGTAGAGCGCCGGTGTCGTCAGCAGTGCCTCCCGGCGGAAGCCACTGGCACGCCAGTCCAATTCCCGCAGTCCATCCTCCCTCAGCGCGCCGATCATCAGCGTTTGCGAGGCCGGGCCGACTACGTCCCACCTTTCGTCCCAGACGGTCTGCCCGGTCTCAAGCGGGTGGGGAGCGGCCACGGCGGCAGGTTCCCGAAACAGCCTCACGTTCTCGTCAGCTCCACGGATGAGCGTACCTGAGATCGTGCGCGTGAAGGGTACGCGCGCCCCGATCTCGCCGTCGATCCCATCGATTGCCTCCTGCCGCGGCGGGTAGGCCTGCGGGGTCAAGAGCGCAATCGCGCCCTTGAGAAGCCGCACACGAATCTCGTGTGGCAGGCCGCGCCACCCCCTCGTCGCGAGCGTGACCTCCCCCGCCCGATCCCATGTGATGCGGTCGCGCATCGCCGCGCACGCGGCGGCGTCCACGACCTCCCGAGCATCCGTCAGACGCATCGCGGTGTGTACGAGGGCATCCGGGGTGATGCCAAGCGAAGCAAGCTGGGCAAACGCCTTCCGCACACGAACCCGATCGAACCGGTCATCGGAATTGCTCGGATCGTCGGTCCACGGAATTTCGCGGCGCTCGAGATCCTTCCGCAGCTCCTCGCGCGACAGGTCGAGCATAGGGCGGCAGAATAGGATGCCATGCCGCATGACCTCAGGTGCCATGGCGGAAAGCCCGTCGATGCCCGAGCCTCGGGCAAGGCGCATCAGAAATGTCTCGGCAACATCGTCACGGGTATGCCCGATCAGCACGCAGTCGAGTTGATGCGCGTGGGCCCACTCGGCAAGGAGACGGTAGCGCGCCTCTCGCGCGGCAGACTGGATGTTGCCGCTGGCGGAGGATCCGTCCCAACGCAAGGTGTGATGCGGCACATCAAGGCGAGCACACTGCTGCGCAACGGCATCTGCCTCGGCAGCACTCTCCGACCGCAATCCGTGATCAACGGTGGCGGCGCGTAGCTTGCGACCGCGTTCCCGGGCCCACTCAACGGCGGACATGAGCAACGCGGTAGAGTCGCTTCCGCCAGAAACCGCAACGCCGACAGAGCCCCCGGGCAGTGCATCAAGGCGGGCGGCGATGCGCCCCGCGACGCCCATCAGGTGCAGCCGAACGCCTTCTGCTCTTCCTGTATCTTCGCCTGATACTCGGGCCCCGCGGAGGGCACGAAGCGGGCAAGGCCCTCCTCGAAAGTCAGGCACGCCTCGTCGAGTTGGCCCAACTGTCCCAGCGACACGCCGAGCCGGTGGATCGCATCCGGCGCATAGGGCGCCTGCGGATCCCCGGTAAACGCGTTGAGGTAGCTCAGCGCCGCTGCTTGAAACTGCGCAAGCTCGAACTGGCTCTGCCCCAGCCAGTAACGGCTTTCGGACACGAGCGGCCCTTGCGGGAACGAGGCGAGGAAGGCTTCAAACCCCTCCGCCGCCGCGTTGTAATCGCCAGCGTCATAAGCCCGTTTCGCGTCGTCGAACGCGTTCTGCTCGGTCAGTGCCGTCTGCGCCCCGCCTCCCGTCGATCCGGTGCTGACCCCGCCGCCAAGCGGTTCGGCAGGGGCGACGAAGGTCGTGTCGCCCCCCTCCAGCTCGGTCACCCGGAAGTCCAGATCGCTGAACCGGCGCCCGCCATCCTCCGCCATCCGGCGCACGTCGTTCTGGAGCTGCTCCACGCGGCCCGTGAGCTGCCGGATCTCCGTCTCGATCCCGTCGATCCGCTGCAGCGTGGTGCCCGTCTGCGTCCCGCCCCCGTTCGTGCCGGACGCGAGCAACTGCTCGCGCAGCGTCTGCAGCTCCTCACCGAGGGTGGAGAGCTGGATCCGCACATCCTCAAGCGTCATCTGCGGCTGGGCCGGGACCGCGGGGGCGGTCTGTTGCGCGTGCAAGGGGGATGCGGCGCCGAACGCAAGGGCGCACAGGATCACGAAGCGAAGCATGTCGTCTCTCCTTCTTTGGTCCGGTCCGGCCCCGGCGGGCCGAACCGCATCGTGTGTCCGGTCCGGATCAGCCCAGCGGTGCCCCGCCCGCAATCACGGAGATCGCCCGGCGGTTCTGCGACCAGCAGCTTTCGTTGGAACACAGCGATACCGGCTTTTCCTTGCCGAATGTTACCGTGCTCATCTGGGATGCGGGAACCCCCCGCGCGAGCAGGAAGTCGTAGGCCGCCTGGGCCCGGCGCGCGCCGAGCGCGAGGTTGTACTCCCGGGTGCCCCGCTCATCCGCGTGTCCTTCGATCACGATGGTTTTGTCGGGGAAGCGCTGCAGCCAGTCCGCCTGGAACGTGAGCGTGGTCTGCGCGCCTGCGTCGAGCGTGCTGGAGTTGGTGTCGAAGAACACCTTGTCCCCGACGGAGGCGGTGAAATATGCCGCCGAACTCTCATCCACGGTGGTCACGGGGGTGACCGCCGTCTCTCCGGTACCGCTGCCATCGGTATCGGCGGTGTTGGTGCACGCGGCCAGCGCCGCGAGTGCCGCGGCTGCGACGATCATCTTGACGGCTGTTGCCATAACAGAACCCTCTCTATCAGGGGCGGTTGCCTCCGCCCGTTTCACTGCTTCACACGTCTCAATCGGTCCGCAGGGGCGACCAGAACGGGTCGGACGCCGCTGCGGGGGTTTGCACATACTTCAGGTTGCGGCCGGTCACATCGACCGACACAAGCGCCGCCGCGCCGGTCGGCCCCGGCGTTTCGCGGAAGAACATCAGCACGCGGCCGTTCGGCGCCCATGTGGGCCCTTCATCGAGGAAACTCGCGGTGAGAAGGATCTCGTTGGAGCCGTCCTTGTCCATCACGCCCACGTGGAAACGCCCGCCGGTCTGCTTGGTGAACGCGATCTTGTCGCCGCGCGGCGACCAGACCGGCGTTCCGTACTGGCCCGAACCGAAGCTGATGCGCCGCGCGTTCGAGCCGTCGGCGCCCATGATGTAAAGCTGTTGGGAGCCGCCCCGGTCGCTTTCGAACACGATCTCCCGCGAATCCGGGCTGTAGCTCGGTGCCGTGTCGATGGCTGGGGAGCGGGTGAGACGCTGCTGCTGACCGGAGCCGAGGTCGATGGAGTAGATGTCCGTGTTGCCTCCCGACGCCCGGCTCAGGATCACTCGCCGCCCGTCCGGAGAGAAACGGGGCGCAAAGGTCATGCCCGCGATGTCGGAGACCTGCCGGGACGACCCTCCCCCTGCCCCCTGGAGAACCACCCGCGGCACGCCGCTGGCATAGCTGGTATAGAGCACCTGGCTGCCATCCGGGGAAAAGCGGGGCGCCAGCACCAGCGCATTGCCGCCAGTAAGATAGCGCACGTTGGCACCGTCCTGATCCATGATCGCGATGCGCTTGCGCCGGTTGTTCTTCGGCCCACTTTCCGCAACGAACACGATCTCGCTGTCGAAATACCCGCTCTCTCCGGTCAGGCGGCTGTAGACCGTGTCCGACACCTTGTGGGCAATACGCCGCCAGTCCCCCGGCGCGGCGGAGAAGCGGACCCCATCACCGATGGAGCGCTGAGAGAACACATCCCACAGCCGGAAATCCACAACGAGCTGGCCGTTCGCGCCGAGCCGGGTCTCACCGGTGATCAGCGCCTGCGCGTTGATCGCCTGCCAGTCAGGGAATGTCGGCGGCACGTTGAAAGAGGTGATCTGGCTGATGAAGGCGGACTTCGGGATCTCCCGAAACAGGCCGGACCCCGTCAGATTGCTCACAATCACCGCGGTAATGTCCCGGGCGTACTGCGCCGTGGCCCCGTCCCCGGCGATGAAGTCCGGTGCGGCGAGCGGGACAGGTTGCACCACGCCGTCGGTGATTTCGATCCGCAGCGGACCGGGAGAGGACTGGGCCTGCGCCAGCGCCGGAAGGCACAGCGCCAGGACGCACAGTTTCAGCATCCGCGTCAGCTTCATCATGTCAGAACCCCACTTGCTGTTTTCTTGGGTCGAAGGTGATCTCGACCTCACGCCAGCGGGCGTATTTCTCCGCCGGCATGCGAATCTGTCCGTTGCGCGATGCGATCAGGATCGCCCGCCGCGCGGTAGCAAACGCCTGCTGCTGGTACCGGTCCGGGCTGGACGGGCGCAGCAATCGCACATCTCCCTCCACTTGACCCTCGCGGCTGAGGGTAAAGGCAACCGTCAGACGCAGGTCCACGTCGCTGGGATAGCCGCTCAGGTTGCCCACGTTCCAATTCTGGGAAACCGCCTTTTTCAAGCCTTCCCGCTCGCCCGCCGTGATGGGCGGGCCTTCGGGAAGCGACGATGCAACCGGCGTCGAATTGCCCTGAACCTGGGCAAGCAGGTCGTTGAGGGATGGTGTCTCCTCCGCAGGCTCCGGTTCCGCCACCTCCTGCGGCTCGGGTTCCGGCGGCGGTGCGGGCCGGGCGCGGGGGCGGACGGAAGTGAGCGGTGCGGCGGCGGCGACCTCTTCCGCCGGCGCGGTATCCTCTGGCAGATCTTCGGCGATTTCGGGGATGATCTCGGTCGCGGCCTCTTCCGGCGCAGTCTGTTCCTGCACCGGCTCCTCGACCTCGCCTTCTGCCTCCGCAACCTCCCGCTGTTCTTCCTCGGCGACTTTCACATCCTCCGGCGGCGGGGCTGCCGGGGTCGTGTCGATGTTGAGCGAGGGGCGTTGCGGTGCCTCGGGCCGGGGTGGCTCCGGTCGGGTGGGGCGCGGCGTCGGCGTCCGTTCCGTCGGGGTGAGAAGTGCCGTCTCCTGCTCTTGCGGCTGCGCCTGAGGCTCGACGGTCTGGATCGTCGCGGTCACCGTGTTGCGTTCCCGTATCGCGCTCAGGTCCGGGTTCGCGTCCGCCGCATCCGGGTCCGCAGGCCCGTCCACTTCCGCGATGTCGACGGGTGTCAGCGCGCCGGGCTCGTTGACCTGCCGTTGCACCTCATCGACCCCGGCGAGGGTTTCGGGTTCCGCGATCTCCACCTTCGGCGCGGTGGAGATCGCTGCGTTGAATTCATCCTCTGTCAGCACGTCGACCTCGGCGAACTCGACCAGTTCAGGCGGCTCCTCCACACCCCAGTCCCACGACACCACAGCAGCGGTGATCAGCCCGACATGGGCGACCGTGGAGACAAGAAGTGCGCGCCGCATTCCGGCTCACTCCTGCGGCGTACTCGCCGCCCCTCCGAAACTCGGGCCGCCGCTTTCGTGCACCAGCCCGATATTGTTGAAGCCGGTCGCGTTGAGCGCACCCATCACCTGCGCGACCCGGGAATAGGGCACTCCGCCATCCGCGCGCAGGAAGATTTTGTCATCCGCCCGCTCCGCCGCGATCGCGGTCAGGCGGGGGATAAGCTGTTCGTCCGCGATCTCGGTTTCCTGCAGGATGAGCTGCCCGTCCGGCGTCACCGTGAGGGTCAGCGGCGCTTCCTGCTCTGTCGGCAAGGGACCGGCTGCGGTTTCCGGCAACTGCACCGGCACCCCGGTGCTCAGAAGCGGTGCCGCGACCATGAAGATGATCAGGAGCACGAGCATCACATCGACGAAAGGGGTGACGTTGATCTCCGACATCTGCGCGCTGCGTCCGCGCCGCCTGCGCCGCCCGCCGCTCTGTCGTCCGCCCATCATACTGGCGCCCATGGCCCTACTCCGCCGCCTGCCGCTCGAACTGTCGCGACAGGATCATCGAAAACTCATCCGCAAAATTCTCCAGCCCGCCGGTCACCTTGTCGCTGTCCGCCGACAGTTTGTTGTAGAAGATCACCGCCGGGATCGCCGCAAGCAGGCCGAGCGCGGTCGCCATCAGCGCCTCGGCAATGCCCGGTGCCACGACGGCGAGGTTGGTGGATTGCTGAATGGCGATCTCCTCGAAGGAATGCTTGATCCCCCACACCGTGCCAAAAAGGCCGATGAAGGGCGAGGTCGCGCCGATGGAGGCGAGGATACCGAGGCCCGCGTTGAGCTTGTCGCCCTCGCGCGCGATCACCACGTTCATTGCCCGGTCGATCCGCTGCTGCGCCCCCGCGGCCATGCCCTGCGCCACACGCGCAGATTTCTGCCATTCGCTCATTCCGGCGGAGAAGATCTTCTCGATCGGGCTTCGCGGCTTGTCCGCCAGCCGGTCGTAGAGCTCATCGAGCATCTGGCCCGACCAGAACGCGGTCTCAAAGACGGCGCTTTGTGCCCGCACGCGCCGGTAGCGCAACCACCGGTCCAGAATGATCGCCCAGGACCAGATCGACGCCACCACCAGGATGATCATCACGATCTTGACGGTGACCGTCGCGCGCAAAAACAGCGCCATAAGCGAAAAGTCCACATCGCTCACCGCGCCGAGAGTTTCGGTTTCCATACGCCTGTCCGCCTGTCACCGCGGGGTTTTCCCCGCCTTGCCTGCTCGTCCCGCGGGACCCTCCCGCGCACCCCTGTCCGGCCATGTTTTCCGGTCTTCATGACAGAAGCTGCGTTGGACAATACCAGATTTGCAAGCTGGGGGGAGGGTGAAACGCGCAATTGTGAAGCGCGTTTCGGTTTATGTCAGGAATTCTTGGAGGCTCTGGCGGATTTCTGCCGGCAACTTCACCGGTCTTCCCGCGAGCGACATCACCGCACAGTCAATACGGGCCGTCAGCAGGACATCGTCTCCCCGCAGCACCCGCTGGGGCATGGTGAAGCGTGCGCCGCGCATGTCCTCAAGCCCGGTCTCCACCGTAAGCACATCGTCGAAATGGGCCGGGCGCAGATAATCCGCCTCCACCCGCCGCACAACAAAGACAAGCCCCTGATCGTCCCGCATCGCACGTTGGGAGATCCCGGCCTCCCGCACCGCATCCGACCGCCCCCGCTCGAGGAACTTCAGGTAGTTGGCGTAGTACACTACCCCTGCCATGTCGGTATCCTCGTAATAGACGCGCAGTGTCGTCTTGAACATCAGTCAGCCCTCACAAGCCCCGTCACGCCGGAAATGAACAGGAGCGACAGGATCCAGCCGCCGCCGATCTGGAACCACAGGTACCAGCGGTACCCGCCCTGCTCCGGTATCCCATAAACCTCCTGCTGCAGATCGACAAACGGCACGTGCGTGTCAGTGGAGTAGACGACCGGGTTGAACCTTAGAAAGCTGAGCGCCTCCGGTTGACGCTCGAAACAGTCGCGCTGGCTCTCCCCGGATCGCGCGCGTCCCGAGGCGATTTTCTGCTGTGAGGGGAGGAAGATCCGGCTGGAGGCCGGCATACCGCAGAGCACCCATTCGGGCGCGCGCAGGACAAACGCATTGTTGGGGAGGATCGCATCCGCCTCGCTCGCCTGATCAAAGACCGCCCAGCCCGGCAAGATAATCGCCCCGATGAGCCAAAGCGTGCGAAGGGGCGCGTAGCCGTAGCGGACCGTGGCCCGGTAGATCTCATCACAAAAGGCGCGCCAGGCTAGGGGCGACACACCTTGCGCCTTCTTTCGCTGCAGCCGCTCCTTCTCGATCAGGATCTCACGCGCCGCCTCCCGATGCCCCATCTCCGGCAGCACCTTCGCGCAGTACTCATAGGGTTGCGGCCAGAAGTCGTTTCCATACTTTTCGGGTTCTTGCAGCGCCAGCCACCGGTCCACCCGTTATCGCCCCGTATAGAAAGCGGCCTTGGATAAGGATGCGGAGGAAGCCTGCGCGGATGCGGGTTTCGGGTGTGGGCGTTGCGGAGACAGTGCCGTCGCCTAGGACAGTCAACACACCCGTGTCGAGCTCGGCAAGGATCTTGCGTTCGGCTGGAGTGATGTCTTCGTGGTACGCATCGAGGTGGCGCTTGATGGGAACCGCCGGGACATCACGCATTGCAAAACCCTTTACTCAAACACACCGACGCGGGCGGCGAGGCGGTGCGCGTGGGTCGCCTCCCGCGTTGCCGTGGGCAATACCGGATCGTAGGCCGCTTTCAGCAGCGCTGTCACCTCCCGCCGCAGCATCGCGCGCCCGTCGACAAGCTCGATGGGCGTCGTGCCGAGGAACGCCTCATCGGACCAGAGCACCATGGTCTGGGCAATCTGGCCGAGCGCGAGCGCCTCCGCCGGAACCTCCGCCAGATGCGCATCGAACCGCAAGAAGACGAACGCGGCGCGGATGCCGCCCTCCGGATCAAAGCGGAAAATGCGGTACTGGTTCGCCTCCGCTGCCTCCAGCCGCTGAACGAGCTCCGCGAGGTCAGGGATAAGCCGGTCGAGGTTGGGCGTCTCGACCAGCTCCTGCCAGTCCCGGAGCGCGAAGATCATAAGGTTGGAGCCGAGCTCTGGATCCGTTTCCGCCATGCTGTGCCCGGTGACATGGCATAGTGCCTCCACCGCGCCCTTAAAGACAGCTATTGACGGCGGCTCCATGCCGAAGACGACCGGCGCGACCGGACGTCCCCAGCGGGCAAAGACGTAGGACCCGTCTGACCGGGTGAAAAAGCGCGCGGCGGTCTCCGGCGTCATCGGTTGCTCCCGTGGCTGGCCGGGGATGCCTCCGGCGGGGATGTCCGGGGAAAGAAGAGGATGCGGGGGCGGAGGTCAAGGCGACAGCGCGGCGCGCCGTCACTCCCTGCTTTCGAACAGGTCCGACTGCCCGGGACCGCGAGGCGCGGCGAGGCCGAGATGGACCCATGCCTTGGGGGCCAGCAAGCGCCCCCGGGGCGTTCGGGCGATCAGCCCCTGCTGCAGGAGGAAGGGTTCGATCACCTCCTCAATCGCGTCGCGTGCCTCGCTGAGCGCCGCTGCGATCGTCTCCACACCGACCGGCCCGCCCCCATAGTTTTCCGCAAGCAGGCTGAGGTAGCGCCGGTCCGCCCCATCGAGACCCAGATCGTCGACCCCGAGCCGGGTGAGCGCCATGTCGGCAATCGCCTGGGTGACCTTCCCGTCGCCCTCCACCACCGCAAAGTCCACGACCCGGCGCAGCAGACGACCCGCAATCCGAGGCGTGCCGCGGGCACGGCGGGCAATCTCCCGCGCGCCCTCCGGTGTCGCCTCCGCGTGCATGAGGCGGGCCGCACGGGTGACGATCTGCACCAGTTCGTCGACTTCGTAGAATTCAAGGCGCGTGGGGATGCCGAACCGGTCCCGCAGGGGAGTGGTCAGCAGCCCGAGACGGGTGGTCGCCCCCACGAGTGTGAAGGGTTGCAGGTCGATGCGCACGGTCCGCGCGGCGGGCCCCTCCCCGATCACAAGGTCGAGCTCATAGTCTTCCATCGCCGGATAGAGCACTTCCTCCACCACCGGGTTGAGCCGATGGATCTCATCGATGAAGAGCACATCGCGCGCGTCGAGGTTGGTCAGGATCGCGGCGAGGTCCCCGGCCTTGGCAATCACCGGGCCGGAGGTCATGCGAAAGTTCACGCCAAGCTCCCGCGCCATGATCTGCGCCAGCGTGGTTTTGCCCAAGCCGGGCGGGCCATAGAAAAGCGCATGGTCCATCGGCTGCTGACGCCGCTTCGCGCTTTCGATGAAGACCCGCAGGTTTGCCCGGGCCGCACGCTGACCGACGAATTCCTCCAGCGACTGCGGCCTGAGCGCCCGGTCCGCATCTTCGGGCTGCGGCGCGGGGCGGAGGGTGGGATCCGGTTCGGTCATGCCCTAGCCCTTCGGTGCGAGACGGCGGAGGGCGGACTTTATGAGCGCGGAGGCGTCGGCGTCCGCCTCCTCTCCGGCAGCTTCCGCGACAGCCGCCGCGGCCTCTCCCTGCCCGTAGCCGAGGTTGAGCAGGGCGGACAGCGCATCCGCCTGCGCAGCGCCATTGCCAGCGGTCGCAACCGGTGCACCGATCGCGCTCTCGACAACGTCCGCAACGGGTGCGGGTGCCGTCGCCATCGCCGCGCGGGCGCCCGCGGCGCCGAGAGCCATGAGCGCCGGTGCCTTGTCCTTCAGCTCGTTGACGACCCTCGCTGCGATCTTGGGGCCCACGCCCGGTGCGGCCTTGATCGCCGCCACATCGCCGAGCGCGATGGCCCGGCTGACGCCGTCGGGGCCGAGGGTGCCCTGGATCGCGAGGGCGGCCTTCGCACCCACCCCCTGAACGGAGGTCAACAGCCGGTGCCATTCCCGCTCCGCCACCGTGACGAACCCGAAGAGCTGCAACAGATCTTCCCGGACCACCATGTCGGTGTAGAGGGCCACGCGTCCCCCTTCCGCTGGAAGCTGTGCCAGCGTCCGGTCGGAACAGTAGACGATGTAGCCCACCCCGCCCGTGTCGATGAGAGCGTGATCCGCGCCCTTGTGATCGAGCATTCCGGAGACCTTGCCGATCATGCGCCCGCCCGCGCGATGGCGGCCTCCAGCCGATTGCCGAAGCGGGCGTGGTGGGCGTGGCACAGGGCGATGGCCAGCGCGTCCGCCGCATCAGGGCCGGTGAGCGTGATCCCCGGAAACTGGAGCCGCACCATGTGATCGATCTGCTTCTTGTCCGCATGGCCAACGCCGACAACGACCTTTTTCACCGCGTTGGGTGCATACTCCGCGACCGGCAGCCCGGCCCGCGCGGGCACGAGCAGTGCGATGGCCCGCGCCTGGCCGAGCTTCAGCGTGCCCGCCGCATCCTTGTTGACGAACGTGTTCTCCACCGCCGCGGTCTCCGGCGCGTAGCGGTCGAACACGTCGGCGAGCTGATCGAAAAGGCTGAGCAGGCGAGTCGCAAGATCCTCCCCGACGGAGGCGCACACGCCGTTAGCGACATGGTGCAGTCGCGATCCATCCACCTCGATCACGCCCCACCCGGTGCGCCTGAGCCCGGGATCAATCCCCAATACCCGCATTACATTTTTCTCGTTCTTGTCTGCCTGATCCAGCGCTAGCACGAAGCGTGAACAAAGCCCAGAACAAACACCGGAGGCGCGCAAATTCGACGTTGGATGCTCTGATTGCGGCGCGTCGGGCAATATCGCCATAAGCCTCTGTGAGTTATGCGAAAATTGCACATCTGCCATGCGCGTTTGTCGATTGTGGGGCGGGGTCGACGCTTCTAGATGCGGTCTACCGGGGAGACACCCGGACCACCTGCAACACCAACCGAGGAAACGTTGCCATGACGATGATGACCAACACACCCCGCGCCTCTTTCGGCGCTTCCATCGCTGCAACCCTTCTGGGTTGGGTCGATGCAGTCAGGTCCTGGTCGGTTGCGACCGATGCCGCGGATGAGCTGCACAAGCTGTCCGAGCGCGAGTTGGCGGATATCGGCATGACCCGCGGCGACATCGAAGATGTGGCGTGGACCCTTGCCCGGGGCAAGCGTCACTGATCACCCCCGTTTCCCAGGAAGAAGCCGTCGCGCCCCCCTCCGCGGCGGCTTTTTCGTGTTCAGCGGTGGAGCGTGAGCGTCGTCCAGGGGCCAATCACCCGCTGGTCCATCCGCCGGAACCCCCATCCCCGATAGACCGCCTCGACCCCCCGTGCCTGTGTGGTGAGGATACCGGACAGGATCAGCACGGAGCCTGAAACCGTATGCGCCGCCATCTCCGGCGCGAGGCGCTTGAGCGGGTTGGCGAGGATGTTGGCAAACACCAGATCGTAGGGCGCCCGTTGGCGGAGCCGGGCGGCGCGAAAGCCCGGGGCGGTCACGGTGCCGACAGCGCCGTGACAGCCATTCCAGCGCAGGTTCGCCGCCGCCGTCTCCACGGCGACCGGGTCGATGTCTGCCGCAATGGCCGGGCTGCGCATGGCCTTGTGCGCAGCCATGGCGAGCACCCCGGTACCCGTGCCGATGTCCGCGACGTTGCGGGGCACGAAGCCCTGTTTGATGAGCGCGTCGAAGGCAATCAGGCATCCCTGCGTGGTTCCGTGGTGCCCGGTTCCGAACGCCATGGCCGCATCGATCTCGAGCGGGATCATGTTGAACGGGGCGGCGCCCCGGTCGTGGCTGCCGTGCACCACGAAGCGGCCCGCCTGCACGGGGGACAGTTCCCGCCGAACCTGTGCGACCCAGTCGATATCGTCGAGCTTGGAGACTGCGAACGGCGCGGCGCCCTGCATCGTCTGAAGAAGGGCGAGCCCGATCTCGTCCGGTTTCTCAATGAAGTAGCCCCCGACTTCCCACAGCCCGGACCCATCCTCGACCTGCAGAACCGCGACCGCGGTGGGAGCGGGGTCGAGAGATTCCATGGCGAGCCCCAGCGCCTCCGCCGGTTCCTTGCCTTCAAGGGTCGTCAATGCTGTCCAGGTCGTCATCCCGGGCCCTCCCGCCGTGGTTTGGGACGGCGGTAGAGTGCGCGCAGGGCGGGGTCAAGCCCGCCGGGCGATCAAACGCGCCTCAGGCCGTCGTCCCGATGGGGCAGGTCACGCCGGTTCCGCCGATACCGCAATAGCCGCCCGGGTTCTTCGCCAGATACTGCTGATGGTAATCCTCCGCGAAATAGAACTCAGGCGCCGCCAGGATCTCTGTGGTGATGACACCGTAGCCCGCTTTCTGCAGTCGGTGCTGGAAGACTGGCTTTGACGCCTCCGCCACCGCGGTCTGCTCCGGGCTGTAGGTGTAGATGCCGGACCGGTACTGCGTTCCGCGATCGTTGCCCTGGCGCATTCCCTGGGTGGGGTCGTGCCCCTCCCAGAAGGTTTGCAGCAGCAGATCGTAGCTCACGACCTTGGTGTCATAGACCACCAGCACGACCTCGTTATGTCCGGTCGCCCCGGTGCAGACCTCCTGATAGGTCGGGTTTGGGGTGAAGCCAGCGGCATATCCCACCGCGGTCACCCAGACCCCGTCGAGCTTCCAGAACATGCGCTCCACGCCCCAGAAACAGCCCATGCCGAACATGGCCATCTGCAGACCCTCGGGATAGGGGCCCTTGAGCGGGCGACCGTTGATGAAATGGGTCTCGGCGGTCGGGATCGGGTCAGCCCGGCCCGGCAGGGCGGTATCGGGGCTGACCATTTCGGACTTGCGGGACAGGCCAAAGAGCATGGGTTCCTCCGTTCGCGTTACCCATGAAGTAGCGGCGCGGGCCGTGTCGGACAAGGTCTGGTCCCGAAACCGTCAGCGCGGGTATCCAACTCGGATCGTGAAGGCTTGTCCACCGGAACTGTTGAGGCAGTATCGCGGGCCGCGCGCGCACTCATCAACACACGTGATGGAAGCAATCTCAAACAGTGCACACGCTTTGCTTGCGCGAGTCTCAATTATCGACGACGCTACACGCCTGCGTGATCGCCGGAACCCCGACCCCGGCAGGACGCGGGCTGGCGTTTGGTTGTGTACGGAGGATGAATGCGGGACGAGACAGGACGCGACAGGGACGGCCGCCGCGCCTCGTCCCTCAGCCCAGTCCCCGCATCTCCCGGGCAGTGCAACGCCGCATCTCAATCCATAGGGAGACTACCAATGTTTCATAAAGCGACCCTGTGCGCCGCGGCCCTGACCGTCGGCGTTCTGAGCGCACCGACCGCCATGGCAAACCAGTTCATCACCATCGGGACAGGCGGTGTGACCGGCGTCTACTACCCGACCGGAGGCGCGATCTGCCGTCTGGTGAACAAGGGGCGGAAGGAGCACGGCATCCGCTGCTCCGTCGAATCCACCGGCGGTTCCGTCTACAACACCCGCACAATCCGGCAGGGCGAGCTCGACTTCGGCGTTGTCCAGTCCGATGTGCAGGCCGCAGCCCTTGCAGGCTCCGGCGCGTTCGAAGCGGACGGCCCCTATCCTGAGCTGCGCGCGCTCTTTTCCGTCCACCCCGAGCCCATGCACGTGATGGCGCTCGCGGGCAGCGGCATCACCGATGTGGAGAGCATGAAGGGCAAGAAGGTGAATATCGCGAACCCGGGCTCCGGGACGCGCGTCCTTGCGGAAACCCTGCTGAGCTACTCGGGTGTTGCACCGTCGGACTTCGCGCTCGCAGCCGAGCTCAAATCCTCCGAGCAGTCGGCAGCGCTCTGCGATGGCAAGATCGATGCGACGATCTGGGCGGCGGGCCTGCCGAACGGATCCAGCCAGGAGGCGACCTCCTCCTGCGATGTGACGATCATCCCGCTTCAGGGTGCTGCGATCGACCAGTTGCTCGCCGAGAACCCGGCTTACGCGGCGGCGACGATCCCCGGCGGCATGTACCCGGGCAACCCGGACGACATCCCGTCCTGGGGGCCGAAGGCGACCTTCGTGACCTCCGCGGGCACATCCGACGAGGTGGTCTACGAACTGGTGAGCGCGATCTTCGAAAACTTCGATGACTTCAAGAAGCTGCACCCCGCCTTCTCCCGGCTGGAGGAAGCCGAGATGATCGAGGACGGCCTGACCGCCGAACTGCATCCGGGTGCCCTCAAGTACTACCAGGAGCGTGGCTGGAAGTAAGCCGCGCCCCTGCCCCCGCCGCCCCGTGCGGCGGGGGCAACCCCAACGACAATTGCGACAGGTGACCCCATGACCGACACGCCGAAGCCCGACCTCAATGTCGACGATCTGGTGGCGGAGTCGGATACGGGTGCCCGCGCCCCGACCGCCGCGCTGCCAAAGGCGGTGCTTTGGTACACGCCGCTCGTCTGGTCGCTCTTCCAGCTCTGGATCGCCTCCCCGCTGCCCTTCATCCTGCGTTTCGGCGTGATGAATGACACCCAGACCCGGGCGATCCACCTCGCCTTCGCGGTCTTTCTCGCGTTCCTGGCCTATCCGACCCTGAAATCGAGCCCGCGCCGGTGGATCCCGCCGCAGGATTGGGTGCTTGCGCTGCTCGCAGCAGCTTCCTCCGCCTACATCTGGCTATTTTATGTCCAGATCACCGCCCGCACCGGCGCGCCGAACACGGTCGATCTCGTGATGGCGGGCATGGGGATCGTCCTCCTGATGGAGGCCGCCCGCCGCTCCCTCGGCTTCCCGCTGATGGCCGTTGCTGCGTTCTTCCTCGCCTACGTCTTCTTCGGCGCGTGGGAGGGACTGCCGGACATCGTGCGCTGGAAAGGCGCGAGCTTTGCCAAGGCGATGTCCCACATGTGGTTAACGACGGAGGGAGTTTTCGGCGTTGCCCTCGGCGTCTCCTCCGGGTTCGTGTTCCTCTTCGTGCTCTTCGGTGCCCTGCTCAATCAGGCGGGCGCGGGGAATTACTTCGTGCAGATCGCCTTCTCGCTCCTCGGGCACATGCGGGGCGGTCCGGCGAAGGCAGCCGTTGTCTCCTCGGCCATGACGGGGCTCATCTCCGGCTCCTCCATCGCCAATGTGGTCACCACGGGGACCTTCACCATTCCGCTGATGAAGCGCGTCGGCTTCCCGGCGAACAAGGCGGGCGCGGTCGAGGTCTCCTCGTCGGTCAACGGGGTGCTGACGCCACCGGTCATGGGGGCGGTCGCATTCCTCATGACCGAATATGTCGGCATCTCCTATGTGGAGGTGGTCAAGCACGCCATCGTCCCCGCCGCAATCTCCTACATCGCGCTCGTCTACATCGTGCATCTGGAGGCGTTGAAAAACGGGATGGACGGCCTGCCCCGCTCCGGCCCCATGCACCCGATGAAGGCGCGCCTGATCCGGGCCGGCATCACCTGGGCGAGCCTCTTCATCCTCGCGGGCGTGATTTACTACGTGATCGAGGGGTTGAAGATGGTGTTCGGCGAGTTGTCCGCCTGGCCCATTCTCGCGCTTCTGATGGCGGGATATGTCTGGCTCGTCTACCTGTCCTCAAAGGTGCCAGACCTCGAACTCGACGATCCGAACGCGAAGGTTGTGAAGCTGCCGGTGTTCTCGGAAATCTCCCGATCCGGCCTCTACTATGTCGTGCCGATCGTCGTGCTGATCTGGTTCCTGATCGTCGAGTGGAAATCGCCCGCCTTCTCCGCCTTCTGGGCGACGTGCTTTCTCATCGTCGTGCTACTGACCCAGAAACCGCTCAAGGCGCTCTTCCGCAGCACGGGAAACCTTGGCCCCGCCATCCGAGAGGGGATCGCCGATCTGGGCGAAGGGCTCGTCACGGGCGCACGCAACATGATCGGGCTGGCCGCGGCGATGGGTGTCGCGGGCATCATCGTGGGTGCGGTGACGCTAACGGGTATCGGTCAGGTGATGGCGGAGTTCGTGGAGTTCCTCTCCGGCGGTAACCTCTTGGCAATGCTGTTCTTCGTGGCGCTCATCTCCATCATCCTCGGCATGGGTCTGCCGACAACGGCAAACTACATCGTTGTGAGCTCTCTCATGGCCGGTGTAGTCGTGGAGCTTGGCGCGCAGTCGGGCCTGATCGTTCCACTCGTCGCCGTGCACATGTTCTGCTTCTACTACGGGATCATGGCGGATGTGACGCCACCGGTAGGCCTTGCCTCCTTCGCCGCTGCGGCGATCTCAGGGGCGGATCCGCTGAAAACCGGGTTCACCGCGTTCTTCTACTCCCTGCGGACCGCGGTCCTGCCGTTCCTGTTCATCTTCAACACGGACCTTCTTTTGATCGACGTGGGGCCGTTGCAGGCGATATTCGTCTTCATTGTCGCGCTCACGGCGATGCTGGTCTTTACCGCAGGCACGATGGGCTACTTCTTCGCGCGGAACCGGTGGTGGGAATCCATCGCGCTCATCCTCATCGCGTTCGCGCTGTTCCGTCCCGGCCTGATCCTCGACCAATTCGCGCCGGAGTACCGAACGGCGTCCGCGACGGAGGTGTTCGCGCTCTCGACCGACGCGCCCGATGGCGGGGATATCCGGCTGTTGCTGGAGGGCGAGAACCTGGACGGCGACTTCGTTTCCTCCACCTTCCTGATGCCGCTTGGAGAGAAGGGGGCGGAGGGGGCCGACCGGCTCTTCACCGCCGCCGGGCTCGAGTTCCGAGAAGAGGATGGCGGGATCTACGTGGACTCCATCTCCTTCGGGCAGGCGGCCGAACAGGCGGGGATCGACTTTGACTGGCAACTGACAGGGATCGAGGTCCTCAACGATCGGATGCCCAAGGAGATCTTCTACATCCCCACGCTTGCCCTGCTGGGTGGGATCATCTTCATGCAGCGTCGGCGGAGGCCGTTGGAAGCGGCGCTGGCCTGACCCTGACGGGCTTGGTCTGAGCCCGGCCGCGCGGGATACGGGCAATTACGCCTGCGCCAGAACCCATGCTTGGCCGCTGACTTCGGAAGCGCACCCTAGCGGTGTCAGAACAGGCGGGCACGAGCACTCCGCTGCGCGCGGGACACGTTTGGGTTTCGGCGATGCCTGACGGCGGGGCGGTTACTCCGCCGGAGCTGCCACCGCCTGCCGCGAGAAAACCGTTTCATGCCCCGGCACCGGGTGCCGCGGGATCATCAGCGCGAGCCCGAGGGAGACACAGGCCATCCCCGCCGCCAGCAGGAACACGGACGCGGGCGACGTGATCCAGAGGTAGCCGAGCGCTGCTGGCAGGAACACTGCCGCGATGTGGTTTATCGTGAACGCAACCGCCGCCGTCGGTGCAATGTCGCCCGGATCGGCGATTTTCTGGAAGTAAGTCTTCAGCGCCAGCGCGAGGGCAAAGAAGATATGATCGAGCACATACAGCGCCGCGGCGATCGTCACACCCCAGGCCCAGTCTCCAACGTCCGCGAAGTAGAGCGCGCCGTAGCTCACGAAGATCACGGCGAGGCCCACATACTCGAGGGCCAGCGCCCGCCGCTCCCCGAACGTGGCCACGACCTTCCCCATCAGCGGGGCCGCGATCATGCTGGCCACGTAGTTGATCAGGAAGAGCGCGGTGAGCTCGTGCACCTCGAACCCGAACTTTTCCACCATCATGAACGCGGCAAAGACGATGAAGATCTGGCGACGCGCGCCGGACATGAACTGAAGCGCGTAATAGAGCCAGTAGCGCCGCCGCAGCACCATCTTCTTGACTTGCGGGGACGGGCTCTCGAACTGCGGGTAGAGCAGCAAGCAGGCGAACGCGATGACCATGGTGAGGCCGCCGCCCACCAGATAGACGCTTTCATAGCTGAAGCCCAACATCTCCCACCCGAAGGTGATCGTGCCGTAAACGACGAGCGACGCTGCGGAGCCCATGGCAACAAGCCAGCCGATGAGCTGCGGCGCGCGGTCCTTCGGGAGCCACTGGAGCTGCAGGGACTGGTTCACCGTCTCATAATAGTGGAACCCGATGGACGAGAGCATGGTGGTGACCAGCAAACCTTCGAAGGTCGGGAACCAGGCAGTGATCGCGACGGCAAACCCCAGCAGGATGAGCGACACGAGCCCCAGCACCTGTTCGCGCATGAACAGGATGACGGCGATGACGCCGACGGCGAGAAAGCCCGGGATCTCCCGCACCGTGTGCAGCCATCCATTGTCCTTCCCGTCGAAACCGGCGGCCTCGATGGCGAAGTTCACCTGCAGCGCCGACCATGTCGAAAAGGCAATTGGCATGGCTGCCGCCATCAGGAGCAGCAGGACGAACGGCCGGCGCAGCAGGGGAAGTGCCTGCGCCTCGACGAGGGGGACAGTACGGAGTGTCATGCCCCGGAAGTACGCCCGCTGGCGGCAAAAAGCACGCTCTTTTCGCACTGCACCGAACCGGACGCCCTGATGGTTCGGATCCGGCACGAAACCGTCATGCGGGCACATCTCGCATTCAGTTCGGACGTGCGGTCGACTATCGTTTGGTAAGCTGTTCTGAAAGGTCCTTACATGCCCAGCACGCCCCTGATATTCGACGGCCATAACGACCTGCTGAACCGGGAATTGCCCCCAACGCAGGCGACCGTGGACGCGTTCGCCACGGGCTCTCCCGGCCATCTCGATGTGCCGCGGATGCGCGCGGGGGGCTTCGGCGGCGGGCTCTTTGCCGTCTACATCCCCTCCCCGATCGACATGGCCGGGATCACCGAGGAGATGTCGCAGCCGACCTACGACCTTCCGCTGCCCGCCCAGATCGATCGGGCCGAGGCGTTGCCCCAAGCGCTCGAGCAGATGGCGCTGCTCGTCCGGCTTGAGGCTGCGGGGCATTTGCGCATCTGCACAAGCGTCGCGATGATCGAAGCGGCGTTTGCGGCGGGCGAGATTGCCGCGGTTCTGCACATGGAAGGGGCGGAGGCGATCGATGCCGATCTCGCCGCACTTGAGGTGTTCTATGCTGCCGGGTTGCGATCGCTCGGGCCGGTCTGGTCCCGTCCGACGATCTTTGGGCACGGGGTTCCGTTCCGCTTCCCCTCCACGGGCGACACAGGGCCCGGCCTGACCGATGCGGGGATCCGGCTTGCGCAACGGTGCGGCGAACTCGGCATCGCGTTCGACCTCAGTCATGCGACCGAGACGGCGTTCTGGGAGACGGCGGATCTCGGCCTACCGCTCATCGCCAGCCACTCCAACGCCCACGCGCTCTGCTCCCATTCACGCAACCTGACGGACAGGCAGCTTCGCGCGGTGGGGGAGAGCGGCGGGATCGTGGGCCTCAATTTCGCGACCGCGTTCCTGCGGCCGGACGGGCAGATGGATGCGGACTGCAGCCTTGATCTGATGGTCCGCCACCTCGCCCACATGATCGAGCAGGCCGGGGAGGATCATGTGGGGCTCGGATCCGACTTCGACGGCGCGATCGTGCCCGACCCGTTGGGGGATGTAGCCGGGCTGCCCGCCCTGCGCGCAGCAATGGGTGAGGCCGGGTTCGGCGACGCGCTGATCACCAAGGTCTGCCACAGCAATTGGCTCGCCACCCTGCGCCGGATCTGGGGTGCCTGAGCCACACCCCATGCACAGACCTGGCAGATAGAAGCGCATCTTTGACCGATATGCGGGAGCGGTGGGTTGCCTGCTGGACGAGGGTGGGCGGGTCCCAGACCGGAGCCTGCCCATGCCCCTCGCCCTCGCCTTCTCCCCCGCACGTCTGACCCGACGCTACGACCGGGCCGCCCGCTGGTGGCCCGACACCATTGCGCGGCTCGGATTTCCCGCAGCTTACCGGGCACTCGTGAAGGACCTGCCCTCCGGCCCCCGCGTTTTGGACGCGGGCGCAGGGAGCGGTGCCTTTGCGGAGAGCCACCGGGACGTGCACGGGCCAGCGTCCGAGCTCACGCTCCTCGAACCATCCGGCCCGATGCTGGAGAAGGCGGCGGCTCGGTTTGCGGATCCGCGCACCCGCCTTACGGCGGTTCAGGGCTACCTGGGTGAGGTGGTGATCCCCCCGCAGGACGTGGTGCTCTGCGCCCATGTGATCGAACATTGCCCCGACCCTGAAGCGGCGGTCGCGTCGCTCTACGCGGCACTCCGTCCCGGCGGCACACTGGCACTCGCGGTGAGCCGCCCGCACTGGTGCACGGCCGTTTTGCGCCTGCGCTGGGGGCACCGGGCGTACCGGCCTGCGCAGGTCGTGTCCCTGCTGAACGCGGCAGGGTTCGCCAGGATCCGCGTCTGCCCTTTCTCCTCCGGTGTTCCGGGTCGGACGAGTTGCGGCTACCACGCCGTCCGACCGGTGGAGGACAGGACATTATCGTCGTCACCGTGACCTTCGATGCGCTGCCCGGATCGCGGGATCGTGCGCTGGAGATCTTGCTTGGCGAAGCGCCCGAGGTGAGGGCGCATCCCGGCAATCTCCAGTTCATGCCCACCCGGATCACCGGATCGGAAACCGGGATCCTCCTCCATCAGGTCTGGGAGGACGAACCCGCCTTCACCACCTACACCGCCGGGCCGGGTTTTGCCGCGGTCAGTGACGCCCTCCGCCCGCTCATGGACGGTCCCCCGACACGGCAGGTCGTGCGGGGCGAGATTGCCTGACCGGCGCATCATCGCTCTAATGCGCCCATGACGCCCCACTGCATCTATCGCGTGTTCGAGCCGGAGCCGAAGGGCACCATGACGTTCGATCGTCACTACCTGCTCTATGCGGCGAAGGGGGCCATCAGGCTCGAGGCGGAAGGCCGCACGTGGCTGCTACACCCGTACCGTGCCGCGTGGATCCGCGCCGGGGAGCCGGTGATCGCCACCATCGACCACCAGATGACCTGCTGTTCGGTGCTTTACCCCACCGGGCAGATCACCGCACCGGTGGAGGCGCTGACCGTGTTCGAGATGAGCCCGCTGGCCCGCGCGCTCATCCTCGAATGTCGGCAATGGGGACCGGAGGATGCACCGCCCGACGATCACGGCGCGCGCATCTTCGCCTTGCTGGCGGAGGTCTGCGCCCGGCTCGCCGCCACGCCGCAGGATGCGTGGATCCCGTCGGGACGCAGCATTGCTGTGCGACGCGCGCTTGCCTTTGCGGAGGCGAAACTGACGCAGGCACCGACGTTCGCGGAAGCAGCCCGGATCGCCGCCGTGTCAGAGCGCACGCTCGCACGGAGGTTCGAGGCGGAGACAGCAATGACCTGGCGCCAGGCCCTGCGGCGCATGCGACTGATGCGGGCGCTTGAGATCCTCGCGACGGAAGATCGGCCGATCACGCAGATCGCGTTCGATGTGGGCTACACGTCGCTGAGCGCATTCAACGCCGCGTTCCGGGATTTCGCGGGCCTGAGCCCAAGCGCCTACCGGAATCGGATCCGCGATGCCAAATGACAAAAGGGCCGCCCCGCAGGACGACCCCCCCTGTCACCTCGGATGCGAAGACGCTTAGTTCTTCGCGTAGAATTCGACGACGAGGTTCGGTTCCATCATTACCGGGAACGGAACGTCGCCCAAGGACGGCGTGCGCGAGAAGGTCGCGGTCATCTTGGAGTGATCGACCTCGAGATACTCGGGCACATCACGCTCCGGCAGCCCAGCAGCCTCGAGCACAATGGCGAGCTGCTTGGATGCGGAGCGAACCTCGACCACGTCGCCTTCGTTGACGCGATAGGAGGGGATGTTCACCTTCTTGCCGTTCACCAGCACATGGCCGTGGTTGACGAACTGTCGTGCGGCAAAGATCGTCGGGACGAACTTTGCACGGTAGACCACCGCGTCGAGACGTCGCTCGAGCAGGCCGATCAGGTTTTCACCGGTATCGCCGCGCACACGCTCGGCCTCGGCAAAGATGCGGCGGAACTGCTTTTCGGTGAGATCGCCGTAGTAGCCCTTCAGCTTCTGCTTCGCACGGAGCTGGATGCCGAAATCGGAGAGCTTCTGCTTCCGGCGCTGGCCGTGCTGGCCCGGGCCGTATTCACGGCGGTTGACCGGGGACTTCGGACGGCCCCAGATGTTTTCGCCCATGCGGCGGTCGATCTTGTACTTGGCAGACGTGCGCTTGCTCACGGCTGGATCCTTTCATCGGTTATGAAAGGTGCTGTCCTTTGCCTTGCCCAGAGGCTCGGCCGACAGGCGATCCCTTGCGGGGGCCACCAACACCAAATGCTCCGAAGGCGATATGCCAGCGGAAGCCGCGCTTTTACCAGCGTCCGGGGCGGTGTCAAGCGGCCGGGCCAGGGCAGATGGCCAGTCTGCCCGGCGGATATCCTCGGATTTGGGACAGGTGGGGTTGCGCCGTGCCGCGGGGGGCGTATCAGGGGCGCATGCTGAGCTACCAACACGCCTATCACGCGGGCAACGCGGCGGATGTGCACAAGCATACGGTGCTGTCCGTGTTGCTTGAGATGCTGACGCGCAAGGCCCGTCGGGTCACCTACATGGAAACCCATGCGGGGCGGGGGCTCTATGACCTTTCGGGGGCGGAGGCGGCCAAGACCGGAGAGGCCGCCACCGGTATCGCCCGGGCGACACTGCCCGACGGTCCCTATGCGCGCGCGGTTTCGGCGTGCCGGGCGCGGGACGGTGAAACCACCTATCCCGGATCGCCCCTCATCGCCGCGGAGTTGCTGCGCGACGGGGACCGCATCGCGCTGATGGAACTGCATCCCGGTGAGCACGGCCAGCTCAGGACCACCATGCGCGGCACAGGGGCCGAAGTGCACCGGCGCGACGGGTTCGAGGGGGTGCGTGCCCTCTCGCCGCCCAAACCCCGCAAGGGACTGGTGCTTGTCGATCCCTCCTACGAGATCAAGTCGGACTACGCGGATGCGGCCCGGTTCGCCAAGGGACTGCTTGGTCGTTGGGCGGAGGCGGTCATCCTGATCTGGTATCCGATCCTCGCCACCCCACGGCACCGGGATCTGCTTGACCCGCTCAGACCCCTCTCCCCGTTCGTGCACGAGGTCGACTTTCCGGCCACCCGGGCCGGCGGCATGGAAGGAAGCGGCCTTGCCCTCCTGAACGCTCCGTTCGGGGCGCCCGCCCGGATCACGGAGGCGATTGCAGCCACCGAAGGATGCTTCAGACGGCCTGATTGATCTCGATCAGGTTCATCGACGGATCATAGACATAGATGTTGTGAAGCCCCGGGATCGCGAAGACACCCGCGTCCGAATAGGGAATGCCAGCGGCGCGCAGCCGCCCCATGACCGCCTGCAGATCCGAGACCTCGATGGCCACGTGCCCGCCGATGGACGGGTTGTGCATCAATCCGTTCTTCGCCGCGAACTCCGGGTCTGGCGCGATCAGGTGCACTCCCCGGTGGCCATCCCCCTTGGACGGGTCGGCGAAGAGCGCGAGCTTGTCCGGATCAGCGGAGATGTAGCCTTTCTGCGCGGGAAACACCCAGTCCGAACTCTCCATGCCCAGAACGGTGCGGTAAAAGCGTGCGGTTTTCTGGACGTCGTGGGCCTGCAGATTGACGTGGTGGATGGACCAGGACATGGGACGGCTCCTTGCATTGCTGATCCGGCCAGACTGATCCGCCCCTTCCCGTTCTCCAAACGAAAACGGGCCCCCGAAGGAGCCCGCATCATCAGATCGCTGTCCGACGATCCTAGATCTGCAGCGTGTCGATGAGCTGTCCTTTGTAGAACACATCGACGAGGTGGTAGTTCGTGAACCACTTTTGAACCTGGGTCACGCGGGCGGAAACCGGGTCCCCGCGATAGCGGCCTTCGAACGTCTGAGACGAGCCGCCAAAGATCTCGAAGCTCTCTTCGATCACTTCGTCGCCGTTCATATTGAGGCGGAACGTGCCGAGGACACCCGGCGTGATGCTTGCCGTGAGGGCAATGCGCTCTCCATCGACGGTCGCAAACTCTTGTGGGGACGTCTGGGCACAGGCGACCAGGATGGTCATGACCAGCGACATAAGGATTGCACGCATAAGCTTTTCTCCATGGGTTGCGCGGTTTTTAGCCGAGCGTACACACGGAAACGTGAAAATAATAGCCCCGCCGCACCATTGAGGTCCGACGGGGCCCTTTTTTTCCGGACTTATGCGCGGTTTAGGCGGCTTCCGCCTGCGCCCGGCGCTCGCTCTCTTCGCGGCTCAGCGCCACGGACGTCCGCACGCCGCGACCCACGAATTCCATCAGACCCTTCACGGTCCGTTCGTTGGGATCGATCCCGGCGCAGGACAGGACCTCGCGTCCATCCCGGGAGCGTGCCCAGCGTGCGATCACGTCAGGTCCGTTCCCGTATTTCTTGTCATCGGCAATTGCATCGTCGAGTGCGGCAAGCACCACGGCGGCAAAAAGCCTCTGTGCGCGGGAGCCCTGGTCGTTTGACCAAGCCTGCCCGTCAACGTAATCGAACATCACGTCGCCCCTTGGTTTGTCGGTTTTGTTGTTGACGCAGTGCGATCACCCGTCGCCGCTGCTGATGAGCAGGAGATAGTACATAGTTTTGTCATAATCAACGAAAGTTCACGGAAACGCGGGCAAAACCCGGTATTTTCCGTGGCGTCACGCTTGCCCTCGGTCGAATAGTTCAAAGCGGTTTGGCTTTCGCCCTATTTCGACAGGTGAATCGATGCTCCATGGGTCGCGGATTCGACCCTATTCATAGCTCAGCGCCGTCGCCTTTCCACGGAAGACCACGTAAGCGTAGATCGAATAGGCCGCGATCATCGGCAGCGTGATGCCAGCACCCACAAGGATGATCATGAGCGATGACCGGCTTGCCGCAGCGTCCCAGATCGTGAGCTCACCGGGAACCACGTAGGGGAAGAAACTGTAGGCGAGCCCCACGAACCCAAGCACGAAAATCGCGGACGTCAGCGTGAAGGGGAGCCAGATCCAGCGCTCCCCGGCCGCAGGTGCCTCGCGCAATGCGAGCAGCAGTCCGACGAACACGGCCAGGGTCACCAGCGGGATGGGAGCGAGCAGGATGATCTCCGGGAAACTGAACCAGCGGGCGAAGACCTCGGGACTTGCGAGAGGAGATGCGATGGAGATCGCGACCATGCCGATCGCGGCAAACCAGATCAGTTTGCGCGCCCAGCTCGCTGCGTCCCACTGCAGGGAGCCCTCGGTCTTCGCCAGGAGCCAGACCGCTCCGATGAAGGCGTACCCCGCGGCGAGGCACACCCCGGTCAGCAGGCCGAACAGCACGCTGCCGAAGGACTGGTCGAGGCCGAGCACATAGATCCCGAGCATGTATCCCTGGGTCAGCGCCGCGATCAGCGACCCGGCGAAGAAGGCCCGATCCCAGATCGCCTTCCGCGACACGGGCGCCTTCGCCCGGAATTCGAACGCCACGCCCCGCAGAATCAGCCCGATCAGCATCAGCGTCGCAGGCAGGTAGAGGGCCGTCAGGATCCGCCCGTGGGCCTCGGGAAATGCAACCAGCAGCAGGCCCACCGCCATCACCAGCCAGGTTTCGTTGGCGTCCCAGAAGGGACCGATGGAGCCGACCATCACGTCCCGGTCCGCCTCCGGTGCTGCCACCGTCAGGATGCCGACACCGAGGTCGAAGCCATCGAGGACCACGTAGACGAGGATCGAGATGCCCATGAGGGCCACGAAAACGACCGGCAGCCAGTCGTGATACGGAAAGTCAGCCATGGCTTTACTCCGCCGGAACGGCGATCGCGCCGTCGATGGGTGACGAGGGCGATTTGCCCGCCGCCGCCTTCCGCGTCAGGTGCAAGAGAGCGCCCAGATAGGCCATCAGCAGCACCGCGTAAATCGTGAGATACATCGCAAGCGAGAGGCCCAGGATCGGAACCGGATGTTCCGCCGCTGCCGCACCCGTTGGCAGCACGCCCGTCACCAGCCAGGGCTGGCGCCCGATCTCGGTCACGTACCAGCCCGCAAGCGTCGCCACCCACCCGGAAAGGGTCATGACCACCAGCATCCCTGCCCCGATCGTGCCGGGCTGACCCGTGCGGATCAGGCGGTAGCTCACGAACCAAGAGACGAACAGCATCGCCATCCCCGTGCCGACCATCACCCGGAAGCCCCAGAAAACCGGCGCGACCGGCGGATGCTCCACGGTGCCGTCTTCAGCCACGAAATTGTTCAGGCCAGGAACGACACCGTCCGTTTTCTTTGTCAGGATGAGGCTCGCCGCGTTCGGGATCTCGATGGTGAAGGCGCCGTTGTCCCGGCTCTCCTCGCTGGGCAGGCCGAAGACGACCACGGGCACGTTGCCGCGGGTTTCCCAGTTGCCCTCCATGGCCGCGACCTTGGCGGGTTGGTGCTCCAGCGTGTTGAGGCCATGCAGATCACCCGCGAGGATCTGCAGCGGGATGAGCGCTGCCCCCATATAGACGGCGGATTTCATCGCTTTCATCACCGCTGGCCCCCGGTCCCCCCACCACCAGCGCAGCGCGCTGAGGCCAGCGACGAGGAAACACACCGTGAGGCCGGAGGCGAGCAGCATGTGAACCAGACGGTAGGGCATCGACGGGTTGAAGATGATCGCCCACCAGTCCGTCGCGTGGGCAACCCCGTCGATCATCTCGAACCCCTGCGGCGTGTGCATCCAGGAGTTCAGGACAAGGATCCAGAAGGCAGACATTGTCGTGCCGAACGCAACAAGGAACGTGGCCAGCGTGTGCACACGGTTCGACACACGGTCGGCACCGAAGAGCATGATGCCGAGGAACGCGGCCTCCAGGAAAAAGGCGGTCATCACCTCGTAGGCGAGCAGCGGCCCTGCGATGTTGCCCACGGTTTCCATGAAGCCGGGCCAGTTCGTGCCGAACTGGAACGACATGGTGATGCCCGAGACGACGCCCAGCCCGAACGAAAGGGCGAACACCTTCACCCAGAAGCGGTACGCATCCATCCACGCCACATCGCCGGAGCGATTGAAGCGCAGCTTCAGGTACAGCAGAAACCAGCCCAGAGCGATCGTGATCGTCGGGAACAGGATGTGAAACGAGATATTCGCCGCAAATTGGATGCGGGCCAGCAGCAGCGCGTCCATAACATACCTTCACGTTCGGGTTTTTGGATGACCCAAAGGTAAGATGGCGTCGCGGAGCCTCAATCGGACGAGATGTCCCCGGGTGCGTATGTCGCACTTGACGGGATCACCCCCGGTGAAGCCACCGGACGTCCGCCGGATCCAGCATATCACCGGAGGTGCCCGAAAGGTCAGAAATGTCGCATGGGTCGGTGCTGTAGTTGAAAACCACCCGCATGGCGCCGCAGTCCCGCACTCGCAGACCGTCCTGCAGGTCCAGCGTCTCAAGCCCTGCCTCCTGCGCACAGTCCCGCAGGATGCGCCCCATAGCCTCCTCGTCCGGCCAACCCGCGAGGAACTGACGCCGGGCGGTGCCCATGCGTGCGGGCAGGCCGTCCCGCGTGCGTTCGATGACAGGCGCAGCGCCGCTCAGGCAGTCGCGCCAGACGGTCAGGTGTCCGCTCTCGACCAGCGGCTCCGGCATGTCCGGCCGCAGGGTCTCGGTCCGCTCCACAATGCAAGGCACGCCAGGCATCTGCGGCGGCAGCGGATCCGGGATCCGGAAATTCTCGGTCCGGCTGCCCGTGCGGGGACCGGCGAGGCACACGCCCTCGAACCGTTCCACAGCGCTGCGCAGGGCGTCGGGCCATGCGAAGAGCCCGGGAATGAGCACGAGCCTATGGTCCGACAGATCGTCTGTGTCCGGTGGCAGGATGTCCACGCTCAACCCAAGGCGCCGCAGCCCGCGATATGTCTCGAACACCAGACGGAAATAGTCGAACGCCGCGCCTTGCGGTTGCGCCTGCCAGGCCCAGGCGGAGATGTAGTCGAACACGAGACCCACCGCCGACGGGCCCGTTTCCACGCCGTCGAGCTTCGAAAGCTCATCGGCGACCTGTCGCGCTTCGCCGAGCGCGGGGGCAGGCTCGGCATCCGGGCGAAGCAGGCCCGCATGCATCTGTTCCTGCGCAAACGGTGCTTGCCGCCAGCGAAAGTAGACCACGCTCTCCGCCCCGTGTGCAAAAGCCTCGTGGCTCCAGAGCCGTATCATCCCGGGAAGCGGAGCGGGGTTGTAGGGGGCCCAGTTGACCGGACCGGGCTGCTGTTCCATCACCCACCAGCGCCCCCGCCCGACAGCGCGGTAGAGGTCATGGTGAAACGCCTGAAAATCCGGATCGCCCTGCCGGGCGAAGCGTCGCTTCCACTCATCGTCCATGTCGGAGCGATCCTCGAGGAAGCCGAGCGGATAGCTGTCCCAGCTCGCCACATCAAGGTCGGCGCCTACATCGAAATGGTCGAAGCCCGTCTCCCGCCCCATGTAGTTGTGAATGATCGGCGCTGCGGACTGCGCCCGAATCTCCTCAACCTGTGCGCGGTTGAAGGCAACCACCTGATCGGAGGTATAGCGGCGAAAATCGAGCACATGGGCCGGGTTGGGCTCGGTCACGGTCAGGTTGGGCAGATCGACTTCGTCGAAGCTGCCATACTCCATCGACCAGAAGATGTTGCCCCACGCGGCGTTCAGTGCCTCGACTGTGCCGTAGCGTACCGCAAGCCAGATCTGAAAGCCCGAGCGGGCAGCCGGGGAGTAGCTGACGCTCGTGTCGTGGCAGCCATATTCATTGTCCGTCTGCCACGCAGCGACATGAGGGTTGGCCCCGTAGCGCTCCGCAAGGATCCGGGTGATGCGCACCGCGTCCGCGCGGTAGCCCAAGTGGCTGAAGCAATAGTGTCGGCGGGAGCCGAAGTACCGCGGGCGACCCTCCCCATCCCAGGCGAGCATGTCCGGGTGACGCTCCAGCATCCAGCGGGGCGGCGTGGCCGTTGGCGTGCCGAGAATGACCTTCAGCCCCGCGGTGCCCAGAACGTCGATCGCCCGATCGAGCCAATCGAACTGCAGGTCGCCCGGCGCGGGCTCGAGCCGGGACCAGGCGAATTCACCGATGCGCACCCAGCTAAGGCCCGCCGCGACCATCTGCGCCGCGTCCAGCGGCCAGCGATCCTCGGGCCAATGCTCGGGGTAATAGCAGACGCCAAGCGTGCGTTTCATGTGGTCAGTCCGGAATAAACAGGGGTTCGGGTCGTCCGGGCACCGTGCCGAGGACGCGAAACGTCTGCCCCGCGTGCGGCTGTTCTGCAAGCGATTCCGCGTCCAGCCCCTGTCGGGCGGTCGTAACGTAAAGCGTATCGAACCCCTCCCCTCCGAAGGCGGGGCAGGTGACCTGGGCGGTCGGCAGATCCACGCGGTGGTCGAGCCTGCCGTCAGGGGCAAACCGCAGAACGCACGATCCGCCCCACCGGGCCGACCACACATACCCGTCCGCGTCACAAACCGCCCCGTCCGGCAAACCTGCAGGGCCATCGTCGACAAAGATCTCGCGCGCACCATCCGGCCAGCCGTCCTCGTCGAGCGGCTGCCGCCAGATCACCCCGATCGCGCTGTCCGCGAGGTAGGCGACGCTCCGGTCCGGGGCAAAGCAGATGCCGTTCGGGACGGAGATGCGGGGAAAGAGTGTCCGCACCTCCCGCCCGGTCACGCGGTAGATCGCACCCGCCTCAGGCTCTGCATCAAACCCCATCGTCCCGATCCAGAGACCGCCCCAAGGGTCTGGCCGACCGTCGTTTGACCGGATCGCGGGGTCGTCCGCCTCCAGCGACACGAATGGTTCGCAGGCATCCGAGGCAAGGTCGAGGATCGTGAGGCCGGTGGCGGTCGCCACCAGGACCCGACCGTCCGCAAGCTCCGCCGCCGCCGATGCGGGCTCATCGAAGGTCCATTCCCGAGCGCCGTCACCACCGGACAGCAATCGCCCGGCGACGATGTCAAACCAGAGCAGTTGACCGTGCGCCCGATGCCAGATCGGCCCCTCGCCGAGCGTGCAAGGCCGATCGTCATAGACCTCCCAGCTCATCCGTGGACCGCGTCGTAAACGGCAACGGTCTCAAGCGCGCGACGGCCAACCTCCGCCGCATCGAGCCCTGGTTTGTAAAGCGAGGAGCCGAGGCCGTAGCCGTCCGCGCTCGCCGCCTTCCAAACGTCGAAATTGTCGGGACCGACGCCGCCCACCATCAGCACGGTCGTGCCCGGCGGCAAGACCGCACGGATCGCGTTCAGCCCGTCGGGGCCCATCATGCCCGCCGGGAACACCTTCAGCGCATCCGCGCCGGCACCCAGGGCCGCGAAGCACTCGGACGGGGTGAACACACCGGGATAGGAGCCAAGGCCGAGGGTCTTTGTCGCCCGGATCACGGACAGATCGCAGTTGGGCGAGACGATGAACTGTCCGCCGACCTGGGCGACCTCGCCCACCTCGCGCGTTGTCAGAACCGTCCCCGCGCCAAACTCCGCGCGCTCGCCCAGCGCGTCGATCATCGCCTTGATCGAGACCAGCGGCTCGGGCGAATTCAACGGAACCTCGATGCGGGTGATCCCCGCATCCACGATGGCCGTGGCGATCTCCACAGCCTCCTCCGGCCGGATGCCGCGCAGGATGGCGATGAGATTGCGGGTCATGCGGTTTCCTTGAGTTTCGTGTGGGCGGCGGTCAGCCCGGCCAGGGTCATCTCGGTCGCGTCGTGGAGCGCAGGCGACAGACCCACCAGATGAAGCGCAGCCGCGTAGGTGTGCGAAAGCTCCGCCGCGCCGATCAGGGCGACATCCTGGCCGAGCCAGTAGGGGCGGGTCGCGGCTAGTTCCGCCCCAACCAACAACCCCGATAGGCGCGCCCGTGCTGCGGGCGGATCCATCCCCTCGACAAGGCCCCGCGCCCGGATCCCGAAAAGTTCTGCGGCGAGTGCGTCAGGACGTGTGAGCGTGTCCTCGACCGCGGTATCGAAGGCCTTGGCCTCCCATCCCGGGCTGCGCAGGGAATGGCGCAGAACAGACTGCCCGCTCAACAGAGCGAAGAGCTCTCCGGTCATGAGCGTGCGGAAATGGCAGATCTCGCCCGCACTTACCCGGACCCATTTTGTGTGGGTTCCCGGAAGGCAGACCACCCCGTCGAAGCGCGGGTTGGTGGCGATCAGCCCGGCGATCTGCGTCTCCTCCCCGCGCATGACGTCTGCGGGGCTGTCCTGCTTGACACCCGGCAGGACATGAACGGAGAGGCGCACGTCCCGTACCGGAGCGCGCACCGGCTCCCCCTGAGGCAGCGCGGGTGCCGTGGCGTAGCGCGCCTCGACCCACCCTTCCCGGGATCCGACCATGCCGCAGGCGATGACCGTCATGGGCGCGTCGCCGAGCCAGTCGCCGATCAGGGAAAGCAGCGCATCCTCGAACGCGTCCCGCACGAGGCTCGACATCCCCGCGTCGCTGTCGCGGGCCGCGAGCGGCCCCTCCGGACCCATCGCCCAGACCCGCAGGTTGGACGTGCCCCAGTCGACCGCAATCCAGGTCGGGGATATGCCCGGCGCCTCGTTCATCCGGTAACCACGACACCGCCATCCACGACGATGCCCTGCCCGGTCATCATCCGGCTGGCCTCGCTCGCGAGGAAAAGCGTCGCGTCCACAATGTCCCGGGGTGCCAGATGCTCCTTCAGGCACTGACGCTCCAGATGGGCGGCGAGGCTTTCCGGGTCCGCCCAGAGTTCCATCTGACGGTCCGTCAGCACCCAGCCCGGCATCAGAGCGTTGACCCGGATCTTGTCGGGCCCAAACTCGCGGGCGAGCCCCCGGGTCAAGCCGGTGATCCCGGCCTTCGAGGCGACGTATCCCGGGTAGCCCGCGTTCCCCATCATGTAGGAAATCGAGGAGAAGTTGACGATGGATCCGCCGCCGATCGCCTTCATCCCCTCAACGACCGCCTGAGCGGCGAAGAACTGGGGGCGCAGGTTGACCGCCATCCCCTTGTCCCAGGCCTCAACAGAGTATTCCGCTGTGCTGTGGCGGGTGTCGTTGGCCGCGTTGTTTACGAGGACCTTGATCGTCCCGTGCGCCTGCGCCGTTTGCGCAATAGCCGCCTGCAGGGCAGCAACGTCAGTGATGTCGCACTGAATGAAGAGCGGGCGCTGGCCGTGCTTTGCCTCCATCTCGTCGCAGAAACCTGTGGCATCGGACCGCTGGACGAAGCCGACCCGAGCCCCCTGCATCAGGAAGCCCTCGGTCAGGGACGCACCGATCCCGGCCCCTCCCCCGGTGACGAACACGGACGCGCCGTGCAGATCATGAAACGTTGCAAACTTTTCCATTCTACCCACTCCAGAAGTAGTCTGCGGCCGGGTCAGGCCACGCGGGTGCCCTCCAGCACCCAGATCGATTGCGGTGCCATGTAAGGCAGGCTGACACCCGCGGACATCAGTGCGGCACCGGATAGCGTGACCGGCCCGCGCTTGAGCGCCATGTCGCCACGGGTCATCCAGTCCGGGATCGGGCTGTCCTCGCTGACGAGCCGAACCGCGTACCGGTCGTTGGCGGCAAGCCCGGTCAGGCGCACGGGATGCGGCAGCACGTGGGGCGGCGTTTCCTTCTGCCCCACCCATACCACGAATCGGTCACCGTCCGCGCTCACGGTCATGGACGCGCGCTGACCCCGATCGCGGGTGTCGAGCCGATGGGCAAGGCCCCGGTGAAGCCAGCCGCGGTTCGCTTTCCACCAGTCGCAGACACGCGTCAGAACCTCGGTTTCGCCCTCGGTGAGTTCCCGGGGATCCATCTCGAACCCGAAATGCCCCTGCGCGGCGACCCACGCCCGCAGGCTCATGGACAGGGTCCTGTCCGAGGTGTGGCATTTGCGGGGGCCGATGTGGGACCCCATGATCTCCGGCGGCAGGAACAGCATGGCCTCGTGCTGCATCCGCATCCTCTCCAGCGCATCGTTGCTGTCGCTGAGCCAGACCCGGTGGGTGCGCTTGAGGATGCCATAGTCGATCCGCGCCCCGCCGGATGCGCAGCTCTCGATCTCCACATGGGGGTGCGCCTCGCGCAGTCGGTCGATAAGGGCATAGACCGCCCCGACCTGGCGATGATCCGGGAAGGGCAGCACCCGGTTGTGATCCCACTTGAGATAGTCAACGGGGTAGGTCGACAGGATCGCATCGAGCCGGGCGAAGAGGTAGGCTTGGACCTCCTCGAGCGCCATGTCGAGCACGAACTGGTGACGGCCGAGCGGCTGGTCTGCGGGGCCGAGCACCCAGTCCGGATGCTGGCGCGCGAGATCGCTGTCCGGGTTGACCATCTCCGGCTCGACCCACAGGCCGAAGGTCATCCCGCAGGCCTCCACGTGATCGATCAGGGGCTGCAGCCCTTCGGGATACTTGTCCCAGTCAACCTCCCAATCCCCGAGCGAAGACGTGTCGCTGCTGCGGCCCTTGAACCATCCGTCATCGAGGACGAAACGTTCCGCGCCGAGTTGGGCCGCGAGCGATGCGATATCCCGCAGCTCTGCCAGGTCGTGATCGAAGTAGATCGCTTCCCAGCAGTTATAGTGCACGGGACGGGGCCGGTCGGTGTCGGGGAAGTCGAGGATGTGCGTGCGGGCAAACCGCTGCATCGCCTGCATCACCCCGTTGAGACCGTTGCCGGAGCAGGTGATGTAAAGCGGCCCCGCGGTCACATCGTCGGAACCTTCGGCCGAGAGCATCGGCCCAAAAAGCACCTGACGGCGCCCGTCGGGCAACTCCTCCGCGACCATGCGATGACCACCGGATGTGCCGAGATGGAGGGCGAAAACCTCTCCGGTTCCGTTGCCCGCGCCGCGCGCCGGCATGACAAGACCAGGGAACGCCTCATGGCTGGTGCGCCCGTCGCGCACTTCGCGCACATGGGCGCCGACGCGCCATGGAATTGTCTGCGCGGTGAACTCGCCGATCCATTTGCCCGCATAGCCGATCATCTCGTCCGCGAGAACGGGCGCGGGCAGACCGGGGGCCGCAAGCCAGCCGATGCGCGCGCCGGTCATCCGGGCGGAAAGCTCGATCACATCGCACGCCGCATGGGTGCGCGCGGTGAGGGTGTAGGTGACGTCCCCGTCGCGAAACCCGAGCTCAAGCAGTCCGGCCTCTTCAACGACCTCCTCGAGCCGAAGGCGCGGCTTGAGCGCCCCGATGTCGGCTCCCGGCTGCCCGGGGAAGACGTCTCCGGGCAGCGGACAGACCGTCATCGGTGGACGCGCATCTAACATCCCGCCGGTGACATCGGGCTGCAGGGCCCGGGCAAGCGCCACGAGGCCCTCCCCTTCAGGAAGGGGCGCGCCCCAGTGGACAACCTCCGGCAGGTGGCTGTTGTGGCTGGCCAGCACGAGTGTCTGTGCCGGGGTGTCCAGCCGCCAGCATTGGATCACTTCACGGCCCCGAGGGTCAGCCCCGCAATGAAGTGTCTCTGCATCGCGAAGAACATCAGGACCGGCGGAAGTGCGGCGACGATGGAGCCCGCGCTCATCAGATGGTAGGTCGCGCGGTACTGCGCGTTGAACGCGGTGATCCCCGCTGTCACAGGCTGGCTGTCCGCCCCCTGGGTGAGCACGATCGCCCAGAAATAATCGTTCCAGATGAAGGTGAAAATCAGCACCGCAAGGGCCGCGATCGCAGGCTTCATCAGCGGCATGACCACGTACCAGAAGATCCGCAGCTCGCTCACCCCTTCGACCCGGGCCGCCTCGATCAGCTCCTTCGGCAGCGCCTTGATGAAGTTCCGCATGAAGAGGGTGCAGAACCCGGTCTGGAAGGCGATGTGGAAAAGAACGAGGCCGGTCTTGGTGTCGTAGAGCCCCAGATCGAGCGTAAGGTCACGCACCGGCACCATCAGGATCTGGAATGGCACGAAATTGCCCGCAATGAACAGGAAGAAGATCGGCAGGTTCAGGTTGAACCGGTAGATGCCAAGCGCGAAGCCGGTCATCGTGCTGAGCACCAGCACCCCGATCACGGTCGGAATCGTGATGAGGACGGAGTTCAGAAGATACCGCGGCATCTCCGACCCCGTGAAGACGAGCGCATAGTTCTCGATCATCATGAAGGAGGATGGCAGCCCCCAGTAGTTGCCGGTGGTGAAATCCTCCCCCGGCTTGATCGAGAAAACCGCCACCGCGATGAGCGGTAGAAGCCAAAAGATGAGCGCGAGCGGCAGCGCGACCTGATAGCCGAGCCTGACTGCAGGGGACGCTTTTTCAACCGGTGTCGGGAACATGGCTCAGCCTCCCCTTTCGTCGCGATACATCTTCGTGAGGAAGAAGGTGATGTAGACAAGCATGATTAGGAACAGCACCACAGCGATGGCAGCCCCGTATCCCATGCGGAAGCCGTATTCGCTCAGCGCCACTTCGAACATGTAGAAGGCGAGCACCCGGCTTTCGCCAAAGGGTCCGCCCTGGGTCATTATCGACACAAGGTCGAAGGACCGCAGCGCGCCGATGATCGTGACGACGAAGGCGATGAAGGTCGCCGGGCGCAACTGTGGCAGCACCACATACCAGAGCATCTTCCAGCCCTTGGCCCCGTCAAGCCGCCCGGCCTCGATCTGCTCCGGATCCACGGCATTGAGCCCGGTGAGGTAGAGGATCATGCAATAGGCAGTCTGCGGCCAGAGACCGGCGGCGATGATGCCGTAAGTCACGTAGTCCTCGTTCCCCAGAACGTTGATCGGCCCGAAACCGACGACACCGATGATGCTGTTCAGCAGCCCGAAGGTGGGATCGTAGAACCAGGTGAAAACCAGGCCCACCACGACCTGGCTGATCACGAAGGGAAAGAAGAAGAGCGATTTGTAGATCCGGATCCCCGTCACCGTCTGGTTAAGGAAGATCGCGATGAAGAGCCCGCCCGGGATCGCGAGCAGGTAGAGCACCAGCCACAGCAGATTGTTCCAGAGCGAGGTGTAGAAGGCGTAGTCGTCGAAGAGTTCGACATAGTTGCTCGTGCCGACATATTCGGCGGCACCCAGACCGTCCCATTCGTAGAAGGAGATGCTGATCGATTCAAAGATCGGGATGATCACGTAAAGGGCGAACATCAACATCCCGGGCGCAAGGAACAGCCACGGCGTCAGCCGGATCTGATTGCGCTTCCAGTAGGTTGCAAGTGCGGACATTGCTCACCCCTCGGTGCTGGAGACAGGTCGGGACGATTGGGATTCCTTCGCCGGTCTTGGCCCCGACCGGCGAAGGAAGAAGGGGCGCGCAGGACAGCGCGCCCCGGCAGTCTTAGTTGTAGACGCGCTGGCGAACCTTCTCGAGCTGGTCGAGCACGCGGTCCAGATCGTCCGGACGCACCATGAAACGCTGGAAGCCTTCCATGCCAGCCTTCGCCATTTCCGCCGGGTAGTCCCGGTCGAAGAACTGCGCGACGCCGCCCGGGCTGTTCGCAGACAGGGTCTCGAAGCCCTCGACGAGGAACTTGTCGTCATCCACGGAGGAGCCAGAGTTCACCGGCAGCTGCCCGAGGGCGGCACCGCTGTTAATCTCCGTCTGCACCGATGCGGAGGTCACGAACTTCAGGAACGCTTTCGCTGCGTCCTTGTTCTTTGCCGCCGACGGGATGTGGAAGGTATCGGTGGGCGCGTCCTCTGCCAGCTCGACATCCGGGTTGATCGCCGGGAACTGGTAGTAGTCGAGCTTGCTGTCATCGAGGCCCGCCTCGCGCAGCGGTGCCACAGCGAAGTTACCCATCAGGTAGGCGGCCGCCTCACCGTTGACCATGAACGGCAGCGCTTCCTGCCAGCTGTAGGTCTGGTGGTTGTCGATGAACGCGCCCATGTCGATGAGCTCGCGCCAGTTGGCGAAGGTCGCGCGCACGCGGTCGTCAGTCCAGGCGACCTCTCCGCGGGCGAGCTCCATGTGGAAGTCGAAGCCGTTGGTGCGCATGTTGAGGTAGTCGAACCAGCCGCCCGCGGTCCACAGGAACTTCGTGCCGATGGTGTAGCACTTGCGGCCCGAATCCAGGATCGCCTGGCAGTTGGACTTCATCTCATCCCAGTTGGACGGCTCGGCCAGGCCAAGCTCTTCGTAGATGTCCTTCCGGTAATAGACGCCCCACTGGTAGTAGGTGTAGGGCACACCCCACTGCTTGCCGTCGATGGTCATCGCACCCTTGGTGGAGGCAAGCTGCTCGCTCAGTTCCCCTTCCCAGACGTCGGACACATCCTCGAACAGGCCCGCCTCGACGTAGGGCAGCATGCGGTTGGCCGCATACCAGTTCGCCACATCCGGTGCGTTTGCAGTGAGGAAGTTCCGGATCTGCGTCTTGTACGCTTCCCGATCGATCACGTTGAGCGTGATGTTCAAGTCCGGATGCAGAGCGCCGAAATCCTCAACGAGCCCTTCCATCACCGCACGGGGTGCCGGGTTCGACATGTCGGAGAAGATGACGAGATCGCCGGACAGCTTCGCATGGCCGTCCGCGAACGCGGCACCGGCGAGCGCAGTGGTCGCCGTGAGCGCCACAAGAGACGCTTTGAGTGTGGACATCATCGGTATCCTCCCAGGATTTGTTCCACATATTGAAACTTGGTTTTAATTATTGAAAACTATGAGAGGCCCAACTACGCTTGTCAACAACTCACTCGGCACCAATCCAAAACAACGCCGAGGGGATCCGTGGTCTGGGAGGACACGTCGTGGGCGCACCGCACGCAGACGGCACAGTTGGTAAGGCGCTGTCCCTTCTGGACACCGTCGCGTCCTATGGACGGCCCGTGCGGTTTGCGGAACTCCTTGAAAAATCACTACATCCCAAGGCGACACTCTACCGGCTGCTTCAGACCCTGACAAACCAGGGAATGCTGACCTACGACACGGAGACGCACAGCTACACGCTCGGCCTTCGGCTGATGCGGCTGGCGCACAGCGCGTGGGAGCAGGCCTCGCTCGCCCCGGTCGCGCGCAACCATCTCGACCGCCTCTCCCAGGAGATCGGGGAGACGGTGCACCTTGCCCAGCTCGATCACGGTCAGGTGCTCTACGTGGACAAACGCAACGCGCAACGCCCGATCTCCATGTTTTCTGACGCGGGCAAGGTGGGTCCCGGCTACTGCACCGGTGTGGGCAAGGCGATGCTCGCCTTTCTCGATGATGACCTGCTGTCACTCGCGCTTCAGCACCAGTCCTACTATCCGCACACGGTGCACACCCATGCCTCCGCCGACTCCCTGCGGACCGAGCTGATGTCGATTCGGAAGAGCGGCATCGCCTTTGACAGGGAAGAGCACGAACCGAACATCATCTGCGTGGCAACACCGATACTCGGCCGCTCCGGCAAGCCGTTGGGCGCCATCTCCGTAACATCGAGCACCGCGCGTCACAGCCTGGACCAGCTTGCCGATTTCGCCCCCGCAATTCAGCGCACCGCCGAGGCAATCGCGCGGGATGCTCAGACCACCGCCTTTCCCGATACTCCCGTAACCCCCAGCTTCTGAAACAAGGAGAACCCGATGACGGGCGTCGTCCTCACTGATGTGATCAAGAAATACGGTGAAACGCAGGTCATCCACGGGGTCGACCTGACAATCGAGGATGGCGAATTCTGCGTCTTCGTCGGCCCTTCCGGCTGTGGCAAGTCCACACTCCTGCGGATGATTGCGGGGCTGGAGGAGACGACGGACGGCAAGATCGTGATTGCGGAATCCGACGTGACCCATGAGGATCCGGCGGAACGCGGGGTCGCCATGGTGTTCCAGACCTACGCGCTCTATCCCCACATGACGGTGGAAGAGAACATGGGCTTCGGCCTGAAGATGAACGGCCACCCGACCGCGGAGATCAAGGAGAAGGTGTCCCAGGCCTCCGCCGTGCTGAAGCTCGACGACTACCTCAAACGAAAACCGAAGGCGCTGTCCGGCGGGCAGCGACAGCGGGTCGCCATCGGGCGGGCCATCGTCCGCGATCCCAAGGTGTTCCTTTTCGACGAGCCGCTCTCGAACCTCGACGCCGAACTGCGGGTGGAGATGCGGGTCGAGATCGCCTCGCTGCACCAGGAGATCGGGGCCACAATGATCTATGTGACCCACGACCAGGTCGAGGCGATGACCCTCGCCGACAAAATCGTCGTGCTGCGCGCCGGACGGATCGAGCAGGTGGGAAGCCCCCTGCACCTCTACAACGATCCGGACAACCGTTTCGTGGCCGGGTTCATCGGCAGCCCGGCGATGAATTTTGTCTCCGGCAAGGTCGTCGACGGCGGTGTCGAGGTTACCGCCCTGGCCGGTCAGGTGATCCCGACCGGGGTCGCGCTGCCTGCGCCGGGCGCGGACGTCATCGTCGGGCTGCGCCCCCAGATTCTTGAGCTGACGGACGCGGACACGGCGAAGGTCGACATCATCGAGCATCTCGGCGGCATCTCCTACGCCTACCTGCATACCCCCACGGACGAGCGGATTGTCGTCGAGGCGCGGGGGGCTGACGCGGTACGCCCCGGCATGACGGTCGGCATGCAGTTCGATCCGGCGGATGTCTTCTTCTTTGATGCGCAGACCGAGGCACGGCTGCGCTGACCGGGAATCAGGCGCTCCGCAGCGCAGAGAGATCGGCGATGGCGGCTGAAACGATGCCGCTGCGCCATTGCCTCACCCCAACATAGACACAGACGACCGCCAGCAACGGCAGGAAGTTGAACGGGTCGGGCAGATCGAAGGCGACCGAGACAGCCATTGGTATCCCGACAGCAAGACCATGTGGAAGCGCGCGTCGGCAAATCCCGCCGACGATCTTCACCCGTGTCTGCCAGTCCGGCAGATCCCGCATCAGCGTGCGCACGGGCATCAGGACGAAATATCGGAAGCACGCGATGGCGTAGAGCGCCATGAGCACGACCGCGATGTACTGGATCGGCAACCATTCGGAAGGCGCCTCGGCCATCTGTTGCGGCGGCCAGACCGCCACGAACGCGAACGCGATCCCGGCAACGAACCCGACGGTGAGGACCCACATCGTCCAGATCCGCCGCAGGGCGCGGCGAAGCTCATTGGTCTGACCTGTTTCGCTCCGTTCCATTTCCGCACTGTAGCCTCGAATTGAGGCACAACAGCGGCCCCAAAAGACCGGGCCTGCCTCTTTTCATTTCTGAAAAGAGACCTTCAATCCGCTTCGTTTCGGGACGCAGATCGTTCCGGTATTCTGCATGCAGACTTCAAGAACAGGACGCACGACGTCGATCGTTCGCAGCGCCCGTCCCGGCGCGGCGGCGATGCCTGAAAGGAGGCAGACATGTTCAAGACGCACCACACCAGCGGACCGACCGGATGTCCCTTCCCCGGCGCGAGGCCGACCAAGGCCCAGCGCGAGGAAGACGCCTTCATGGAAGCCCATGGCGGCGCCGGAAGCCGCCTCGTTCATCGGGTGGTCAACGCCATCATCGCCTGCGCGGACGCGGACCCGCTGCCCCAGGACCGGATCGACCGGATCAAGGAACACGCAACACAGGCGGTCCGAACCGCCGCGACTGGGAGAACTCCATGAAGGAAGACGTGAAGAAAGAGACCGTCATGCCCGTCGCCCCGCTGGGGGCGAACGGGCCGGTCGTGTCCCGCCTCGGGCTCGGCACCATGACTTTCGGCAACGAAACGGAGGAGGCGGAGGCCCATCGCCAGCTCGACCTCTTTGTCGAGCGTGGCGGGACGCTGATCGACACTGCAGATGTCTACTCCGCCGGTCTGTCGGAGGAGATCATCGGCCGCTGGGGGCAGGCGCGCGGAGGCTTCGACGATGTCATCCTCGCGACGAAGTGCCGGTTTGCCCCTCCGCCGGGCAGCCGTGGCGCGTCCCGCAGGGCCATCGTCCGCTCCGTCGACGCAAGCCTCGCGCGATTGCAGGCGGACGCGATCGATCTCTACTTCATCCATGGTTGGGACAAGCACACGGATGTGCTCGAGACCCTGAGCGCGCTCGGCGACATAGTTCAGGTGGGAAAGATCCACAACATTGCCTGGTCCAACATCACCGGCTGGCAGCTTCAGCGGATCATCTCCACCGCCTCCGCCCACGGGCTGCCCTCACCGGTGGCCGTGCAGCCGCAGTACAACCTTCTCGACCGCGGTGTGGAGCTTGAGGTCCTGCCCTGCTGTCTTGAGGCCGGGATCGCGCTGACGCCATGGTCGCCGCTGGGTGGCGGCTGGCTCACCGGCAAGTACTCCGCCAACCGACGCCCGACGGGTGCGACCCGTCTGGGAGAGGATCCGGCACGGGGTGTGGAGGCCTACGACCTGCGCAACACGAACCACACCTACGCGATCCTGGAAGTGCTGGAGGCGGTCGCGGATCGCTACGGCCGCCCGCAGGCCCACGTGGCGCTTGCGTGGCTGAACGCGCGGCCCGGTGTTTCCTCAGTGTTGCTGGGCGCGCGGACGGTGGAACAGCTCCAGCAGAACATGGGGGCCGCGGACCTCATGCTCGAGGAGGCGGACCTCGCGCAACTCACTGAAGTCTCCGCGATCGGGTTGCCCGCCTATCCCTACCAGTTCGTTCAGGACTGGTCCGAGGTCGACGTCTGGCACCGTCTGGGCACCTGAAGCATCACTGCGCCGAAGCAACCTTGCCGGACCGGCCCAACTGGACTGGTCCGGCGGGGTCCACTTTACATCTGTTCAGCCCGCGTAGGGACAGGCCATGGCATGGCTCTCGGTCGTGTATCGGATGCCCGGCTCCGCCTTCGCACACTCGTCCCGGACGATGGGGCAGCGGGTACGAAACACACAGCCCGACGGTGGATTGATTGGGCTCGGCAGTTCCCCTTCGAGCACTCGGTGAGGGCGTTCCCGCTCTGCCACCGGATCCGGAACCGGCACCGACCCGATCAACGCCTTTGTGTACGGATGCTGGGGGGTCTCGATGACTTCCCTGGCCGTACCCGTCTCCATGATCCGGCCCAGATACATCACCGCGATACGGTCTGAGATGTGTTTCACCACGCTCAGATCGTGGGCAATGAAGATCATGGAAAGGCCGAACTCCGCCTGCAGCGCCTTGAGCAGGTTCACCACCTGCGCCTGAACCGACACGTCGAGCGCGGAGACCGGTTCGTCACAAATCAGAAGCTTCGGGCGCAGGATGAGCGCCCGCGCGATCCCGATCCGCTGGCACTGCCCTCCCGAAAATTCGTGGGGGTATCGGTTGACGAGGTTGGGCAGGAGGCCCACCCGGGACATCAGGTCCGCCACACGCTCCCGCACCTCCGCCTTCGGCGTATCCGGGTGGTGGGTCGTCAAGGGCTCCGCGATGATTTCGCCCACGGTCATCCGTGGATTGAGTGCGGCCAAAGGATCCTGGAAGATCATCTGGACGTCCTTGCGGTGCGCCCGCCGTGCTGCGGGGCTGAGCGCGAGCAGGTTGCTCCCCTGCCAGATCACCTGCCCTGCCGTTGCAGGCACTGTACCGATGATGGCGCGGGCCAGCGTCGATTTACCGGATCCACTCTCCCCGACGATGCCCAACGTCTCCCCCGCCGCAAGGTCGAGCGAGACACCCGCGACGCCGCGCAGGGTATTTGGCCGGGACCAGGGCAAGGCGTTGGGCTTGGGGATGGAGAACGCAACCTCCACATCCTCGACGCGCAGAAGGGGCTGGCTCATGCGACCTCCTCCAGCGGGGCAAAGCAGGCACGGCTGTGGCCGCTGCCCACGCTTTCGACGACGGGGCGCTCCCTCACGCAGCGTTCGGTGGCGAAAGCGCAACGGGGGGAGAAGGGACATCCGGGCGGCAATCCGAGCATGTTCGGCGGCTCCCCGTCGATGGTGGGCAACTCATCATGGTCAAGGTCGAGCCGGGGCACGGCCCGGATCAGACCGGCGGTGTAGGGATGGGCGGGACGGGCGAAGATTGCCTCCGTCGATCCCGCCTCCATCACCTGCCCGCCATACATGACCATCGTGCGCTCGCAGCTTCCCGCAACGATGCCGAGATCGTGGGTGATGAGGATGATCGCGGTGCCGAAATCATCCTGGATCTCCCCCAACAGCTTCAGGATCTGTGCCTGCACCGTGACGTCGAGCGCCGTTGTCGGCTCGTCCGCGATGAGGAGCTTGGGCCGGCAAAGGAGCGCCATGGCGATCATGATCCGCTGCCGCATGCCGCCGGAAAATTCGTGGGGGTAGTTGGTCACCCTGCCCTTCGCATCCGGGATGTGAACGGCATCGAGCATGCGCACCGCCTCCGCCTTCGCCTCCGCCCGGCTCATGCCCTTGTGCAGGATCAGCACCTCCATCATCTGCTCGGAAATCCGCAGATACGGGTTCAGGGACGTCATCGGGTCCTGAAAGATCATCGCGATCTGCTCGGCCCGCACATGGTTGAGCTCCGCCTCGGGCAGACCGATGATCTGCTCCCCTTTGAACAGCACCTCCCCTCCCGCGCGCCCGTTGCGCGCGAGAAGGCCCATGATGGCGAAGGCGGTCTGGCTCTTGCCCGAACCGCTCTCCCCGACGAGGGCCAGCGTCTCGCCGCTGTCGATGGAGAAGTTGACGCCGTTGACGGCGTTCACCTCCCCATCGTTGGTGGCGAACGAAACGGTCAGGTTCTTCACATCCAGCAGCGCCATGTCAGCGGTCCTTCGGATCGAGCGCGTCACGCAGACCGTCGCCGACGAAGAAGAAGGCGAAGAGCGTCACGACGAAGAAAAAGAGCGGAAAGCCGATCTGCCAGAGCGTGCCGTACTGCATCTGGCTCGCCCCATCATTGATGAGCGCACCCCAGGAGGTGTTGGGCTCCTGCACGCCGAGGCCGAGGAAGCTTATGAAGCTCTCATAGAGGATCATGTTCGGCACGAGCAGCGTTGCATAGACGATCACGACGCCCAGCAGGTTCGGCACGATGTGGCGCAGGATGATCGTGAAGGTCGGCACGCCGGTGGCGATGGCCGCCTCCACGAACTCCTTGTTCTTGATCGAGAGCGTCTGCCCCCGGGCGATGCGGGACATGTCCATCCACGAAAAGAGCCCGATGCCCACAAAAAGCATGAAGAGCGAGCGGCCAAACACCACGAGCAGCAGGATCAGGACGAACATGTAGGGGATCGCCATCAGGATATCGACGAAGCGCATCATGATGCTGTCCACCCGCCCGCCGACATAGCCCGCGATAGCGCCGTAGAGCGTGCCGAAGAAGACCGCGATGAGCGCGCCGATCACCCCGACCATCAACGAGACCTGGGTGCCCTGCACGACCCGGGCGTAAAGATCCCGCCCCAGCTCATCCACACCGAAATAGTGGCCGTTGGCGAAGGACGGCATGCCTTGTGTCTCAACGTTGCCCAGCAGCGCCCAGTCGATATCCTCGTTCGACCAGGCCGCAAAGCTCTGCCCGAAAATCGCGAAGAGGGAGACGAGGGCGAGCACGATGAGGCCGCCGACCGCCGCGCGATTGCGAAAAAAGCGTGCGCGGGCATCCTGCCAGAGTGAGCGCCCCTTGACCGGCGCCTCCCTCAGGGCTTCGGCCGTCGCGTTTCCTGTGACCAGAACCATGGGCTCAATACCTGATCTTCGGGTCGATCCACGCGTAAAGGATGTCGACCATGAGGTTGAGAAGGACCGTCAGCACGCCCATCAGGATCGTGATGCCCATCATCACGCCATAGTCCCGGTTGAGCGCCGAATTGACGAAGAACTGTCCGATGCCCCCGGTGGAGAAATAGACATCGATCACCACCGATCCGGTGATCATGCCGACGAAGGTCGGGCCGAGGTAGGAGATCACCGGCAGCATCGCAGGCTTGAGTGCATGGCGGAAGATGACCCGGCGCATGGGCAGCCCCTTCGCCCGGGCGGTGCGGATGAAGTTGGCATTCAGCACTTCCAGCATCGATGAACGGGTGATCCGCGCGATGGAGGCCATGAAGCTCGTGGAAAGCGCGATCACGGGCATGATCACGTAGGGCCAGGACCCTCCCTGCCAGCCGCCGCCGGGCAACCAGCCAAGCCAGAGCGTAAAGATCAGGACGAGGATCGGCGCCATGACGAAGTTCGGCAGCACCTGCGCCCCGACGCTCACGCCGACGGCCAGGTAGTCGAGCCAGGAATTGTGATAGACCGCGGCGGCCACGCCGAGCGTGACCCCGACGATCACCGCGACGACGAAAGACCACACACCGTAGGTGAGCGTTACCGGGAATCCCTGGGCGATGATGTCGTTCACGTCCTGATCCTTGTAGATGAAGGACGGGCCAAAATCGAACTGGGTCACCACGTTGGTGATGTACCGGGTGATCTGCACGTAGAGCGGCTGGTCGAGGCCGTACTTCGCCTCGATGTTCGCGAGCACTTCGGGCGGCAACGGACGCTCGGTCGTGAACGGCCCCCCGGGGGCCGCGTACATCAGCAGGAACGTTGCGATGATCAGGATCAGCAACGTCGGTATCGCGACGAACAGTCGCCGGAGAATGAGATTGATCATGTGCTGGTCTGGGTCACGGGGCGGCCCGACGCCGGGCCGCCCCTTTTTTCCGGATTACTCGGACGCCACGCGGTAGTGGTTTTTCGAATACCAGTTGTTTTCCACGTTGTTCAGCGGCCAGCCCTTGATGTCGGGCTTTTTCATGAACGACTGGGTGTAGTGGTAGATCGGCGCGATGCCCATCTCATCGGCGAGGATCTGCTCCACTTCCGTGTACATCTCCTGCGGGTTCTCCGCGGTCTTGGACGCGGCCATCAGTTCGTCGACCCGGGCGTTGGAGTACTTGCCGTCGTTTGCGCCGTGGGTGGTGGTCACGAGGTCGAGGAAGGTCGATGCCTCGTTATAATCTCCGCACCAGGCGGACCGGCCGATGTCGAACTCCTGGTTGCCCCGGATTTCGAGGTAGGTCTTCCATTCGAAGTTCGCGAGCTCCGTGGTCACGCCGAGCTTCTGCCGCCACATCTGGGACACAACGGTCGCGATCGCCTTGTGGCTTTCGGACGTGTTGTAGATGAGCTTGAGGTTCAGCGGCTCACCGCCCGTGCCCCAACCCGCATCGGCCATGAGCTCCTTGGCCTTCGCATCACGCTCCGCCTGGGACCATGTGCCGTACTCGATCTCCGGCATCTCGAAACCGGCAGTCGCGGCGTGGGTGAAGTTGTAGGCGGCAAGCTGACCGCCCTTCAGCACGTTCTGGGTGATCACATCCCGGTCGATGGACATGGACAGCGCCTCGCGCACCCGCTCGTCCTGGAGCGCCGGGTGACCGGTGTCCGTGTGGTTGAACGCGTAGTAGTAGGAGCAGAGGCGCGGAACGACGAAGGCCTCATCCGGGTAATCGGCCTGCAGGCTGGGCAGGCGGCCCGGGGGCAGGTCGTCCATATAGTCGAGTTCCCCGGCGAAGTAGCGGGTCAGCGCCTGGTTCGCATCATTGATGATCAGGCCCGTCACCTTTTCCAGGATCACGTTGTCCGCATCCCAGTACATCGGGTTCTTTTCCCGGGTGTGAAACTCGTTGAGCTTCAGCTCGGTAAGCACGAAGGCGCCGTTGGAGACGATGTTGCCCGGCGCGGTCCATTCGGAGCCATGCTCCTCGATGGTCGCCTGGTGGGCGGGGAACAGGGTGCCGTAGGTCGTCATCGCCGGGAAGTACGGAAGCGGCTGGGTCAGGCTGACCTCGAGTGTGTAGTCGTCGAGCGCCTTCACCCCGAGGGTCGAGGGATCCATGTCGCCCGCGATGATCTCAGCCGCGTTCACCATGGAGGTGAGTTCCACATACCACGCGTAGGGAGAGGCGGTGGCAGGATCCGCGGCACGCTGCCATCCGTAGACGAAATCACCCGCGGTAACCGGATCGCCGTTCGACCATTTCGCATCCTCGCGCAGCGTGAACGTCCAGGTCGTGTTGCCATTGGACGCAGCCCACTCCGTCGCGACACCCGGGATGAGGTTTCCGTTCTCATCCTGGCTGAGCAGTCCCTCGAACAGATCGCGGATTACATGGAAGCCCGACGTCTCCTCATTGAGCTGCGGATCAAGGGTCGGAAACTGATCGAGCAACCGGTAGGTCAGCGTCTGGTTGTCGGACAGTTTCTCTCCCGTAACGGGATGCATCGTCTCCGCGAGAAGCGGCGCCGTCGTGGACAGGAACGCGGCTGTCAAGGTCAGCGCGAATGCGGTCTTGATGTTCATCTAGGTCTCCCTGTTTGCTGGGGAGCCCGGGGGCCGACAACTACCGCTGGGTGAGCCGACCCCCTGGCTCACATCCATGCATTGTTAGGGAGTTTCAAAAGAAGACAAGCCGAATCCGACGCTGCAACCGGTTTCGACGTCGGGGAAGATCAGGTTTTTCTGTCGCTACGCGAGCACGCGGTCCTCGAGAATCAGATCGCTCGCCTTTTCGCCGATCATGATCGCCGGCGCGTTGGTGTTGCCGGACACGATTTCCGGCATGATCGAGCAATCCGCAACGCGCAAGCCGCGCACGCCGCGCACCCGGAGACGGTCGTCGACGACGGCCTGCTGATCCCCCTCGCCCCCCATCCGGCAGGTGCCGGTCGGGTGATATATAGTGACCGCCGAATCCCGCACCCAGTTCAGCAGCCCCTCGTCCGTGTCGATATCCTTGCCCGGCTTGAACTCGGTGGAGATGTGACCGGCAAGCGGCGGCGCCTCCGCGATCTTGCGGGCGATCTTCACGCCATCGGTAATCGTGCGCTGGTCCGTTTCGGTGGCAAGGTAGTTGGGGTGGATCTCCGGATAGGTCATCGCACTTGCATCCTTCAGGAGGATCCGTCCGCGGCTTTCCGGACGCAATTGGCACACTGATGCGGTGAAGGCGGAGAAGGGATGCGTGCCGCTGCCGACCGAATCAGCAGACCAGGGCTGGATGTGGAATTGGATGTCCGGCGTCGCCACATCGTCCCGGGTCTTGAGGAAGCCGGTCGCGAGGCTTGCCGCCATCGCCATCGGTCCGGTCCGGTTGATCGCGTACTGAAGCGCTATGCCAGCCTGTTTGAACAGGCTCGACACCTCGTCGTTCAGGGTCTTGCTCTTGCACTTGAAGACAAGGCGCGCCTGCAGGTGATCCTGCAGGTTCTGCCCGACGCCCTGTGCGTTCACCAGAGGCGTGATGCCGACCTCCTGCAGATGATCCGCCGGACCGATGCCGGAGAGCATCAGGAGCTGCGGCGAACCGATCGCCCCGCTCGACAAGATGACCTCTCCGCTCGCGGTGACCGTCTGTTCCGCTCCGGACCGGTCCCGATAGACGACGCCGGTCGCGCGCCCGTTCTCGATGAGCACGCGCTGCGTGTGTGCCTTGGTCACGATCTGCAGGTTGGGCCGGTTCCGCGCGGGCTTGAGGTACGCAACCGCCGACGAGCAGCGCCACCCGCCCCGAGCTGTGAGCTGGAAATACCCCACGCCCTCCTGATCCGCGCCGTTGTAATCCGGGTTGTACGGGTAGCCCACGGTCTGCGCAGCTTCGACCCACGCATCGCAGATCGGCCGCTTCAGCCGCATATCCGACACGGCGAGCGGGCCGCCGGTGCCGTGATAGTCGTCCGCGCCGCGTTCCTGATCCTCCGCCCGCTTGAAGAGGGGAAGCACATCCTCCCATCCCCATCCGGAATTGCCCATCTGGCGCCAGCGGTCATAGTCCTCCGCCTGCCCGCGCACATAGAGAAGCCCGTTGAGCGAGGAGGAGCCGCCGAGCACCTTGCCCCGGGGCCAGTCGAGTTGCCGCCCGTTCAGGCCCGGATCCGGCTCGGTCTTGTAGCACCAGTCGACGGCCGCGTTGCCCATCGTCTTGAAATAGCCGACCGGGATATGGATCCACGGGTTCGTGTCTCTCCCCCCGGCTTCCAGCAAAACGACCTTTACGGAAGGGTCCGCGCTCAGCCGATTGGCCAGCACGCATCCGGCCGACCCCGCTCCAACGATCACATAATCCGCCTTCAACACGTTTCCTTCCTGGTCTTTTCAAAAAAACCTATACAGACGGCTCGGAACAATCTAGGCTTTTTTGAAACCAATAGTCTCAATAATGAGACGTTCCGAAGGGAGGATCAGATAGATGACACTCGGAAACAACTTGGGAGAAGTTTCGCGCCGAGACTTCTTCCGCATTGCAAGCCGGTATGGATTGAGCTCCACACTGCTTGCGGCAGGGTCCTTCGGCGGCGCGATGTCGCTCGCGAATCTCGCCAGCGCAGCCGAATCGACCTATGAGCGGCGCTTCAGCAAGCCCGCCAAGCATACGCTGAAATTCGGCGCTGCGGGGTTCAATCCACGCAACCTGTTGATCGAGCGTGCAGGCGCACTCGAATTTGCCCGCGATCTTGAGGCCCGTACCGACGGCGAGATCCGCATCGAATTCATCGGCGACAACCAGATCTGCGGCCAGCTTTCCTGCGTTGAGAAGGCCCAGCTCGGCATCGTCGACATCTATGCGGCCTCGACCCAGAACTCCGCGGGCGGCGCACCGTACCTGAACGTCCTCGACTACGCGTTCATGTTCCCATCCCGCGCGGCGCAGTACCATTTCTTCTACAGCCCCGCCTCCCAGAAGATCCTGCGCGATCCGTTCGAGAAGCGGCACGGGCTGAAGTTCCTCTTCACCCACTGCGAACTGCGCGGCATCCAGCTCGGCCTCGGCTGGCAGGACCGGCCCCAGGTGACCAAGCTCGAGCAGCTCTTCGGCACCAAGAACCGGGTCACCGGCACGCAGCTCGGCCGGATCGCTATGCAGGCGCTGAACCTCAACCCCGTGCCGATCGCGTGGGAAGAGACCCTCGACGGCCTGAAGCAGGGCCTGATCGACGGGGCAGAGACCTGGGCATCCGCCGTGGCCTACGCCAACATGTCGCCGGTCGTCTCCCAGTGTGTCGACCTCCGCTTCTTCTGCGGCACCGAGCACACGGCGATGTCCTCCAAGGTCTTCGACAGCCTCGATGACAACCTGCAAAACGCGGTTCTGGAATCGTCCTACTGGGCACAGACCCACGTGCAGGCGGCGAACGAAGCAGCCCTGGTCAAGACCGTCGGCTTCTCCGATCCGCAGCTTCCCAACACGATCTTCGCCCAGAACGACGTGAGCGTGTCCTTCCTGCCGGACGAAGAAGTTCGCGTCGCGGAAGAGATGTGCTCGCCGGAATTCCAGCCCCAGCTTTGGGAGCAGTGGCGCGAGCGTCTCAACAACTGGTCCGGTGGCCTCGACACCTACCAGGAGATCTACGACGTCGCGCGCGAGATCCCGACAGACATGCTGCCCGAGAATGTGGAGCCCCGCCGCTGGTGGAAGGGCTAATCTCGGCCTAAGCTGTTGCGACCGGCCCCATCCCGGGGCCGGTCGATCTATCTGAACCAATCATATGCGCCGGGCTAACCGGCGACCTCTCGGGGAGACCGCCATGTCCATCTGGGCAGAAGTCGGGGAAATCTACTCAACGACGCTGAGCAACGACGCCTGGATGATGAGCCAGGCCTACCGCACCTCTGGCGCCTGGGTGGTTGGGAGCATTGCGACCTTCCTCGGCGGCATGATCATTTATGGCATCTACCGCGCCGTGCCGTTCGTCGAACGGCATTTCGAGCGCACGGTGATGGTCTGGAGTTATCTTGCGATCGCCGCGATCATCTTCGTGGAGGTTTTCCGCAGGTTCGTTCTCAACCAGCAGGCCCCCTGGTCGACGACGCTGCCCCCGTTCCTCTTCCTGATCATGACGTGGTTCGGTTGTTCCTATAATGTGCGTCTCCGGACCCATCTCGCCTTCAGCGAATTTCGCATGAACATGCCCCGCAACGGGCAGATGCTCTGCCTCACCCTCGATGCGGTGCTCTGGTTCGTCTTCTGCGTCATCGTCGTGGTGACCTCGACCCGCGTCGCCGTGAACTCGGCCGCCAACTTCCAGATCCTGCTGGGCACGGACAACGTTCTGCAGTGGTGGTTCTTGGCCACCGTGCCGCTCGCATTCATCATGATGGCTGGACGCGTGATCGAAAACTATGCAGATGACCTGAGCCGATATCGCGGCGGGAGACCGCTGGTCGAGCAGGCCGTTATCGGGGGGGACGCGTGATGAGCGATGGTACCATTATCACGCTGATTTCCCTCGGCGTCACATTCCTCTTCATGCTCGGCGTGCCGGTGTTTCTTGTGATCGCCTACTGGGTGGTCGGGTGCAGCTTCGTGCTTGGCATGACGCTCGACAACATTGGCGCGGCCCTGTCGGATGTCTTCACGGACGGGTTCGCACTCCTCGCCATGCCGCTTTTCATCCTCACCGGGGACCTGATCAACAAGTCCGGTATCGCCCGACGATTGTCGGATTTCGCCTATGCCTGCCTCGGCTGGGTCCGGGGTGGCCTCGCCATGGCGAGCATCGGGGCGTGCGGCCTCTTCGCCGCGATTTCCGGATCGAACTCCGCGACGACCGCAACCATCGGCTCGATGCTGCATCCTGAGATGGTGAAAGGCGGCTATGACGAACGCTTCTCCGCCGCGACCGCGGCAGCGGGTGGCACCGTGGGCATAATCATCCCGCCGTCGATCATTTTCATCGTTTACGGGTTCCTAATGAACCTGCCGATCTCGGATCTGTTCGTGGCCGGGATCATCCCAGGTGCGCTCATGGTCTTTGCGATGCAGTTTGCCTGCTGGATCATCTGCATGCGCAATGGCTGGGGCTATCTGATCCCGCTGCAACTCGCCCGGATCATGAAGACGGCCCTCGGTGCATGGCTCGGCTTCTTCGCCATCGGCCTCGTGCTCTGGGGCATCTACACCGGTAAGTTCTCCCCGACTGAGGCTGCGGGCGTGACGGTGGGCTTCTGCGTGATCGTCGGGCTCATCTGCTGGCCGCTCAACCGGATCATGGGATCGGACGCGGACCGTCCGATCTCCGAAAAGGGCTATTCCGAGATGGTGGTGGTGCAGGGCTTCACCCCGCTTGAGATCCCCAGCATCGTGATCCGCTCCGCCCAGATCACTGGCATTCTCGCCCCGCTGATCGCCGTTTCGGTGGTCATGCAGCAGATCCTGTCGCTCCTGGGTGCGCAGCAGGTGATCGGCGATTTTGTGACCGGGATGGGCGGCTACTATGCGGTGCTTTTCACCGCGATGGCGATCGTCTTCTTCTCCGGCATGATCCTGGAAAGCCTTCCGGTGACGATCATCCTCGCCCCGATCCTGGCGCCTATCGCAGCCTCCGTCGGGGTTGATCCGGTGCACTTCTCGGTCATCTTCCTTGTCGGGGCGTCCATCGGGTTCATCACCCCGCCCTACGGCCTGAACCTCTACGTGGCCAGCGGCGTGACCGGGGTTCCCTACTTCCGCCTGCTGCGCTATACGGTCCCCTATCTTGCGGCCCTGATCGGGGTGTGGGTGACGGTGTCCCTGGTGCCAGAGCTTGCGCTGATGCTCCTCCCCAACCGATAGACCGAGACGAGAGTTCCACATGGCCGACGACGGTGTGCCCGGCGACAGCCCAACAATTCCAACCAACCTGCGCCTTCTGATCCTTTTGGAGGAGGTGGCGCGGGTTGGCGTGCCTCTCACACCCACGGAGGCCAATGCCGTGCTTGGATTGCCCAAGCCGACGGTACACCGGCTGTTCCACACGCTCGAGAACGAAGGCTTCCTGCAGCGGGATCTGGACGGGAAGTCCTACAGCCCCGGGCGGCGGCTGCGCAAACTGGCGGTCAACGTCCTGTCCTCTCTGAGAGTGCGGACGGCGCGGCTCGCGATCCTCAAGGATCTGGCCGAGGCGGTGGGCGAAACCTGCAACATCGCGACCCCGGACCGCGACGCGATGGTCTATCTCGACCGGGTCGAGACCAAGTGGCCCCTGCGTATCCAGCTTCCCGTCGGCACGACAGTGCCCTTCAACTGCACCGCCAGCGGGAAGATGTACCTCTCCACGCTCAAGCCCTCCCACCTCGACCGCTACATCGCCTCGGCGAAGCTCGCGCGGTCGACGGAGCGGAGCCTCGTTGATCCGGTCGCCCTGCGACGGGAGATGCGGGAAATCAAGCGGCGGGGCTATGCAACAGACAATGAGGAATTCATGAACGGGATGACCGCCATCGCGGTCCCGATCCCGGATGATCAGGGGCGGCTTCTGTCCACGCTGTCCGTGCACGCACCGATCCAGCGGGTCACGCTGGACGAGCTGACCGATCACCTGCCGCGCCTCCTTCAGGCGGCCGAGGCCCTGTCCGACCTGCTGCTCGCCGACGAATGACCGGGGATGCGGGTGCATCCCTGATCCCCGGCGACCTGCTGCGACATCTGCGGACAATCACCAATCCCGACCATCCAACGCGCTATCTCAACGCCGCCCTGTGCCGGATCGGGCCTGACGGGCAGGCCGAGCAGATTGCCATGGGTCGGCGCACGCCGGATGAGGCTACGGCGCGGACCATGGATCCAGATCGGATGCGCGTCCGGGTCGCCTCTATCACCAAAGCCGCGACCGCCTACATCGCCTGCGCGCTCGCCGTTCAGGGTGGTCTCGACCTCGATGCCTCCCTTGCCAAGGCACTGGACCTTCGAACAGACCGTGCCCCGATGCCGAAGGTGCGCCATCTGCTGAACCACACTTCCGGGCTCCGTGACACGGGCGGCTACATTGCCGAGCCCCCCTTGACCGTCCTTGATCTCCTGGAAAGCGCCAGGTTCGGGGTGACCGAGCCCGGCGCGTATTTTGAGTACTGCAACTTCAACTTCGTGCTCCTCGGTGCGATCATCGAACGGGTGGCAGGGGACCGGTTCGACCGGGTCATGAAGCGCATCGTTCTCGATCCGATCGGCGCGCGGGGGGGACCGAACTGGGTCGGTGTAAATGCCACGGACCGCGCTGATCACCTGCCCCTCTACCAGCGTCACGGAACGGAGTGGGTGCTGGAGGCGGACGGCGACGGGGATGCGTGGAACGCAACGCTTCTTTGGCGGGGTGGCCGCGGTCTCTCGCTTGCGGACTACCGGCCCGGGCTGGACACGGGGCTGATGTCGCCTCACGCAGGGCTGCGACTGACCGTCGGGGAGGCTGCACGGCTAGCACGCCTCATCGGATCGCACACGCCCGCGGCACAACTCCTGAGGAGGGAGACCTGGCGGTTCGACGGGTCAAACGGATCATGGTGCGACGGCCTTTTTCCCGTCTACGGACACGGGATCACGCTTCTTTGGCGGGGTGGCCGCGGTCTCTCGCTTGCGGACTACCGGCCCGGGCTGGACACGGGGCTGATGTCGCCTCACGCAGGGCTGCGACTGACCGTCGGGGAGGCTGCACGGCTAGCACGCCTCATCGGATCGCACACGCCCGCGGCACAACTCCTGAGGAGGGAGACCTGGCGGTTCGACGGGTCAAACGGATCATGGTGCGACGGCCTTTTTCCCGTCTACGGACACGGGATCACGCTCATTCAGGGAGATGACCGGATCCCCGGACGGCTCGCGGGGCACGCAGGGCACGCCTTGGGGTTTTCCGGCGGGATCTGGGTGAACCGTGACACGGGTGTCGCCTCCGCCTACGTCCTGACCGGATCAGCGGACCTTACGGACGGCAGCGATCAGGAGGCGTTCTTTCCACCCGAAGAAGTGGCGATCCTCAGGCGGTTCTGACCCCGTCAGTGCAGCGGGGATGCGAGATCGTACTGCGTGCCGCGGAACGTGCCGAAGATGCGCTCCACCTCCGGATGGTCCACCGGATCGCCGGTCTCATCGGGCAGCAGGTTCTGCTCGCTCACATAAGCGACGTAGTAGCTCGTCTCGTTCTCGGCGAGCAGGTGATAGAAGGGCTGATCCTTGCGCGGCCGATGCTCCGCGGGGATCCGCTCCCACCACTCCTCGGTGTTGTCGAACTCGGGATCGATGTCGAAGACAACACCGCGAAACGGATAGATCCGATGGCGCACCACCTGTCCGATCATAAATTTCGCGGTTGCCAGCACCGTACCAACTCCTTCAAACAGCGGCAGTGCCGCCTCAAGCTTCCCTAGATAAGCTTCCGGGACGACACTGTCCACCACGGCCGTCCCGGTCATCTGTCGCAGGAGCAGGCAGCGCATGGAAATCCTCGTCGAGGTGCTCGGGATCGTGGCACCTGTTTTCATCCTTGCGGCCATCGGTTTCGGCTGGGTCCGGCTGGGGTTTGCATTCGATCTGACCTTCGTCACCCGGCT
>JBCBAP010000014.1:0-71691 GCA_038532435.1 Pseudomonadota bacterium | reverse complement strand
ATCCGCCGCCACATCCTGCCACGCGGGAAACGTCATCGCACCACCCTCCGGTTGAATTTGCCTGGCCAGACAATCCTTGTTTTGCACCGCAGCGTCCAGCCCGTTCACCGCCGCGCCCGCTGGAACGGCGGATGCCTCCGGCGGGGATATTTGAGCCAGAAGAAGGGGGGCCTCGTACATCGCCCCTACCCTTCAGCGAGGGTAAGGTGTCCCTGCCGGAGGCTCCGCCGGCGGTCAGTAGCTGGAGCGCTGGCCGGTTTCGAGGGCAAGCCGCAGCGCAATCTCCGGCCAGGTCTGCCGACCGCCCCTCCGCCGTATCTCCGAAAGCTGGGCGCGGGCGGCCGCGGCGTCGCCCGCCTCGAGATAAGCCTCCCCAAGATAGGCACGCGCGAGGAGGTTGTCCGGATCCGCCGCGAGCGCACGGTCATAGAATTCCAGTCCGAGCGCCATCCGCCCGGCCTTACGATGGGCAAAGCCGGTGATCGTCAGCACGTCTGTGTCCTCCTGATCCCTGATCGTGCCGAGCACGCGCAGGGCATCGTCGTAGCGTTCGGCCTGGGCAAGCTCCCGCGCCGCACGAAGCCTGGTCGCGTCGTCGAAGGCCGCGTTTTCCGAATCCCTGCAGGTCTCCGCCTCCGGATCCCAGACTTGACCGTTCTGGCACTCGGTCGTCGTCTCCGTCGGCGGTGGCGGCGTGTAGTCCTGCGGCATGGCCGAGACCGGCGTGCCGATGAGCAGAAGCGGCAGCCACCTCATCGGGCGAAGACCTCTGCCATGATCGTCTCGAGCGCCTCCACATCGTGCGCATCGAACGCGTCCGGCGTGTCGCTGTCCACGTCGAGCACCGCGATCAGCCTGCCCGTGCTATCGCAGACGGGTACGACCACCTCGGACCGGGTGGAGGAGGCGCAGGCAATGTGACCGGGAAACGCGTCGACGTCCGCCACAAGCTGTGTCTGCCGCGTCCGCGCCGCCGCCCCGCACACCCCCCGGTCGAAAGGGATCACGAGGCAGCCGTGCCCTCCCTGATACGGTCCGATCTTCAGAAGTTCCGGCGCCACGACCCGGTAGAAGCCGGTCCAGTCGAAATGGTCGAAGGCGTGATGCAGCTCGCAGGCAACCGTGGCCATGAGTGCTACCTGATCCGTCTCCCCTTCACATAGGGACATGATTGCGGCATGAGTGTCGGCGTATCTGGCGTGCATGGCGGCTCCCTTCGGCCATGACAAAGCACGGGACCCTACCATGGACAAGCCCCTCCCTCCCGCTCTTCCTGCTGTTCTGGTCCGCGACGCGGTCGAGATGGCCCTGCGCGAGGATCTGGGCCGGGCGGGCGATGTCACCTCGCTCGCCACCCTTGCGCCGGGCGCGCGGGCCACCGCGGTGATGAACGTGCGCGAGGCCGGGGTGATCGCGGGCATGGACCTTGCCCAAGCGGCCTTCGCCGCGATGGAGGCGGGTCTATCGACGGTCCGCCGTGCAGCTGACGGCGATCAGGTTGAGGCGGGCACCACGATCCTCGAGATCTCCGGCCCTGCCCGGTCGGTGATGAGCGCGGAGCGGGTCGCGCTCAACTATCTGAATCATTTGAGCGGCATCGCCAGCCACACGGCCCGTTTCGTGGCGGAGACCGCAGGGACCGCCGCGCGCATCACATGCACGCGCAAGACCACGCCTGGCCTGCGTGCGCTTGAGAAGTACGCGGTGCGCTGTGGCGGCGGGTCGAACCACCGGTTTGGCCTCGATGACGCGATCCTCATCAAGGACAACCATATCGCGGTGTGCGGGGGCGTGACGGAGGCACTGACCCGCGCCCGGGCCTATGCGGGCCACCTCACGCCCATTGAGATCGAGGTCGACACGCTCGACCAATTCGCGGAGGCGCTGGATGCGGGGGCGCTGGTTGTCCTGCTCGACAACATGCCGCCGGAAACGTTGCGGGAGGCCGTCGCGATGAACGCAGGTCGGGCGCTCCTCGAAGCCTCCGGCGGTGTCGATCTGCACACGGTTCGGGCCATCGCGGAGACCGGCGTCGACTATATCTCAAGTTCCAAGATCACGATGGCGGCGGGCACGCTCGACATCGGGCTCGACATCGACATCAAGGAGTAGCGTGATGAGTTTTGCAGCCCTTTCCGGGGAGACAGGCCAGCGGATCGCGGACCTTTTCGCAGCGGACGCGCAGCGTTTCACGAGCTTCTCCGCGACGTTCGATGACATTCTGTTCGATTTTTCCCGCACCTCCATGACGCCCGCAGCGCGGGACGGCCTTCTTGCAGTGCTGGAGGCGAAGGGCTTCGCGGCGCAGCGCGCGGCGATGTTCGACGGGGTGCGCATCAACACGACGGAGGACCGGCGGGTGCTGCACACCGCGCTGCGTCTGCCTGAAGGTTCGACCCTGACCGCGGAAGGCGAGGATATCGCGGCGGACGTGTTGGAGAGCCGGGCGAAGTGCTACGCGTTCGCGGAGGCCGTGCGCAGCGGAGAGTACGCCAACGGGGACGGCGCGCCCTTCACCGACGTGGTCAATATCGGGATCGGCGGATCCGACCTCGGGCCCCTTCTGGTGTCCGAGGCGCTGAAGACGTGGATGACCGGACCCCGGCTCCACTTCGTTTCCAACGTGGATGGGGCCGCGCTGACGGACGTGTTCGCGACCTGCGATCCGAAGCGGACGCTCTTCATCATCGCCTCCAAGTCGTTCTCGACGATCGAGACGATGGAGACGGCGAAGATCGCGCTCGCCCGGATGAAGGAGGTCGTCGCCGATCCGGGCCTCCATTTTGCGGCGCTCACCTCGAAGCCGGAGAAGGCGGCGGAGCAGTTCGGCATCCCGCCGGAGCGCTGCTTCGGCTTCGGCGACTATGTGGGTGGGCGGTTTTCGGTCTGGTCCCCCATCGGGCTGCCGCTGATGATCGGTCTGGGCAGCGCGCTGTTCGGGGAGTTCCTCGCCGGTGGTCACGACGCGGACACCCATTTTCGCGAAGCGCCACTGGCGGAAAACCTGCCGGTGCTGATGGCCTGCGTCGGCGTCTGGCACCGCAACCTTTGCGGCTACGCCACCCGCGCGGTGGTGCCCTACGATCAGCGTCTGGCGCTGCTGCCACAGTTCCTCCAGCAGCTCGACATGGAATCGAACGGGAAACGGGTGACGGTAAAAGGTGCAGCGATCGGCATGGACACGTCCCCGGTGGTCTGGGGCAGCGCAGGTTCGAACGCCCAGCACGCCTACTTCCAGATGCTGCACCAGACCGAGGATGTGCAGCCCGTGGAGTTCATGGTCGCTGCCCACAGCCACACCGAGGGGCTTGAGGGTCTGCACCGCATCCTGCTTGCCAACTGCCTCGCGCAGCAGCAGGCGCTCGCCATAGGTCGGTCGGAGACCCAGGCGGAAGCGCTGATGGTCGCCGACGGGGTGCCCGAGGCGGAGGCCAAGGCCCTCGCACCTCACCGCACGTTCCCGGGCAACCGGCCCTCGACGCTGGTCATGTACAAGCAGATCACGCCCCGGACCCTCGGACGGCTGATCGCGCTTGCCGAGAACCGTACCTTCACCGAAGGCGTGTTCTGGGGGGTGAACAGTTTCGACCAGTGGGGCGTGGAGCTTGGCAAGGTCCTCGCGACGGAGATGCTGCCTCACGTGGAGGGCGCCTTCAGCGAGGACATGGTGAACGAGACCGTCTCCGGCGCGCTGGCCCATCTGCATACACTCTGACGTGCGCGCCGGCATATGGTCGGCATCTCCGCCCATACTTGAGCCAACGGCGCTGGGCGGAGGTGGAGGGCCGACCGCGAGACATTCGTTACCTCTGGTGAGAATCGGAGCGTGAACAACGGCCCCGGGGGCGGCGTTCCACGGCTTGGACGACACGCTCTATCTCGGCGAACCTGTGGAAGTGGGGGAGCGGCCATAAGGGTGGCAGGAGCGTCAGGCCGCCGGGATGAACCGATGTCTTGCTTCAGGGCGGAACACATATCGGCCAGATCCGTGAAGTGCTGACCCGCTGATGGGTGGCTCCACATTGCGCCGCTGACCGGTTGAGCCCATAAAAAAACCCGGGCCCTCTGGCCCGGGTAAGTGGGATAAGCGCAACCAACTGCTCACCCTGGGGATTTCTGCGGCGCGGCGGTCGTGCCGCCGCGCCGTCAAAGTCAGGTTTTGGAGAACTCCGGATAGGCTTCCATGCCAAGCTCAGAGGTGTCGAGACCGTTGATCTCCGCCTCTTCGCTCACCCGGATGCCCATCACCGCCTTGAGCACCAGCCACACCACGAGGCTGACGACGAAGACGAAGATCGCCACGATGATGATCGGCACGATCTGACCCATCAGCGTCGCATCGCTGTTGGTCAGCAGCACCGCCAGCGTGCCCCAGATCCCTGCAAAGAGGTGCACCGGGATTGCGCCGACGACGTCGTCGATCTTCATCTTGTCGAGCATGGGGACGGAGAAGACCACGATCACACCGCCCACGGCGCCGATCAGGGTCGCCATGCCGAGGCTCGGGGTCAGCGGCTCTGCCGTGATCGAGACGAGACCGGCAAGCGCACCGTTCAGCACCATGGTCAGGTCGACCTTGCGATAGAGCACCTGCGTCAGGATCAATGCAGCCAGCGCACCACCGGCAGCCGCCGTGTTGGTGTTGGAGAAGATCCGGGACACGTCAGCCGCATCGCCCACGGAACCCATCGCAAGCTGGGAACCGCCGTTGAAGCCAAACCAGCCGAGCCACAGGATGAACGTGCCCAGCGTGGCGAGAGGCAGGTTGGAACCCGGCATCGGGACAACGTTGCCTGCCTTGTCGTACTTGCCGACCCGTGCACCGAGCACGATGGCACCGGCGAGTGCTGCCCAGCCACCAACGGAGTGCACCACGGTCGAGCCCGCAAAGTCGAGGAAGCCCCACTGGCTGTCGAGGAAGCCGCCGCCCCATTTCCAGGATGCCTGGATCGGGTAGATCAGCGCAGTCAGGATGACCGTGAAGATCAGGAACGGCCACAGCTTGATCCGCTCTGCCAGCGTACCGGACACGATAGACGCGGTCGTCGCGCAGAACATCAGCTGAAAGAAGAAGTCGGATCCGGTTGACGCATAGCCCAGATCGTCCGCATCCGCGGCAGCAACGCCAACCGCCTCGAGGATCGCCGGACCAAACGCGCCGAGATACCCGCCGGTTTCGTCGGACCCGATGGACCAGTTGCCCAGCGGATACATGATGTTGTAGCCGATCAGGTAGTACATGACCGCCGCGATGGAGAAGAGCGCCACGTTTTTGGTCAGCTGCGTGGTCACGTTCTTCGACCGGACCAGACCGGCCTCCAGCATCGCAAAGCCCGCCGCCATCCACATCACGAGGAAGCCGCCGATCAGGAACAGGAGCGTGTTCATCACGAACACGGAGTGCTCCGGCACCTCCTGTGCGAAGGCGGGCAGGGCCGCCACGCTCAGCACCGCGGTGGCCGCGGCAAGTTTCAGGGTCTTGGACATTGTATCCCTCATCATTCTTGAATTCGTTGTGTGATCAGATGGCTTCGTCGCCGGTCTCACCGGTGCGGACACGCATCGCGCTTTCCACATCCAGAACGAAGACCTTGCCGTCGCCGATCTTGCCGGTTTTGGCGGTGGAGGAGAGCGTCTCGACCGCCTTCTCCACATCCGCGTCGGCCACGACCATCTCGAGCTTCACCTTGGGAACGAAGTTCACCACATATTCGGCGCCGCGATAGATTTCGGTGTGGCCCGCCTGGCGGCCATACCCCTTCACTTCAGAAACCATCAGACCCTGGATGCCGATGGAGGTCAGGGCCTCCCGGACCTCCTCGAGCTTGAAGGGTTTGATGACGGCGATGATCAGTTTCATTGCGACCTCGTTCTTTCCCGTTTCGATCCCGTTGCCGACACCCGCAGACGCGACGTGCCTGTCGCCCGAAATCCCGACATGGCGACGATCTGCTGAAAGAATCGCCCTGCCGACAAGGTTTTGCCCCGATGTCGACAGCAGAAAGCGGCGTTTTGACCGCCAGAAAGGCATTGCACACGAATTGTGCACAGCAATGCGGCAATGGCCCCTGACGCCGGATGGGCAATTTCTGCCCGATCGGAGGTTCACGGCCCCCGCTCACCCCCAACATCTTGCGGATCCGCATGTGCCCGGCGCGGGGTCGTTTCCGTGCCATCTCGAGCGTCCGATCAGTCGACCAATCCCCCGCGCCGCCGACACCGGGAGGCGGTACGACGCGCATCCCGCGGCAGCATCCCCGACCCCCCCCGTACCGACGTGGCAACAGGTTGGCCCCCGCGGGCCAGAGCATCATCGCTGCGCCCAGTCCTACAGGAGACCCACCGCAAACGGTCGTCGATCAGATGTGATCGGGGGCTCTGCGATCCCCCTTCGCATCCTTCGCAAAACCGGCTACTCTGTCGCGAAATGCCCGTCAGTGGCAGAGCAAAGAGCAGGCATGGCGAAAGCGACAAAAACACCCGTCCGGAAACCGGGCGCGATCGAGCGCGGGCTGCGCGCCGTCTTTCGGGCGGTGTTCCGCGTTGTGTGGGCGATTGGGTACCGGGTTGCGCTGGTGTTCGGGCTCGTTGTCGGCCTTGCCACAGCCTACTACTACGGCGAACTGCCGGATGCGGACGCGCTCCTCGACGGGCGGGAGCGGGGATCGGTCACACTTCTTGACCGCAACGGTGACGTATTTGCCTGGCGGGGGGAGCAGGGGGACGTGCTGACCGCCGCCGAGATGTCGCCGCACCTGCGCAACGCGGTGATCGCGACAGAGGATAAGCGCTTCTACTCCCATCTCGGCATCAGCCCCCGGGGCATCGCCTCAGCGATCCGCATCAATCTGAGGGAGGGTCGCAGCGCGCTGCAGGGCCATGGCGGCTCCACGATCACCCAGCAGGTGATCAAGCTCGTCTTCCTTAGCCAGGAGCAGACGCTTGTCCGCAAGGTCAAGGAAGTGCCCTACGCGCTGGCCATGGAGCTCAAGTACTCCAAGGACGAGATCCTCTCGATCTACATGAACCGCGCCTATCTCGGCGCTTCGACCACAGGGTTCGAGGCCGCGAGCCAGCGCTACTTCGGCAAGTCCGCCCGCGTGGTCAGCCCGGCGGAGGCCGCGATGCTCGCCGGCCTGCTCAAGGCGCCCTCCCGCTTCGCGCCGACCTCGGACCTCGAACGCGCGCAGGGCCGCGCCAACCTTGTGCTTGCGCTCATGCGCGCGCAGGGTCGGCTGACGGAAGAGGAGTATGATGAAGCGCGGACAAATCCCGCCCGGCTCAGCCGTTCTGCCGCGCAACAGACCGGCGGTGCCTTCGCCGATTGGGTGATGACCGAGGCACCGGATTACCTTACGTCTCGCACGACCGAGGACGTGATCGTCTCCACCACTTTCGATCCGGAGGTGCAGCGCCTGGCTGAAGGCGCCCTCGCACGGGTTTTCAAAACCCAGGTCCGCGAGGGGTCAAAAGCGCAGGCCGCGATCGTCGTGATGGACAAGAACGGCGCGGTGCGCGCCGTTGTCGGCGGCCGGGGTCATGGCGGTGTCGGCCAGTTCAACCGGGCGACGCAGGCCATGCGACAACCCGGATCTGCATTCAAACCCTTCGTCTACGCAGCGGGGCTCGAGGCGGGCATCACGCCCTCGGACATCATCGTCGACCAGCCCGTGACCATCAACGTCCCGGGCTCCGGGCCCTGGAGCCCGAAGAACTACACCCGCGATTTCAAGGGGCCGATGACGATCGCCGAAGCCTTCGCCCGCTCCACCAACACCGCGGCGGTCCGCGTTTCCGAAACCGCGGGGCGCAAGCGGGTGCGTGCGGTCGCCAGGGACCTCGGGATCGGATCTCCCCTCGCCGCTGGCCCTTCCGTCGCCCTCGGTGTGTCGGAGGTCAGCCTGATGGAGCTCACCGGGGCCTACGCGGCCTTCCTGAACACGGGCCAGCGCGCGCGACCCTACGGCCTGCTGGAGATGCGCCTGCGCCGGGCGGAAACCCCGCTCCTAACCAACCGGGAACAACCCCGCTACCAGATCGTTTCCCCGCAAGTCGCGGGCCGGATGACCTACATGATGAACCAGGTGGTCGAGGCGCCCTGGGGTACCGGTCGTCGCGCGGCGATCCCGGGCCGCATGGTCGCGGGCAAGACTGGCACCACCCAGGCCGCCCGGGATGCGTGGTTCGTCGGCTTCACCGCGGATTATGTGGCGGGTGTCTGGATGGGCTACGATGACAACACGCCACTTACCGGTGTGACCGGCGGCGGCCTCCCGGCGGAGATCTGGCGTCGGCTCATGATCGACCTGCACGCGGATCTGCCGCCCCGGCCCCTGCCCATGATCCTGCCCGAGCGTCCCGTGGCGGTGGTCCAGCCCCAGCCGCAGCGGCCCGCTCCCCACTCCAAACCCGCCGCCCCGACCATCGGCAGTCTGCTCGAATCGGTGCTCAGTGGTATCTTCGGAAACTGACGCCGTGACAGTTCCCCCTGCAGACCGGAGGCCCGTCCATGTCCCGCCACCCCGCGCTCTGGCTCGCCGCCCTGCTGGCCCTCACCCCCGCCATGTCGGAGGCAAACGTCCTGAGCGCTGAGCCGCCCAAGCCCCGGGCGACAGTCGCGGACCGGGCCGCCGCCGCCCAGGACTTCGCCGGGTGGCGCGCTACGTTCCGCGCCCGCGCCCTCGCGGCAGGGGTGGAGCCACGCACGTTCGACAGCGCCTTTACGTCTGTCCGCCCGAGCCGGAAGGTCGTCGAGCTCGACGGTGCCCAGCCGGAGTTTGTCCGCCCCCTCTGGCAATATCTCGAAAGCGCCGTGTCCCGCACCCGCATCGCCAACGGCCGCCGCATGGCCGAACGCTACCCGACCGCACTTGCGCAAATCGAGGAGCGTTACGGCGTGGAGCGGCGCGTGGTCCTCTCGATCTGGGGCATGGAAACCGCCTACGGCGCGGTCCGGGGCAATTTCAGCACGATCAATTCCCTGGCCACCCTCGCCTATGACGGGCGCAGGCGCGACTGGGCGGAGCGGGAGCTGATCGCAGCCCTCCTGATCCTGCAGAATGGGGACGTGAGCCCGGACAGGATGCGCGGCTCCTGGGCCGGGGCGATGGGACACACCCAGTTCATGCCCACCTCCTACCAGGCCTACGCCCAGGATTTCCGGGGCGACGGGCGCCGCGATGTCTGGTCCGATGATGATCCGACAGACGCGCTTGCCTCCACAGCCTACTACCTCGCCCGCCACGGCTGGCAGAAGGGCCAGCCCTGGGGGCTCGAGGTGCGCCTGCCCGAAGGTTTCAACCACACCCTCGCGGACCGGAACTTCGCGCGCCCCTCAAGCTTCTGGACCAATGCAGGCATCCGCGGGTCCGACGGCCAGCGGATCCCGGAACATGGTCCCGCGAAGCTCATCCTGCCCATGGGTGCGACAGGCCCTGCGTTCCTCACCTTCAGCAATTTCGAGGTGATCAAGCGCTACAACAACGCGACCTCCTACGCGCTCGCCGTGGGGCACCTGGGGGACCGCATTTTTGGCGGCGCGGCCTTCGCCGGCGCGTGGCCCCGGGACATCCTGCCGCTCACCCGCACCGAACGGCGGGAACTGCAGCAGCGTCTGACAGCTCTCGGCTACGACACGGAAGGGACCGATGGGATCATCGGGCCAAACTCCGAACGGGCCATACGACAGTTCCAGTCGGCCCGCGGCCTGACGCCCGACGGCTTCGCATCCGACCGCCTGCTTCGCGCAGTCCGCGACAGCTGAACGGTCAGACCTGTCCCAAGCGCGCCCGTTACCGCAGGGCGGTCTAAATAGGATGCGAGCCTACCTCTTCAGACAGGGCCCGCCCTTCTTCTGGCCCGAAATATCCCCGCCGGAGGCTCCAGCAGATGTCGCGCAGACCGTCAGCCGGACCAGGTGCCCGGCATCGGCGGCATGCCCTCGCCGCGGCGGGCGGCGACCCGCTCGCCCATCCGTTCCGCCAGGCGCTCGGGTCCCGCGGACCAAAGCCGCCCGATCGGGCTCTTTTTCACCTGCGCCTTCACCTTCTCGAACTGCATGACATTAGCGATTCGTCGGTCGAGGAAATCCCAGGTGCGCTCGCTGCGTGGACTGTCATCGCCGAGCCAGAAGAGCACGGTCGCCGAATAGACCGCGGAAAGCGTCGCCCGCTTCGTGTAGAAATTGTAGTCCGTAGAGGTGTCGCCGAGTGCCGACCAAATCGTGTCCGCGGTGCGCCATATCGCGCGGGACCCGTCGGCGGCGTAGATCGGCAGGGCGAGCAAGGTCGCCCCGCGCCGGACCGCTTCCCGATCCGCTGCGATCAGTTCCAGCCGCCGTCGGACGGCGTGGGTGATCTTCGCGGTCATGCCCATGCCGGACAGATCCCCGCCTTCAAGCTCCGCCTTGAGCTGCGCGTCGCCCCGGTCATGAAAGGCGATGGCCATATCCACCCCGCCGCGGGGAAAAGCAAGTTTCGCCAGACCCGCGTCGACACCGGTGTCTGCAACCGCCGCATCGAGCGTCTCCTTCGACCAGCCGTCGAAGGCCACATGGATGAGGGCCGCGTCCAGCAGCCGGTTGCGTGCATCCGCGATGTGGTCGGGTTCGCTCCAGTCAGTCTCGCTCATGGGATCGCTCTCCTTTGACCTATCGGAACGTAACATCAAACCCCCCGATTGCAGCCCCCGATCCCCGCGCAATTCGACGCAACGGGCACCTGAGGGCACCGCCTGTGACGGGGTTGGGTGCCTCCGGCGGGGATATTTCAAGCCAGAAGAAGGCAGGATCACCGGTTCGTGTCGCGCAGGCAGGGGGCTTGCGGCGGCGAAAGGGGATGGGGTAGGGGAGCGGACAGGCCAGCCCCGAGGACACGATCGTGACATTCCACCTGCATCAGCGCGACCTGCCCGACGGGCTCGATCTCGGCCCGGTCGTGGCCATAGATTCGGAGACGATGGGTCTGATCCCGCATCGGGACCGGCTCTGCGTTATCCAGCTCAGCGCCGGGGACGGGGACGCGCATCTGGTGCAGATCTCCCAGGATCAGACGGAGGCGCCCAACCTCATGGCATTGCTGACAAATCCCGACCAGCTCAAGCTCTTCCACTATGGCCGGTTCGATATCGCGGTGATGCAGAACCGCTTCGGCGTGGGCACCGCGCCGGTCTATTGCACCAAGATCGCGTCGAAGCTCGTCCGGACCTACACGGACCGTCACGGGCTCAAGCACCTCTTGCAGGAGCTGCTCGGCGTAGACATCTCAAAGCAGCAGCAAAGCTCGGACTGGGGTGCGGCGGAGCTGACCGAGGCGCAGATCGCCTACGCGGCCTCGGACGTGCTTTACCTGCACAGGCTCAAGGCGGAGCTCGATGCGAGGCTGGTCCGGGAGGGGCGGATGGACCTCGCGCAGGCGTGTTTCGACTTCCTGCCCCATCGCGCGACACTGGACCTCGCGGGATGGCCGGAAACGGATATCTTTTCGCACTAGGGGGTGTGGCCGATGGCCGATGACATGATGAGCGCCCAGAACGTCACCGAACGCCGCATCGCGGCGGGGCGGCGGGTTCTGGAGATCGAGGGGCGGGCGCTCGCGACTTTTGCGGAGACGCTGGATGCGCCCTTTGCCGAGGCGGTGGCGCTGATCCTGACCACCCGGGGCCGGGTGATCGTATCGGGCATGGGCAAGTCCGGCCATGTGGCGCACAAGATCGTGGCGACGCTCGCATCGACGGGGACCCCCGCCCAGTTCGTGCACCCGGCGGAGGCATCCCACGGGGACCTCGGCATGGTCACGGATCAGGACGTGGTGCTGGTTCTGTCGAACTCCGGAGAGACGCCGGAGCTTGCGGACATCGTCGCCCACGCCAAGCGGTTTTCAATCCCCCTGATCGGTATCGCATCGCGCCCAGAGTCCACGCTGCTCAAGCAGGCGGATATCGCGATCGTGCTGCCCGCTGCACAGGAGGCCTGCCCGAACGGCCTCGCGCCGACCACCTCTACGACCCTGTCGCTTGCGCTCGGCGACGCACTGGCGGTTGCGCTGATGGAGGAGCGGTCCTTCAGCCCGGAGAATTTCCGCATGTTCCACCCGGGCGGGAAGCTCGGTGCCCGGCTGCGCACGGTCGCGGACCTGATGCACGGTGTGGAGGATCTGCCTTTGACCGGTGCGGACACGCCCATGTCGGAGGTGCTGATCACCATTTCCCAGAAAGGCTTCGGCGTTGCGGGGGTCACCGACTCCGAGGGAGCGCTCCTGGGTGTCATCACGGACGGCGACCTCCGGCGCAACATGACCGGTCTGCTCGAACGTCGCGCGGGGGAGGTGGCGACCGCCAATCCCACCACAATCAGCGGAGACGAACTCGCTCAGGCTGCACTCCAGATTATGAATACGCGCAAGATCACCACGCTCTTCGTGACCGAGGACCGGCGGCCCGTCGGCATCCTCCATGTTCACGACTGCCTGCGCGCGGGCATCGACTGACCGGCCGTGGCGGCGTCAGAGGCATATTCCCGGCTGGTCCGGCTGCTGCGCATCGCCCTCCCCCTGATCGCGATCACCCTGATGAGCACCATGTTCCTGTTTTCCGACCGGGACAGCGAGTTCGGCGACGATTTCTTCGAGGAGATCGCCCGCGAACCGGCGGTGGAGGCGGGGGTGCTTGCGCCCCGCTTCTCTGGCCTGTCCGAACAGCAGGAACCCTTCGTGCTCAACGCCCGCTTCGCCCGCCCCCTGCCGGACGATCCGGACCAGTTCGAGATGGAGGACATCACCGGCGCCTTTGACCGGTTTGACGGGCAGGAAGTCGCCTTCAGCGCAGAGGGCGGGGGGTACAACCAGCTCACGCAGGTGCTCGAGCTGACGGGTGCGATTTCCCTGGAGTCCACGGACGGCTATGCGCTCTCCACCGAAGGTGCTGAGGCAAAACTTTCCGAAAGTGTCCTGATACTTCCGAACCGCGTAAGTATTTCCACACCGCAAGGAACCATAAGCGCCGACCGGATGCGCGCGGAACAGCATGGCAGCACCGAAACCGGGCCCGAAACCTATATGATTTGGTTCGAAGGGAATGTTCAGGTACGACTTCTCCCGGACAGACCCGCAGAAGAATGAGTAACTTGATGACCTATTTGCGTAGCATTTTGCTGACGGCAGGCGTTTTGTTGGCCGGAATTGCCCTCGCTCAAACGACACCGTTTGCGAGCTTTGAACAGGATTCGTCCCAACCCATCGAAATCCAGGCGGAGAGCCTGACCCTCAATCAGGCGGACGGAACCGCGATTTTTGCGGGCGGGGTGACGGCGGTACAGGGGACCCTGAAGATGACCGCGGACATGATGACCGTCACCTACGCGGAGGAGACGGAGACACAGGCCGCGGGCATCGAACGTCTGATCGCGGTCGGCAACGTGTTCTTTTCCACCCCCACCGAAACCGCCGAGGGAGAAGAGGCGGACTACCTCATCAACGAGGGGCTGCTGACGCTCAAGGGCGGCGTGGTGCTCACGCAGGGCCCGAATGCGCTCTCCTCCCGGGAGATGAAGATCGACCTGACCGCGGGCACCGGTGAGTTCATCGGTGGCGTCCGCACCATCATCGTCCCCCAATCGACGGAGACGCAGTGATGAACGCCCCGCTGCTCACGGTTCAGGATGGCGATCAGGGCCTCTTTGTCCGCAACCTCGGCAAGAGCTACAAGAGCCGCCCGGTGCTCCGCGATATCTCGCTGGAACTGCGCCGGGGCGAGGTGATCGGCCTGCTCGGCCCGAACGGCGCGGGCAAGACAACCTGTTTCTACTCCGTCACAGGTCTGGTGCTGCCCGATGCGGGCACGATCTCCGTCGATGGGCAGGAGGTGACGACCCTGCCCATGTACCGGCGGGCGAAGCTTGGCATCGGCTACCTGCCGCAGGAGGCATCGATCTTCCGCGGTCTCACGGTGGAGGGCAACATCCGCGCGGTGCTGGAGCTCAGCGAGAAGGACAGGCGCAAACGGGAGAACCAGCTCGACGAACTGCTCGCCGAATTCTCCATTACCCATCTGCGCCGCACCCCCTCCATCGCCCTGTCGGGCGGGGAGCGCAGGCGCGTCGAAATCGCACGCTGCCTTGCGTCGCGACCGTCATATATCCTTCTTGATGAACCATTTGCGGGTGTCGACCCGATCGCGGTGGGAGAGATCCGGGACCTTGTCCGTCATCTTAAGGATCGCGGTATCGGTGTTCTCATCACCGATCACAATGTAAGGGAAACACTCGAGATCATCGACCGGGCCTACATCCTTCATGACGGAAAGGTGCTGATGTCCGGCACGCCGGACGATGTGGTCGCGGACAGCAACGTGCGCCGGGTCTATCTCGGCGAAGGTTTCAGGCTTTAGGAGGGCCGACAGAACGCATGGCTCTATCCCCACGGTTAGAGGTCAAGCAAACCCAGCAATTGCGGATGACGCCGCAGTTGCGTCAGGCGATTCATCTCCTGCAGCTCACGAATGTGGAACTGACCGCGTTCCTCCGCGCGGAGTCTGAGCGCAACCCCCTCCTGGAGCTCGACGATGGTGGTACGGCAGCTGCCGCACCTCCGTCGGACACCACAATGACGACAGACTCCCACCTGAGTGCCACCAATCCGGGCAACGCGTCGGAGGAGTTCGATACCGGTCGCCAGAACCTCTATGACGAGGCCCCCGCCGACAGGGCGGAGCGGATGGGCACCGATTTTGCCCGTGGCAGCCAGGAGGATCCGGGCGAGCTGCAACTCAGCAAGCCGCCCACACTGCGCGATCACCTCATCGAACAGATCACCATCGCCCCCGGCGCGAAGCCCGAGGCAAAGACCATGGCGCTCGCGCTCGTGGATGAGTTGAATGCGGACGGCTACCTCGCCGCGCCGCTGTTCGAGATTGCCGACCGCTACGGCGTGATGAGCGGGGAGCTCGACGACGGGCTCGCGCTCCTGCAGGCCTGCGACCCGGTGGGCATCGGTGCGCGCGACCTGTCCGACTGCCTCCGCTTGCAGCTTCAAGAGGCGGATCAGCTCACGGAGGCGATGGCCGCCCTCCTGGAAAATCTCCACATGATCGCTGCGGGCCGGATCAAGGAGCTCGCGAAGCTTTGCGGCGCGCAGTCGGACGCCCTGTCCGATCTGCTTGCACAGGTCCGGCTGCTCAACCCGCGACCGGGCCGGGCCTTCTCCGCCGATCCGGTGGAGCAGGCGGTGCCCGACGTGTTCATCCGCCCCAACGACACCGGCGGCTGGACCGTGGACCTGAACACGGAGACGATGCCGCGGGTCCTCCTCAACAACACCTACACGCGCGATCTGTCCGCCCAGGGGGAGGAGGTCGAGACCTTCATCTCCGAATGCCGCGCCAACGCGACCTTCCTGATGAAGGCAATCGATCAGCGTGCCCGCACCATCCTCGACGCCGCCTCGGCCATCGCAAGGCACCAGGACGGGTTTTTCCGGGAAGGCCTGCACGCCCTCAAACCGCTCACGATGGCCACCATCGCGACGGAGATCGGGGTGCACGAATCGACCATCTCCCGCGTGGTGAACAACAAGTTTCTCCACTGCGATCGTGGAACTTTTGAATTGAAATTTTTCTTCATACAGGCCCTGCGCGACACGAGCGGAGAGGCAAACCTTGCCTCACGCGCCGTTCAGGATCGCATTAAGCGTCTGATTGATAAGGAAGAACCGGCAAAGCCGCTGTCGGATGACAAGATCCTCGCTTTGCTCAAGGCGGACGGCGTCGATATTGCACGCCGCACGATTGCGAAATATCGTGAGGGCATGGGTATCCCGTCCTCTGTTCAGAGACGTCGTGAGAAAGCTGGCCAGCACCAGGGCTAGTACCGCGCGGCGGGAGAGTACCAACAGACCCCGCCCCTGCCTCTCCGACCCCGGGACGACCCGCTGAAGGGTGCACGCGCATCCCGCCTGCGCACCGCTCCAGATTTGAAGGAGAGCTCATGAGACTGCAAATCAACGGAAAACACCTCGACCTCGGAGAGGCCATGCGCAGCCACGTGCAGGACCGGCTTGAGGACCTGACCGGCAAGTATCTCGATAAGGCGACCGAGGCGGTCGTCACGTTTTCCCGCGATGCCCATGAGTATGTTTGCGACGCCTCCGTTCACCTCTCCACGGGCCTGAGCACACAGGCGCGGGCGCGGGCGACGGAGATCTATGCGGCCTTTGACAGTTCCGCCGACAAGATGGAAAAGCAGCTCCGCAGGTACAAGCGTCGGCTGAAGGATCATCACAAGGATCGTCAGGACCCGATTGAAACTATCGGTGCCCCGTCCTACATCCTTGCCAACGGCGTCCACCGCGAAGATGAGGAGCCGGCAACGCTCCAGCCCATCATCGTGGCGGAGATGGAGACCCAGATGCAGGCGTTGTCCGTTGGTGAAGCGGTCATGCAGATGGAGTTGAAAGAGGCCCCGTTTTTAGTGTTTCGCAACACTTCCAATGGCGGCGTAAATGTGGTTTACACCCGCGACGACGGGAACATCGGATGGATTGATCCCAGGCCAGCAACATAGCAGCCTGCCACTCTGCCTAATCGACACGAACCACGGGGCCCCTTCATGGAGCTTACACAGATCATTCGTTCTGACGCTGTGCGTGCACGCTTTCGCACCAGCAGCAAGAAGAAGCTCCTGCTGGACATGGCGGAGTTGGCGGAGGAGGTGTACGACCTTCGCGCCGACCCGACGTTCGAGGCGATGCAACAGCGCGAATCTCTCGGCCCGACCGGTGTTGGCGGTGGCGTGGCGATCCCTCATGCCCGCCTGCCGGAGCTTGATCGCGTCGTGGGGCTTTTTGCCACACTCGAGAAGCCTGTGGATTTCGATGCGGTCGACGGGCGTCCCGTCGACCTCGTCTTCGTCCTGCTCGCGCCGGAACAGGCGGGGGCGGAGCATCTGCGTGCGCTTGCCCGCGTCTCCCGCACCCTGCGGGACCGCACCGTGTGTGAGAAGCTTCGGTCGACAGAGGATGCAGCAGCCCTCTTCGCGATCCTGACGGAGCCCGCAGCCTCCCAGGCCGCCTGATCCTCAGCCCTCCGGATCCGGCTGCCAGGTCCGGAAGCCGAACGCGAGATAGTCCCGCCCATAGACGGCGCGCGTAAACGCTTCCACGTTTTCCGACCAGATCTCCGCAAGGGGAAATCGGTACGCCGCCCGCCCGTTGCGCAGGGCTGCGTTGCGGATGTCATCCTGTCCGGTCGCCGTCCGCAGATAGGCCGCGGCCTTCACGACCCTTTCCTCCTGCTCCACCAGCGTTAGCGGCGTGACCCGCGAGAACCCTTCGACGAACCTGTGCTGGGGCGCCCAGCGTCCGTCAATCCGGTGTGGTGTCTGCCCGTTCAGGTTGGCCCGCAGGTAGTCGAGGAACACCCCGAACGCGGCTCTATGGGCCGCCGCGTCGTATCCCGCGGCGGAAAGCGCCTCCGCCCCCGCCGCGAACACCGCATCGTCAGGCACCTGCATGCCCCGCACGTCCCGCAGATACGCGCGCACGACGGGGAAGTCGCGTGCGCCCCCCGGCAGGATGCGCCGCTCAAACACGTCGTAGGCCCGTGCCACCGGATGCCGCACGATGGTGAAGGTCGCATGGTCCGGCCGTTCCAACTGCCAGTCGCTCAACGCCTTGCGGTTTTCGAACCGGGTCAGCGGGCTCTCCGGATCCGCGTCGTCCATGGCGTTGAGCCAGTGCCGCACCGCCCGGTTCGGACCGCCCGGAATAGCCGCGTAGAGGATCGGCCGAGTCAGGGAGGCGGAGAAGTGCTTGAGCCCGCCAAGGGGACCGGAGGTCTCCTCCAGAACCGGCTCCACCTGCGCCGCCCCGAGGGCTGCGACCATCTCGTCGTAATTCTCGACCTTCTCCGACAAGGGCCCCGGGTTCTGCCGCTGGATCGTGTCCTCGAACCCCTCCAGCGGCGTGTCGCAGCCCAGATAGCGGGCGAGGCCGTTCAGCACCTCCACGGACTGCACATCGTCATAGGTAAGATCGAACGCGCCCTGACCGCTCACCTGCAGTCTGCGCTTCAGATCCGCGTAGAACCGCTCCGTCGCCGCGCGATAGGCGGCAAACTCGGCTGCGTCGAACACCACCTTTGCGCTGCGCCGGGCGCGGACATTGCCGATCAGCCACTGATCCGTCTTCCGCGCGATCTTGAGCGAAACGTAGCTTTCCAGCACGGGCCGCCGCAGGACGATCTTCCTGCATGTCGGGTCCGCGATCGTGTGGGCCAGCACGCGGGGATCGTGATCGTGAAACAGGCGAAATCCCGGCAGGTCCCCGTCCGATCGCTCGACCATTCGCTCAAGAAACCGGATCGGATCCGTGTCCCGCTCCGCCACGGTCATGCCTACGAACCGATCCCGGTTCGCCGACCCGATGAAGGCCGCGTTGAACAGTTCTCCATGGCAGGCGATGCCGTCAAATTGCGCGAGCTTGCGCTCCAACAGGTTGGACCCGGTCCGCATAACTCCGTAGATCACGAAGTAGCGTGGAGCCGTGCCCGTCTCTGTCAACGGCGGCTCTGGCTGCGCAGAGGAACGACCTTGGGCAGCTCCGGTGCAGTGATGGGCCCGATGGTCTCCGCGGGCAGTCCGACGGCGCGCATGTCCTCAAGTACCTGATCGAGCCTGCGCGCCACAGCTGGCACGGGCACCGGTCCGGCAAGATCGGCACCGAGAGCGGCGCGGATCGGATCGAGCGCACGCTCCGGATCCTGCAGAACCTCCGCGAGGGTTCGGAACGTGACCCGTGCCCGGGCATACTTCCCGCGCAGGATCGCAATCTTCTCTGCTTCTGCCGCGCGCAGGGCGAGCGCGCGGGCCCGCACTTCTGCCGCCGGCTCACCGATCTTGCGGTGCAGGTTCAGCGCCCAGGCCCCGGTGATCGCAACCACCCGCGCGTTGGGATCCCATGCGATGGGCTCCAGCATGTCAGGCGCATCCGCCTCATCGAAGAGGAAGCTCTGCCGGTCCTCCCGCGCGGACCACAGCAGGTTGCGCAGGAACTGTTCTGGGTTCCAGTCGCGGATGGCGACGGAGTTGGTGAGCCCCCCCGGGGCCGTCTCCTTGCCGCCAGCAAATTCCACCTTGTCGCGAGCAAAGAGGTGTCCGTGCGCCCGGTCCATGCCCGACGCCTCCTGCCAGCGCCGGATGTCCGGGAACACCGCTTCAAACCCGTCGAGAACCAGATAGTCCCGCGCGGTCATCGGCAGGCGCCAGAAACCGGGCACCGGGCACCGGCTCTGCATCACCAGACCCTGCCGCCCGTCGCAGCGTTGTTTGCGCGCAGCGGCGATCACGGTGTCGAGATCCTCCGACTGGTCCCGTCGTGCGACGGCAAGGGGCACGACCCCCCGCAGGTACCGGTCGTAGAGACCGTGGGCCCCATGCCAAACCTTCCGGGCGAAAAACTTGTCCGACGCCTCCAGCAATTGCGCATGATCATCGTAGAAGACGAACGGCTTGCCCTGAGGATCGAACGCCGTCAGCGTCTGGGAGGTGTCGACCCACCGCCGTGCATGGTTTCGAACGAGCGTCTGCACATAGCTTTCGTCGGCAATCCAGGCATGGCGGAAGAACCTGTCGGTCTCCCCCCGCATCGGGTCCTGCGCGATGCGCCGTAGCGTCTCCCGCGAGAGGGTCCACCATTGGGAGCCGACAGATGGGTCAAGATGCGCCGGAATGCGACGCTTGATCCGGAGGGCGCGCTGTACCTCGACGCCCGCGTCGAACAGTCTGCGCTGCTTGGCCCAGTTGAACGGGAAGTATAGCGTGAACCGCTCCTCCCGCAGTCCATCCTGGATCCAGTCATCCTCGGCAAACCGCTTTGACTCCACGAAATCCGTGTCCGGATGGGCCGCAAGATGGGCCTGCAGATCCTCGACGGGACGGATCGGCAGGCAGGACCCGCTGACCAGGGAAACATGCGTGATCTCGGGAAACGTCTCTGCCAGCTCCTGAGAGGCATCGACCGCGGTTGTTGCAAGCGCGAAGGAGCCCCAGGGGCATCGCCGCCGGCTGGCCAGGATCACCCGGTCCGAGAGCGGTGCGAGCCGCGCCTTGAGCGTCGCAAAGTCCCGATCATTCGCGCACGTGTCCACGTGCACGGAAACCGCACATCCCCGTTCTGCGAAGTGCTCCGCCAACTCGCCGACCCTGTAAAGTCGGCTGTGTGCCATGATGCAGATGCCCAACATACGCCTGGCCATCCCCTAAATCCACCCGCCGGACGACATGAGGCCCAGCTGTTCTAGTTGTCGCCATCCGCGATACCGGACAGACCATTCGTTTTGGAGGGATCGCCCCTGCCCCAGTCTTGCACGATACGCAATGTATTCGCGACTGCCAGCATAATGTTGGCGCCGCAGCATTTCTTCCTCAGCTTTATCGGTCAAAAGGTTCAGAAACTTGGCGTGAAGAAGGCATCCGGACGGCTTTTCCCCACCCCACTCATCGTAAACGCGATTGAGACCTCGGGGCAGTAAACTGTGAGTAGAGCTTAAGTATACGGTGCCGCGGGACCATTTAACGAGCGGAATTTTATTCAGAGCGGGCGCCTGATCGGGTGACTCGTCAAACAAAACCCGCATACGCGGCCCGCCCTGGATCCACAAACCGTCGTGCGTCCAGTCTCGCTTGATCGAGTAGTTGCCGGAATCGAAGTGATCGAGCACCTCGAACGGGTTCTGCCCGGGCGTGTATCGAGCCTCCTCGATGGGCCGTGTGGAATACATATCCACCAGCATTGCTGCGAAGGATTTCACTGCGGAAGCGTCAAGCCATTCAGTGAGCGCCCGCAGGGGCCGCACGTCCGAATGAGGATAGACCAGAAACTCGTCCACATCGACGACGAGCACCCAGTGCCCTCGCCCGTGACGCGCCAGCAGACCGTTGATCCAGTCGCATCCGAACCGCGCCCGTTTGTAGCTCGCCTTTGTGGTCCACACGGAGGTATCCGGCTGCGCCTCCAACCACTCCCGCGTGCCGTCATCCGATCCGTTGTCGACGAAGAAGAAGCGATCCACGCCGAGCCGCCGGTAGTAGTCGAAAAAGTAGGGCAACCGGTCCGCTTCGTTGCGCACGGTAGCAAAGAGCAGGATGTCTTCCGGGGAGGTGTCGGCGGTGCGGTCCTGACGAACCGACAGCTCCGCGAGCTTGCGAAGCGCCCGCAGTTGGAGCCGCCTGCGTCGCAGGCGCAACCTAAGCCGTTTCAGAACCCCCAGCACACTGTCCCCGATCCCGATCTTTTTGGGTCTACGTTAATTGATCGTTTACCATTTCAAAGTGGTCACGCCATCTTTGCGGGGTAAATCTTCGGGTTTCCCTAACGTCGGATGGGTTTAACTCATCTGTTTTGACACAAATACGCAAGATTTCGCCGATCCAGCCTGTCGAATCGCTCACTGACTTGAACATTGCGTAACCGTCGAAGTGTTCCCGTAACTCGGGCAAGTCGTTGCAGATCACCGGGATTCCCGACTGCAGCGCCTCTGCCACGGGCAGGCCGTACCCCTCGGCGAGGCTCGGAAAGAGCAGTGCGCTGCTGCGCCGCAACACCTCCTGCGCGACCTCATCGGACACCGCCCCATGCTCAACAATGCGCGCGGGTTTCGCGTCCAGCCTTCGGGCCAGCGCGTCGATGTTCCAGCCGCGCCTGCCGATCAGATGCAGTTCCGGCGCCTCCGCCCCCATCCGGTCCCACAGATCGAGCAGAAAGCCGATGTTCTTCCGCGGCTCCAGCGTCCCGATGGCGCAGACGATTGGAGGTTCATCCCTCTGGGCGTCGGGCATCGGCATGACCCCGGGCGCCGCCACGACCCCCTCCGGCACCCGCCCGAACCCAGTGAACCACCGCTCCGCCCGCTCCCTGCTTGTGCGGGAGATGTAAAGCACCCGATCGGCCCGCCCGCTCACGGCGCGCATGGCCTCGGTGAATCGTTCCCGCGGGGCGGGGCGGGTGAACTCCGGATGATCGAGGGGGATCACGTCGTGGACCATCACGAGCGACCGCCCTCCTGCATCCGCGACCGCCTCCAGCACGCCACGGTCGAGCGCCGTGTGACCGACGTTGAGGTACGCAAACCCGTCCGGACAGGTCTCCCTCAACAGCCGCGCGATCCCCTCTCGGGGGGCCCAGCGCAGCGCGTGCTGTCTGACCGCGGCTTCGACACCGCGCCGGGTCCGGTCTCGCCAGGGCTCCACCCGGGCCCGCAGGTCGAGCGCGTCGCGCCCGCCCGCCCGGAGCCGCGCGAGCGCGTCCGCGTCGAACAGACCCGCACTGCGCGCGGTCTGGGCAAGCCCCAGACCGCCCTGCCGGTCGATGAACTCGATGATGTACGCCGCCTCGACCCGGTCTATGCCCGTCGGTGCTGGTACCGACAGGCGCGACAGGGTGCGGCTGATGTCGAGCACCCGGGGGCGACACACCGCCCCCTCGGCGCGCAGATCACTCAGCGGCGGCCTGCGTGCTGACGATCCCGCCGAGGAAATCCCGGAACTCCTCTGCCAGATCCTCCCGCTCAAGCCCGAAGGCCACGGTCGCCTGCAGGTATCCGGCCTTGGAACCGCAATCGAACCGTTGCCCGGCGAAGCGCAAGCCGTAGACGCCCTCCTCGCTGTTGAGCTGGGCGGCAATCGCGTCGGTGAGCTGGATCTCCCCACCCGCGCCGCTCTTGAGCGTGTTGAGCGCCTGCAGCACCTTCGGCGTGAGAATGTACCGTCCGATGACGGCGAAGTTCGACGGCGCTTCATCGAGGGGTGGTTTCTCGACCATGCCCTTGACCTTGAGGAGCTTGCCCATGTCCTCCTCGATGTCGAGGACACCATAGGCGCTGACATTCTTGTGGGGCACTTCCATCGCCGCGACCACGTTGCCGCCGGTCTGCTCGTGGGCCTTCACCATCTCGCCAAGGCAGGACACCTCGCCCTGGATCACGTCGTCGGGGAGCAGCACTGCGAAAGGCTCGTCCGGTGCGATCAGGCGGCGGGCGCACCACACCGCGTGGCCGAGGCCAAGCGCCTCACGCTGGCGCACATAGGCGATCGCACCCGAATCCATGTCGGTCCGCTTCAGCTCATTGAGGAGCGCCGTCTTGTTCTTCCGCTGGAGGGTCTTTTCGAGCTCTGGCGCGCCGTCGAAATAGTCTTCCAGCGCGGCCTTGCCCCGTGCAGTGACGAAGATGAACTCGGTGATGCCGGCGTCCCGGGCCTCGTCGATCGCATACTGGATCAACGGCCGGTCGACCAACGTCATGATTTCCTTCGGGATTGATTTGGTTGCTGGCAGGAATCGCGTTCCGAGCCCCGCAACGGGGAAGACAGCCTTCGTTACTTTGCGCACAATAAAGCCCCCAGGGATGTGTGACGCCGTGACATAACCGGAAGATTATGGCGAATCAATGAAGCGTTAGGGTTCCGGACGGTCCCCAAAGGGGTCACGGCCGACGATCCGCGGTGCTGAGTATAGCCTGAAAATATCCTTCCGGATCAGGTAATTTTTGTCTTTTTGCACGAAACGGTGAAGGGCCGGGATCCACTTGCCAGCACGTGCCGAACCGGCACAGGATCAGATGGTCAACCGGGCGCTCCCGGCCCATCCGCCCGAGCTCCTGCGCGACGGCCCGGCGCCAGCGAAAGCGCGCGCGCGGGCGGCCATAGACGCCGCCAAGATGGTGCCACCACCCCTCTTTGGTCAGCCCGACCCTGAGCGACCGGGGGCTGAACCGCAGCTCGATGAGCCGCACGTCCCATCGCGTGGATAGGGTATCAGCAAGGGTGCGCGCCCGCGCTCGGCTCACCAGATCCGGCACGATCACGATCGTCCCCTGCGGCGCGGTTGCACCAAAAGGGAGCGGCGTGCCTGGCCTGGGCGGGGGCACCGGTTTTGGCGCAGACTCGTTGAAAACCACGGGTGCGTCGAGCTCTATCTCAAGCCGCCGCACGGTTTGCTCGCTGAGCTCTCCGAACATGTAGGCCCGCCGGATCCGGCCGCGCTGCCGGGTACGAAAGCGGTCAAGCGCTTCCTCATTCTCGGGCGCGTGTTTCGCGATCAACCTTGCCGTGCTTCGCATCAGGGGGGTCATGGCTGTGGGCACGCCAAGCCGGTCCCGCACCGCGTTGGCCGCAACCCCGTGCTGCACGATCGCATCGGTCGCCCAGCCGATCCCGCCCAATGGGGCGAGGCGCAGGACCATGTCCGTGTCATCGTGAAAGTAGTCGAAGCCGGGGTCGAAGCCTCCCACAGCTTCGACAGCATCCCGACGGATCATCATGTTGGTTCCGTTCAGCTTGTGCACGGCACCGGGTCTCTCTGATCCCTCCTCACCACACCGGTCAACGAAGGTTTCAGACCAGAGCGGGCGGACCCCGTCGGGGCCGAGAACAGGTCCGCCGATGGCGACGTCTCCTGGCCTCAGCGCGGCCCGCAATGCCGCGATCCAGCCCGGATGCGCCACGGCGTCATCGTCCAGGAAGGCGATCAGATCCCCGGTTGCTCGGCTGAGCGCCAGCGTGCGCGCGCGGGCAACTCCGGGCTGGTCGGTCACACACCATGTGACGCGGTGCGCCCACTCTATCGGTGGTTCCGACAGATCGCTCACTACGACAACGTCAAAGTGCGGATCGGTCTGTCGGGCGAGGGAGCGCAGCGCCCGGTCGATCAGCCCCGGCCTGCGCCAGTTGAGCACCACGACCGTCAGGTGCTCCGCCACCGGTCAGACCTGACCGCGCGCCTTCAGGATCGCCTCGATCCGAGGCACATCTGCAGGATTGTTGAGCTCCCAGAACGCAGCACCCTGGCCGTCGACCTCGACGCAGCGCACCGGTGTTCCGTTCTCCATGAAGCGGAGCTGCTCAAGCCCCTCCCACCGTTCCAGCGGACCCTCGGACCACCCCATATAGTCCGCGAGTGCCGCGGGCCGGTACGCATAGACGCCCACATGGTGAAAGACGGGGATGTCGTCGCCATCGGCAAAGCGACGCCCGGTGTAGGGGATCACCTCCTTGGAAAAGTAGAGCGCGTCCCGCTGCGCATTGAACACCGCAGTGGTTCCACCGACCCGCCCCGCGGCGCGGTCGTCGAGAAAGCCGTTCAGCGCCTCTGCATCGCAGCGCAGCACGGGGGTCGCGACAGCAACGTCCGGGTTCGCCTGCACCGCATCCACGAGCGCCTCGACAAACCAGGGAGGGGTCAGCGGGGCATCGCCCTGGAGGTTCACGACGATATCCGGAGTCTCTCCGGTTACACGCAGCACGTCAGCGCAGCGTTCGGTGCCATTTCGGCAAGCTTCCGAGGTCATGACCACCTCGGCCCCGAACGCGGTCGCATGCTCTGCAATGCGCGCGTCGTCCGTGGCCACGACGACCCTATGATCTCCTTTCACCGCTCGGGCCGCCTCCCAGCTGCGCCGGATGAGGCTCCGCGCCTCCCCCGTTGCGCCCGTCAATTCGACGAGCGGCTTACCCGGATAGCGGGAGGAGGCGTAGCGGGCGGGGATAGCAATGAGCACGGACATCGGAAGGGCCTTGGGTGAGGATCGGTGCTCCCGGGCTTACGGCAGCAGGACCCGCACTGGCAACAGTTCGGTTGGACCGTTGATCGTGCGCGGCATGCTGATGGCTGCGGAGGGATGCACGGTGCCGCGTTCCGGGAGGGTCTGCGCGCTGGGCGATGTGCCGTTCTGACGGACTGACTGGAGTCCTCATGTTGCTTTCGACCCTGACGGGTGTTTGGACTTTGAGGGCTGAGCGGAGAGCGTCGATCACGGTTCAAACGCCAAGGCATGCCTCGCCGAACGATCCCGTTATCCGTCTGGCGGTGTCTTCGGACGCGACGGTGCCATCGAGTTGCCTCCAAGGCAGGACCGCTCGGTCGATCAGTTTTGACCCGCGTTCGGATGCAGCCGGGCGCTCCGGGAAACGCCAGTGCCATACAAACCCTGAACTCCATGGAGATGAGGCACGTTTCCGTGCTGACCGCACACGGGTGCTCCCGTCACGCGCCGTCGATGCCATCAGCCAGTTGGTCTGCGTCTGCCGTCACGGTGGCGTTCAAACAGTTCAACGGGCTGTTCAAAGGGGCTTCCACAGCCATTGGAACTTTCACCGAAAGTGGTGTTTGGGCCGGGTGAGCAGCCGATACAGGATTGGCCGAACAGGATGTTCTGTCCACACACGCCAAACCTGGCCGGTAGTGGCAGTATCAAGCGATTGCCAGAAAAGCAGGTCTCATAGCATCAGCTTCAACAGCGTTGGTGTGTCCGGCAGCCCGGTCTCGGGCAGGTCGTTCTCCCGCTGATACCTCAGGAGCGCTGCGCCGAAGGTCGGTCCAAATTCGCCCTCAGGCTCGGAAATCACTGATCCTCCCGCCTGAAGCCGCGCCCTGATGTCTTCCAGAACGGTACGGTAGATGAACATCGCGCGGTCGCCTGCCCTCAGCTGGATCAGGGGGCTCGGCTCAGCCAGCCGTGCAGCCTTGAGATACTGAACGTAGCTGGCGGTCGCCGCAGCGATAGTCGCATCCGGTTGACGTCCGCAGGCGGCGGCAATCTGAGCCGTCGCAAGCTCAATCGTCTGCCATGGTGTCAGATCGAACGTGTCATCCTCATACGCGTTCGCAGCCGTGAGGTAGCCGCCGATCCAGACCCCGAACGCCGCGTAGAGCGTTGTATCGGCCTCTTGCGCCTTCGTCAGATCAGCGCACTGACGTGCGCCCAGGCTCTCGACCGCCGCGGATTGCGCCAACGCAGGTGCGGTCGCGATGACCAGAAAACAGATGCCAACGCAGGACAAGAGCGACCGCGCGAGACGGCGCCGTTTCAGTCCTTCATCAGCCACGGGGTGCTGCGCGGCGGCGCCGCAAGAACGCAACACCAGCGAGACCGCCGAGCAGCAGTGCGCCGCTCGCGGGCAGGGGCACCGTGCCAACCTCCGTGGTGATCGGCGTTTGGGTAATTGTGCCCGGCAGGCCAAGACCGGTCACGAGCGAGACCCCTGTCACGAAGTCGTTCACGTCCGTCGGGTCGAGCATGAGCGCCGGGTCGATACCGGTGATTGTGAAGCTGGACACACCGACAGGGCCAAATTCGAACGTCTCACCAGCCGCAAGGATCTTCGTCAGGCCTGCCCCGTAGGAGAGAAGATACTGGCCGTCCCCGTCCTTGACTGCATCAAGGCTCGGCGCCTTGATGCTGAAGAAGAGATCACCTGTAACCTCGTAGGTGTACCCGGTCGCAATCTCCGGATCGATAAAGAAGATCTCGCCGGGCAAGGTGCGGACCTCTGATAGATCGAAGACAAATCCGCCATCTTCGTCGATCTCATCAGGTAGCACCGGCGCAGATTCAAACACGCCGTCGAGCGTGCCAAGCTCTTCACCTGCAACAGGGATGGGCGAAGTGTTCGTCGTCAGCGCCGACGCCTCTGGCAGGAACCCACTAAATCCTCCGCTTGGTGATGAACGATCGGTCGCGGCGGCGATACTGTCAGGGGCGGCGGTTGCGTCAGCAGTCACGACGCCGGGGTCAAAAAGGTCATCTACATCGAAGATGCCCCCACAAACCAAAGCGCCTGTGCACTGGTTGAACGTGGAAGGGCCAACGGCGAGGTAGAATTCGTCATTGAAGACGGAGAGACCTTCACCTTCACCGAAGAGGTCGTCACCCAACCGACCCGTTCCATCCAGTGTGAACACGAGGCCGCTTGCCGGCAGATCATCCCCAGGAGACGCCGAGAATGGCGTGGCGTCCAGAGAGCTGAAAGAACTCACAGGTATCACCGAACCACCTGTGTAGGTTGCGCTGAAACCGGTCACCTCGCCATCAAATGAACTTATCTGACCGTCGTTGTTCAGATCTTCAGCAAGGAAGACGCCGATCAAGACACCGCCGTCTGACCATCCATCCAGAACATATTTGAATGAGGCGGCATTTGCAGAACTGGCAACGGCACCCAGCGCGAGTATAGACGTCGCTTTCAACAGTAATCTCATTTCGCACACTCCAAACACCACGTCGAAGCATGCTCACACAGTTCCTATTGGTTCAAGATGTATTCAGCGGGATGCAGCTCTCGGTTGAAGTGAGTAGAGCGAATCAGCCTGACTATTGAGTGAACTTCATGTCCCGTAGAGTTCTTGTTTGCATACTGTGCGGTGAGCGATTTTGTTCAAACTGCTCACTGTGGTCGAAACACTGACACAACGGATGTGCAAAGAAGGCAGGATCAGGGGGTTGGGGCCGTGTCGGTCATGTTCGAGGCGGGCCGTCGATCAGGAATGCGATGGGTCTCTGGACGGACGTCACCGGGATGGTGGTTCGGGCTGTTTCGATGCCGTTCGGGGTCGGTTCGGCCGAGTGCGCGGATTGAGAACCCGGGTGGTGTCGGAGGGTAAATCTGATCTCATCACGACTGCTCAAATTCCGATGGTTGAGACGCCTCCGGTCAATGTGCCCAAAGCTGTCAAAACGGGGGGCAAAGCTGTGATGGAACCCGGTGATGAAAGGAGGAACAGTGCACCCTGTCCGCTCACGCCCGAGCCCAATTGTCCCGCGGCGGGTATGCGGTGTGCCGGGCAGGTCAAACGCCCCAACGGCCAGGCCTCCCCCTCTGACAGGAGGCCGAGATACCTCGCCCGGGACACACCTCTTCGCTGTCGATGAACAGCGGAATTCTGCAGTCGTAATCGGCGCGCAATTGGGCGGGGTCGCTTTGCGTGCGAACACCATCATCGTTGCGCCCGGTATCCTGAACACCGTGCACATCCACGCTCGCCTGCGGCATGTGCCACGTTGATTAGACCCCTCGCGCAGCGATCGGAACCGTTCAGCGCGCTATCAGCGTTAATTGAATAATTTCTGAGACTTGCATGCTGTTTCACCTGGGCTGTCCCGGGAAAGAGCGACTTTGGGCTGCTCGATGGGGCAATCCGTCCCCCACGGACCCGGCGGTGCCCAGACTTTTTTTGAACCGCACTTCTCGCTCGGACGACTACTGCTCAGACAGGAGCGAACGGAGCGGGGAGCACGTCCACATGGCCATTTTTATCGTCACGAGCAATTCCGATGTCTCGGATGCCTCCGATGGGGTACTGACCCTGCGCGAAGCCATCGAGCTGGCCAACGGGAGCGCCGGAACGGACACCATCATGTTCGACGCGGCTGTGTTCGACGGAGGTGAGAACAGCCTTGTCCGGCTCACCCAGGGGGAGCTTTCGTCGACCGGCGCGCTCATCATCGATGGTTCCTCCGCGACGGAAGTGACGATCACGGGCGATGCGGACGGAGATGACACTCTCCATGCGGGCACGTTCCTCACCGATGTGAAGGGATCGACGGCAGATCAGCTCGATGACAACAGCCGCGTGCTGGCGGCAGCGGACGACACTACCCTGCAAGGCATCACCATCACCGGCGGGCGGACGACGGGACTCAACGCAGACGGCGGCGGTGTGCGCGTGTCGGGCGATCTGGTCGTGCGTGACAGCAAGATCATCGGAAACTCCACGACCAACACCGCCTCGGAAGGGGGCGGCGTAAAGGCCACTGGCTTCGTCCATGTGGTCGACAGCACGGTGAGCGACAATCACACCAGCGGGTCGAGCGCCCGCGGCGGCGGCATCCACGCGTTGGGCGACGTGGTCATCCTCCGTTCCACGCTGGCGGACAACAGCACCACTGGTCAGGAGGGCGACGGCGGCGCTGTCCGCGGGGACGGCGCTGGCGGTATCCTAGTGATCGACAGCACCGTTTCAGGCAACAGCACCGGCGCCAGGGGCTCCTCAGGCGGGGGCCTGCAGGCTCGCCGGGGCGACCTTGTCGCAGTCAACACCACGGTGGCGAACAACCACGCCGCTGACGCAAGCAACAGCCCCGGCGGTGGATTGCATTCGAATTTCAACATCAGCGTCACGAACAGCACCGTGACCGGCAACTCCTCCGGAACCTCGGGGGGCGGGATCCAGGCGGAGGGGATCGCGACGGTCAAGAACTCCATCATTGCGGGTAACGCGGCACCGATCGGCGACAATGTCTCTCTCACCGGCGGACCCTCCATCGGCACGAACAGCACCACCAGCAATGCCGACGTCACGGCGGTGTTTGAGGAGACGGCACCAAACGCGGCGGACGCGGACATCCAGTCTGGTGTTCTGGGCAACAATGGCGGTCCGACCCAGACAGTCGCGTTGAAGGCGACCGCCTCCAACCCCGCAGTCGACACGGTGAGCGGCACCGCAAACATCGGCGCGACGCTGAGCGAAGCAGACCTGGACCTCGACCTCAACGGTGACGGCGACCGCACGGACATCATCGACAGTATCGACGATTTTCAGAACGACCAGCGCGGCGCGGGCACCCCGCGCGAGGTAAGCCAGGGCGGGCTCGGCGGTATTGACCGGGGCGCAGTGGAACTGTCCGAACTCGAGGATCCCGGTCTCATCGTCACCACCAACCTTGATGTCGTGGATGCGACGGACGGCCTTACCTCCCTGCGTGAGGCGTTGGCCTTCGCCGACACGGTCGAGGGGGTCGACACGATCACCTTCGACAGCTCCGTCTTTGCTGGTGGGGCCGAGAGCCTGATCCGGCTGACCGAGGGCACGCTCGCAGCGACAGAAGAGATCATCATCGACGGCTCCGGTGCTGTGGACCTCGTGATCACCGGCGACGCGGAGGGCGACGACGCGCTCCTTGCCGGGACCGATATCACCGATCTGCAAAACACCGATGCGGCGGCGCTCGCCAACAATACTCACGTGTTCAACTTCGCGGGCGATGCGACGCTGACCGATCTGACCGTCACCGGGGGGCGGGTCTCGGGCTTTCGCGAGGACGGCGGCGGCATCGACGCCAAAGGCAAACTGACCCTGACCAACGTGGAGGTGAGCGGCAACATCGCCACCGGCGACCAGAGCCGCGGCGGCGGGATCCACACGGAAGGTACGCTCACTGCCTCCAACATCACGGTTCGGGGTAACGCCGTCACTGGAGAGGACAGCGATGGCGGCGGTATCTTTGCGGAAGGCGCCGAAACGACCATTGAAGACTCCATCATCAGCGGAAACCGCGCGGAGGGCAGGTTTGGCGTGGGCGGCGGTTTCGCTGGCTTTGGTCCCGATCTTGAGATCCGCAACAGCCTGATCGCCGACAACTTCGCAACCAGCTCCGGCGGTGGCGTGTTTGGCGACATCGGCACGCGGATCATCGACTCCACGATCATCAACAACGTAAGCGAAAGCTCTGGCGGCGGCGTGCGGGCGCTCAACAGCAGCATCGAGAACTCGGTGGTCGCAAACAACACCGCCGCCACCTTCGGGGGAGGTTTTTCGGGCGGTTCCGGATCGTTCGCGATGCTCAACTCAACCTTCAGCGGCAACCATGTTGAGAGCGGGAGCACCGGCGGGGGCGGCGGTTTTGCGCTGGGTGGCATCAGCATCACCGACAGCATCGTGCTGGGCAACACCACCGGCGATCCCAGCGCACCAGCCGAACTTGCGACCAGCAGCAGAGGCGAGATCGAGGCCTTTGGGACTAACATCGTTGGGGCGGACACCGCTGCCTTCGACGCGTCCACCGACCCCAACATCATTAACGCGGATCCTGTCCTCGTCTTCGCTCAGACCGAGGAGCGAAACGGTGGTCTCGCAGGGGTGCTGGACGACAATGATGGGTTCCCCACCATCGCGCTCAAGGCGGATGCGGACAATCCGGCGCTCGATGCCGCCGGTCCGGACGCCCCGGCGCAGGACGGCTCCGGCGCGCAACGGGTGGACCTGACCGGCATCGGCGCGGACGGCGCGAACTTCGCCGATCTCGGCGCGAGGGAGCTTGGCCCGGTCATCCCCGGCACGGAAGGCGATGACACGCTCGACGGCACGGAGGAGGCGGACCGGATCGTCGGTCTCGGGGGGACCGACATCCTCAACGGGTTCGATGGCGACGATGTCCTGGAGGGCGGCTCTGACGACGACATGCTCGACGGCGGCGCGGGCGAGGACGTGGCCGTTTTCAACGGCGCGCGCGAGGACTTCAGCGTCGTATCTCTGGCCAACGGCGACGTGCTCATCTCCCACGAGGAGCTGACCGAGGGCGATGACATCCTGCGCAACATCGAGTTCGTGCAGTTCAGCGACACCGGCCCCCTCCCGATTGCCGACGTGCTCGACGATATTGGAGAGACGGAAGGGACGGCGGGGACGATTTCTCTTGGGGAGGCGGTGACGGGTGAGATCGAGACCGCTGCGGACGTGGACATCTTCGTGATGGATTTCTTCCCGGAGCCCTTCGTGGACTACATCATTGACGTTGAGGGGGTGGACACGAACGGCGGCACGCTGGCCGATCCGAAGGTCACGTTCGGGCTTTTCACCGACGGCGTCCCCGGCTTCGGTGACGTCGACGCGGACAGCGGGTTTGGCCGGAACAGCCAGCTGGAGTTCGGCTTCGCCGCCGACCTCGACATCGCGTTCTTCGTCGCGGTCGAGGCGCAGAATGGGACGGATGTCGGCAGCTACACGGTCACCGTGCGCGAGCTGGATGATCTGGGCGATGACCCGAACGAGGACCGGTCGGGCACGATCAGCCCTGCCCCCATCGAGATCGGCCAGGACGTGGCCGGCGATCTGCAATTCTCCTCGGACCGGGACTATTTCAGCGTCGAGCTGGAGGCGGGGACCGCGTACCTGATCAATCTGGAAGGGGCGGCAACCGGCGCCGGCACGCTGGTCGATCCCTCCCTGCGGGTGGGCACGCTGAACGGCAGTTCGTTCTTCTCCGGGGGCCGCACGGACGATAATGGCGGGACCGGGCAGAACGCGCAGATGCTCTTCACGCCGTCGGAGACGGAGACCTTCGTCTTCGAGGTCTCGGAGCCCGGCGCGGACGAGTTCGGCACCTACACCCTCTCGGTGGAGGCGTTTCAGGATGACTTCATCGATGCGGAATCCTTCGCCGGGCCGCCCCCGGTCGCCCTCGGCGAGGGCGAGAGCATCTCCGGCGAGATCGAGACCCAGGGGGACAGGGATGTCTTCCGGATCCGCGCCGAGGAGGGGGAGCGCTACATCCTCCGCCTCGACGTGGACGACCCGACCCCGGACGGCGCCGCGGAGCTTCAGCTCAGCGTGACGTTCAACAACCAGACGGGGACCTTCGCCCCCGTGTCCACCGATCCCATCGGGGACGGGGGCGTCAGCTTCGTCGGGGTGCGCACGGTCTTCCCCACCCAGGCCCACTCGGTTCAGGTCAAGCAGGCGGCGGGCAGCGACGTGCTGGCCGACTACACGCTCTCCTTCGAGGCGGTCGACGCGGTGGCGGACGGGACCGGCAACCTGCTTCTGGGAACCGGGGAGGCCGACAGTCTGGACGGCCTCGCCGGGGATGACGAGATCCTCGGCCTTGCGGGGGATGACCGGATCGTCGGGGGCACCGGCGACGACATCCTCACCGGCGGCGCGGATGCGGATGTGTTCCTGTTCGGCCCGGCGGACGGTGCGGACATCATCACCGACTTCACCGTCGGGGAGGACACGCTCGACCTCTCCGCGGTGGGCGGCACGTTCTTCGATCTTGAGATCACCGACACCGCCGACGGCGCCCTGATAACCTACGGCGACACGCCCGCGTCGGGCAGCGTCCTGCTGCAGGGCGTGTCCGCCGCAGCGCTCGAGATCACCGACGTGACCGGCCTCAACAACGGCGCGGCGTTCGCAGAGACGGGCGTGCTGGCGCTGACCAACGTGGCGCAGACGGTGACCCTGGCGCAGAGCTACGAGAGCCCGGTGGTGGTGGCGTTCGTCGCCACGGAGAACGGGCTCGACCCGGTGACCGTGCGCATCAGCGAGATCGCGGGCGATCAGCTGACGCTGCAGCTGCAGGAGCCCAACCATCTCGACGGGCGCCACACCGCGGAGACGGTCACCTACCTCGTCGTCGAGGCGGGGACCTGGATGCTGCCCGATGGCAGCCTGCTCGAGGCGGGCACCGTCGACAGCTCCAGGCTCTCCTCCCAGGGCTTCGAGCGCGTCACCTTCGATGCGGAGTTCGACGACACGCCCGTGGTCCTCAGCCAGGTCCAGACGCTCAACGGCGGCGACTTCGTCACCACGCGCCAGCGCCCCGCGGATGCGGACGGGGTGGAGCTGACCATGCAGGAGGAGGAGGCGAACAATGACGGCAGCCACGCGGTGGAGACCCTCGGCTGGGTCGCCATCGAGGCGGGCGCGGGCACCTCGGGGGGCATCGGCTGGCTGGCAGGCAGCGCCGGCGGCGTGACCGACGGGGGCGCGACGGTGGCACTCGGCGACGGGGTCGCCGACGATGCGCACGTCCTGGCCACGCTCGCGAGCTTCGCGGGCAGCGACCCGGCCTGGGCCCGGGGCGACGGCAACACCGGCACCGGCTTCGACGTGTCCGTGGAAGAAGACACCAGCAGGGACGACGAAACCGACCACACCGCCGAACGCATCGACTACATCGCCTTCGACGGGGCCGGCACGCTCTACACCGCCCCCCTCGAGCAGGTCGCAGAGACGGGCGTGCTGGCGCTGACCAACGTGGCGCAGACGGTGACCCTGGCGCAGAGCTACGAGAGCCCGGTGGTGGTGGCGTTCGTCGCCACGGAGAACGGGCTCGACCCGGTGACCGTGCGCATCAGCGAGATCGCGGGCGATCAGCTGACGCTGCAGCTGCAGGAGCCCAACCATCTCGACGGGCGCCACACCGCGGAGACGGTCACCTACCTCGTCGTCGAGGCGGGGACCTGGATGCTGCCCGATGGCAGCCTGCTCGAGGCGGGCACCGTCGACAGCTCCAGGCTCTCCTCCCAGGGCTTCGAGCGCGTCACCTTCGATGCGGAGTTCGACGACACGCCCGTGGTCCTCAGCCAGGTCCAGACGCTCAACGGCGGCGACTTCGTCACCACGCGCCAGCGCCCCGCGGATGCGGACGGGGTGGAGCTGACCATGCAGGAGGAGGAGGCGAACAATGACGGCAGCCACGCGGTGGAGACCCTCGGCTGGGTCGCCATCGAGGCGGGCGCGGGCACCTCGGGGGGCATCGGCTGGCTGGCAGGCAGCGCCGGCGGCGTGACCGACGGGGGCGCGACGGTGGCACTCGGCGACGGGGTCGCCGACGATGCGCACGTCCTGGCCACGCTCGCGAGCTTCGCGGGCAGCGACCCGGCCTGGGCCCGGGGCGACGGCAACACCGGCACCGGCTTCGACGTGTCCGTGGAAGAAGACACCAGCAGGGACGACGAAACCGACCACACCGCCGAACGCATCGACTACATCGCCTTCGACGAAACAGGCATCATCTCAGCATACGACTTCCACACAATCGCTTGATCAAAACCACCCGGAGCCTGCGCCGGGTGCGATAACCCTCCTCCGGCGTGCACCCCCGCTGCTTTGCACGTTGGAGGAGGAAATCCGGCTCGTTCCTGCACGGACCTAAAAGCAACCGTTGGGGATCGGCTCACTGACCGAGTTGCCGGACACTCAGCGAAGCGTCGTTCAAGTGTTCGGCCTCGTCGCCGCCTAAACGATGAGCCGGCTTCTGACGCCGTCGATGGACAGCAGCCATCGCCGGATCAGCCCTCTGGCGCCGGTGAACCAAACATGCGGACGAAAGTGTGAGATGCACGCTATCCATGCCTTCGGACCGAGCGCTTATGAGGCCATGTGGCGTCTGACCCTGGCCCGTCGCACGCGCGCCGCATCCGCCCAGACACGAAAGTGGAGACGGGGGCGTTGTTTGTGTGGACCGCACGCCGGGCAAAAGACCTCGCACGCTCCTGACCATGCGCCGGTGTGTGTCGAAAGAGGATCCAGTTTGTCGCCTTGGCAAGCGCATTGCCATGAAATGTCTTGTGCTGAGGAGGTAACTGCGCTTCCTTTCGGGCACGTAAGTCATGGCGTTGGGTTGAATGTCTCAAGAATTGGTAGCGTATCTTCTGTTGGCCGGACTGATCCTGAAGGCGACGGGATTTATCGTGCGGGACGAGTTGGTGCTGCGCCTGCTGGTCAGCCTTGGCATCATTTGCGATCTACTGTTCTACGCGCTGCAGCCGGTGCCGATCCTGCAATCGGTGGGATCGAACGGGGTTCTGGCTTCGATCAATCTTTTCCTCGTGATCCTCATCATCTTCGAGCGGACGAAGGTGCGGATGACCCGGGATCAGCGCAGGCTCTACACCCATTTCTCGACGCTCACACCTGGGCAGTTTCGCAAGGTCTACGGCCTCGTGACATGGCATCGGAGTACTGAACAGACCAAGATCATCGAGGAGGGTGCGCCGCTCGGCCGTCTCTACGTCATCCTCGGGGAGCGGTTCGAGATCCTGAAGCGGGGCGAGATCTATGACGGGCGCGGCCCTGCCTTCGCCGGCGAGATCGCCTTCCTGACCGATCAGCCCTCCAGCGCCGCAGTATATGTGCCCGACGATACGGAGTATGTGAGCATCGACATGGCCGCGTTGCGGAAGCTGATGGCGCGGTCTCCGGCGCTCAACAACAGCATGATCGCGCTCTTCAGCAGGGACCTGGCGACGAAGGTGTTGCTGAGCGTGCCCATGGACGGGATCGTGCTGGAACCCCACCGCACCGGGCTCGCCCACCATGGGTGACCCCCCGGGGGTTCGGGGATGACACGCTGGCCGCTGCTGCTCGGACCCGCGCTGACCGCACTCTGCATCGTCCTGACGATCTGGCCAGGCGCGGCGCTGGAGCGGGTGCGGGAGGTCGTCTTCGACAGCTACCAAAGGGCCTATCCCCGCAACTACGATCCGCAAAGCCCGGTCCATGTGGTCGACATCGACGAGGCGGCGCTGGCCGCCCTTGGCCAGTGGCCCTGGCCGCGGACGTATCTTGCGGAACTGACAGATCGCCTCTTTGCTCACGGCGCCGTCGCCATCGGCTACGATGTGCTGTTTGCGGAGCCCGACCGGACCTCGCCGGAGGTCCTGAGCCGGAGCCTGCACCGCTTTTCGTCCGGCGACGAAGCGGGCATTCCGCAGGGTCCCTCACACGATATCCAGTTCGCGGAGGCGATCGGGCGCGGGCCCGTCGTGCTCGCCATGTCTGGCAGGGACGGCACCGGGTCCATGCCCGTGGTGAAGGCGGGAATATCCGTTGCCGGGGAACTGCCGGATGGCGGGCTGCAGCACTTTGGCAGCGCGGTCATGCCCTTGCCCGTCTTGGCGGATGCGGCGGCGGGGATCGGGACGATCACGCCGACCCAAGGCCCAGACGGGATCGTCAGGGGGGTGCCGCTCGTCTCCCGGATCGGGGAGACGCTGGTGCCGGCCCTCTCCACCGAACTGCTGCGGGTGGCACAGGGTGCCGGATCGCACCTTCTGCGCACCTCATCCGCGTCCGGCGATGTCGTCGGCGGGCGATCGGTGCCGACCGCGCTGCGGGTCGGGGCGGTGACCGTCCCGCTCGAAGCGGATGGATCCCTGCGGGTGCATTTCAGCGGAGCCCGGGAAGGGCGGGTCACATCGGCCCGGGACGTGCTCGACCCGGCTGGTGAAGGTGCGCCGCTGGCGAACCGGATCGGTGGGAAGCTGGTGCTGATCGGCGCGTCGGCCCAGGGCCTCTCGGACATCCGAAAATCGCCCCTCGATGGTCAGATCCCCGGCGTGCTGGTCCATGCGGAGGCGCTCGAGCAGATGATCGCGGGAACGTTTCTCACCCGCCCCGACTGGGCACTGGGGCTCGAGGTTCTTCTGGTGGTGGTCTTTGGCGGCGCGATAACACTCGCGCAGATGCGTGATGCGCCGCTTGCCGGGCTTTGGGCGGGGATGGCGCTCGCGGGGGGCACGATCGGCGGTGCTTTCCTCGCGTTCCGCGGCGCGGGCCTTCTCTTCAATCCAGTGATGCCGGTGGTGGCGATCATGCTGGTCTATGTCCCCAACACCACCATCGGATACCTCTCGAAGGAACGGGCGCGCCGGGCGATCAACGCCCGTTTCGCTTATTTCCTGCCCAAGCCCGTGATGGATGACATCCTGCGTGACCCGCGCGAGGGACTGACCCCAGACGGGGCGGAGCGGGAGGTTAGCGTCATGTTCGTCGACATGCGCGGCTTCACCTCCATTACAGAGCGTCTGTCGCCGGAGGAGGTTGTTCACCTTGTGAACCGTTACCTGAGCGCCGTTACCGGCGCGCTCCTCCGCACCGGAGCGACGATCGACAAGTTCATGGGCGATGCGGTAATGGCCTTCTGGAACGCCCCGCTGAAACAGGAGGATCACCGGGCCCGCGCGCTTACCGCACTTGGCGACATCGATGCAGCGATAGAAAAGTTGAACGCGGAGCTTGTGCGTGACGGCTTGCCGGCGCTCGGCATCGGCGTCGGTCTCAACACCGGGGCGAGCTATGTGGGCCTCATGGGCTCCGCCGACCGGCTGAGCTACACCTGCATGGGGGACAGCGTCACGCTTGCCGCCCGGCTCGAAGGGCTGACCCGCATCTACGGGGTGCCTAACTGCGTCGGCGAGGACATGATCGGCGCATTGCCGCCGGGCCTCGTTGCCATCGAGCTCGACAGGGTTTCGGTCAAGGGACGCGAGCGGCCGGTGACCGTCTACACCGTCCTCGATGAGGGGACCGAAGGGGTCTCGGCGCTACGGGAACATCTCGCAACGGCTCGGGGGCACTTGCGCGACCGGGACTGGAACGCAGCAGAACACGCCTTCGCAGCGCTGTCGGAGTGCGCATGCTCCGGCTGCGACCCTGCGCACCTCGCCCGCGAGTTCGCCTCCCGCATCGCGAGCTATCGGACAGCGCCCCCGGCACCGGACTGGGACGGCACTCACATCGCCCGCTCAAAGCGGTAGGGGCCGAGAGGGGCCCCGTCAGCCCGGTCGCGACTCGGGCACCACCCGCGGTAGTGTCAGCTCAATGTCCCTACCCACGCCCCAACCCTCGGAGGACCGCATGGAGCGACTTGCAGCCATCGCCGACATCCACGGCAATTTCTGGGCGCTTGAGGCGGTGCTCAGGGATATCGGCCGCCGCGGTATCTCTGACATCGTCAATCTCGGCGATACGGCGGACGCGGATATGGACCCTGCGGGCGCAATCGAGCTCGTCATGCGCCATGGGATCACGAGCATCGCGGGCAACTACGAAACGTTCAAGCCAGGCCAGATCTCGCCTGAGCAGGAAGCGTGGTTGCGTGGACTGCCAAAGACACGCGACCTCGGGGACGTGTTCTGCTGCCACGGGACACCAACGTCGGACACGACGGAGCTGGTCGAGGAGATCACGCTCGACCGGACAGAGCTTGCCCCGGTTGAGCTGATCATCGAACGGCTGGACGGGATCCGACATGAGGTGATCCTCTGCGCCCACAAGCACGTCCCGCGCCTTGTGGCACTGCCCAGCGGTCAGATCGTCGTGAACCCGGGGAGCGTGGGTCTACCCGCCTATTGGAACGACGAGCCGGTGCTGCACCGGGTCGAGGCCGGAAGCCCCCATGCGCGCTACGCGATCCTGACCCGCACGCCTGCTGGTTGGGCGGTAGATCACGTCGCACTCCCCTATTCGTGGGAGCAGGCAGCCGCGGCCGCCCGCGCTTCCTCCCGCCATGACCGGGCGGAATTCATCGAAACCGGTCGGGCGGAGGTCCCCCCCCGAGAGGCTGGTCAATCCATCGGGGCCGAAGACGTGAATGTATGCACCGAAAGCCGCAAACCGAAGGGGAGACGTCGATGATCCGCCGGTTGGCGGGGCAGCCAATACGGATTCATGTTGGGGGGTAATCTCACCAACGGGCTTGATCCGCGCTGCCGGCAGCCTGTCGTAGAGCCGCCAGGCTAAGATACAGGGACCTAAGGCAAGGTGGAGGGAACAACGACCTCGCTGAGGAAAGAACGAACAGAGTTGGCCAGAAACCTCCCATCCCACCCGTTTCACCGCTGGGTTGGTTCACTCACGGAAAACAAGCGGTCCGACGGTTGGGCGAAGGTTCACAGTGAGGATCCGAGCAGGCTGCACCACGCGACTTCGCTCTTCGGCTTTCCGCCAGCAGGATCGCCCTCTCCGACCATCGATCGGGGAGTGTCCCCTGATCGTCCAATGACCGCTGGGCAGACTGTTTATCGGCCGGGGAGACTTGATCTTCCCCCCAACCTCTGCTGCACCTAGTGCGCGATCATCACGTGCCGGACGGCGGTATAGTCCTCCAGCGCGTACATAGACATGTCCTTGCCGTAGCCGGACTGCTTGAGCCCCCCGTGGGGCATTTCGTTGACCAGCATGAAATGGCTGTTCACCCAGGTGCATCCGTATTGCAGCCCGGCGGACGCCTCCATCGCCCTGCCGATGTCAGCAGTCCAGACGGAGCTCGCAAGACCGTAGGGGCTGTCGTTGGCCCAGTCGATGACCGGATCGTCATCCGTGAATCGGGTGACCGACACCACCGGTCCGAAGACCTCACGCTGCACGATCTCATCATTCTGGAGGGCACCCGCGATGACCGTCGGCTTGTAGTAAAAGCCCGCGCCATCCTCGGCGCCCCCGCCGGTCGTGATCTCGATATGGGTCTGTTCCGAGGCCCGCTCGACAAAGCTTGCCACCCGGTCCCGCTGTCTGGGTGAGATTAGCGGCGGGATCTCGTTCGCCGTGTCATCGGCGTTGTTGTAGACGATACTCGCGGCGGCGGCGCTAAGGTCAGCGACGAAACTGTCGTAGACGCTCGCGTGGGCATAGACCCGGCAGGCCGCCGTACAGTCCTGACCGGAATTGTAGTAGCCGAAGGCCTTCAAGCCCTCCACCGTCCGGGCAAGATCTGCGTCTCCATAGACGATCACCGGGGCCTTGCCGCCCAGCTCCAGATGCGTGCGCTTCACACCCTTGGATGCCGCCATCAGCACCTTCTTGCCCGTCGCAACATCGCCGGTGATGGAGATCATGTCGACGCCGGCATGGTTCACCAGCGCGTCTCCCACGGATCCACCGCGCCCGGTGATCACGTTCACAACCCCCTCGGGCAGGATGTCTGCAAGGATCTTGGCAAAGGCCAGCGCCGTGAGCGGCGTCTGCTCGGACGGTTTCATGACGACCGTGTTGCCCCCGGCCAGCGCAGGCGCAAGCTTCCAGGCCATCATCATGATCGGATAGTTCCAGGGCGCGATGGACGCGACGACACCGATGGGGTCCCGCCGGATCATGGAGGTGTGCCCTTCCATGTAACTGCCCGCCACGGGCCCGTGCATGTTTCGCACCGCACCGGCGAAGTATCTGAAACAGTCGGCAACCGCTGGGATCTCCTCGTTCTTCACCTCATTGATCGGTTTGCCGCAATTGAGTGCCTCGAGCATCGCGAGATTGTCGAGGTCCGCCTCCACCGCATCGGCGATCTGCAGGAGGAGGCCGGACCGTTCCGCCGGCGTGGTCCGGGACCATCCGGGAAACGCCCGGCGCGCGGCGGCGACAGCCCTGTCAATCTGATCGGTGTTCGCCTCCGGCATCATGAGGATGGTTTCTCCGGTCCGGGGGTTCAGGACGGTCTCCTCGGTTTCCGTCCCAGCCTCGAAACCACGGCCAATGAGCATGTTCGTTTCCATGAGGTCTCTCCCTGTATCTCTGTTCATTTGCCCTGACCGGCGACCGTGTCGGTGCCGCGGGTCAGGTAATAGGCGGCGAGGATCGGCAGGAACGTGACCAGCACAACGACCATGGCCACCACATTGGTGACGGGCCGCTGACGCGGGCGCACCAGCTCCTCAAGCATCCAGATCGGCAGCGTCTGCTGCTGCCCGGCGGTGAAGGTTGTCACGATCACCTCGTCAAAGCTGAGCGCGAAGGCCAGCATCCCCCCCGCCAGCAGTGCGGTCGCGATGTTGGGCAGGATCACGAAACGCAATGTCTGGAAGTAGGTCGCGCCAAGGTCCATGGATGCCTCTACCAGACTGCCGGAAGTACGACGGAACCGGGCCACCGCGTTGTTGTAGACCACCACGATGCAAAACGTCGCGTGGCCGAGGATGATCGTCCAGAAGCTGAACGGGATGTCCGCAATGTTGAACGCGGACCGCAAGGAGATGCCGGTGATGATCCCCGGCAGCGCGATCGGCAGGATGACGAGGAGGGAGATCGTCTCCCGCCCGAAGAATTTAGACCGGGCAACAGCCGCCGCGCACAAGGTGCCAAGCGCCATCGCGATCACCGTCGAGATTGCTGCGACCCGCAGGCTCAGGCTCAGCGCCTGCCAGACATCCGGCCGTTCCCACGTCACGGCAAACCATTTGAGCGTGAAACCCGGCGGCGGCCACTGGTAGCTTTTGTCCTCCGTGGTGAACGCGTAGACGAAGATCAGCAGGATCGGCAGATGCAGGAACAGAAGCCCGCCGATTGCCGCGATCTTGAGGCCGAGGGACGCTTTAGAGTGCATCGAACGCCCCCGCCCGTTTCGCCAGCGTCAGATAGATCCCCATGACGAGGATCGGCACCACGGCGAAGGCCGCCGCAAGCGGGATGTTCCCCGCCGTCCCCTGGAACTGATAAACCGCCTGCCCGATCATGCGGGCCGAGGTGCCGACGATCTGCGGGATGATGTAGTCGCCCATGGTCAGCGAGAAGGTGAAGATCGACCCCGCGATCACCCCGGGAAGCGCGAGCGGCAGGATCACGTGCCGGAGTGTTTGCCCAGGTCGCGCACCGAGGTCGCCGCTCGCCTCGAGCATGGACGGCGGCACCCGCTCCAGCGAGGCCTGGACCGGCAGGATCATGAACGGCAGCCAGACATAGAGGAAGACGAGGAAGGTGCCCGTCCAGCTCACGGACAGGGAGTTGCCCCCGATCAGCGGGATCGCGAGATAGGCTTCGAGGATCCACGCCATGTTAAGCGTCTCGAAGATCCAGTTGAGGATGCCCTCCTTCGCGAGGATCAGCTTCCACGAATAAACCTTGACCAGATAGCTCGACCAGAGCGGCAGCATGACGCCGAGGTAGAACACGGCCTTCCACGGTCCGCGGGCATAGCGGGCGGCGTAGTAGGCGATGGGGAACGCGACGATCGCCGCGGCAATGGTGACGGCAGAGGCCATCAGAATCGTGCGCACCAGAATGTCGAAGTTGGAGGCACGAAAGAGCTCTCCGTAGGTCTTGAGCGTGAACTCATACCGGACCAGCCCGGAAAACTCGTCGATCGAAAAGAAGCTCTGCGCCAAGAGCGCGAAGAGCGATCCGAGGTAGACGATGCCGAGCCAGAGGAGCGGTGGCGTCACCAGCAGCAGGACAAGCAGGTTGGGACGACGCCACAGCGCGTCCGATATCCGCGATTGGGCGATGGCTTCAGCCATGCTGCCCCTCCATCACATGAAGGGCTTCAGCTTCCCAGGTCAGGCCCACGCGCGCCCCTGTTTCGGGAACCGCAACGCCCTTGGGCAGCAGCACGTTCAGGATGACATCGTCGCAGGCGACTTCGATGCGTGTGGCAGCACCGAGAAAGGACCGGCTGGCGACGGTTCCGGTGAGAGGTCCTTCACCGATGCGGATCGCCTCCGGCCGGAGGCTGGCCGGGCCATCATGACCCACGATGCTTTTGACGAGCGCGGGGGGCAGCATATTGGACGAGCCAACGAAGTCGGCCACAAACGGAGTCGCGGGTCGGTCATAGACCTCCTCGGGCGTGCCGACCTGCTGGATGCGCCCGTCGTTAAAGACGGCGACCCGGTCCGACATCGACAGGGCCTCCCCCTGATCGTGGGTGACGAAGACAAAGGCGATGCCGAGCTGACGCTGGAGCGATTTCAGTTCGCTTTGCATCTGCTCGCGAAGCTTGAGGTCAAGCGCGCCGAGCGGCTCGTCGAGCAGCAGGACCTTGGGCCGCATGACCAGCGCCCGGGCGAGCGCCACCCGCTGCCGTTGACCACCGGACAATTCCGACGGTTTGCGGTCGCCGAAGCCGCCCAGCGCCACGAGCGCGAGCGCCTCCTCCGCCGCCGCACGACGGGTGGACTTGCCCTCCCCCCGCACCATCAACCCATAGGCCACGTTGTCCCGGACATTGAGGTGCGGAAACAGGGCATAGTCCTGGAAGACAGTGTTCACCGGGCGGCGGTAGGGCGGTGTCGCTGTCGCGTCCTGCCCGAAGATCTCGATGCGCCCGGCACTCGGCTGCTCAAAACCGGCGATCAGACGCAGGCACGTGGTCTTTCCCGAACCTGACGGCCCGAGCAGGGCGAAGAACTCGCCCTCAGCAATTGCGAGATCGACCGCGTCCACTGCGCGGACCGACCCGAAATGGCGCGATACGCCGTGGAACTTTATCGCTGGTGTCATGGATGACGGCTCGTGCGCGGCAGGGTCGCCGCGCAGGAATGTCTCTGCGTTACCGTCCACCGATCACGCCGATATAGTCCGACACCCAGCGATAGTAGGGGACGCACTCTCCCTGGCTCTCGCACCGGGTGACCGGCGTCTGCCAGAACCGGACCTTTTCGAAATCGTCAAAACCGTTCTTGGTACAGCCCTCCGCATTCTGCATGCCGCGACCGTCGGTGCAGGCGGCGGGCACCGCCGGGTTGGCCCCGAACCAGACGGAGAGATCCGACATCAGGTTGGAGCTCAGCGTATGCTCCATCCACATGTAGGCGCAGTTCGGGTTCTCACTGTCGACATGCATCATCGTCGTGTCCGCCCAGCCTGTGACCCCTTCCTCTGGAATGATGGAAGCAATGGGTGCATTGTCGTTTTGCAGCAGGTTCACCTGGAACGGCCAGGAACCCGACGCCGCCATCCCCTCGTTCTTGAAATCGTCGATCTGGATGAACGCGTCATGCCAGTAGCGGCTCACAAGCTTGCGCTGCTGCCGCAGGAGGTCGAGCGCGGCATTGTACTGGTCGAGGTTCAACTCGTAGGGGGAGGTGATGCCCAGCTCGGGCTGGTGGGTCATCAGGTACATCGCCGCGTCAGCGACGTGGATCGGACCGTCATAGGCCTGCACCCTGCCCACATTGCTCGCCCCGTCCGGAAGGTCCTGCTCCTCGAAAACCACGGACCAGGAGGTCGGTGGCGTGTCCCCGAAGACCTCCGTCGAATACATCAGCACGTTGGGTCCCCACATGTACGGGGTGCCGTAGTTCTTCCCATCGACGAAATGCCAGGGCGCCTGTTTCAGCCGGTCATCGATGGTGCTCCAGCTTGGGATCAGATCGGTGTTGACCGGCTGCACCCGCTTGCCCGCAATCATGCGGAGCGACGCATCGCCTGAGGCGGTGACGAGGTCGAACCCGCCCTCGTTCATCAGCGCGACCATCTCGTCGGAGGTGTTGGCGGTCTTCACGTTGACCATGCAGCCCGTCGCGGCCTCGAAGCCGGTGACCCAGTCGAACGCCTCCATCGTCTCGCCACGCTCGATATAGCCGGGCCAGGCGACGATGTTCAGCTGCCCCTCACCCGCGCCAAGTTCGGTCACCATCTCCGCCAGAACCGGCTGCGCAACCATCGCGACGGCCAGCCCAAAGGCCGCCGTTGATCTCAACATGCCCTTCATCGATCGAACTCCCTGTTTACCTTCCTGACACGCTGAAGAGTCCCGAGGAGTGAGGCAAATTCAATTTTCCGGGCTGTAATATCGGAAAAACCGATGGTTCACCGCAGCCGTGGCGCATGAAAACTCTGCGCCACCGACAGGAACGCCCGGGTGGCCGGCGCCACCTTCGCGCCGCGCCGCCAGACCAGGCCAACCTGCACCACCGGAAGCTGGGTGGAGACATCGCGGCTTTCGATCCGGTCCCCCTCTAACGACCAGGGGCGATAGACGAGATCGGGCAGGAGGGAGACACCGGCCCCGCTTGCGACCAGCGAGCGGACGGCCTCCACGGACCGGGTGCGAAAGGCGATCCGCGGTTTGGTCGAGAAACTCGACATAAGCCGCCCTGCCTCATCGTGCATCTCGTCCACATCAAGGACGATCTGGGGTTCGGTCGCGAGATCCTCGAGCGAAATGCTTTGCGACGCGCTGAGCGCATGGCCGAGGGGTAACCACAGGCGGTAGGGCGACACGGCCAGCAGTTCCGCGTGCAAAGCCAGTGGGTTGCGCAGGTTGGAGATCAGCATCACCGCGACATCCAGCTCGCCACCAACCAGCAAGTGCTCGAGATACTCGGGACCGTCCTCGAGTGCGCTCACCTCGACCTCCGGCTGCGCGCGACGGTAGCGCGAGAGAAGATCCGACAGGACGTAACCGGACGTGAGGGATGTGACGCCGATGTTGAGCGTGCCCGCGAGCCCGCTTTTCTCACCGGAGAAGCTCATCTCCGCCTGCGAGATCTCGGCAAGGATCGCTTTCGCGTGGCGCATGAAGACATGGCCATTGTGGGTGACCTCAACCCCGCGCCTGCGCCGCTCGAAAAGCTTGATGCCCAGATGGCCCTCAAGCTCCTTGATCGATTCCGTGAGCGCGCTTTGCGAGATCGAAAGCTCGACGGCGGCCCGGCTGAACGATCCGTGCTCAGCCACACCGACAAAGTACCGCGCCTGCTTTACCGTGAACGACATGACCCTCTCGCGCCTGTTCCGCAGCAGACTATCGGGTCACGCGGCAAAAACGAGCGCTTTGAACGTCGCGGCGGATTCGGGGGGGATTCGGGTTCGGTTGAGGCAGTCTCGGGTGAACAACCACCGGCGCCCGCTAAAGATCGAGCGGACGCCGGTGCCCCAGGCCCTATCTGAGCTCGTCGCCTTCCAGTATGTCCAGCCGCTCTCCAGGCGTCTCCAGCTCTAACTCCGGTTCAAACTCCGGTTCAGGATCGGGATCCGGATCCATCATCGGCGACCCACCGGAGGATTGCGGGGTGCCGGGGCCGAGCAGGCTGCGGTCCAGATCGGTCCCGAAAAGGGCATCGAAGAGACCTATGTCGAGCTCCTCCCCCTTTGTGGAGATCGGCTGCTGGTCCGGGTTGGCCTGATCCTGCAGTCCGGTGGCGCCCGGCCCACCGCCGCCCTGACCAGGAACACCATCAAGCGCGCGCAGCAGCGCCGCGAGATCCTCAGCGCCGATGCTGCCGACATAGCCCTCGTCAGTCAGCACCCCGCCCCGCCGCGTAGTGCAGGTCCGCTCCTCATCGATGACGATGCACAGCTGCTCGCCCGCGATGAACACCGCGGTCGTCCTGCCGTTCATGAACTGCACGAAGGCGGAGCTGCCGCGAATGCCGATCGTCGCCGTCGGCGTGGTGATCGTCGCCTCCTGCGCATCCGCCGCCCGACCACCGATGAAGCGCAGGACACCCCGGGTCAGGGAGAGGCCGATCTCGCCCGCGCTCTGATCCGGGTCGTAAACGAACCGGTCCAGCACGATGCGGGAGTTCGGCGCGAGGGTGAGCGTGGACTGATCGCGGAACAGAAGCTGCCCTCGCCCACTGTCGGAGGCCTCGACAGCCTCGTTGAAAACCACGTCTGTGCCGAGCTTCAGGGCCCGCTCCGCCGCACCCGGAGGCGTTCCACGCAAGGTGGGTTCACTGGAGGCGACGACACCGATCTCCTGCGCGCTGAGGGGAAGGGCGATGAGAGCCGCGAGGGACCCAAGGGATTTGAATACTGTTCTCATCTCAGAACTCCATCCCCGCGCGCAGACCGTAGATCGGATCGGACGCCTCTTCATTGTTGCCATCGGTGAAGGTGATAAACTGCGCATCTGCCGCGATGAAGAACTCGCGGTAGACGAACACCTTCGCCTGCGCGCCGAGGCTGAACTGTTCACCCTCATCTTCACCGCCCTCGCGGATGTCCGCCTGAATGAAGGCGGAGAGCTCCGCATCGCGGGAGGATGCCGTGATGCCCGGATCGAAACGCTGGAACAGATCAAGCCGCGCGCCAACGAGGCTGAATTCGTCGTTGCTGCCATCCTCGAATCCCCCGCCCATCCGCGCGGAGGCCCGGATGCCCGTGTCGCGCGTGGGCCGGTAGGTCGCGCCGAGGCGAAGCTCGCCAAAGGTCAGGCCGTTGGTCCGGTTGGACCGGTCTTCGAACCCGACCTGCACATCGGCGAAGACGGACCATGCCTCGCTGATCGGGTTGATCGCTTCCGCGCCCAGCGCGCCGCTGAACCGTTCGACCTCGTCCCGGTCTGTTGCGTTCAGCTCCACGTAAGGACGCAGGCGGATGCCGTAGGCGGTCCCTTCCGCCTTGATCGACGGGCCGGTGCGCAGGCGCAGGGCGGACTGGGTCTTGTCGTCGGAGCTGTCCGCTCCGATGAGCCGTCCCCGCAGATCCGTATCCCAGGTGTTCTGGGTTGCGCCGCCCATGTCGTAGCTCCAGAGCAGACGCGCATCTCCAACCGGATAGATGTCGTCGAGCGATCCGACCGCGACCGCTCCGCCAGAAATCGAGCCCGTGATGCGCCCGCTGCGCTGCGCCCGACCAGTGCGGCGCTGGTAGTCGTCAAGCGCGACATGCTGTGCTGCCGACAGGGACGCCGGATCAACCTGGTCGAAATGGTACTCCGCCAGTTCATAGGAACCGAGCGCGAAGTAGGCGATGCCCAGCTCGTACCGGAGCGCTGGGGTGGCAGCGCCCTGATCCACGAGCCGCTCAAGTGTGGAGACAACAGCCTCATAGTCCCGCAGTTGCACGGAGAGCCGCGCATAGGAGATCATCAGATCCGTATTGGCCGGGTCGTCCAGCATCTGGAGGAAGATGCTGTCGCGCTCAGCACTCAACAGTTCGTTGGATTGTGCAGACACCGGCCCCACGCTTAGGGAAAAGGCAAGTGTCGCCGCCGCAACTCTACTTAGTCGACATAACCACATCGTCGTTTTCACTCACACACCATTTTACTGACTCACCATTGAAGGGAGCCAAGAACACAAAATCAATCCCTCTTTTGGGCGGATAAAGGACGCAAGTGCGCAGGTACTTGCGCCAAGTGCACTGACGATAGTGAAAGACTTGGCGACCCCGGTAGGACTCGAACCCACAACCTGCCGATTAGAAGTCGGCTGCTCTATCCAGTTGAGCTACGGGGCCGCTGCGCGGCTTGAGTATCCCGCCCGGGCTGTGAAATCAAAGGGCAATCGCCACGTTGGCCCGCACCGTGTGCGTCACTTGACGTAACGGCCCACGCGTCTATGGTCTCCCCGACCGTTGGGGTGCTCCGCGAGGGGCTGAGAGGCGCAAGTCAACCCATCGAACCTGATCCGGATAATTCCGGCGAAGGGAACGGTGTCCAGCCCGAGGCAGGCAAACCTTCCCTTCGATTGTGACACTTTGATGGGAGGGTGCCGTGACGCATCCCGGATCAATCGCCCTGACGATCGCAGGCTCCGACAGCGGGGGCGGGGCGGGTATTCAAGCGGATCTGAAAGCGTTTTCCGCGCGCGGGGCCTATGGCGCGTCCGTCATCACGGCGATCACCGCACAGAACACGCGGGCCGTTACCGCGGTGCATCCGGTTCCGGTGGACATTGTCGGCGCCCAGATCGACGCAGTGTTCGACGATCTCGACGTGCGGGCGATCAAGGTTGGGATGCTGTTCTCACCGGAGCTCACCGAGGTCGTCGCAAAGCGTCTGGACGGGCACGGCGCGCCAGTGGTCCTCGACCCGGTGATGGTCGCGAAGTCCGGCGACACGCTGCTACAAGACGCGGCAATCGAGGCCCTGCGCACGCGCGCCCTGCCGCTCGCGACCCTGCTCACACCCAACCTGCCGGAGGCGGCACGGCTCCTCGATCAGCCAGCGGCAGAGGATGTCGTGACGATGGAGCGTCAGGGCCGGGCTCTCTGCGATCTCGGGGCAGGTGCCGTGCTGATGAAGGGAGGCCACGGGTCCGGGGAGACGTGTATTGACCTTCTTGTGCGGCCCGACAGCCCCGCCATGCGGCTGACGGCGCCGCGACAGCACACCCGAAACACCCACGGGACCGGATGCACCTTGTCATCGGCCATCGCTGCCGAGCTTGCGCTTGGTCACGCACTGGACGATGCGGTCGCGGTGGCGCACGGCTACCTGCAGGGCGCGATCCGCGCTGCAGACCGGCTTTCCGTCGGATCGGGACACGGGCCGGTTCACCATTTCCATGCGCTCTGGTCCACGTCGTGAGCGCTCAGGTTCATATTACCGGAGCTGGCGTTGCCGGCCTCGTGCTCGCCGCCGAACTGACGGCGCGCGGTGCCGACGTCTCGATCTGGGACCGGAACGGTGCGCCGGGCCCCCACGGATGTTCCTGGTGGGCCGGCGGCATGCTCGCCCCCTTCTGCGAAGGCGCAACCGCGGAGCCTGAAGTCGTGCGCTGGGGGCAGGAAGCCGCCGACTGGTGGCACGCTTTCGGTGTGCCAGTCACCCGATCCGGAACGCTCGTCGTCGCACCCGCGCGAGACGGGGCGGAGCTTGCCCGCTTTGCACGCCGCGCGCCGCAGCACGACCCCGTCGATAGTGCGGGCATCGACGCGCTGGAGCCCGACCTCGCAGGCCGGTTCTCGCGCGGACTTTACTACCACGATGAGGCTCATCTCGACCCGCGCACAGCCCTTGCCCGGCTCATCACAACGCTGCACTCCCGCGGCGTGGAGGTGGCGCGCACAGCAGACGCATCCACCACCGGAACGGCGGTCGTCGCGACCGGCTACGCGGCCCGGCATGCGCTCACGGATCTTCGCGGTGTGAAGGGCGAAATGCTCGTGCTGCACTGTCTGGACGTCGCAATCACGCGCCCGATCCGGCTGATGCATCCCCGCTTTCCCGCCTACCTCGTCCCCCGCGGCGACGGGGTCTACATGCTTGGGGCAACGCAGATCGAAAGCGCGGATGGATCGCGCGTCACGGCACGCTCCCTCGTCGATCTTCTGAACGCCGCCTACGCGATCCACCCGGCCTTCGCCGATGCAGAGGTTGTAGAGATCGGTGTCGACCTCCGACCAGCCTTTCCGGACAATCTGCCCCGAATCCGGTGGGTCGATGGCGCGCTGCATGTGAACGGTCTCTTCCGTCACGGTTTCCTGCTTGCCCCGGCGCTGGGACGAATGGCGGCGGACCACATCCTCAATCCCGATCAGAAACCGGAGGTGCTGGATGAAAGTCATCCTGAACGGCTCCCCGTTTGAGAGCGCGGCGGAGACACTCGCGGATCTGCTGGTTGCGGCGGACCTGGGCAACGCGACCGTCGCCACAGCCGTGAATGGCGTATTTGTCCCCGCCGCCAAACGGGCGGAGCACCCGATTTCCCCCGGTGACGCGGTCGAGGTTCTGGCACCGATGCAGGGGGGCTGAGCATTTGCGGGCATTCTACGGCGTCACCCTCGACAGCCCGCTGATGCTGGGTACCTCCCAGTATCCGAGCCCTGCCATCCTCGCCCGGGCGTTTCGGGAAAGCGGTGCCGGTGTCGCGACCGTCTCCCTGCGCCGGGAAAGCGGGGCCGGGCGGGACGGGCAGGCCTTTTGGTCCCTCATCCAGGACCTCAACGTCCGGATCCTGCCGAACACAGCGGGGTGCCATACGGTCAAGGATGCCGTGACCACAGCGCACATGGCGCGGGAGGTGTTCGGCACACGCTGGATCAAGCTCGAGGTGATCGGAGACAACGACACCCTTCAGCCCGATGTGTTCAACCTGGTGGAGGCCGCACGGATCCTGTCGGACGACGGGTTCGAGGTGTTCCCCTACACGACGGAAGATCTGATCGTCGCTGAGAAGCTCGTAGAGGCGGGCTGCCAGGTGCTCATGCCCTGGGGCGCGCCGATCGGCACGGGGCTCGGCCTCAACAACGAATACGGTTTGCGCAGCCTTCGGGCACACTTCCCGGACACTCCGCTCGTCGTGGACGCGGGCATCGGCCTGCCCTCCCACGCGGCGCAGGCGATGGAGCTTGGATACGATGCCGTGCTGCTGAACACCGCTGTGGCACAGGCCGGAGATCCGGTCTCCATGGCTGTTGCGATGGCGCGGGCGGCGGAGGCAGGCCGGATCGGTGCCACCGCGGATCCGATGGAGCCGCGAGACATGGCAGCGCCCTCGACCCCTGTGTTCGGCAAGGCGGTGTTCGAATGAGGCTGCATCCGTTCTACCCGATCTTCGACAGCGCGGACTGGTTTGCCCGCGCCCTGCCCCGTGGCGTCCGGTTTGTACAGCTGCGCATCAAGGAGATGGCGGCGGACCCGCTGAGGGAGGAGATTGCCACCTGTCAAAAGCTGTGTGATCAACATGGCGCAGTGCTGGTCGTGAACGATCACTGGGAGCTTGCCATCGAGCTTGGCTGCACGTTCGTGCATCTCGGGCAGGAGGATCTGGACGACGCGGATCTCGACGCCATCCGGCGCGCAAACCTCAGACTCGGGATCAGCACCCACGACCCTGCTGAGCTTGACCGCGCTCTGTCCTGTGCCCCGGACTATGTCGCGCTTGGCCCCGTCTACCCGACGATCCTGAAGAAGATGAAATGGCACGAACAGGGCCTCGACCGGGTGACGGAATGGAAGCGCCTTGTCGGTGAGACACCGCTCGTCGCGATCGGGGGCATGAGCGTGGAGCGCGCGGCTGGCGCCTTCGCTGCGGGAGCGGACATCGTCTCGGCGGTCACCGACATCACGCTCAACGAGGATCCCGAGGCGCGCATCGACGCGTGGCTGAACGGGACCGCGTCCATGGTGGAAGCGTCCATATGAGCCGTTACGCCCGCCAGACCATCCTGCCAGAGATAGGAGATGTCGGGCAGTTGAAACTCTCCACTGCCCGCATTCTGGTGGTCGGCGCAGGGGGGCTCGGCACACCCGTCCTGCAGTACCTTGCGGGTGCGGGTGTGGGGGCGATGACGATCATGGATCCGGACGTGGTGGAGGTCGGCAACCTTCACCGCCAGCCCCTCTTTGGTCATCACGATCTGGGCCAGCCGAAGGTGGTCGCCGCCGCACGGCGGATCGCCGATCTCAACCCGGACGTCGATGTGACAGCATTGCCGGCACTGCTGACACCGGGCAACGCGCCCGGACTGGTCGCCGACCATGATCTGGTTCTGGACTGCGCAGACAGCTTTGCGGCCACCTATACCCTGTCGGACACCTGCCTCGATCTGGGTAAACCGTTGTTCTCCGCCTCCGCCCTGGGGTTGGAGGGGTATGTCGGCGGGTTCTGCGGCGGCGCACCCTCCCTGCGCGCCGTGTTCCCGGACCTGCCCCGGACGCTCGCCACCTGCGCAACCGCGGGGGTGCTGGGCCCCGTGGTGGGCATGATCGGAGCAGTGCAGGCGCAGATGGCGCTCGCCCACCTGCTCGGCCTCACCCCATCGCCGCTCGGCACGCTGACCCGGGTGGACGCCCGCTCCCTGCGCAACAGCACGATGCGGTTCGACGGGGCCGAAGAGCCCGCGCGCGCCCACCGGTTCATCGCGCCGGACGGGATCCGGGCAGACGACGTGATCTTCGATCTGCGGCCAGAAACCGAAGCGCCGACGCCTGCCCATCCCGCCGCCCAGCGGGCGCTGCCCGATGCCTTTGCCCGCCAGGACATTCGCCCCGAAGGACCCCGCGCCGTGCTCTGCTGCCGCTCCGGCCTGCGCAGCTGGACCGCCGCCCGCCACCTGTCTGCCTACTGGCCCGGGGAGATCGTGCTCGTCGCCGATCCCATGGCCGACCAACCCGAGAGGACCCAATGAAGACACTCGCATTCGCAGCCACGCTCGCCCTCGCGACACCCGCCCTGGCACAGGACCAGATGACGGTACTGCTCGACTGGTTCGTGAACCCGGACCATGGCCCGCTCATCATCGCGGAAGAGAAGGGGTACTTCGCCGACATGGGCCTCGAGGTCGAACTGGTCGCCCCCGCGGATCCGGCGGCCCCGCCGAAGCTTGTCGCGGCGGGACAGGCGGAGATCGCGGTGTCCTACCAGCCGCAACTGCATCTGCAGATCCACGAGGGCCTGCCGCTCAAGCGCGTCGGTACGCTGGTCGCCACCCCGCTCAACTGCCTGCTGGTGCTCGACGACGGTCCGATCGCGACGCCTGGGGACCTCGACGGGAAGAAGATCGGCTTCTCCGTCGCGGGAGTGGAGGAGGCGCTCCTCGCCACGGTGCTCGGCAACTATGGCGTCGGTGTCGATGACGTAGAACTGGTGAACGTAAACTTCTCCCTCTCCCCCGCGCTCATGTCGGGACAGGTCGATGCGGTGATCGGTGCGTTCCGCAATTTTGAGCTGAACCAGATGGATATCGAGGGTGTGCCCGGCCGCTGTTTCTACCTCGAAGAAGAGGGGCTGCCCGCCTATGACGAGCTGATCTACGTCGCCAATCCGGACCGGATGGACGCCGACATGGTCGCCCGTTTCCTCGCGGCGACGGAGCTTGCCACGCAGTACATCATCAACCATCCGCAGGAGAGCTGGGAGATTTTCAAGGGCACCTCGGCGGAGCTTGATGACGAACTGAACCGGCGGGCTTGGATCGACACGCTACCGCGTTTCGCCCTGCGGCCCGCGGCAGTCGACGCAGGCCGCTACGCCCGGTTCGAGGCGTTCCTTGCGGAGGCCGGACTGATCCCCGGGCAGAACCCGGTCAGCGACATCGTCATGGACGTCACTGAATGAGCTACGGCACGGCGTTCGAGACATGGCGCGGGGCGTCCCCGGAATGGGACGCCTATACCCGCCATACCTTCGTCAGCGGGCTCGGCAACGGAAGCCTGCCGCGGGAGGCGTTCCTGCACTACCTGCGGCAAGATTATGTGTTCCTCATTCACTTCTCCCGCGCCTGGGCGCTCGCGGTCGTGAAGGCGGGAACCCTCGCAGAGATGAAGCAGGCCGCCGGGACCGTCGATGCGCTCGTCAATCACGAGATGCGCCTGCATGTGGAGACCTGCGCCGCCGCGGGCATCTCACAGGCAGCGCTCGAGACGACGCGGGAGGAGGCGGAGAACCTCGCCTATACCCGGTACGTGCTCGAGGCGGGCTTCTCCGGCGATTTCCTCGATCTCATGGCGGCCCTGGCGCCCTGCGTTCTTGGGTATGGCGAGATCGGTGCGCGGCTCGGGCGCGAGGCAACGTCGGATGCCTATGGCGAGTGGATCGGGACCTATGCCGGGTCGGAGTATCAGGACCTCTGCAAAGACGTCGGCGCATTGATTGACCGGGCATTGGTGGAGCGGTTGGGCGATACGTGGGCGGAGACGCCCCGCGCGCGCGGGCTCCGGCACCGGTTTGCCACGGCGACCCGGCTTGAGGTCGGGTTCTGGGACATGGGTCTGCGGGGCGCATGACCGCGCCCTCCGTCAGTCTGCGCGGCAGCGTGATACTGGGCGGGGCCGAGCTCTTCAGCGATCTTGCGCTCGACCTGCCTGCCGCGCGCTGGACCTGCCTGTTGGGTCCGTCCGGCGTCGGCAAGTCCACCGTGCTCAGGCTGATCGCCGGGCTCACGGTCGAAGGGACGTTCGACGGGGTGATCGAGGCGGGGGACGGCCAGCCTCTTCCCGACCGAATTGCCTACATGGCCCAGTCCGACCTGTTGCTGCCCTGGCTCGACGTGACAGGGAACGTGTGCCTCGGCGCGCGTCTTCGGGGAGAGGCCCCGGATCACGACCGTGCGCGGGATCTGATCGACCGTGTGGGATTGAGCGTGCATGCATCAAAGCGGCCTGCCCAGCTTTCGGGCGGGATGCGGCAGCGTGTGGCGCTCGCGCGTACACTCATGGAGGATCGACCAGTCGCGTTGCTTGATGAGCCGTTCTCGGCGCTCGATGCACGCACCCGGGCAGAGATGCAGGAACTTGCCTTCGAGCTTCTTTCCGGCCGCACGGTGCTTCTCGTGACCCACGATCCGGCAGAGGCGGTCCGGATGGGAAGCCGTATCGTGCTGATGTCCCGGACCGGCGCCACGGAGGTTGCTGTCCCTCCAGCACCCCCCATCCGGGCGAACGACGATCCCTCGGTGCTTGCCGCGCAGGCGCAGCTTCTGACCCGTATGCGGGAGGCCGCATGAACGCCCTGCGCAACGGCGTGCTGTCCGCCGCCGTGGCTTTGCTGGCCTGGCAGATCCTGGTGTGGGTGACAGCGGTCCCCGCCTTCATCCTGCCGGGTCCGTTGCGGGTGGTCGAGGCGCTGTGGGTCAGTCGGGAGAGCATCGCGATCAACGCGGGCTACACGATCACCGAGGTGCTGATCGGTCTGGCGCTCGGCACCTTCCTCGGTGCCGCCACGGCGATCCATCTGGCAAGCTCTGCCACCGCTCGGCGTCTCGCCCTTCCGATCCTCGTCTTCACGCAGGCGGTGCCCGTCTTTGCCCTCGCGCCGATCCTGACGCTCTGGTTCGGCTACGGTATCTGGTCGAAGATCGTGATGACCGTCCTCATAATCTATTTCCCGGTGACGTCCGCGTTCCTCGACGGGCTGCAGCGGACGGACCGGGGGTACCTTGATCTTGCGCGGACGATGGGCGCGACGGAGCGGGCGACGCTCTGGCGCTTGCGGGTGCCCGCGGCGCTGCCGAGCCTCGCCTCGGGTCTGCGGCTCGCGAGCGTCTATGCACCCATCGGGGCGGTGATCGGCGAGTGGGTCGGAGCGAGCAAGGGCCTTGGCTACCTGATGCTGCTCGCCAACGGCCGGGCCAAGACGGACCTGATGTTCGCGAGCCTGTTCGTGCTGGCGCTCTTCACCGTGCTGTTGCACTGGACCGTCAGCCGCGGGGCGGACTGGCTGGATCGGAGGGCGCGGGGGGAGGGGTAGCGTCCGCCAGGGTCATGAGCCTGGCCAGAGGCAGATCGCGGGCTGGTAAACACCCGGTTGAACGACGCGATTGTCCCTCAAGCCCCCGCGCAGATCGACCCGCGCCCCGTCCTCCACCGGGTCGCCAACCCGGCACGGCGGACTGGCAATGGCGCGACGCCTTCGGCTCGACCGAACGCCATGCCGCATCTCGGCGCCTCGATGTAGCACCGTCGATTCACCCTAACGAAAAGCGGCGCCCCACAGGGGGCGCCTTTCGTTGTGTCAGAGGCTGATGCGGTAGCGGGCGAAGCCGCCCTCTCCATCGCCCGCGGGCACGATGTCCACGCCCTCCACATCGGAGGCATAGGTGGTTCCCGCGGGACCCGTGTCGAAGGTCACGGTCGTTCCGGGCATCTCCTTGAACGTCCAGTTCGCATCTGCCGACGGGTTGATGGTCCCCTTGTCGACAATAAACCGCACCAGCACATCACGGTTGGTGTCCGGCCCCTCGAAGATCGTGGTCGTCCCGTCCGCTCCGGGGAACGATCCACCACCGCCGGCGCGGTAATTGTTCGTCGCCACGACGAACTTCTGCGCCGGATCGATCGGTGCCCCGTTGAAGGACAGGTTCACGATCCGGCTCGCATCTGCGTTGATGAGGTTACCCTTCGGATCGAACTTCGACGGCTGGCTCAGATCGATCTGGTAGGTCACCCCGTCAATGACGTCGAAATTGTAGGACGGGAAATCCGGGTTGATGAGCGGCGTGTCACTCGCCCCCGTCTCGATCTGGTTGAAGATGCCCGCTGACCGCTCGAGCCAGTCCTTGACGGTTGCCCCATCGATCAGCACCGCCCGGACGGTGTTCGGGTAGAGATAAAGGTCGGAGACGTTCTTGATCGCCACCGGACCCGGCTTCACATCCGTGTAGTACGCCGGACCGCCCCGGCCGCCCGCCTTGAACGGTGCCGCGGCGGAGAGGATCGGCAGGGCCTCCCACTCCGTCCCCTTCATCATCTGTTCGATGTACCAGGTCTGCGCCTGGCTCACGACCTGGACGGACGGGTCGTCGGCAACGAGCGCGAAGTAGCTGTGGAGCGGTGCCGCCGTCTGGCCCACTGCGCGGCGGACATAGGCCAGCGTTTCCTCATGGACGTCCCGCACGCTGTCGAGCACGTCGGGCACATCGCCAACCTCCGGCACATAGGCGCGGCCGTCGCGGGTGTAGATGCCGCGGACGGAGCTTTCGGACCCGGCGACGCGCCACGCCCCCCCGTCCTGTTCGAGCATGAGGTCGATGAGACCCATGTGGCTGCCCCAGAAACCGCCCATCGCCGCGGGCTTGCCCATCAGGGTTCCCGCCACGGGGTCCAGCCCCTCGGTCGCATCATACTGTTCGCTTGGGAACGTCCTGTGGTGGTGACCGGTGATGATGGCGTCGATGCCTGGAATGCCTGCAAGGTGCAGGGAGGCGTTCTCCAGTTCATCCGACGGGCTCTCCGTCGAAATACCGGAATGGCTGAGGGCCACAATGATATCGGCGCCCGCCTCCTTCATCTCCGGCACCCAGGCTTCGGCTGCGCTGAGGATGCCGCGGGCCTGGAACGATCCTTCCAGCCAGCGGCGGTCCCAGTTCATGATCTGCGGCGGCAGGAAGCCGATCACGCCGACCTTGATCGCATGGCTTTCGCCGGCACCGTCCACGACCGTCCGGTCGAGGATCACGTAGGGCTTGTACATGTGGAACGTGTCGTCGCGCGCGCCAGTCGCCAGCGCCTTGACGAAGTTGGCGGAGACGATTGGGAAGTTCGCACCGGCATTCACCTTGTCCATAAAGTCGACGCCATAGTTGAACTCGTGGTTGCCGAGCGTGCCCGCGTCGTAGCCGAGCGTGTTCATCGCGGTGATGATGGGGTGCATGTCCCCTTCCTTCATCCCGCGTTCGTAGGCGATATAGTCCCCCATCGGGTTGCCCTGCAGGTAGTCCCCGTTGTCGAACAGCATGGAGTTCGTCGCCTCTGCCCGCACCGCATTGATGAGCGACGCGGTCCGGGACAGGCCGAGGCTGTCGACCGGGCGATCCCCGTAATAATCGTAGGGAAAGACATGCACGTGCAGGTCCGTAGTGGACATGATCCGGACATGCGCCTGGTTCGCCGCCGCCCTTGCCGAGAACGGATGCAACAATGTGAAAGCACCGGCAGCGGTCGCGGTGCCAAGGAAGGTACGGCGAGACAGGGACATCGGGGATTCCTCGCGTTAGGGTTTAAAGCACTCTCTTCGTTATCCGCATAGGATGACGGTTTTGCAATGCAATCCTTGCGCGGACGCCACTCACGAAAGTCGCACTGAGCCGCGCCCGACAGCCCGACAGTCTTCGGGGTACAAGGCTTTTGGAAGCCGCGGGTACTAGGCGGGGGATGATGGTGCGGACGGCGGGACTTGAACCCGCACGATCAAAGATCGAGAGATTTTCTTACCTGCTACGGCTTTCACCGCCGCCCCTTTTGGGGGGCGTTTGGGGTCTGGACTATCCCTTCACCCTGGCGCCCGGCGCTTTAGGTGCTGCCCGTCTAGTCTCTACACCTTCCCCGGGATGGGGCTTGGCTCGGGATTGCCATCAGCGTGACCTGTTAAGGGTTCCCCGACTTTGAGCAGTTCTACTCCCACGGTTTCCCGGGGGGCACTCAAATGTGATTTAAGTCTCTTGTGTCTACCGATTCCACCACGTCCGCATGGGAAGTTGTGTGCCACAGGTGGACGCGATGCGCCATCCCGAGCTACGCGCGTGCCGGCCCCGAGGTGGCGCTCCCAACGTCGGAAAGCCGCGATTTGTCCATCATGCCCGAACTCCGGTGAAGCCCTCAGCGAGGGTGATCAAGCGCGAGCCCGCGAGAATGAGCAGGCGCGCATGAGACGCCTCAGGCATGTGTCCGTCGGGGACGGCGCTGCGGTGCGGAGCTAGCTGAACGTCCCTGACATCTCGACAACGGCCTCTTTCGCAGCGGCAAGCAGCGCGGGATCCGACGCGCGCAGCACCACGTTCGAGCCGAAGCGGCCGTCGCGGGTGAAGGGATAGGAGCCGATGGAAACCTCCGGGTACCCCGCCGCGATGGCACCGAGGGGTGCTGCCAGCGCGCCCTCGGGCTGATCGATCCGCACCGTCTCTGAGAGGAGGGGCGCGCCTCCGGTCAAACGCGGCAGGAGACCATCGAGCATGACCTGAAAGATCCGGGGGATTCCGGCCATCACATGCACATTCTCGAGCGAGAAGCCCGGCGCCTTGCTGATCGGATTGTCGATCAGCACCGCCCCGTCGGGTACGCGGGCCATGCGCAGGCGCGCTTCGTTAAGATCCACCTCCGGATTGGCATAGTTCGTCGCCAGCACCGCCCGCGCATCCTCCCGCACATCGATCGGCACACGGAATGCCGCCGCCACACAGTCGGCGGTGATATCATCGTGGGTTGGCCCGATCCCGCCGGAGGTGAAGACATTGTCGACCTGTGCCCTCAGTGCGTTCACCGCCGCGACAATCCCGTCCGGGTCATCACGGATGATGCGCACCTCCCGCAACGCGATGCCCTTCCCATCGAGCGCCACGGCGAGGTAGTTCACGTTTTTATCCTGCGTGCGGCCGGAGAGGATCTCGTCCCCGATCACGAGCATGGCGGCGGTCGGGTTGGGCATGGGCGTCTTCCTTGTCTTCCGGGTCCGGGCGGCCTAAGTCACCGCGATGGAGTTCAAATCCCCCCTCATCCCGGGCACGCTGATCCGTCGATATAACCGGTTTCTTGCCGATGTCACGCTGGAGAGCGGTGAGGTCGTGACAGCCCATTGTGCGAACCCCGGCGCGATGCTGGGGCTGAAGGCGGAGGGGCTGCGGGTGTGGCTCGAACCGTCGGACAACCCGAAACGCAAGCTGAAATACTCCTGGCGTCTGGTGAACCTGCCTGACGGGCACATGGCCGGGATCGATACCTCCGTCCCGAACATGGTGGTCGGCGAGGCACTGCGCGCACGCAAGGTCGCGGAGCTTTCCGCGTATGGCACGATCCGGGCGGAGGTGAAGTACGGGGAAAACAGCCGCGTCGATTTCCTCGCGACCGAACCGGGGCTTCCCGACGCATATGTGGAGGTTAAGAACGTCCACCTGCTGCGCACAGGCACACTGGCGGAGTTTCCGGACAGCGTGACCACTCGGGGTGCAAAACACCTTGTTGAGCTCGGCAACATGGTTGCCGCGGGGCACCGCGCGGTGATGCTCTATCTGGTGCAGCGGACCGACTGCACCGCGCTATCTTTCGCTGATGATATCGACCCAGGCTACGCCGCTGCCTTCGCGACCGCACGGTCCCGCGGGGTCGAGGCGTTGTGTTACGCCACGCGCATCACCACATCGGGTGTGACGCTGTCGCATTCCCTCCCTGTCATTCCCGACCGGAGCGGATATATTGTTCCAAAACCTTCTGCAGTCGCAGAGCCGGAGTGACCGCCATGCGTGGCCTTGCCATGACCACAAAACCCCGCCTGTCCCGCGACGGGATCATCCTGCATCAGCCGGAGGATTTCGTCGGCATGCGCGCGGCGGGCACCGTCGTCGCCCAGATCCTCGATATGATCGGGGAGCATGTAGTGGAGGGCGTGACCACCGGTGCACTGGATGAGATCATCCATACGGAGACGAAGCGGCTCGGCGCCACCTCAGCAACGGTGGGGTACAAGGGCTATCAGCACGCCTCCTGCATCTCCATCAACCATGTGGTCTGCCACGGCATCCCGGGGGCGAAGAAGCTGCACTCCGGCGACATCCTCAACATCGATGTGACCGTGATCGTTGACGGCTGGCACGGGGATTCGAGCCGCATGTACTGGGTCGGCAAGGTGTCGAAGCGGGCGCAGCGGCTTATCGAGATCACCCACGAGAGCCTGATGCGCGGCATCGACCAGGTGAAGCCTGGAAACACGTTCGGTGACATCGGTACCGCCATCCAGAAGTACGCGGAGGGGCAGCGCTGCTCCGTCGTCCGCGATTTCTGCGGGCATGGTCTCGGGCGGCAGTTCCACGCGGCCCCGAACGTGCTCCACTACGGTCGCTGGGGCACCGGCGCGGTTCTGGAACCAGGCATGTTCTTCACCATCGAACCCATGGTCAATCTGGGCAGGCCGGAGACGAAGATCCTTGCGGATGACTGGACGGCCGTCACCAAGGACCGGTCGCTCAGCGCCCAGTACGAACACTCCGTGGGCGTGACCGATGACGGAGTGGAGATCTTCACCGTCTCACCGACCGACCGGTTCGCTCCGGATTTCGGATCGGCGTCCTAGCGCCCCTTCCCCGCGGTTAACATCCGCTTAACCAAGCTCTGCGACGCTGACGGAATGGCTCAGCGGCGCGGCGGACAGCTTGAATTCGAGGAAGCTCCCCTTCCGGGGCTCGAAGCGCTGTTGCCGCCACCGCTGAAGAAGCCGACCGTTTCCCCACCTGCACCGGACCATGCGAACCATCGCGGCAGACTGCGCGACCGCTTCATGAACGGGGGGCCCGATGCTCTGCCCGACTACGAGTTGCTCGAGCTCGTTCTCTTCCGGGCGATCCCGCGTCGAGATGTGAAGCCGCTTGCCAAGGCGCTCCTGCGTACCTTCGGTGACTTCAACCATGTGATCGCCGCGGCACCTTCCCGCCTGGCGGAGGTTCAGGGGGTCGGCACCGCCGTCATCCAGGAGCTCAAGGTTGTCGAGGCCGCCGCCCATCGCATGGCGCGCGCCCGTGTGATGAACAAGGACGTGATCTCCTCCTGGGCGGAACTGATCGCCTATTGCCGTGTCGCGATGGCCCACCGGGACCGGGAGGTGTTCCGTGCCGTGTTCCTCGACCGGAAGAACGCGATCCTCGCTGATGAGGTACAGGGACATGGCACAGTCGACCACGTCCCGGTCTATCCGCGTGAGGTGGCAAAGCGTGCGTTGGAGCTGAACGCGAGCGCACTCATCCTCGTTCACAACCATCCATCGGGCGATCCTACACCGTCCCGGTCGGACATCGAGGTGACAGAACAGGTGCAGTCTGCCCTCGCCGCACTCGGCATCGTGCTCCACGACCATGTCGTCATCGGTAAGGAGGCAGAGACCAGCTTTCGCAGCATCGGACTGCTGTGATCGGACGTTTTGGGGGCCCCGCGCCACATGCCCGGCGCGGAAAAGAGAAACGGCGCCCCGTGGGGCGCCGTTTCCGGATCCGATGGAGGTCGGATTAGACTTTGTCGCGCACCCAGATCTCAACGCGGCGGTTGATCCGGCGGCCGTTGAAGGTCTCGTTGCAGCCCACCGGGGACACTTCGCCGTAGCCGAGGACGTTGATGTCGTCAGCCTGCAGAGCGCCATCAGGCAGGGATTCGAGGATCGCCTGGCGAACCTGGTCGGCGCGGCGGAAGGACAGCGCCTCATTCAGGTCAGGGCGGCCGATGGAGTCGGTGAACCCGACCAGCATCACGTCCTTGTTCTCGAAATCACCGCGGGAGATCATCTCCGCGATCCGCACAACGTCGCGCTGTGCTTTGTTGTCGAGAAGCGAGGAGCCCGGCTGGAAACGGAAGGTCGTGGACATCCGCTCCGCGTTCACCAGCGTCGCCGCCATGTCACGCAGCTGCAGAAGTTCTGCCGTGTTCTGCGCGGACAGGATCGAGGATGCAAAGCGGAGACCCTGATTGTTCACCGGCTCGGACGAGATGCCCTGATCGATGAACCCGAGCGAGGAGATGATGTCCTGCGCGTCGTCCGAGGTCGCAAACTCCAGCAGGCTCTTCGCGTGCGGCGGGATCGCCTTATCCGTGGTGTAGAGGTACAGACGACGGGCAAGCGGGTATTCTTCCGCCTTAATCGTGAACGGCGTTGCCTGGGTCACGATCCCGCAAACCTCCTGGATGCCGAGCGCCCGTGCGTTCCGCTCATCGGCGAAGCCGGTGAAGCCGATGCCATAAGGATCGGATGCGACCGCGTCGGAGAGCTCGGAGTTGGTCTCGAGCACGCTTGCACGGTCCGCCATGTCCACGGCGGCAGGCGCCATGATCAGGGATTCAAAGACCGCCCGGGTGCCGGAGTCCGCTTCACGGACGTAGAGGTTGATCGGCGCGTCGGGGCCGCCAAGCTCGGACCAGTTGGTGACCAGACCGGCGAAGACCGCCGCCATGTTCTCCGTGGAGATCGCGCGGACCGGGTTGGACCGGTGAACCACGGTGATAATCCCGTCGAGCGCAAGGATGTGCTCGTTGGTCGGATCTGCGAGGTTGCCGAGGCCTGCCTGCTCCAGCACCTGCGCTTCACGCGGACGCACGGGGCGGGAGGACATGCCAATGGCTGCGTCACCGCCCAGCAGGCCGCGGAACGCGTCGCCGGACCCGATTGCGGCGATCTCGATATCGGCCATCGCGCGGCCTTCGAGGTCGGACATGTTGATCTGAAGTGCTTCCGCGGTCGTGCCTGCGGACTGGCTGATGTCTGCGTCAAGCGCGAAGGCGTACCCTTCGACAAGCGCCGGCATCAGCTCGGAGCCGATGGTCTCGGAGCCCGCAATCACGAATTCGGATGCAAGAAGCTCCGGCGCCGGGCACGCTTCACCCTCACACGCGACCTGGAATGCGTCGATGGTGATTTCGCCAATCGCAGTCGCGAGGCGGTAGTTGTCACCGTCGAACTCGACAAGCCGACCCTTGAGGCTGATAGAACCGTCGTAGGACGTCAGCGTCACATCGTTTGCAAAAGCAGATCCCGGTACGACGAGTGCGGACGTCATCCCAAGCACAGCAAGGGCGCTGCGCAGTTTTCCAAGTTTAGCCATCCCGTTATCCCCCATGGTCTGGAACAAGTTTTTCGAGTTAAGTCTTCATCAACGCTGCGCGATGGTGATATCCCGCAGCAGGGTCGGATAAGTCAGTTCGGTCGTTTGATCCCCACATGCCGCAACTGCAATTCCGAAGTCGCGCTCTTCGGCCGTGAGGGCCTGATCATTCTGGACAGCGACCATGTCCACATCCGCACCGCACGCAGTAGCCCCGGCAGCAGCTCGGATTTCGAGGTCGATCACACCGTCCTTGGTGCGGCGGGTGATCGGCAAGGTGTAGATCTCAGCCTGGGCGTATCCCGTCAGGCCAAGCGTTGTCATGTAGCCACCACCGGACCGGCGCGAGTCGCGATAGCTGCGCGGCTCGGCTTCCCAGATGTGGCCCTCGGTCCCTTCAGCGGACCCGAATTCGAAGGCGTGCAGATCGAGGTCGGCATCGCCGGACCAGGAGATCGCCACGCGGGAGGAGCGGGAGATGCCGCGGATCGTTGCAGAGACCTCGCCCTCAGCGCCATCCTCGAACTTGGCGGTGACGACCGCGCGTTCGTTGAGAGCCGGGAGGTCGATCTGCAGCTTGCCTGCATCATCGGTACGCTCGGTGAACGAAACGCCCGCATGCTCGAAGGTTACAAGGCTGTCCGGACGGCAGGCGGAGGTGAGCGTGAGCGCCAGCACCTCGCCAAGCTTCTCGGACGCGATCATGTTGACGTTGCAGGTGGCCGGTGCCTCGACAACCTCGACGGCGGGCCGATCAACAGTCTCCGGCACGTCCGTGGACAGGGCCGCAACCTCGATCTCCGGCTCTGCCGATGCCCGGGAGCCCGAACCCGATGAGCCGAGGCTCGGCACGGAGGGCAGAGACAAGATTGCCTGAGCAGACGGGATCGACGGTGCGTTTGCACCACCTGTGCCGATCCGCGTACTCGTGGGCAGCGTCGCGGGCACGATCACCTGCGCGGCCCGCTCGGTCACAATCGGGTTGGAGGCGGAGAAGCTCGCGCCCGGCGACTGGACCCGCGGGCGGCTCGTGGAGCTCTGCGCTACAATGATCGGGCGTGCGGTCGGGTTAGACACGGCAACCGGTGTGTCGCCTGCTCCAGCAGCAGGGCGGGAGAGCCCGACGCTCGGCGCGGAACGGCCAATCTGCGGCCGACTGCTCGATGCGCTGATCGACGGCGAACGAGATGCGGTCACGGTCGGCTGCTCGAGCGACCCGCCGCCGAAGGATGGCGAGGCGAAGCCGGACGGCTGGCTCGACGGTGCGGAGAACGGGCTCGGCGCAACGCGGCGGTTTGCGGTCTGCAGCGCAGTGACGGATGTCGGAACCGACGGTGTTTCGAAGGAGGTCGTCGCACCCAGTTGCGGTGCGGACGTCCGCAGACCGCCAATCCGGGCCCCGGCGGTGACATCGCCGAGCGACGGACGCGAGGTCTCGAGCACGGTCGGTGCACTCAGACCAGCAGTGGCGAACTCACCCGCGGAGGGGCGCGCACTTTGCTGACGGCCGATGTTGGCGCCCGCAGTCATGGACGGGAGGCCACCCACGGACGGCGCGCCCGGACGGGAACGCAGCGTCGCGACGGATTCGGCGGGAAGAGATGTATCGGTATCCGGCGAGGACAGCGAAGGTGCTTCGAGCGTCGGCGCGATCTCGGCGGAGGCCACGGCCATGGAGTCACGCTGCGGAAGCGCTTCCGGCGGTGCGACGGTCAGGGTGACACGCGCGCTTGGGCACGCCTCGCCCTGGATGACGCAATAGGTGAAAGTCACGCGACCGCCACAGGCCGCGGATTCGACATATTCGATGGCGCCATCAGACCGGCGCAGGGTCCCACAGACGGGAGGCTTCACGATGAGGATCCGGTCCGCATCACCTTCGGCCACGTTGAGGTCATTCGCGAGAACGTCGAGACGCTGCGGGCTGCCCGCCCGCACCGCATAGGCATCCTCAACGCCCTCGTAGGCGTCAACAGAGCCAAACGCGGCCATGATCATATCGCTCTTCTGCGCCATCGTGCCGAGTCCCACTACAAGGACCAGCGCCGTCAGCATCATCATGAACCGATCATCGGCTTTCATCTTAGTTCCCCCAAATCGAATCGGACCCCGCCGCGAGCATAACTTGAGCGTTGAGCCTTTGCAGCATTGTCAGGGCGACTCGGTTAGCAGACCCGTCAGTCAACGATCTAAGGTTGTATTCAGGGTTTGTGGCTGAAACATGGCTCGTAATTGGGCAATTATGGCCCGGTTGAGGATCGGCAACCCTTAGGTTGTGACTTGGTTAAAGACATTCACAAAATCCAACAAATTCAATGTATAAGATGACTTGCAATCCGCCTGAAACCTGCGCCTTCCAGCCGCGAATAAGGTTGCAATCAGCCTCTATCGCTCACGTATTGGGCATGTCCTCACGGTCCCGTTCGGCTGTCAGACTCGGGACCTGAATGGAATCGGCAGAAAACTTTTCCTCCCAGTAATGCAGAAAAACAACACACCTATACTTGGGGCCGCTGCAATATCGGGGGTCTAGCGTCCGCCCTGCGGAATCCCAGCAACCCTGAAGAGAACTCCCGCAAAACAAGGCGATTTCTGGAAGGCAAGCGGGACATCGCGGATAGATGGCCGCGTTATCACAACATGCAGTGGTGCAATCGATTGTGGATAACAAAGAATTGCGCCTCAGTACTTCTTAGGGGTACCACGACAACCGCTCGGTATCGGGGTGCTGTCATCCCATCCACGTCGGCGCACAAGCGAAAGGGATTGTCTGACGTCGACAGCTGGCGCACAGTGCCGTCCACTCCTGACCGGTGCTCTCCTGCATCGGCACTCAACAAGCACAATAAGCGTTCGACCGGGCCCGCCCGGATCGGCGCAGTACGATCGGGGCGGGACCATGACACTGAGCATGCAGGTGGGCTACAGCTTTGTACGCCCGGCAACCGTTCGCAACAGACTGGACAGGCATCTTCGATCCCTGCGTCACGGACGCCTGAGGGTACTCCGACTGCTGGGCGCTCGGTTCGTCACATCCCGCTACGGCGTTCGGATGATGGCGAACTGGGATGACCGTACCTTCAAACTGTGCGCCGTTGGCCGGTATGGGCGGGTCCTGTCGGACTTCATCGAGTCGATCGAGGAGCCGTTCGAGTTTCTGGACATCGGCGCGAACCAGGGGCTCTACACCCTGATCGCCGGACGCAATCCGGCCTGCCGGGCGATCACGGCGTTCGAGCCGGTGAGCCGCACCCACAACTTCCTGCTCGCCAACGTCGCGCTCAATGGGTTGGTCGGGAAGGTGACGCCGGTGAAAGCGGCGGTCAGCGATGTGCGGGGGGCTGCAAACATCACACTGCCCTGCGACCACTCTGGCGCCGCTTCGATTTCCCAGTGCACCGAGGGATCTGAGACCGAGGCCATAGCCCTTATGGATCACACCGATCTTGACCGTCTGCTCTCCGCCATCGGACCGAAGATCGTCGTGAAGATCGATACCGAGGGGCACGAACCTGCCGTTCTCCGCGCGTTGGAGAAGTCAGCCGCGTTCTCCCGGATCGAGGCGATCTTCTATGAAGTGGACGAAGCGTGGATCGACGCAGGCGCTGTGCGCGCGAGCCTGCAGAACGCCGGGTTCACGAGCTTCGAGAGGGCGGGATCGGGCCGCCACTACGACGTGCTGGCCCGCCGCTGATCCAGATCAGACCTGCCCGTGGCAGTGCTTGTACTTCTTGCCCGAACCGCAGGGGCAGCTGTCGTTGCGCCCAACCTTGCCCCACGTCTCGGGACGTTCCGGATCCCGCTCTGCCACGGCGACCTCGTCACCTGACATCGGCTGGACTTGCGCTTCGACATTGGCAGTTGCTGCCGCCTGCCGCTGGGCGGCAAGCGCCTGCATTTGTGCGATCATGGCCTGCTGCTCTTCCGGTGTCATGATCTGGACGAAGGCCAGCTGCTTCGTCACACGCTCCCGCAGCCCTGACAGAAGCGTATCGAAAAGTGCAAACGCCTCGGTCTTGAACTCGTTGAGCGGATCCCGTTGCGCATATCCGCGGAAACCGACGACCGAGCGGAGGTGGTCCAGCATCACCAAATGATCCTGCCAGCCCTTGTCAATCGTCTGGAGCAACACCTGTTTTTCGACCGAGCGCATGGTCTCGGGGCCATACTTCGCAGCCTTGGTGGCCATCATCTTGTCGGCCTCCTCGATGATCCGCTCCTTGAGCGTTTCATCGTCGGTGCCTTCCTCGTCGCCCCAGGCCACGACCGGAAGGTCAAGCCCGACATTTTCCTTGAGGCTTTCACCGAGCCCCTCAGTGTCCCACTGATCGGCGTAGGCCCGCGGCGGAACGAACCGGGTGACCAGATCGTCCACATATTCGTGGCGCATATCCTGAATGGTCTCGGACAGATCATCGGTCTCCATGATTTCCCGACGCTGGCTGAAGATCGTCTTCCGCTGGTCGTTCATCACGTCGTCGTACTTGAGCAGGTTCTTCCGGATGTCGAAGTTGCGTGCCTCGACCTTGCCCTGCGCCCGCTCAAGCGCCTTGTTCACCCAGGGATGAATGATCGCCTCGCCCTCTTCCATGCCCAGACGCTTGAGCATCGAATCCAGACGGTCAGAGCCGAAGATCCGCATCAGGTCATCTTCGAGGCTGAGGTAGAAGCTGGTGAGACCCGGGTCGCCCTGGCGCCCGGAACGGCCGCGGAGCTGGTTGTCGATCCGGCGGCTTTCGTGACGCTCGGTGGCCAGCACGTAGAGGCCACCGGCGTCGAGCGCCTTTTGCTTGTCCGAAACCACCTGAGGCTCAAACTCCTCGAGCAACGCCTCCAGCCGTTCGGGGGAGACATCGCCCTCCGCCGCGGCCTTCTCCGCCGCGAGCATCTCCGCGTTACCGCCAAGCTGGATGTCCGTCCCGCGACCGGCCATGTTCGTCGCGATGGTCACCGCGCCCGGCCGACCCGCCTGCGCGACGATGCTCGCCTCCTGTTCGTGGAAACGGGCGTTCAGCACGTTGTGCGGGATGCCGTCCTTCGACTTGGCAAGCGTGGTGAGGGTTTCTGCGATCTTACGCTCGTGATCCCCTTCACCGGGTTTCTTACCCTTCGCGGCGATGGCGGCGTTTCGCTCCGCCAGGGATTTGAGCAGCTTGCGATCCTTGAGCATGCTCGACAGCAGCTCGGACTTCTCGATGGACGTCGTGCCCACGAGCGTCGGCTGCCCTTTCGAGTGCGCGACAGCGATGGCGGTGACGATCGCCTCGTACTTCTCCCGCGCGGTCCGGTAGACCTGATCGTCCTTGTCGATCCGGGCGATGGGACGGTTTGTCGGAATCTCTGTCACGCCGAGCCCGTAGATCTCCTGAAACTCGTCCGCTTCCGTCATTGCGGTGCCGGTCATGCCCGCGAGCTTTTCATAGAGGCGGAAGTAGTTCTGAAAGGTCACGGACGCGACCGTGACATTCTCCGGCTGGATCTTAACGCCTTCCTTGGCTTCCATCGCCTGGTGCAGACCGTCGGACATGCGCCGCCCGGCCATCATGCGGCCGGTGAACTCGTCGATGAGGACGACCTCGTTGTTGCGCACGATATAATCCTTGTCGCGCTGGAACAGCTTGTGCGCGCGAAGGGCGTTGGTGACGTGATGGACGATGGTCGTGGATTCAGGGTCGTAGAGCGTCGCCTCCGGATCGAGAAGCTCCGCCTCTTTCAGCAGCCCCTCGAGGAACTCGTTGCCTTCCTCCGTCAGGGTCGCGGTGCGCTGCTTCTCATCAAGCTCGAAATGCTCATCGCTGAGTTCCGGGATGAACTTGTCGAGGGTCACATACATCTCGGACCGGTCTTCGGTCGGGCCGGAGATGATCAGCGGCGTCCGGGCCTCGTCCACAAGGATGGAGTCCACTTCGTCGACAATCGCGAAGTAGTGGTCACGCTGGGCCATCTGGTCGAGGGAGCTGCGCATGTTGTCGCGCAGATAGTCGAAGCCGAGCTCGTTGTTCGTGGCGTAGGTGACGTCGGCGGCGTAGGCGGCCTTTTTCGTCGCCTCATCCATTCCGGGAACGACGGTACCGACGGACAACCCAAGGAACCGGTAGATCTGCCCCATCCACTCCGCATCGCGGCGGGCGAGGTAGTCGTTGACGGTGACGACATGCACCCCACGCTCCGTCAACGCGTTGAGGTAGACCGGCAGCGTTGCCATGAGGGTCTTGCCCTCACCGGTCTTCATCTCTGCAATCGAGTTGCGGTGGAGGAAGATGCCGCCGATCAACTGAACGTCGAAGGGACGCATGCCGAGCGTCCGCACAGCAGCCTCCCGCGCGACGGCGAACGCTTCCGGCAGCAGGCTGTCGAGGCTTTCGCCTTGCGCCAAACGCCCCTTGAATTCAGGGGTTTTTGCCTGGAGGGCTGCATCGTCGAGCGCCTGAATTTCCGGCTCGAGGGCGTTGATCTTCTCCACGAGCGGACGTACGCCCTTGACCTTGCGGTCATTCGCGGTCCCGAAGACCTTTCTCGCGATCGTGCCGAAGCCCAGCATGGACCCTCCCTTAAAAGGCTGCGAGGCCGGGCCGTCCCACCGATCCCACTCACCGAAATACGACAATTGCGACGGTTGCCCACCCGCGAATGTCGTCCTAGTTTGGCGAGGGCCGTGGGGCGTCCAGCCTCTTTGAAAGCGCGCAGTGATGTAAGCAGAGCGCCGCCCACTGTCAACGGCACCCAAGCGGGGCCACCAACGGGACACAACACTTGTGATCGGGTGCGAGATCCGGTCGATCGGAGACATCTATGCGTTACTCCCCGCTCTTCATGAGCCTCGTCGCCCTACCGCTGATCTGGGCGACGGCATCCCTTGCCCAGGACACGCCAGCAGAGGTTTCCGCAAAGACCGTTCTCGCAGAGGTGAACGGGACGAAGATCAATCTCGGCCACCTGATCGCGCTCAAACGCAGACTGCCGCCCCAGTACCAGCAGGTGCCCGACGCGCAGCTCTTCCCTGCGCTTATGGATCAGCTCATCGACCAGACCATCCTGTCCCAGCAGGCAGCGGCGGACGGCAAAGCGGACTCGTTCGAGTTGCGCACTCTGCTGGAGAATGAAGAGCGGAGCATGCTCGCCAACATCCTCGTCGCCGAGTGCGCAACTCGAACGAGTCCGCTTTGCCGTCCGCCGCTGCCTGCTGGGACAG
>JBCBAP010000013.1:0-75731 GCA_038532435.1 Pseudomonadota bacterium | reverse complement strand
TCTTGTCGATCGTGTCGCGCATCTCAGCGAGCTCCGTGCGCATCTTGCCGCGCAGTTTTGCGTCGAGGTTAGAGAGCGGCTCGTCGAAGAGGAACGTGCCCGCGTCCCGAACCAGCGCCCGCCCCATGGCCACCCGCTGACGCTGACCGCCGGAAAGCTCTGCAGGTTTGCGATCGAGCAGATGCCCGATATTGAGCATGTCCGCGACCTGCTGGACCTTTGCCGTGATCTGTGACCGCGGTGTCCGCTGAAGGCGCAGGGCGAAGGACATGTTTTTCGCGATGTTCATGTGCGGGTAGAGCGCGTAGTCTTGAAACACCATCGCGACGTCCCGCTCCTTCGGCTCGAGCTTGCTGACGGGCTTGCCGTCGAAGTAGATCTCCCCACCCGAAAGCGTCTCGAGCCCCGCAAGGATCCGCAGCGTCGTGGACTTGCCGCAGCCCGACGGTCCGACCAGAACAGTGAACTCTCCATCGTCGAGAGTCAGGTCAATTGGCGGCAACACCCGAACCGAGCCGTAGCTCTTTTCGACCTGTTCCAACACGATTTCTGGCACTGTATCCTCCCGCGCCGGGTTATTTTTTTTCAATTTTGGCCCGCCGTGGGTCAGGTTGTAACCCGCCAAATGGCAAAACAACGTTAGCGTTAACGTTGAGGAGGGGTTAAGCTTCTGAAGTCCATACAAAATTGGGATGCCCGCTTGACCCTGGAATACCCACAGACACGGAGCCGGAGGCGAAAGGCCGCCCGGATCGAGGATGTCGCCGCGGTCGCGGGTGTCAGCGCCATGACGGTCTCCCGTGCGCTGCGGGGCGTGGATGGCGTGTCGGAGCGGAAGCGGGCGGAAATCCTGCGGATTGCGACCCGCCTGAACTACGTGCCCAACAGCAATGCCCGTTCGCTTGCCGTCGCGAACTCGAACCTCATTGGAATCTCCCTGCCGACTTTCGCCAATGACGTGTTCGCGGACATCCTCTCCGGAATGCGCGGAACGTTCGAAAACGCCGGGTTCTCCACGGTGATCGACACGACGGAGTACCGGGAGACGACGGAGCTTGCGTGGGTCGAGCGTCTTCTCTCCTGGCGCCCTGCGGCGGTGATCCTCACGGGCATCGATCACCTTCCCCAGGTGCGGGAACGGCTCCGCGCCGGTCGGGTTCCCACGCTGGAGATCTGGGGACATTCAGAGGATCCGATCGATCTTTGCGTTGGCATCGATCATGCCGCGGCGGGGGAACTGATCGGATCGCGGATGGTCGAGCTTGGCTATCGCGCGCCGGCCTTTGTCGGGGCCCCCGCGGGGCGGGACACGCGGGCGGATCTGCGGGTGACCGGCCTGAACCGCGCCTTTGCGGACGTGGCCGAGATGCCGGTGCAGGAATTGCGCCCCGCACTCGACGATGCGAGCGCGTTCGAGGTGGGCTTCGCCGCGCTCAATGCGTTGCTCGAGACCGACCGAGCCTTGCCGGACGTCGTGTTTTTCCTCAATGATCACATGGCGTTCGGCGGTCTGATGGCCTGCGAACGGCACGGGCTCTCGGTCCCGATGGATATGGGTCTTGTCGGGTTCAATGCGCTGCCCATGACGCGGGTGCTTCCCGTCTCGCTCACCACGGTGCGCACGCCACGCACGCAGATGGGGATCATGGGCGCGCAGCGCCTGCTGGCCCGGATCCACGGCGTCACCCCCCCGCGCAGCACCGCGTTGCCTGTGCAGGTGATCGAAGGGGGGACCACTCGGCCGCAGGCCTGAGGTTCCCACGGTTTCCCGGTTGTCTCCTGGCGTATGATAACGATAACATCGCCCCATGAGCAGTCCGCGCAAGGCCCCGACCATGGCAGACGTCGCCCGCGTTGCGGGCGTGTCCCCGATGACCGTCTCCCGGGCATTCAAGCGGGACGGGACCGTGAATGCGGAGACACGGGCGCGGGTGCTCGCCGCGGCGGATCAGCTCGGATATGTCTTCGACCGGACAGCGTCGAACCTCAAATCCCAGCGCACCGGTTTCGTCGCCGCGACCATCCCTTCCCTGAACAATGCAAACTTCGCGGAGACGGTGGGCGCGATGTCGGAGGTGTTCGAGGCGCACGACCTGCAGATCCTACTAGCCGCGACCGGATATGACACGGCGCTGGAGGAGCGGTCCATCGAACAGCTTCTGCGGCGGCGGCCCGAGGCTCTGATCGTGACGGGCGGGGTTCACACGGACCGCGCGCGGCGGATGATGGAGAGTGCGGCGATCCCCGTGATCGAAACCTGGGATCTGCCACGGGATCCCATCGGACATGTGGTCGGGTTCTCCAACGCTGCCGCGACGCAGGAAATGGTGGCCCATTTCGTCGCGCTGGGCCACCGGCGGATCGGTTTCATTGGCGGCGATGCGGACCGCGACACGCGGGGGGCGGACCGGCGGCGCGGGTTCGTCGCCGCGATGGCGGATCACGGACTGTCGGCGGACAGGCTGATCGACGCCGGAACGCCGCCGATCACCATGGCGCGGGGTGCGCAGGCGATGGCAGAACTGCTCGACAGCCACCCGGATACGGAAGCGGTGATCTGTGTATCGGATCTCTCGGCCTTCGGTGCGCTGACCGAGTGTCAGCGCCGGGGCATCGCGGTGCCCGATGCGGTGTCGCTCGGGGGGTTTGGCGCGTACGACATCTCTGCCATCTCGGTGCCGACGATCACCACCGTCGATGCGCACGCCCGACGGATAGGGGAAGAGGCTGCGCGCCTCGTCGTTGCCCTCATGGCCGGAGAGAACGCGCAGGGACGGATCGAGGTCCCGCCCCGTCTGCTCGTGCGGGGCACGAGCAGACCGGGCGTCTAGGCGCCCGGTCAGGTGAGCGATCAGCCGATCAGGTTCTGAAAGAGCGCGCTTGCCTGGGCAAAGCCCTGCTCGATCGCTGCGCGCAACTGATCGACGAAGAGCACGTATGCCTCCAGCGCCGGAGCGAGGACCGGGGCGAACTGCGCAAGCGCAGGGGCGGTCACGTAGATCCCGAAGGCGATTGCAAAGAGCATGATGGCGAGCGCGAAACCGAGCGCACGGCGCGATGTCGGTTCCTCATCCTCGAGGCTGAAGTCGCCCCCATCGCTCGCAGCGCGCAGCGCAGCCATGGATGTGGGCAGCGCGTCCGCAACAGCGGGGGACGGCGTCTCCACCTTCGGCTCTTCCGCATCGGACACATCCGGGGCGATGTCGCTCGGCCGCGGGGGCCGTTCGCGTTTGGGCCGCGTCGTGGGGCGGGCCTCCGCCTCCACCGCGGGCTCATCGTCAGATTTCATCAGGTCGCGAAGGTTTGCGAGCGCGTCCCCTTCTTCAGCCGCGGCCTCAGACGGTGCAGCCTCCTCCGCGGTCTCCGGCGGTGGGTCTCTCGGAACGACGTTGCCCTCGCGCTGGGCGCGAACCTCGTCGAAGAAGGCACGCTTGCGCGCGCGCCGCTCTGCCCGACGGGCTTTCATCTGTTCGAACGCGTCCTCGGAAAGGCCGGGTTCTGGATCTCCATCCTCATCATCGTCGTCCGAGGATGTCGGCAGAGGCGGCGGTGCGATGGGCGGGATCAGGGTCTCGATCGGCCGTTCATCCGAGGCGTCCTCCGCGACGGTCGGCTCCTCGATGGCCGGAGTGTCCTCTTCCGCAGGTGCGGGTGTCGGATCATCGGATGCGCTCGGTTCGAGAGGCGGGATAACAACGTCCTGGGTGTGTTCGACGATCTCCTCTGGAGCCGATGCCTCCTCCGTAGCGTGCGTCTCATCGCTCGCGTCTTCCGGCGCAGTGTCCACCGGCTCGAGCGGCGGGACATCCGGATGCTCGTCATCGTGCGGTGCTGTGTCATGGTCTTCGGCGACCGCTGGCTCGGCCTCCAGAGCTGCGTCGACCTCTTCTGACGGCTCATCGCTTTCGGTGAAGTTGGTCTCCTCAACCGGCGTCGGGTCGGGGTCCTCCGTTGCCGTGTCCTCATGGACGTCGGACGAAGCTTGTTCAGCGCTGTACTCGAACTTCTTGGTGTCGTCGTAGTCGAACACACGCTCTGCATCGATGCGGCTGTCCTCAGCCGCGGGCGCATCATCCTCTTCAACGGTCTGCGCGAGGAGCGCCCTCAGCCCCTCCGCATCCGCGTCACCGTCGGGAACGAGATCCGGTGCCTCCGAAGCGGGCTGGCTGAACGGGACCACGCCCGCCGCACCGCCGGGATGGGACTGGTGCCAGCTCGTGTGACAGACACCACACTGCACCACCCGCCCCGCGAGCGGGATCGCCTCGTCCGGAACTTCGTACTGCGTCGCGCAGGATGGACAGTTAATGCGCATCGTCTTCCCCCAATCAAGCGGCGCACGAACCTTGAGTGTTTCGTCAAAGGCGTCGCGCAACACACTTCTAGCGTGCAAAACTTTCCCTGCCTAGTCGATAGCCGTTGAGCTTCTCAAGCGGGTTTGACAATGTGCGTGTCAGCAAAACGCGGCCAGAAAATGGCCGAGAATTCAGAGGCTGGCGTGATCGAGCTCACCCAAGCAGGCTTTCGCTACGGAGACACGGACGTGTTGACCGATGCGTCACTGACCCTTGCACCGGGGTCATTCCAGTGCCTGACCGGCCCGTCAGGCTCCGGCAAGACGACGTTTTTGCGGCTGTGCTACCTCGCACTCTTTCCCACATCCGGTGGCCTGTCCCTCTGGGGTCGTGATGCGCGGGTGATGGACAGGGACGAAATCGCGCAGGCCCGCCGGCGCATCGGGATCATGCATCAGAATTGCGCCTTTCTGGATCATCTGTCCGTGGCGGAGAACGTGGCGCTGCCGCTTACGGTTACCGGACGCCGCGCTGCGGAGGCGGCGGGAGACCTTGAGGATCTGCTCAACTGGGTGGGCCTGTCGCACCGCGCGGATGCCCTGCCGCCGGAGCTTTCGGGCGGGGAACGTCAGCGCGCGGCACTTGCGCGGGCCGTGATCTCCGCCCCTGACATCATTCTGGCGGACGAGCCCACGGGTAACCTCGACGCGGAGATGGCGGAGCGCGTGCTGACGCTGCTCATCGAGCTCAACCGGCTGGGTAAGGCCGTCCTTGTCGCCACCCACGACATGGAGCTGATCCGGCAGGCAAAGCGGCAGGTGCCCACCCGCGTGCTCCGCCTGCGCGGGGGAACGCTGCACACCGCCGGTGCGGACACATGACGCCGCTTGAGCGATTGCGGGCATTCTTCGTCGGCGATGACGCGGTGGAGCGGATCGTGCCCGCAGCACCCATCATGGTCTGGCTGCTCGTTTTCACGGCGGCAGCCATGGCGGCCCTTGCCACCGCGACGTGTGCGGCATGGCTCACGATGGCCCGGGTGGTCGACAACTGGGCCGGAGATCTCGCGCAATCCGCCACGGTGGTGATCGACGCCCCTCTGGATGAGATGGACGCGCAGGCGGAAGCCGCTCTGACGGCACTCCTGCAGGTTCCGGGCATCACAGCGGCACGCCTCGTCGACCGGACAGAACAGGAGGCGCTGCTGGCCCCCTGGCTTGGGGCGCTTGCGGGGACAGGAGACCTGCCGCTGCCCCGTCTCATCCTGATCGAGCAGGGCGATGCGCGGGCCGATCCGGTCGAGGTTGCCCTCGCGCTTGAACCCGTCGCGCCGGGTGCGCGCTACGCGGATCACGGGCGCTGGCGCGATCCGATGGTCGCGGCGGTGACCAGGTTGCAATGGCTCGCGGGGGGCGCGCTGCTGCTCATCGGCCTTGCAACGACCGCGATGGTCACCCTCGCAGCGCAGGTGGCCCTTTCCTCCAATGCGGATGTGATCGGGACGCTGAGGCTGATCGGGGCAACCGATGGCTTCATCGTCCGCACCTTCGTGCGCAGGCTGACGCTGCGCACGGTCCTCGGCGCCCTGATCGGCACCGGACTGACGAGTGCCGCGATCGCCATCGTGCCGGACGGGGCGATCTTCACCGGCCTTGGCCCCTCGGGCGGCGACTGGGCGCTGATGATTGTCATTCCTGTGCTCGCAGGTGCCGCTGCATTCTTCTCCACTCGCGGTGCTGCCTTCCGCATGCTACGCGTGATGCAGGACCTTTGACCTGCCGCGAGTGACTTCGACCCCATGCTTCTCATCCGTTCGCTGTTCTTCGACCTGTGCCTCTACAGCGTGATGCTCGTGATGGGCATTGTTTGCGCACCGCTGGCATTCGTGTCCCGGGATGGAGCCTACTGGGCGATGTCCCGCTATTGCTGGATCGTTTTCTGGATGATGCGCTGGATCGTCGGCATGAAGCTCGAGGTACGGGGGCAGGTGCCGCAGGGCGAATGCATCGTCGCCTCCAAGCACCAGTCCTTCCTCGACATCATCATCCTCATGGGGACCCTGCCGCGTCCGAAGTTTGTGATGAAAAAGGAGATCCGGTGGACCCCCATCGTGGGGTTCTACGCCGGTCAGATCGGATGCACGCCTGTCGACCGGGGGAAGAGGGCTGCGACCATGCAGGCGCTCGTCGAAGATGTGGAGGAGCAGGCGGAAGATCCGGGGCAGATCGTGATCTATCCGCAGGGCACCCGCGTCGCCCCCGGCGCGAAGCTGCCCTACAAGGTCGGTGCGGGCGTGCTGTACGAACGGTTCAATTTGCCCTGCGTGCCCGCTGCGACCAACGCGGGCGACTTTTGGGGCAGACACAGCCTGATCCGCCGCCCGGGTACCGTGGTGATGGAGTTCCTTGACCCGATCCCCCCGGGGCTTGAAGTGAGAAACTTCATGGCGCAGATCGAGACCGTTGTGGAAGATGCCTCCGACGCCCTGCATGAGGAAGCCTTGGCCGCACGCTGACCTGCGAGGATCGCGGGAGTGTGATTTGGGCCACCGGCCCCCGAGGCGCACCATTGGAGTGTGATCCTGCGGGAGATTCGAGACATGGACCTCAACCGACGCACGCTTCTGACCGCCTCCGCCGCCGTGGGCCTCGGTGCAGCTCTGCCGCAAGGTGCGCGCGCGCAATCCCTCGGCAGCGAAATGCGCACACGGGCGGTGGACCTTCTGACCAGTCTCGATGGTGCGCAGCGGGGCGCGGTCCAGTTTCCCTTTGACGGGCGGCAGCGCCGGGCGTGGAACTTCATGACCGGATCGCGCAAGGCAAATGGTGTGCCGCTTGAGGAGATGACGCCTGCGCAAAAGGATCTCGCGTTGGATCTGCTCGCAACCGGGACCAGCACATTGGGCCTGGAGAAGGCGATGAACATCATGCTGCAGCAGGACATCCTGCGGGATGAGTGGGGCAAGGGCTCCCCGGATCGCAACCGGGAGCGGTTCTCCGTGCAGATCTACGGAACGCCCGTGGCCGACGGCGCCTGGTCCTGGCGGTAGGAGGGGCATCACCTGTCCCTGACCTTTACGCTCGTGAATGATGAGATTGTGTCGACGACGCCGAGCTCCTTCTCGTCGGAACCCAACACCGTCCCCTCCGGCCCCTACGAGGGGCTGGTGGTGCTGAAGGAGGAGGAGGCGCTGGGCCGCCGGCTCTATGCGGACCTTGCCGGGGCGCAGCAGCGCGCGGCGCTCATGTCCTCCCGTCCGCTGGGCAACATCAGGTCAACCCGGGTCAGCGCCGGTGAACTGGCCGGAGAAGGTGCGGGCGTCCCGCTGGGCGATCTGGGAAGCGCGCAGTACGACATGGCGGTCCGGCTCATCGAGGTCTACACGACCGAGACCCTGCCACCCCCGCTCGCTGACGCGCAGGCGGCAAGGTTGGCAGAGCAAGACATGGCGAGCATTCGGTTTGCCTGGGCCGGGGCGGACCTCGACCGCGCGATCTACTATCGTTTGACCGGTGCGGACATGCTGATAGAGTTCGCGACGCTCACCAATCAGCCCCAGCATCTGCACGCGGTATGGCACGACACGCGACGCAACTTCGGCGACCACGTGCTCTGACGTTGTCTCGCGCGTCTACTGCAGATCGGCAAACGCCGCCTGCAGCCGCTCCACAGCCCGTTCCACCAACGCCCGGCGGGTAGCGAGGTTGAACCTCAGGAAGCTCTCTCCGCCCGACCCGAAAGTGGGCCCGTGATTGGCGGCGATCTGCGCGTCGGACTGGACCCGGCGCGTGAACTCGGCCCGGTCCATGCCCGTTCCCGAGAAATCCACCCACGCGAGATATGTCGCCTCGAGGTTCATGGACGCGAGGCCCGGGATCGCGTTCACGCCAGCGTCGAACAGCCTCCGGTTCCCATCCAGATAGGCGATCAGCTCGTCGAGCCAGCCGTCCCCCTCGGCATAGGCAGCTTCGGTCATCAGCATGCCAAACCGGTTGGGTGACGCGCCGGCTGCCAAGTGAACCTTCGCAAACCTGGCCCGCATGTCCGGGTCGGCGATGATCGCGTTACCGGTCATACCGCCCGCGAGGTTGAACGTCTTCGACGCGGCGGTAAGCGTGACGAGCCGATCCGCAAGCTCCGGCATCAGTTTCGCGGCCACATGGTGGGTCTGACCCGGGAAAGTGAGGTCGTGGTGAACTTCATCGCTCACGAGCACGAGGTCGTTCTTCACGCAGAATGCCCCCAGCTCCCGCAGTTCATCCTCTGTCCAGACGCGCCCTCCCGGATTGTGCGGGGAGCAGAGGATCACCATCCGTTCGGATCCGGTAAGCTGGCTGGCGAGCCCCTCCAGATCCATGCGATAGCGCCCATCATCATTGACGAGCAGGCTCTCGACGATCGTGCGGTCGTTGGCATTAATCATCTTTGCGAATGCATGATAGACCGGTGTGAACAGGATGATGCCGTCGCCGGGCGCGCTGAAGGCCTGCAGGCAGAGACCGACTGCCGCGACCAGTCCGTGGGTGGTGGCCACCCACGCCGGATCCACATCCCACCCGTGCCGACGCTTCATCCAGGCGGTGATTGCCGCTTTGTAGGGGCCGTCATTGCCGTAGTACCCGTGCACACCGTGATCGATTGCCTCGGCGAGGGTCCGGCTGACGGCCTCCGGCGGGCGGAAGTCCATGTCGGCCACCCACATGGAAATCCCGTCATCGGGGGAGACGCCATAGAGCGCTTCGCACGCGTCCCACTTGACGGAGTGGGTGTTCCGCCGGTCGATCACCTCATCGAAGTCAAAGCTCATGTCACATCCCTTGTTCCGTTGCCTGAAAGCTAACGGCTCGCGGGACCGCGGCAAGCGTGAAATTGTACCCCTCAGGCCATTGCGACGACCTCGACCTCCACGAGCCATTCATCGAACAGCGTCTGCACGACGATGGCAGTCGTCGGAACAACCCGCCCGGCGAGCGCCCGAACCCGGGCGTCCTGGTTCGCCTCGATCTGCGCGCGGTCGGTGAGGTAGCTTGTGACCCGCACGATATTGGCGACGGTCATGTCCGCCTCCCGCAGGATCCGGGCGATGTTGGCCCAGATGAGATCAAGCTGCGCCTCAAGCGTTCCGGGCACACTACCATCCGCCGCCACCCCCACCGTGCCGCTGACGAAGAGCTGCCGTGTGGCACTGCTCACTTCGAGCGCGTGAACGTAGTCGGGGGTGGTGGCGAAGATGCCGTCCGAAGGGTTGATGATCCGCTGTTTCATGGCGTTCCTCCTGTTGCTCCGAATGAGTTACGGTGAATCAGCAGATCAGCCGAGATCGGAGTTGAGATATGGCGCAAGAAACAGAAAATGTTCGGTCAAATGGCAAGCCGACCCGCGTTCTCGATGACATAGACCGAAGGATCTTAGGCGCGCTCGTGGAGGATGCGCGGCGCAGCTATGCCGATGTGGGGCAGGTTGTTGGCCTCTCCGCCCCCGCGGTCCACGACCGGGTGCGGCGCATGCGGGGGGCTGGAGTGATCGAGCGGATTGCCGCCCGGGTCGACGGCCCCTCCGTCGGCAAGCGGTTCCTCGCCTTCGTTCACGTGGACGCGGAAGGCTGGGGGAAGAGCCAGCGGATGATGCGGCTCGCGGCGTATCCGGAGGTGGAGGAGATCCACTCCGTGGCCGGGGACACCTGTGTCATCATCAAGGTGCGCACTGCGGATGCGGAGGCGCTCGAGCGTTTCCTGTCGCAGCTCTACATCCTTCCGGGCGTTCGGGGCACGAAAAGTTTCGTAGTGCTTTCCACCTATCTCGACCGGCCCGTACAGCCTCAAATCACGCAGGACTGGCCTTCACTCGAGCCGCCGCCCGACTGATCCGGGCGCGCTTGCCTGTCCCCGCTGCTTGTCATACATCACGGTGCATGAGCCTGCGTCCCATCCTGATCCATCCCGATCCGCGTCTGAAAAAGAAGGCGGAACCCGTCACCGCGTTCACGCCTCAGCTTCGGGCGCTTGCGGACGATATGCTGGAGACGATGTACGATGCGCCGGGCATCGGGCTTGCCGCACCGCAGGTGGGCGTCCTCAAGCGGATCTTCGTCATGGATTGTTCGAAGACCGACGAGGAGGAACCGCAGCCGATGATACTCGTCAATCCGGAGATCACCTGGAGCTCCGAGGAGGTCAGCACCTACGAGGAGGGCTGCCTGTCCATCCCGGACAGCTACGCGGACGTCTCCCGCCCCTCCGAGGTCAAGATGCGCTGGCAGGACCTTGATGGTGGCGCTCAGGAAGCGCACTTCACGGACCTCTGGGCGACCTGCGCGCAGCACGAACTCGACCACCTCGATGGCAAGCTCTTCATCGACTATCTCGGCGCGGTGAAACGGGCGATGATCACCCAGAAGATGAAGAAGCTGAAGAAAGCCCGGGCCTGATGGCCGTCCGACCCTTCGTGCTCTATCCGGACGCACGGCTTTCCACCCCTGCGCTGCCCGTGGAGGATGTGGATGAGGCGGTTCGGATGCTCTGGGCTGACATGCTCGACACGATGTACGCGATGCCCGGTGTCGGGCTCGCCGCGCCCCAGATCGGCGTCGGTCTGCGGGTTGCCGTGGTCGACTGCTCCGCCCGGTCGAACGACCCTGTCCGCCTTGCCAATCCGGAGATCCTGCACGCCTCCGAAGTGATGCGCGACCATGAGGAAGCCTCCCCGAACATCCCCGGCCTCTCGGCCAAGGTCTCTCGCCCGCGGGCGGTCACCGTCCGGTTTCTCAATGCGGCTGGTGATATAGAGGAGCGGGATTTCGTCGGTCTCTGGGCCACGTCCGTCCAGCATCAGATCGATCACCTCGAGGGTAAGCTCTTCGTCGACCGGCTTGGCCCGGTGAAGCGGAAGATGCTCCTGTCCAAGCACCTCAAGCGGATGAAGAGGGCGGGCTGATGCGCGTCGTCTTCATGGGAACGCCGGATTTCTCCGTGCCCGCGCTTGAGGCCGTGGCCACGCGGCATGAGATTGTGGCCGTCTACACCCAGCCCCCTCGTCCGGCGGGCCGGGGCAAAAAGCTGCGGCCGAGCCCCGTGCATGAACGGGCCGAGGCACTGGGGCTGCCCGTTCACCATCCCGAACGGTTCCGCGATCCCGGCGCGAAAGATATGTTCGCCAGCCACGCCGCAGACATCGCGGTGGTGGTCGCCTACGGGCTCATCCTGCCGCAGGCGGTGTTGGACGCGCCACGGCACGGGTGCCTCAACATTCACGCCTCGCTCCTGCCGCGCTGGCGGGGGGCAGCGCCGATCCACCGGGCGATCATGGCCGGGGATACGGAAACCGGCGTGTGCATCATGCAGATGGAGGCGGGGCTCGACACCGGTCCGGTGCTGCTCCGCGAGGCGATCAGGATCGAGCCTGAAGAGACCACCGGTGCCCTCCATGATCGGCTCTCCGCGCTCGGCGCCCGTCTGATCGTCGAGGCACTGGACAGCTATGGTGAACTGACGCCGGAGCCACAACCGGTGGAGGGCGTGACCTACGCCCACAAGATCGACAAGGCCGAGGCAGCACTCGACTGGACCCGTCCAGCCATCGAGATCGACCGGCAGATCCGCGGCCTCAGCCCGTTCCCGGGGGCCTGGACGGTCCATGAGGGTGCGCGCCTGAAGCTGCTCGCCTCCCGCATCGCAAAAGGCTCCCTGCCGCCGGGTGACGTGGCACTGGATCCGCTCCGGGTGGGGTGCGGCGATGGCGCGGTCGAGATTTTGGCCCTTCAACGGGCGGGCAAGGGCGTGCAGGATGCGGAAACGTTCCAGCGCGGCACACCGCTGCCCGCGGGCGCACGGCTAGGGGAGAATTGAGATGGGCTTCTTCGCATTCTTCGGTGCGATCGTGATTGCGGGCGTTGTTGGCTACGTCTCAGAACGCGCGGGCTTCACCCGCAACGGCATCCTGCCCTCGATGATCATCTGCATCGGCGGCGCCGTCTTTTTCTTCATGATCACGGTGATGTTCCGGATCAGCTTTGGCTCCCCGGGTCTGAACGCGATCATCGCTTCCGTCGGCGCCCTCGTCATCGTCCCCACCCACTACCGTCGACGCAAGTAGCGCTAGCGGCTGTTTTTAGCGGCTGGGGCCTTGAGCCCACTTTGACAAATGCTACGAATTGCATGAACGTCAATTTGCCGTATCCAACGCGATGTGCCAGCTTAAACAAGGCTACGTGTGAAATTCAGAGATAGGAACTTGCGAATTTTAGCTGAATCCGTAAACGGCGATCCGCCGTACTTCCCATATCGCTCAGGCAGCAATATCACGCGGTTCTTCGAAGAATGCGACATGGACTATGCACACGATGGCTCGACACGCTGGGCTTGGACATTCGATGTACTTACTGAACTATTGGCTGAACCATCATCGGGACCATACGTTCTACCGGAGCGATTTGTGCATGTTTTTCGTGTTCTTATGCACAAGGCTGACGCTGACGAAGATGACCCTGATCGCAGCCTAGCGCTCGAGCACATTAACAAGCCCCTCTCGCGCGAAGCTTTCGAAGCCTACTATGGAGAAGATGACCTTCTCTACATCAGGCACATTGACACAAAGACAATCTCCCAAGCAGCGAACCCCCATCGGCCATTCACACCGATAGAACTGCAACGGCGTGATGCTCTGAGCGAATATCTCGATAAGTGTTCGGAAGACGCACTGATAGAGGATGTGCTACTACCGCTATTCCGGCAGTTGGGTTTTCACCGCATTCAAGCAGCGGGGCACAAGGACAAGGCTTTAGAGTATGGCAAAGACATTTGGATGCGATACATCCTTCCGACGCAGCACGTCCTTTACTTCGGGATCCAAGCTAAGAAAGGGAAACTCGACGCGGCAGGAATGACCAAAGGCAGCAACAGAAACATCTCTGAGATATATCAGCAGGTTTTGATGATGTTGGGCCACGAAATTTTTGATCCTGAGACAAATAAGAAAGCACTCGTTGATCACGCATTCATCGTTGCTGGTGGCGAAATTACGAAACAAGCTAAGAACTGGCTTGGCCAAAAGCTAGATGCCTCCAAAAGAAGTCAAATCATGTTCATGGACAGGGAGGATATTCTCAATCTGTTCACAGTAACCAATCTACCGTTGCCGGCCGGTGCCCTTCCCGGCGCTACAAAATTGACTGAACTATACGACGAAATCCGCTTTTAAGGACTGCAACCTCTAATCTGTAAGCAGCTATTGGTACAGCTGCAGCGAAAGGCAGCAAAGTCCGCATTGAGGCCATGCCGTTCGCGCAGGCTCTACGGCTTGAACGGGGCCATTCCAGATCGGGCGAGTTCGTCGGCGCGTTCGTTTTCCGGGTGGCCGGCGTGCCCCTTGACCCACTGCCAGTGCACCTCGTGGCGGTCTTGGGCGGCATCGAGGCGCTGCCAGAGTTCCGCGTTCTTGACCGGCTTCTTCGAGGCGGTGCGCCAGCCGTTCCGCTTCCATCCGTGGATCCACTTGGTCAGGCCGTCTTTCACGTAGGTCGAGTCGGTGATGATGGTCACCTTGCTCGGGCGTTCAAGCGTCTCAAGCGCGGTGATCGCGGCCATCAGTTCCATGCGGTTGTTGGTCGTGTCGGGCGCGCCACCCGAAAGCTCGCGTTCCTTGACGACTGCCGCGCCGGCGCGGGCCTGCAACAGGACGCCCCAGCCTCCCGGGCCGGGATTGCCGGAGCAGGCACCGTCGGTGAAGGCGAAGAGCTCAGGCATGGGCGTGGGTGATGATCCAGGGGGAGACGGTGCCGTCGAGGCCCGCCTCCTCGCCGAGCTCCGTCTCTGTCACGGTGAACCCGGCGGTTGCGAGCAGGGGGGCGAGGTCCTCGGTCTCATAGAACGTATATCGCCGTCCGATCCCGTCCCTGTGGGTGCCCGCGCCGCGCTTCAGGCCCAGCATCAGCCGCCCGCCAGGTTTCAGCGCCCGGTGCAGGGCAGCGAGGTGGCGGGGCATGTCCTCCCGTTCCGCGTGGAGGAGGCTGAAGCTCGCCCAGACCCCGTCGAAGAGGGCTTCCCCCTCGATTGCATCGAAACCCGCGACCGTGACCTCGATACCGTGCTGTTCACGGGCGAGCCGCGCCATCTCCGCTGATGCGTCGAGGGCCGTGACCTGCAGGCCCGCCGCGACCATGACCGCCGCTGCCTTTCCCGGGCCGCAGCCCAGGTCGAGCACGTGCCCGCCCGCCGGCAGTGCGGCGATGAACGCGTCGAGCCGGGGATCGGGACGCGGCGCGCCAAACCGCGCCGCATAGTCGGCTGCCCGGGCGTCGTAGACATCGATTGTCTTACGGTCGGTCACGCGGAGGCTCCGATGAAAAGGCAGAGCGTCACGACGATCGTGAGCGGGATCCGCAGATGCATCCACCAGTAGACGACGATCACCTGCCGCGCGAACCACGCGTCGAGGCCGAGCAGGAGCGCGAAGGCGAAGGCGAGAAGCGAGCAGTTCCGCCCCGGATCATCGCCAAGCAGAAGGAACACCGCGACCGGCACCACCACGGTCAGGGCAAGCTCGATCCAGGACGGTTTGCGCCCATGACGGGAGGCAAACCCCCACAGGCACCCCGCCATGAAGGCGAGGATGATCGTCCCGTAACGCTCGAGCAGCGCTACGCCCCCCTCCGGCGTCGACGGAAACAGGCCGAAGAGCGGTATCGTCCCAGCAGGGACAAGCGTCATCAATGCGCCGATCACAAAGGGGATGAGGCCCGAAAAGCCGAGCACCAGCGCGGGCAGGGGGACGCGATGCATGTGCGGTCAGGCGGCGGTTTCGCGCAGCACGCGGGGAACCTTGAATTCTACGTTCTCCTGAGCCGTCTCCACGATCTCTACGGTCACGTTGAACCGGGCGCGGAAGGCGTCGATCACCTCGTTCACCAACACTTCCGGGGCGGAGGCGCCCGCGGTGATGCCAACGCTGCGGATGCCCTCGAGGCTCCGCCAGTCGATGTCCGCCGCACGCTGGACGAGCTGGGAGTAAGCGCAGCCCGCCTTGGATCCCACCTCAACAAGGCGTTTGGAGTTGGAGGAGTTGGGGGCCCCGATGACCAGGAGGGCATCGATCTTGGGGGCCACCGCCTTGACCGCTTCCTGCCGGTTGGTCGTGGCGTAGCAGATATCTTCTTTGTGAGGACCGACGATGGCGGGAAAGCGGGACTGCAAGGCCTCGACGACCTCCGCCGTATCATCGACAGAGAGCGTGGTCTGGGTGATGAAGGCAAGCTTCTCCGGGTTTCGTGGTGCGAGGCTCGCCACGTCAGCGGGTGTTTCAACAAGCAACACTTCACCTTCGGGCAGTTGACCCATAGTTCCCACAGTCTCCGGATGACCCGCATGGCCGATCATCACCATCTGGAGCCCGTTGGCGTGATGACGCTCCGCCTCGATATGAACCTTGGAGACGAGCGGGCATGTCGCGTCGACGTAGAGCATCTCCCGCGCCGCAGCCTCCGCCGGGACCGACTTCGGCACACCGTGGGCGGAGAAGATGACGGGGCGGTCTGTGGGGCATTCGCCAAGCTCGTCGACGAAAACCGCTCCCTTCTCCCGCAAACCGTCGACCACATACTTGTTGTGGACGATCTCGTGGCGGACGTAGACCGGTGCGCCGTATTTCTCCAGCGCCATCTCGACGATCTTGATCGCCCGGTCCACGCCTGCGCAGAACCCGCGCGGCGCGGCGAGATAAAGGGTCAGGTCAGGGGTCATTGTGCGCTCCGCTCTGCTTGCCCTGCTTATAGCGAAGCGGGTCAGGCGAGGGAAGCACGCCGCGCGATCCTGGACCCTCCCGTCAGTCGGAGGCCGGGCCGTCGTCCGAACCGGGCCGCGGGGGACGACCGATGATGTCCTTCAGTTCTTCCAGTTCGATGAAGTTGTCCGCCTGCCGCCGCAGGTCGTCCGCGATCATCGGAGGGGACGAGCGAATCGTTGAAACCACCGAAACGCGGACCCCTTTCCGCTGCACTCCTTCGACCAGAGGACGGAAGTCTCCGTCGCCGCTGAAGAGCACCATGTGATCGATGTGGCTGGCCATCTCCATCGCGTCTACCGCGAGTTCGATATCCATGTTTCCCTTCACCTTGCGGCGGCCCATCGAATCGGTGAATTCCTTGGCGGGCTTCGTCACCATGGTGAAGCCGTTGTAGTTCAACCAGTCCACGAGTGGGCGGATGGGGGAGTATTCTTCGTTCTCGATCAGGGCGGTGTAGTAGAAGGCTCTCAGAAGTTTGCCGCGTCGCATGAACTCCGCGCGCAACAGCTTGTAATCAATGTCAAATCCCAGAGCCTTTGCGGCTGCGTAGAGATTGGACCCGTCGATGAAGAGCGCGAGGCGCTCGTCCCTGTAAAACACATCATTCTCCACTTATTGTGTGAGATCGCACAACCTGTACGAAATAACCGGTCGTTTGCGCCGGCTGGAGCGGACAATATGGAAAACAATCGGGCTTGCCCAGACCCATTTAATCCGAAAACGCTTTCGAATTCACAACGAGCATTGGTCTCTTTTGGTGCCAACTTGCCGTCTCATTTAGGCAGTGCCGAGGACACTTTGAAGGCCGGATTGACACTTTTAGAGCAGTCAGGATTTCGCCCGATTGCCTGCAGTGCGCTGTACCGCACGCCCGCCTTCCCGGCTGGAAGCGGCCCCGAATTCGTCAACGGAGCGTGCTCTTTCGAAACATCCGTTTCCCCAAAAGAGATCTTGTACAGCCTTCAGAGGATAGAGGCTGAACTCGGCCGTGAGAGGCGGGAAAGGTGGGGGCCGAGAGCCTGCGATTTCGACCTTCTGGCGGTTGGCGATATGGTGCTGCCGGACGCCGGTACGGCCCAGCACTGGGCCGCGCTCGGGCCGGATCTCGCCTCCCGTACCGACGCCCCCGACGAGTTGGTCCTGCCCCATCCGCGTATGACGGAACGGTCCTTCGTGCTCGTTCCGTTGATGGACGTCGCGCCGGACTGGCGGCATCCGCTGACCGGCAGGACAGTGCGCGAGCACCATGCGGATCTGTCGGAGCCCGACAGGGACAGCGTCGTGCGTATCGCCGCGTAAAAGCGGCCCTTCGGCCTTGCGTTTCCGGGGGGAAGGGCGTATCTGTCCAACTCTTCTGTCAAGAGGTTTGTCTGGAGGCCGAAATGGCACGTGTCACCGTTGAAGATTGCGTCGACAAAGTCTCGAACCGGTTCGAGCTGGTGATGCTGGCCGCGCACCGTGCGCGGGAGCTTGCATCTGGAGCGCCTCTGTCCATCGAACGGGACAATGATAAGGACCCGGTTGTCGCCCTGCGCGAGATCGCGGACGAGACGATCACTGCTGACACGCTGCGCGAGGCCTCTATCGAAAGCCACCAGCGTCAGATCGAGGTGGACGAGCCGGAAGAGGACTCCATGGCGCTGCTCATGGGTGACACCACCGATCAGCCCTCCGACGACATGACCGAAGAAAGCCTGCTTCGCGCCCTCATGGACGCCCAGGGCGAAAAGTGATGTGAGCGGATGGACGGCGCAGCAGAAGGCACCGTCTCCCTCGAAGGTCTGACGCTGAGCGCGGATGAACTTGCCGCGCTCGTCAAATCCTACAATCCGAATTCAAACTCCGACCTGATCCGGCAGGCCTACGAATATGGCGCGCGGGCCCATGCGGGTCAGCTGCGCCAGTCCGGGGAGCCCTACTTCACCCATCCGATTGCCGTGGCGGAGATGCTGGCGCAGCAGGAGCTGGACGACGCCACGATCATCACGGCGCTGCTCCACGACACGGTTGAGGATACGGGTTCTACCTATCTCGAGATCTCCCGCCTCTTCGGCACGGATATCGCCGATCTGGTCAATGGTGTGACGAAGCTGACCAACCTGCAGCTTTCGTCGAAGGAGACCAAGCAGGCGGAGAATTTCCACAAGCTTCTGCTCGCGACATCGAAGGACCTGCGCGTCCTGCTGGTCAAGCTCTCTGACCGTCTGCACAACATGCGGACAATCCGGCACATGAACCCGGAAAAGCAGCGCATCAAGGCTGAAGAGACCATGGATATCTATGCGCCGCTTGCCGGACGCATGGGGATGCAGCACATGCGCGACGAGCTGGAGGATCTGTCCTTCAAGGTTCTGAACCCGGACGCCCGATCCTCGATCATCCGCCGCTTCGTCACGCTGAAGGCCGACCGAGGCGACATCATTCCGCAGATCACCGCCGATATCGAGCAGGAGCTTTATAACGCCGGTGTCGTTGCCACGGTCTCGGGCCGGGAAAAGAAGCCTTACTCGATCTGGCGCAAGCTGCAGGAGAAGGACGAGGTGTTCCACCGCCTCTCCGACATCTTCGGCTTTCGCATCATCACCCATTCAGTGGAAGACTGCTACAAGGCGCTGGGTGCCGTACATCAGCGCTGGGCGGCGGTACCGGGACGGTTCAAGGACTATATCAGCCAGCCGAAATCGAACGGGTATCGTTCGATCCACACCACCGTTTCAGGTCGGAAGGCGCGGCGGGTGGAGATCCAGATCCGCACGGCTGAGATGCACCAGGTGAACGAGACCGGTGTCGCCGCGCACTGGTCCTACCGGGACGGGGTCCGCTTCGAAAACCCCTTCGCCGCGGATCCGCTGCACTGGCTGCAGGACCTCTCGACAGGGCTCAGCAACGCGGAGGATCCTGGGGAGTTCCTTGAGCATGTGAAGCTCGAGATGTTCCAGGATCAGGTCTTCTGTTTCACGCCCAAGGGTGAGGTGATTAAGCTGCCCCGTGGCGCGACGCCGCTCGACTTTGCCTATGCGATCCATACGCGGCTCGGCGACTCCTGTGTCGGCGCGAAGGTGGATGGAAAGCGGGTACCGCTCTTCTCTCGCCTCCGCAACGGTCAGTCCGTCGTCATTCTCTCTGCACCGGGCCAGAAGCCGCAGGTGAGCTGGGAGGATCAGGTCATCACCGGCAAGGCCAAGGCCGCGATCCGCCGGGCGGTGCGGGAGGAGCGGCGGGAGAGCCAGGTCAGGCTCGGGCGGGAGTTTGCCCGCGTTGCGTTCGAACGGGTCGGCAAGAAGGCGACGGACAAGGCGCTGAGCACCGCGTCGCAACTTCTCACCAACGGTGATGAGACGGAGCTGTTGCGCCAGCTTGGGGCGGCGGGGCTATCGGGCGACACGATCATCCGCAGCCTCTATCCGGAATTATTACCGGAGGATGCGGGCGCGCGCACCGACCCGGAGGTTGCGGACGGGATCATCGGTCTTACGGCCGGGCAGTCCGCGCAGGGGGCCACCTGCTGCACGCCCCTGCCCGGGGAGCGTATCGTCGGCATCACGTTCAAGGGGCAGGGGGTGCAGGTCCACTCCATCGATTGCTCCCGACTTGCGGAATTCGAGGACCAGCCCGAACGCTGGGTCGATCTGAAATGGGGCGTGGGTGAAGGGCTTGGGTCATACACCGCTCACCTTTTGGTCACGATGGCAAACGATGCGGGTGTACTGGGTCGTATTTGTTCCTTAATTGGGGAGCACAACGCCAACATCAACAACCTCACCTTTGCCGACCGGAAACCCGACTTTTACAGCATCATGATCGAGATCGAAGTCCGCGATATCCAGCACCTTTCCCGCATCGCCACGGCGATTGAAGCGGACTCAGCGGTCACCAACGTGCAGCGCCGTCGCGGCGCGTCTCAAGGTGCAGTCGATGGGGATGCGGACGGCGCCACCGACTGACCATGGTATTCAAGCGGCGCGACCCACAGTCCTTTCTGTCCTGGGTGCGGCAGGGGATCTACCCGAAGACCGGCTGGCGCCGCGCAGCGTCCTACATGGTGCACCGGCTCCGGCGCCTCCCCGACAGCCCGCACCGCGTGGCGCGCGGCCTTGCGTGCGGGGTGTTTGTCTCGTTCAGCCCCATGTTTGGATTTCACTTCGTCTATGCGGCTCTGCTCGCGTGGCTGATCCGGGGCAACATCCTTGCCTCCCTGATCGGGACGTTTTTCGGAAATCCGCTGACCTTCCCGCTGATCGCCACGCTGTCCCTGTGGATCGGGCGGGGGATCTTCGGGCTTGGCGGCGGGCAGACGAGTTCCGTCGATTTCGAGATCGTGGCACTTGCGTTTGCGAAGGCTTTCCTCGGGGTCTGGCAGACCATGAAGAGTTTTGTCGGTCTCGGACCGGCGGCGTGGGACAAGCTGGGCGCGTTCTTCCACGAACTCTTCGTTCCCTACTTCATCGGTGGGCTGGCACCGGGCTGTCTCACCTCGTTCGTTGTCTACAGTCTTGCGGTGCCGGTGGTGCGGGCCTATCAGGCCCGCCGGCAGGACCGGATGCGGGTCCAGGCCCTCAAGCAAGCCGGCGAAAAGCCTGTACCGACACAAAAAACCGCCGGAGGGGAGGGCTGACGCCCCGGTCCGGGAGCGCTATCTTGTCGTCCCGGACCAGAAAGTCAGGAGAGCGTGATGACCGTATCCCCCCTCGGACGCCTGCGCCTTGGCGTCAATATCGATCACGTGGCAACCGTGCGCAACGCACGCGGCGGCGCGACGCCGGATCCGGTGCGCGCGGCCAAGCTGGCGGAGGCCGCGGGTGCCGACGGCATCACCGCGCATCTGAGAGAAGACCGGCGCCACATCACCGACACAGACATCGAGGCGCTGATGGATCAACTTACGCTGCCGCTCAATTTCGAGATGGCAGCGACCGACGAGATGCAGGCAATCGCCTTGCGCCACCGCCCCCACGCGGTTTGCATCGTGCCCGAGCGGCGGGAGGAGCGAACGACGGAAGGCGGGCTCGAGGTCGCACGGGATGAAAACCGCCTCGCCCATTTCATCGCCCCGTTGCGGGATGCGGGATGCCGCGTGTCGATCTTCATCGCCGCGGACCAGCGGCAGATCGAAGCGGCGCACCGCATCGGCGCACCTGTCATCGAACTGCACACGGGGGCCTACTGCGACGCCCATGCGGACGGACGGTTTGATGAGCGGGATGCGGAGCTTGCACGTCTTCTCGATATGGCTGCGTTTGCTGCCGATCTTGGGCTCGAGGTGCATGCGGGCCATGGTCTCACCTACGAGACGGTCAAGCCGATCGCGGCCTGTCCGGAGGTGATGGAGCTCAACATCGGCCACTTCCTGGTGGGGGAGGCGATCTTCTCCGGCCTGGACAGTGCCATCCGTCGGATGCGCGCTCTGATGGACGAGGCCCGTATCGAGGCGTTCGGCGAGGGGGCCGCGTGACCGGCATCGAGTTTACCCTCGTGCTCCTTGCATGGGCCATCGGGGGTGCGAGCCCCGGGCCCGCGACGCTTGCCATCGCCGGTACGTCCATGGGTCATGGGCGGCGCGCGGGTCTTGCCGTCGCGGCGGGCATCGTTGTCGGCTCCGGCTCATGGGGGATCGCGGCGGCACTCGGCATGAGCGCCCTCATGCTTGCCCACGCGTGGCTGCTGGAAATCATCCGCTACGTGGGGGCAGCCTTCCTTCTCTGGCTCGCGATCAGGGCCCTGCGCAGTGCCGCGCGCCCGGGCAGCGCCGCGTTTGCCAGTTCGGTGGGGCAGGCGCCGTTTCTCAAGGGGCTCGCGATCCACCTCACCAACCCCAAGGCGATCCTCGGCTGGGGTGCAGTCTTCGCCGTTATCGTCCCGCCCGGCGCTGATGTGCGGACGCTCGTCGCGACTTTCCTTGCGTTCTTCGCGGTCTCGAACATCGTGTTCTTCGGATACGCGCTTCTGTTTTCCACCCCGGGGGCGGTGATCCTCTACCGTCGGGCGCGTCGGTGGTTCGAGGCGGCGTTCGGTCTTCTTTTCGGCTTTGCCGCACTCCGCATCCTGACAGCACGGCTCGCATGATCCTCGGCATCGGAACGGACCTCGCGAACATCGACCGGATCGCGGGCACGCTGGAGAGGTTCGGCGACCGTTTCCGCAACCGCGTCTTCACCGAGACGGAGCAGCGCAAGGCCGACAGCCGTGCCGACGTGGCGGGCACCTACGCCAAGCGCTGGGCGGCGAAGGAGGCCTGTTCCAAGGCGCTGGGGACCGGTCTGCGCATGGGCATCGCGTGGAAGGATATGGCCGTGAGCAACCTGCCTACGGGCCAGCCCGTGATGGCCGTAACAGGCTGGGCGGCCGAGCGTTTGCGGGAAATGACGCCGGAGGGGCACGAGGCGATCATCCATGTCACCCTGACCGACGACCACCCCTGGGCGCAGGCCTTCGTCGTGATCGAGGCGCGGCCCCTGTCGACGCCACCGGCCTGAGGTTGACACCGGGCGTCCCCCGGTGGAGAACCGGCGGAACGGTGTTTTCAGGGATTGCGTGATGGCGGCGAAGAGTGAAGAGGGCGGACTGGTCGAGACGCTCAAGACGATAGTCTACGCCCTGCTGTTGGCCGGCCTCATCCGCACGCTGCTGTTCCAGCCGTTCTACATCCCCTCGGGATCCATGAAACCCACTCTGCTGGTTGGCGATTTTCTGTTCGTGAACAAGTTCGCCTACGGCTATTCGCAGCATTCCTGCCCGTTCAGCATGTGCCCGTTCGAGGGGCGCCTGTTCTTCTCAGAACCCGAACGCGGGGACATCATCGTCTTCCGCCATCCGACCAACGGCACGGACTATATCAAGCGGCTGGTGGGGCTGCCCGGCGACACGGTGCAGATGGTCGATGGGCGGGTGATCCTGAACGGCACAGAGGTCCCCCAGGAGCCCGACGGCATCTTCGTCGAACCCAACGAGCGGGGTGCCCGCTGCTCCAACGCGCCGGTCGCCCCGGGCGGACGGTGCGAGAAGGCGCAGTTCACCGAAACCTTCCCGAACGGCCATGCGCACGCGGTCATCGATACGGTGCCCTTTGCCTCCGACAACACGCCGGTGCTGACGGTGCCGGAGGGGCAGTACTTTTTCATGGGCGACAACCGGGACAACAGCCTCGACAGCCGCGCGCCGCGCAGGCTCGGCGGCGTCGGGTTCGTCCATGCTGACTACCTGATCGGCCGGGCAAGCCGGGTGATGTTCTCTGCCGCGGGAAGCACGCTCTTTGCCTTCTGGACCTGGCGCTCTGACCGTTTCTTCAAGGGTGTCAATTGACGGCCCGGGGCACGACGGCGGCCCTCGAGGCCGCGTTGGGCCATGTGTTCGAGACGTCTGATCTGCTGACCGAGGCACTGACCCACGCCTCCATCGCCACGCGGGCACGCCCGGACAACCAGCGCCTCGAGTTCCTTGGCGACAGGGTCCTTGGTCTGATCATCGCAGAGGCGCTGATGGCGGAGGATCGGGACGCGACCGAAGGGCAGATCGCCCCCCGTTTCAACGCCCTCGTCCGAAAGGAAACCTGCGCCAAGATCGCCGCCGAGATCGGCATTGGTGAAGCGCTGGTCCTCGGCCGGTCGGAGGCGATCTCCGGCGGGAGGCGCAAGACGGCCCTTCTCGGCGATGCCATGGAAGCCGTGATCGCAGCAGTCTATCTCGACGGCGGGCTTCAACGCGCGCGCGAGGTGGTGCTCAAGCACTGGGGCCCCCGGGTCCGCACCGCAGCCGACGATGCCCGGGACGCCAAGACGACCCTGCAGGAATGGGCGCAGGCCCGCGGCCTGCCACCACCGGAGTATCGCGAAGTGAGCCGCAGCGGGCCGGATCACGCGCCGGTCTTCGTGATCGAGGCGGCCCTGCAGAATGGCGTGACCGCCCGCGCTGAAGCTTCCGCGAAACGCACCGCCCAGCAGGCGGCAGCCCGCGCGATCCTGACCAAATTGGAGACAGCCCAATGACCGAGACCCGGACAGGTTTCGTTGCCCTGATTGGGGAGCCCAATGCGGGCAAGTCCACGCTGACCAACGCGATGGTCGGCGCCAAGGTCTCGATCGTGACGCACAAGGTGCAGACGACCCGCGCCCGCATCCGCGGTGTCGCGATGGAAGGACAGTCGCAGCTCGTCTTCGTGGACACGCCCGGCCTGTTCCGCCCGCGTCGACATCTCGACCGGGCGATGGTGGCCGCGGCCTGGTCCGGCACCGCGGATGCGGATGTGGTCGTGCTGCTGATTGAGGCCCATCGCGGGCTCACGGACGGCGTCCGCGCGATCCTCGATGCGCTGGAGGAGCGGACCAATCCGGACCAGAAAATCGCGCTTGCCATCAACAAGATCGACCGGGTCAAGCGCGATGTGCTGCTGGCGCTGACGGCCGAACTCAACGACGCCTTCGCCTTCGTCGAGACGTTCATGATCTCCGCGGAGAAGGGGTATGGCGTGGACGATCTGCGCAAATGGCTGGCCGGCACCGTCCCACCGGGTCCGTGGCTCTATCCCGAGGACCAGATCGCGGACCTGCCGCTGCGCATGATTGCGGCGGAGATCACCCGTGAAAAGCTGACCCTGCGCCTGCATCAGGAACTGCCCTACCAGCTTACCGTGGAAACCGAAGGCTGGGAGGAGCGCAAAGACGGCTCCGTCCGTATCGATCAGATGATCTACGTGGCTCGGGACGGTCACAAGGGCATCGCCCTCGGTCCCCGGGGGGAGACGATCAAGGCCATCTCGACCGCCGCCCGGGAGGAGATCTCGGAGTTTCTCGGCCGCAAGGCGCATCTCTTCCTTCAGGTGAAGGTCCGCCCGAACTGGCTGGAAGAGCCGGAGCGCTATTCCGAGATGGGGCTCGACTTCCGCGACGGATCATGAGCGGCCCGCGCCTCACCGCCGAGTTCTGGGTGCAGGCCTACCTGCTGCGGTTGCGGAGCCGGGACATTCCCGCCTTCCTGACTGCAAAGGGCGACCCGACCGCGGGCGCCGTGATCGTGAAGCTCTCTACACTCGACGGACGGGCGCGCGCCTTTCACCGCAGCTACGATGCTGAGTTCAACCGGGTCTGGGCAGAGCTTGTGACCGGTGCGGATCGGGAGGTCGATGCGGAACTGTCCCGCCAGCGGGCGACCGACCCGGACCTCTGGATCATCGAGGTGGAGGACAAGGTGGGCCGACACCTCCTCGACGAAGACGGGCTGCGATGATCGAATGGAAGGATGACGCGATCCTCCTGAGCGCCCGCCCCCACGGGGAGAGCGCCGCGATCGTCGAGGTGCTCACCCCCGCCCACGGCCGCCACGCAGGTGTGGTGCGCGGTGGTACATCCCGGAAGATGACCCCTCATCTCCAGCCCGGCGCCCAACTGACCGTCGAATGGCGCGCGCGGCTTGAGGAGCATATCGGCGCCTTCCGCGTTGAGCCGGTCCGCAGCCGGGCGGCGGCCTTGATGTCGGACCGCGCGGCCCTCGCGGCCCTCACGTCGGTCTGCACACTCCTCCGGAATGCGATGCCGGAGCGGGAACCGGTTGGGGACCTCTACGAGGCGACCCACTCGCTTCTAGACCATCTGGGCGGGGAGGGCTGGATGGTTGCCTATGTGCGGTGGGAACTCTTCCTGCTGACGGAGCTTGGCTACGGGCTCGATCTCTCGACCTGTGCCGCGACCGGCGGCCGAGAGGATCTCTGTTACGTCTCCCCCCGATCGGGCCGGGCTGTGAGCCGGGCCGGTGCGGGGGCCTGGGCAGACAAACTCCTGCCGCTGCCCCGCTTCCTGCGGGAGGAGGCGACAGCCTCGGATCAGGACATCGCCGACGGTCTTCGCCTCACCGGCTTCTTCCTGCGCGACTGGCTGGCGACCGCCTTGGGCACGCCGCGCCTTGCGGAGGCGCGGGACGCGGCCGCGACCGCGATGATCCGTCAGCTCGCCGCCGTCTCCGGCTCCACCGGGGGATAGTAGGGCAGGAAGCTCATGATCGGGCTGTCATTCTCGTCAAAAAGGAACAGCACCCCGTTATCGACCCGGGCTGCCTCGATCAGCAGCAGCGCCTCGATGATGTCTTGCTCGAGGGTCAACCCGTCACACGTCGATTTGGTGGTCACCACCGTCTCTACCAGGAACACTTCGCCGGTACCAAGATAGTTGCCATTGATCCGGTTGCACGGCCCTTCCCCGGCGATGAACCCGCCCGAGAGGTCGGCGATGAAGGATCCGTCCGGCACGCGCGACCCGCGAAATCCCACGAGGGTCCAGTCAACGTCCCCGATCTGCTCCGGCGGTGGAGGCGGAGCCTTCACCAGGGCTGCCGGTTCGCACGCCGCCAGGACGGCAAGTCCGCACGTAAATACCGCAAAACGCATGTTTCTCTCCCCAAATTTGCCCATCGCTAGCAAGGCGCGATGGCAGGGGCAAGGAGAACGGGATCACAAACGCGCCGGTGAGGTCCGCGCCGGTGATGCTTCTTCTGGCCTGAAATATCCCCGCCGGAGGCTCCGACGGAGATCGCGATCTCAGCCGGCGGTCTCAAGCACCCGACGCGCAATGACCTGCGCCTGGATCTCGGCTGCCCCCTCGAAGATGTTGAGGATGCGCGCATCGCACAGCAGGCGGGAGATCGGGTACTCGAGCGCGAAGCCGTTGCCGCCGTGGATCTGCAGGCCGTTGTCCGCCGCGGCCCAGGCGACGCGCGCACCGAGAAGCTTCGCCATGCCCGCCTCGAGATCGCAGCGGCGGTCCGCATCCTTCTCCCGCGCGGAGAAGTAGGTGAGCTGGCGGGCGATCATGATCTCCACCGCCATCATCGCGATCTTCGAATAGACCCGGGCGTAGTTCGCGAGCGGTTTGCCGAACGTCTCCCGGTCGAGCGCGTAGCGCAGGGAGATGTCCAGCGCGTTCTGCGCGACACCGATGGCCCGTGCGGCGGTCTGGATGCGCGCGCTTTCGAAGGTCTGCATGAGCTGCTTGAAGCCCTGACCCTCCCGTCCGCCGAGGAGGGCATCCCCGGGCACGCGATGTTCGTCGAGCGCGAGCGTGTACTCCTTCATCCCGCGGTAGCCGAGCACCTCGATCTCCCCACCCGCGATGGTCGGGTCCGGGAAGGGCGTTTCGCAGTTCCCCCGGGTCTTGGGTGCGAGGAACATGGACAGACCGCGATAGTCGGTTGTGTCCGGGATGGTGCGGGCAAGCACCGTCATCAGATCCGTGCGAGCACCGTGGGTGATCCAGGTCTTGTTGCCGGTGATCACCCAATCCTCGCCGTCCTGAACCGCGCGGGTCTTGAGCGCGCCGAGGTCGGAGCCGGTGTTGGGTTCGGTGAAGACCGCGGTGGGCAGGATCTCGCCGGAGGCAAGTTTCGGCAGATACTCCGCCTTCTGCGCGTCCGTCCCGCCGCACAGGATCAGTTCGGCCGCGATCTCGGATCGGGTCCCGAGGGAGCCGACACCGATATAGCCGCGCGACAGCTCCTCGGAGACGACGCACATTGCCGTCTTGCCCATGCCGAAACCGCCATGCTCCTCCGGGATCGTGAGGCCGAAGACGCCCATTTCCGCCATCGCGTCGATGACGTCCAGGGGCACCAGGTCGTCCTTGAGGTGCCATTCATGGGCGTTGGGCAGCACCTGATCCACGGCGAACCGCCGGAACTGGTCCCGCACCATCTCGAACTCCTCATCGAGCCCTGTGCGCCCGTAGGTTGTCGCACCCTCCTGCTCGATGATCAGCTCGCACAGCCGCTTGCGTGCCGCGTCCGTGTTACCCGTGCGGATGAGCACGCGCGCAGCCTCGATGTCGAAGATCGCGGGATCGAGATCGAGGTCCGCGGGGCGGATCATCTCGCCCTGGCTCATGGGAAGACCGCCCCGCAGCTGTGCAAGATACTCGCCGAAACCGATCTGCAGCAGGAGCTGTTCCATCTCTCCGAACTGGCCTTGCTCTTTGAGCCGTTCCGCCCAGCCGTGAAGCTGCACGAGGCTGTCGACATAGGTCGCCACCCAGCCAAGCCCGTGGGCGGCATACTGGTCTGCCTCCAGAGCGGCGCCGGAGATGCGGCTCCCCGCCTGGACCCGGTCGCGCAGCGTGGCCACGGCACCATCGAGCGCTGCCCGCAGATCCGGCAGCACCGCAGCGGTCAAAGTGAGAAGATCGGCGATCACGGGCGTCTCGGTGAGGGTGTCTTTCATCTCGTCTCTCCGGCAAATGGCGCGTCGCAGCATCGGGTGCTGCGGTTGCGAGCGAACCTAGCGGCAGGCCTGTGCAGGGTCAATATTTGCTCGCAACAAAATGTCATGTGTCGCAGCGTTCTCAAAATATTATTAGCGTTGTGTTTGGCGCCCGGCCCGTGCGAGATGCTCCGAGCAAAGGGGCCCAAATGCCGGATTTCAACGCGGTTTTCGAGGATTACGGCGCTTTCGCTGTTGCCATGAGCGCACTTGTGATGTTCGCGGCGGGCTTCACAAAGGGGGCCGTGGGCTTCGCGCTACCAATGGTCGCGGTCAGCGGGATCGGGTCGATCCTGCCCGCTCCGGTTGCAGTGGCGGCGCTGATGTTGCCCGCGATCGTCACGAACCTCTGGCAAGGGTTGCGAAACGGGGTAGGACCGGCTGCAGCATCACTCCGCCGGTTCGGTCGGCTGACCGCGATCATCGTGGTGGTGATGGCCTGCGTCGCGCCGCTGGTCAGCATCCTCGATCCGATCGTTCTGCTGACGATCCTCGGGGTGGGCATCACCTTCTTCGCGGCGATCCAGTTGCTTGGCTGGCGCCCACCGGCGGAGCTCGCGGCGACCCGGGCTGCTGAACTGGTGGCCGGGATCCTCGCAGGCATCGCGGGAGGCCTAGCGGCGGTGACCGGCCCCGCGGTGGTGATGTACCTGATCGCCCGGGACGTGCCGAAGGTGGAACAGGTGCGGATCCAGGGGCTGATCTTCCTCCTCGGCCTGCTGGTCATCACGGTGATCCACGGTTTTACCGGAGTGATGAACCCGGTCACGACAGCGCTGTCGCTCATGCTCATCGCGCCGGCCTGTCTGGGTATGTGGGCCGGCATGGCGGTGCAGCGGCGTCTCGATCAGGCAACGTTCAGAACGGCCACGCTGGTGGTGCTGACGGTCGCGGGTCTCAACCTGTTGCGCCGGGGCCTGATGGGATAGGCGGCCCACACTCGGCCAGCCCATAAGTGCGCCCTTACGTCACGACCAAGTCGTCCCTGCGGGGTCAACTCGAACGCTACCAAGCGGCCTGACCTTAGCCGTTCATAGCGCCGACAGGGGCCAGACTAGAACCACACCTCGACCCGCAAACCGCGGGCATCGGTTGCGACCGTTGGCGGCAGGCGCAGCGCGTCGCCGGTCTTGCAGCGCGAGGCGACCCACGCGAGCACGGCGGCATCCTTGAGATCGTCCTCGAGCCAGCGCCCCGTGCGGGGACCAAGATCCGCGCGCAGCGCGGACAGGTCGAAGTCGAGCGCGGTGAGCGCCCCGTCCCGCGCATCCGCACCATCGGCGGATTTCTTGGGCGGCAGGGTCGCCCCCGTGAGTTCGGCAAAAGCGAGCTCCGGATGCCCTTCCCGCACGCGCCGCTGCGCCTCCATGTCGATCCAGTCATCGACCTCGGCGATCTTGGCCGTGATGTTGAAGGCCTGTTTCGAGAGCCTCTTTCCCTCCGGCAGTGCCGCGTTGATCGCCCAATAGTCCTGACCGGCGCGGAAGCCGTCCACTGCCCCGCGCGGGGGAGGGGAAAAGACGCGGGATCCGGCCTTCGGATCGCCCACCGGCACCCGCGCATTCAGAAGGCGGCGCATGTCCTGGTCCACGCCCCTCCCCGCGCGGGGATCGTCCGTAAGGCCGATGGGCATGTCCACGATGACGACTGGCGCGTGGCGTAGCGCGTCCATGGCCGCCTGAAACGTCTCGAAGATCTCCGCCTCCGCCGCTGCGAATGCAAAGGGCTGGCACGCCACAGCGAGCCAGCCCCCTTTGCATCCATCGATGCCCGCGACGGGCGCGTCCATCAGGCAGCCTTGAGCGCTGCCGCTTTCACGTCATCGCCCACATGGGCCTCGTAGGCGGCGAAGTTGGCTTCGAACATCATCACCAGCTTCTTCGCCTGAACGTCGTAGGCGCGCTTGTCGTCCCAGGTGCGGCGCGGGTTCAGCAGCACGTCGGACACGTTCGGCACGCTTACCGGAACCTCGAACCCGAAATTATCGTCCTCCCGGAATGTCGCGTTCGCGAGGCTGCCGTCGAGAGCCGCGGTCAGAAGCGCGCGGGTCGCCCGGATTGGCATGCGCGAGCCGGTGCCGTGGGCGCCACCGGTCCAACCGGTGTTGACCAACCAGCAGGTCGCCCCGTGCTGCGCGATCTTGTCCCGCAGAAGTGCTCCATAGACCTCTGGCCGCCGCGGCATGAATGGGGCACCGAAGCAGGTGGAGAAGGTGGGCTGCGGCTCGGTCACGCCCTTTTCGGTTCCGGCGACCTTCGACGTGAAGCCGCTCAGGAAGTGGTACATGGCCTGTGCCGGGGTGAGCCGTGCGATCGGCGGCAGCACGCCAAAGGCGTCGCAGGTCAGCATGATCACGTTCTTGGGCATGCCGCCGCGCGCGGTCTCCGATGCGTTCGAGATGTAGTGCAGCGGATAGGCGCAACGCATGTTGGCGGTCAGGCTGTCATCCTGGAAGTCGAGTTCCTTGGTGTACGGGTCGTACACCATGTTTTCGATGACCGTGCCGAACTTCGTCGTGGTCGCGTAGATTTCCGGCTCCGCCTTCGGGCTCAGGTCGATCGTTTTTGCGTAGCAGCCCCCTTCGAAGTTGAAGGTGCCGGTGTCGGACCAGCCATGTTCGTCATCGCCGATCAGCACCCGCTCCGGATCCGCGGAGAGCGTGGTCTTGCCGGTGCCCGACAGGCCGAAGAAGACTGCAACGTCGTGCGGGTCGCCCTTGCCGTGGTTGGCGGAGCAGTGCATCGGCATCACGCCCTTTTCGGGCAGGAGGTAGTTTAGGATGGAGAAGACGGATTTCTTGTTTTCGCCCGCATACGATGTTCCACCGATCAGGATCAGCTTCCGCTCGAAGGAGATCGCGATCACCGTCTCGGACCGGCAGCCGTGCTTTTCGGGATCAGCCTGGAAGGACGGGCAGTTGATGACCGTGAATTCGGGCATGAACGTCTCAAGCTCGCTCACGTCCGGTCGGCGCAGCAGGTGACGGATGAAGAGATTGTGCCACGCAAGCTCTGTCACCAGCCGTACATTCAGACGGTAGGCGGGATCCGCCCCGCCGAACAGATCCTGGACGAAGTACTCTCCGCCCTCCATGTGGGCGAGCATGTCGGTGTGGAGCGCGTCAAAGGCCTCAGGCGTCATGGGCGCATTGTTGTCCCACCAGATGCTGTCGAGAACCGAGGGCTCCTGCACGACAAACTTGTCCTTGGGGGAGCGGCCGGTGTGCTTGCCGGTGGACACGAGGAACGTGCCGCCATTGCCGAGGTTTCCCTCACTCCGCTCGAGCGCTGCCTGGATGAGCGCGGGCTCTTGCAGGTTGTAGTGCGCCTTTGCAACGCCGCTGATGCCGGAATCTTCGAGTTTGAACGCCGGATTGACTGTTCCAGTCTCCATCTTGGACTGAACTCCTACACGAAGGGACAGAGGAGGCGTGGCGCCTGTCCCGTGCTTCAACCATATCGGATCGCGGCGATGGGCCAACGTCGCTTGGACCGGACTGCACGGGGCAGGTCGGATGCGACCCGACGGTGAGGATTGCTTCATAACACGAAGCGATACTGAGTCCACAATGTGAACCCGGGTCATATCCGCGCAGTTTTTGGCAAGAGTGAGGCTCAATTTGCTAATTTTGTTACGCAGAATTTTGCGTATACGTTGTCGTGTGCAACGACATTCTGTTGCAATGCAGTGGACATGCCCTACCTGCCGGCGCGCAAGAGCTTGCGCCGCAACCGCAGCACGAGCTAAGGTCCGCAAAAGTCTACGAATGTGGGGCGAACAGGCATGCCAAAGATAGCGCTCGTTGATGACGACCGGAACATTCTGACGTCCGTTCGGATGACGTTGGAAGCGGAAGGATTTGACGTCACCACCTACACCGATGGCGCCTCCGCCCTGCAGGCACTCGGGTCTGCACCGGTCGATCTGGCGGTGCTCGACATCAAGATGCCCCGGATGGACGGGATGGAGCTTCTGCGCAGGTTGCGGCAGAAGACCGACCTGCCGGTGATCTTCCTCACCTCCAAGGATGAGGAGATCGACGAGGTTCTGGGCCTGAAGATGGGCGCGGACGACTACATCCGCAAACCCTTCTCCCAGCGTCTGCTGGTGGAGCGCATCCGCTCCGTCCTGCGCCGTTGGGAAGCCCGGCGCGCACCTGCCTCCGCGGAGGCGGATCCCGACGCGGTGATGACGCGAGGGAAGCTCACGATGGACAGCCAGCGTCACACCGTGACATGGGACGGCCACAATGTTTCGCTAACCGTCACTGAGTTCCTCATTCTGCAGGCGCTGGCCCAGCGGCCCGGTTTCGTTAAGAACCGGGATCAGCTCATGGACGCCGCCTATGACGATCAGGTTTATGTGGATGACCGGACCATCGACAGTCACATCAAGCGGGTGCGCAAGAAGTTTAAGCGCATCGATGATGACTTCAAATCCATCGAAACGCTCTACGGCGTCGGCTACCGTTACACCGAGGTGTGAGCGTGTCTGACCCGGCGGACGTGACCACCGCCGGCCCCGATGCAGAGACCCGGCGCAGACGCAAGGAACCGCTGTTCGAGGATGCGGGCGGCATTACCGTCGTCCTGCCGTCCCAGGACCACCAGATCTCCAAGCGCCGGCTGAGCCGACAGTCCCCGATCGCGCGCAAGATTTTCACGTTCAACCTGCTGGCCATGGGCCTGCTCATGGTGGGTGTGCTGTTTCTCAACCAGTTCGAGGACAACCTGATCTCCCAGCGGGAGACGTCTCTGATCACGGAGGCGGAGATGGTGTCCCGGTCCGTGGCTGAGCTCGCGGTGGATCTGGAGCCCGAGTTCCGGCTGAGCCCGGAGCGTGTGCAGGATGTCATGTCGATCCTTGCCCGCCCGACCGGTGCACGCATTGAGGTGTTCAATGCCGACGGCGTGCAGCTTGCGGACACGGACCAGCTCCTCGGGATGGAGCCCCGCGGTCTGCCGGAGGCGGGCGAGGCCAACGGAATGTTCGGGGAAGTTCTCCGGCGGATCCAGGACGTCGTCACCCCCCGTGCCGGGTCGGGCATGGGGATCGACCAGGCCACGGCGAAGGCCTACGTGGCCGACGCGCTGCAGGGTCAGGCCTTCCGCATCGTCTCCCGCAACCGGGCGGGGGAGACGATACTGACGATCTCCCTTCCCGTGGGATCGGACGATCAGACCGTCGGGGCGGTGCTCGTCTCCACCCGGGGCGGGGACATCGATGCGATCGTGAGCGGCCAGCGGCTGGAGATCCTCCTGGTGTTCCTGCTCGCGCTCATCAGCTCCGTCGCGCTTTCGATCACACTGGCCAACACGATCGCCCGCCCGCTGCGTCTACTCGCGGATGCGGCGGAGAAGGGAGGGGCGTCCGGGTCTGGCAAGATGAACCCGGAGAGGATCAAGATCCCCGATCTGACCAGCCGCCCGGACGAGATCGGAGAGCTTTCCACCGCCATGCGCGCCATGACCGGCGCGCTCTTCGACCGGATCGAGGCGAACGAGGCCTTCGCTGCCGACGTTGCCCACGAGATCAAGAACCCGCTCACGTCGCTCCGCTCGGCGATGGAGACGATGCAGTACGCCCGCTCTGATGAAGATCGGGAGATGCTGCTGGATGTGATGCGGTCCGATGTCACCCGGCTCGACAGACTTGTGACGGACATCTCCAACGCCTCCCGCCTCGATGCACAGATGGTCAAGGAGGAGATGGAGCCCTTCGACCTCACGCAGCTTCTCGACAACATCATCGAGTACAACACCGAAGGTGCGGAAAAGCGGAAGGGCGTGCTGACGGCCCGGTACGCGCCCGCACCGGTACAGCTCCTCGGGCTCGAGGGACGGCTTGCGCAGGTCTTCGTCAACCTGATCACCAACGCCATCTCCTTCATGCCGGAGGAGGGTGGCGGCGAGGTGTCTGTCTTCATCGAACGGAAGAACGAGGACACGGTCCGGGTGCGCGTCGATGACAACGGGCCGGGCATCCCGGACGACAATCTCGGCGATGTCTTCAAGCGGTTCTACTCTGAACGTCCGGGTCAGGATTTCGGCAACAACTCCGGCCTCGGCCTCGCGATCTCCCAGCAGATCGTGGACGCCCACAGCGGGGCGATCTGGGCGGAGAACATCCGGCCGGACGGTGAGACCGAGGGGCCGCGTCTCGGCGCCCGGTTCATCGTCGAGCTTCCGGGGTGAGTGGAGAGACGCTGCACGCAAGCTGTGTCGCGTTCGACAGCCGCGCCGTTCTGATCCTCGGCGCATCCGGCGCCGGCAAATCCAGCCTGACACTGTCGCTCATCGCGCTCGGAGGCACCCTCGTCGCTGATGACCGCGTGGAGCTTGCCGTGGAGGAAAAGGGCCTTGTCGCCCGGGCACCGGCACCTCTCGCGGGTCGGGTAGAGGCCCGCGGTGTCGGCATCCTGTCGAGCATTCCCTGCGCAGACGGCGTGCTGCACTGCGTCGCCTCCCTGGACCAGGCACCCGATGCACGCATGCCGGAGCCCAGATGGTGGACGCACCTGGGCCACACTTTGCCCCTGATTTCCGGACAGAATGTGCCGGATCTTGCGCCCGTGCTGGCCATACTGCTCCGAAACGCTACGCTGCCAGACAGTTTCACCTCGGAGCGATGAGCCGCACTATGACCGATCAGCCCGACACCCTTCCCTATGTGCAAAGGGATGTCGTGCTTGTAACGGGTCCATCTGGGGCGGGGCGCACGACGTCGATCCGCGCGCTGGAGGATCTCGGCTACGAGGTGATCGACAACCTGCCGCTCGCGCTGATGAAGCCGCTTCTGAGCAGCGGCCCGACCGACCGACCGCTCGCGATCGGCGTGGACGTCCGCACCCGGGGGTTCTCCGCCAAGTCCCTGCAGCAGGTGCGCGACTGGATGGATGAGCAGGCGGACATCCATCCCAGCCTCCTGTTTCTCGATTGTGCGCCGGAAGTGCTGCTGCGGCGCTTTTCAGAAACCCGGCGGAAACATCCCCTTGCCCACGACATCACGCCCGAGGATGGGATCGCGCAGGAAAGCGATTTACTGCTGCCGCTTCGGGTCGGTGCGGATGTCCTGATCGACACGTCTGACCTGTCTCCGCACGATCTGAAAGCGCAGATCGCGTACTGGTTCGGGCCCGAAGGGAGCACCGGCCTCTCCGTCAGTATCGAATCGTTTTCCTATAAACGCGGCACGCCAAGCGGGCTCGACATGGTGGTGGACTGCCGATTTCTGCGAAATCCGCATTGGGACGCGGATCTGCGCCCCCTCGATGGCCGCGACGGAGCGGTCGGCGACTACATCCGGCAGGACCCGCGCTACAGCCAATTTCACGATAAACTCGTCGGTCTGGTTGAGTTCCTGCTGCCCGCCTATCGCGAGGAGGGAAAGGCCTATTTCAGTCTGGGCCTGGGCTGTACTGGCGGGCGACACCGCTCGGTCTATATGGTGCAGACCATTGCAAAACGGCTTGCGGAGCAAGGCTGGCGGGTGTCTATTCGACACCGGGAGCTAGAACGCGGCGGCAGATCCGCGCTGGCGAAGACAGAGAGGCTGATACCGCTTTGATCGGTATTGTAATAGTCGCACATGGCGGGCTGGGGCAGGAATACCTGTCCGCGGTCGAGCATCTGCTCGGGCCTCAGGATCAGGTGCAAACCATCCAGATCGGTGCCGAGGACGGTCTTGACGACAAGTATGACGAGATCCGCGCGGCGGCCCGCGCCGTCGACACGGGCGAGGGCACGGTGCTCGCCACAGACTTGTTCGGCTCGACCCCGTCAAACCTTGCCTGCCGGGCCTGCGAGGACGGTAATATGGACCTCGTCTATGGGGTCAACATGCCGCTTCTCGTTCAGCTGTTCCGCTCCCGCGGGGCGGGGCGCAAGGCGGCGGTGGAGCAGGCGGTGCGCGCAGGCAAGCGCTGCATTGACACCCGCCCCCCGGTTCCCGTCGCCGCGCAATAGGCGCCCGTGATCAGCACCGTCCAGATTGTCAACGAACGGGGTCTTCACGCCCGGGCATCTGCGAAATTCGTCTCGATGGTCGCGGAGTTCGACGCCAAGGTGCAAGTGACCGTGAACGGGGAGACCGTACCGGGCGATTCTCTGCTCGGCCTTCTCATGCTCGCTGCCGGTCCGGGGACGGAGATGGAGATTGAGGCGACCGGCGCACAGGAGAACGAGGCGATGGAAGCCCTCTCCGCGCTTGTCGCGAACAAATTCGGCGAGGGCAGGTAGCGCCTCAGCGGCCGTAGGTCATCCGTTTCAGGATATCGTCGCGATTGATGAAGTGGTGCTTGAGAGCTGCCGCGACATGCAAGAGCAACACCGCAAACAGCGCGAGGCCGCTGAAGAAGTGGACCTGCTTCGCCGCCTTCTCGACCCACTCGACTCCGGGCACCCAGGGGTCCGGCATCGCGAAAAGTCCGAACACCATGTTCTCGATGCCCAGGAGGTCCTGGAGCGGTGAGGCTGCCGACATCACCCAGCCGGACAAGGGCATGAGGAAGATGAAGAGGTAGAGAAGCGCGTGGCTCGCCTTTGATCCAAGCCGCTCATACCAGGGCGATCCTTCCGGCAGTTCCGGACGCTTGGGGGAAAAGAGGAGCCAGACAACCCGGAGCAGGGCCAGAATGAAGACCGTGAAGCCCCAGCTCTTGTGGGTCTGAAACAGCGGAAACTGCTCGAACGGATCGGTCACCACATTGGTCATGTAGATGCCGAGCCCCATGGTCCACAGCAGCACGCCAGCGGTGCCCCAGTGGATGATGCGGCTGACCCAGCCCCAGCTCCGCTCGGAATTCGTCACGGCCATGTCGAGCACTCCTTGTCAGGGGTGGGGCGCGTGGATGACGCGCCCCGCTGGCAAACTTAGCCCGCTGGCGACATCTCGATATTGATCGTCACGGGGATCACGGTTCCGATCGCTGGCGCGCCGAAGCCCATGCCGAACTCGGTCCGGTCGATCTCCCCGTTCAAGGTGAAGCCGGCGATGGTCTTTTCCGGGTTGAACGGGTTCGGACCCAGATTGTTGAGCACCGCGTCAAAGGTCACTTCCCGGGTCTCGCCGAGCAGGGTCATGTCGCCGGTCACGACTGCGGTGTTGTCGCCGGTCTGCTCCACACCGGTGGAGACGAAGGTGATCGTCGGGTGATTTTCCACGTCGAGCATGTCCGCCCGGCGGATGTGCGCATCCCGCGCCTCCCAGAATGTGTCGACGGAGGATGCGTCGATCGTCACGCTGACCTCGGTCGCGCCGATATCCTCGGGGTCAAAGGTGATATCCGCCTCGAACTCGCGGAACGCGCCCTGCGTATCGGAGAATCCTAAATGGCTTACGGAAAACGTGATGTGGGCGTGGGACTTGTCGAGCGTCCAGGCGGAGGCCGTTGCGGCGAAGGGGGCAGTGATCAGCGCTGCGGCCAGGACTGTGGAACGAAGAAACATCGTGGGGATCCTCCCTAGGGTTCAGTCACAGCGCTTCAAATGAGGTCGTCATTGCAAAATGTCACGGGTACGTTGTTGAACATTTTGTGGCCGATCCAGAAACAAAACCGCTGACACACTCTGTTACGTTCCAGCGGCCCGATTCATTCTCGTCCGGGAGAAAAAAGTTCGATGGGGCTGCGTTGGCCTCATCGCGTTGGCTTCGGCGTGTCCCCGCGGTAGTCGTAGAAGCCCCGGTCGGTCTTCCTGCCGAGCCAGCCCGCCTCGACATACTTCACCAGAAGCGGGCAGGGTCGGTACTTCGTATCCGCAAGCCCGTCATGGAGCACGTTCATGATCGCAAGGCAGGTGTCGAGCCCGATGAAGTCCGCAAGTTCGAGCGGGCCCATCGGATGGTTCGCCCCCAGCCGCAGGGACGTGTCGATGGACTCCACCGACCCGACGCCCTCGTAGAGCGTGTAGATCGCCTCGTTGATCATCGGCATCAGGATGCGGTTGACGATAAAGGCGGGGAAATCCTCCGCGCTCGCCGCCGTCTTGCCAAGGGTCCGGACAACCCCGGTCAGCGCCTCGTAGGTCTCCGCGTCTGTTGCGATGCCCCGGATGAGTTCCACCAGTTGCATGACGGGCACGGGGTTCATGAAATGGAACCCCATGAACTTTTCCGGCCTGTCCGTGCGGGAGGCGAGACGGGTGATCGAGATCGAGGACGTGTTCGATGTCAGGATCGTATCCGAGCCCAGATGGGGCACCAGACTGGCGAAGATCTGGTTCTTAATGTCTTCATTTTCCGTCGCGGCCTCGATGATGAGATCCGACGCGCCGACCTGCGGCAGGTCCAGAGTCGTTGCGATCCGCGACAGGGCCGCGTCGCGCACGGTTTCCTCGATCCGTCCCCGGGACACTTGCCGGTCCATGTTGCCAGAGATTGTCTGCCGGGCGGCGGCCAGCGCCTCCTCCGACACGTCGCTCAGCAGCACATCGTAGCCCGCGAGCGCGAAGACATGGGCAATGCCATTGCCCATCTGACCCGCGCCAACGATCCCGACCGACTTGATGTCCATGTGCTGCGTCCTCCGCCTGACCGCATGCACCATAGGCCGCGCCGTTTCGCGGGTGCAAGGCGTTCCGCGCAGCTCTGTGCTTCAGCCTTTGTTTACCTCTCACCCGCTAGGCTCCCGCGCGGGGACTTGGCGAGGAAGCGGAGAGGGATGATGGCATTTCAGCGGGTGATCACCACACAGCCGGACTATGATCAGTACCGGTTCGGACGCAGTCGTCAGATCTTCCGCGGTCCGGCCCCGGATCTGAGTGGGGAGTACGTTGCCTGCATCGGTGGGGCGGAAACCTTCGGCAAGTTTTCCCCTGTCACCTATCCCCAGATGCTGGAGGAGCATCTGGGAATGCCGTGCGCGAACTGGGGAACGCCCGGTGCCGGCCCCGGCTTCTTCCTCAAGGATCCGGTGCTGCTGGAGGCCTGTTCGCGGGCGAAGGTCTGCGTGATCTCGGTCATGAGCGCGCATTCCATGTCGAACCGGCTCTTCAACGTCTTCATCCGGCGCAACGAACGTTTGCGGGGTGTGTCGGAGATGATGCAGGCGCTCTATCCGGAAGTCGATTTCAGCCACTACCGGTTCGTGGGTAACATGCTCAACCAGGTCCACGACATCAGCCCGGAACGCTTCAACGTGGTCGCGATCGAAATGCGCAACGCGTGGCTCGCCCGAATGAAGGAGCTCTTGAGCGATATCGAGACGCCCAAGGTGCTGCTCTGGTTCGCCCAGCACCACCCGGAGGAGGCGGAAGCGTTCAGCCCGGCGGAGGCGCGGAGAGTTCTGCCCGGCTTTGTGACCCGGAAAATGGTCTCGGAAATCGCGCCGCTCGTCGATGTCTTCGTGGAGTATGTCGCCGATCCGGAAAGTGCTGCGGGAGGGGAGGAGGACCGCTACAACAGCCGCCGGGGGGAGGCTGTCGCCCGACGGTTCCCGTCAGCGGTCATGCATCGGGAGGTCGCAACCCTTCTGACGACGCCCGTGGAGGCGCTTCTCACCCCGACCGTCACGGACGCGGAGGAGGAGATGCAGCGTGACGGGTTTTGGCGGCGGATCCTGCGCCGCTGAAACGAAAAAGGGGCCCGGCAGACCGGACCCCTTTCATACTTGCATCGAGCCGATCTAGCCGATGGCTTTTTCAAGCTCCGGCACGGCGTCGAAAAGGTCGGCGACGAGGCCGTAGTCCGCGACCTGGAAGATCGGTGCCTCTTCATCCTTGTTGATCGCGACGATCACCTTGGAGTCCTTCATGCCGGCAAGGTGCTGGATCGCGCCGGAGATGCCGACTGCGACGTAGAGATCCGGCGCAACAACCTTGCCGGTCTGCCCGACCTGCCAGTCGTTCGGCGCGTAGCCTGAGTCGACTGCGGCGCGGGAAGCGCCCACTGCGGCGCCCATCACGTCCGCCAGCTTCTCGATGATGGCGAAGTTCTCTTCGGAACCGACACCGCGGCCGCCGGACACGACCACCTTCGCGGAGGTGAGCTCGGGGCGGTCGGTCTCCTCGACCTTGTCCTCGACCCAGGAGGACAGGCCCGGATCGGCTGCCGCATCGGCGCTGTCCACAGCGGCGGAGCCACCGTCACCGGCTCCATCGAACGAGGCGGTCCGGATGGTCATCACCTTTTTCGCGTCGCCGGACTTGACGGTTTGAATCGCGTTGCCCGCGTAGATCGGACGCTCGAACGTGTCCGCATCAACCACCGCGGTCACGTCGGAGATCACCATCACGTCGAGGAGTGCGGCCACGCGGGGCAGCACGTTCTTCGCGCTGGCGGTGGAGGGAGCCACGATGTGCTCGTAGTCGCCCGCCATGCCCACGACGAGTGCTGCAAGCGGCTCCGCAAGGCCGTTCGCCAGCGACGCATCGGACACCGCGACAACCTTTGCCACACCGTCGAGCTTCGCCGCCTCGCCCGCTGCAGCGGTTGCATCGCCCGCCGCCACCAGCACGGTGACCTCGCCCAGGGATTTCGCAGCGGTCAGGGCCTTCGCCGTCGCGTCGACCGCGAGCGCCTCACCGGAAACTTCAGCTACCAGAAGCACAGCCATCTCAGATCACTCCCGCTTCGTTCTTGAGTTTTTCGATAAGCTCACCGACGGAGCCGACTTTGACCCCCGCCGCACGCTCCGGCGGCTCGGTGGTGCTGACGATCGTCAGCCGCGGTGCGACGTCGACGCCATAGTCGGCGGGCGTCTTCTCGTCGAGCGGCTTTTTCTTCGCCTTCATGATGTTGGGTAGCGACGCGTAGCGCGGCTCGTTGAGGCGCAGGTCCACGGTCACGATCGCGGGCATCTTGACCTTGATGGTCTGAAGGCCGCCGTCAACTTCCCGGGTCACCGTCGCCTCATTGCCGTCGATGTCGAGTTCGGAGGCGAAGGTTGCCTGGCTCCAGCCCAGCAGGGCGGAGAGCATCTGACCCGTCGCGTTCATGTCATTGTCGATCGCCTGCTTGCCGCAGATGACGAGGCCGGGGGCCTCCTCTTCGATCACCTTCGCCAGGATCTTTGCGACGTTGAGCGGCTCCACATCCGTGTGCACATCGTCGACCGCGTTCACCAGGATGCCGCGGTCGGCGCCCATGGCGAGAGCTGTGCGGATCGTCTCCTGGGACTGTTTGACGCCGATGGAAACGACGACGATTTCCTCGACCTTGCCCGCTTCCTTGAGGCGGATCGCCTCTTCCACCGCGATCTCGTCGAACGGGTTCATCGACATTTTCACGTTGGCGAGATCAACTCCGCTGCCGTCCGCCTTGACGCGGACCTTCACGTTGTAGTCGATCACACGTTTGACGGGCACGAGGACCTTCATTGCGCGCTTCTCCACTGCGATGGGCCGGGTGTACCCCGGCGGATTCATGTTGTTTCTAGACCTACCGCCACGGATCGGGGCCGCCTAGGGTAAAAGCGACGCAGGGTCGCCGCTTTCCGCAGGGAAGATGTCAGGTGCTTGACGTGAGCGTCAATCTAAACGCCGCGTCACTGGTTCTACCTGTTGGCGCCGGGCACCCAAAGGATGTCTGCACGTCCGTTGTCGTTGGCGATACGCCCGGCAACGAAGAACCAGTCCGAGAGGCGGTTCAGGTACTTCACCGCCGCGGGGTTCACCGCCTCCATGGTCGCAAGCTCGACGGACAGTCGCTCCGCGCGTCTGCACACGGTCCGGCAAAGATGAAGCTGTGCCGCGAGGGGCGTGCCGCCGGGCAGGATGAAGCTGCGCAGGGGCTCCAGATCCGCGTTCATCCCGTCGATTTCGTCCTCGAGCCGCGCGACCTGCGCATCCGTGACGCGCAGCGGAGGATACTCCGCCTCCGCATCCTTCTCCATGTCCGGCCGGCACATGTCAGCGCCGAGGTCGAAGAGGTCGTTCTGGATCCGCGTGAGCCCGTCCGCGAGCGCACCGGTCGCGTGCTGCTGAGCGAGGCCCACGGTTGCGTTCACCTCATCCACGGTGCCGTAGGCAGAGACGCGCAGGGAATGTTTCGCGACCCGCGATCCGTTGCCCAATGCCGTTTCGCCAGCGTCACCTGTCTTCGTGTAGATCTTGTTGAGAACCACCATGGCTCAGCTCCCGGCCCGGGTGAGGAACACGTATCCGACGATCAGGATCACCGCGACAAACTGGGCCGCGAGGCGCAGGCGCATGATCTTGTTCGCGTATTTCTTGTTGAACTCGCCACCGCGGGCGAATCCGCCAACGCCGACGAGGAGGATGCCGAACACCACAAGGCAGGCGGTGACGACAATCCAGAAGAGAGGGTCATTCTGCATGAGCGACAAGTAGCGCGGGGCGCGCCTGTTGCAAAGGGCGCTGCTCAGATCCTGACAAACACCGCATCGGAGAGCCGGGTCGGCAGGAGCCGCTTCACCGCTGACGCGATCCATGTCGCCGTCGTGACGTAGTAGCGGGCCCGAGGGCGCGGTGCCTCAAGCGCGTGGATCAGCTTTGCGGTTACGGCGGCAGCTGGCAGCTCGAACCGGTCGGGCGTGCCGCTTTCGTCGTAGAGACGGGGTTTCACGACGTCCTCGTAAAACTCCCGATTGCGGCTTCCCTCGACATCGATCCAGCGCGCGAACTGGGTCTGGCTGTTGATGCGAAAGCGCGTCGGAATAGGGCCCGGTTCGATGAGGCTCACGTGGATCGGCTGCCCCGCAAGCTCAAGGCGGAGGCAGTCGGTCATCCCCTCCAGCGCGTGTTTCGTGCCCACATAGGCTCCCCGCACCCGCGCGGGAACGAAGCCGAGAACGGAGGAGCATTGCACGATCCGCCCGTGTCCCTGCGCGACGAAGGTCGGCATCAGCCGGTTTGCAAGATCGATCGGTCCGAACAGGTTCGCCTCGAAGCAAGCGCGCAGCGCATCCCGCGGCAGATCCTCCACCAGTCCCGGGATCGCGTAGGCGCCATTGTTGAACACCGCGTCGAGCGTGCCGCCGGTGCGATCAAGGGTCTCGGCGACCGCAGCCTCGATCGTGCTCTCGTCTTCGTAGTCGAGGACGAAGCTTTCGAGCCCGTCCGCCTCGAGCTGGGCACAGTCCTCCGCTTTTCGGCAGGTGGCAAACACGCGCCAGCCCCGTTGGGACAGCGCCAGCGCCGCATCATAGCCGATGCCGGACGCGCAGCCGGTGATCAGGATCGAGCGCATGGCACCCCCGTCTTATTCTCTCAAATGTCCCCATGAGAGGTATCCAACCGTGGGGGTATCTTTGCCCCGTCGGATTGCGTCTGGACCCTCTCCGCAGGCTTCGCTACACCATATCTATGGCAGAGGACAGCGATATCACCGAGATGGACGATCCTGCGGGTCAGATCACGTCGGAGCCCCTGGGCCGGGCGATTGGCGAGCGGTACCTGCAATATGCGCTGTCCACGATCATGCATCGGGCGCTGCCGGACGCCCGCGACGGGCTGAAGCCGGTGCATCGGCGGATCCTCTACGGGATGCGCGGTCTCGGGCTGACCGCGACCGGCGGCTTCCGCAAATGTGCGAAGATCACCGGCGATGTCATGGGCAGCTACCACCCCCACGGCAACCAGGCGATCTACGACGCGCTGGCCCGTCTCGCGCAGGACTTCACGATCCGCTATCCGCTCGTGCAGGGGCAGGGGAACTTCGGCAATATCGACGGGGACAACCCGGCCGCCGAGCGCTACACCGAGGCCCGCTCCACCCGCGTCGCTGAAGCGATGATGGAGGGGCTGGCGGAGAACGCGGTCGACTTCCGCCCCAACTACGACGGGACGGAGGAGGAGCCGGTGGTCCTCCCCGGTGCCTTCCCCAATCTTCTGGCCAACGGGGCGAGTGGCATCGCGGTCGGCATGGCGACCAACATACCGCCCCACAATGTGGCCGAGGTCATCGACGCGGCGCTGCACCTCATCAAGGCGCCGAACGCAACTATCGAAAAGTTGGTCGAATACATCCCGGGTCCTGACTTCCCCACGGGCGGTGTGATCGTCGAGCCGCGGGAGACCATTCTCGAGACCTACCGCACAGGCCGCGGCGCGTTCCGCCTGCGTGCGCGCTGGGAGGTAGAGGAGCTCGGCCGTGGCCAGTGGCAGATCGTCGTGACGGAGATCCCCTACCAGGTCGCCAAGTCAAAGCTCGTTGAGAAGATCGCGGAACTGATCAACGTCAAGAAAATCCCGATCCTCGCCGACGTCCGGGACGAATCCGCGGAAGATGTCCGCCTCGTTCTCGAACCCCGGGCCAAGACCGTTGACCCGGGCGTGCTGATGGAAGCGCTCTTCCGCAACTCGGATCTGGAGATCCGGTTCTCCCTCAATATGAACGTTCTGATCGACGGCCTGACGCCGAAGGTCTGTTCCCTGCGGGAGGTGCTACGCGCCTGGCTCGATCACCAGCGCGATGTGCTTGTCCGCCGGTCTCGGCATCGGCTGGAGAAGATCGACCGACGGCTGGAGGTACTCGAAGGCTACATCATCGCCTTTCTCAACCTCGACAGGGTGATCGAGATCATCCGCACAGAGGATGAGCCGAAGCCGGTGATGATGCAGGAGTTCGAGCTCACTGACATCCAGGCGGAGGCGATCCTCAACATGCGCCTGCGCTCGCTTCGCCGGCTCGAGGAGATGGAGCTGCGCAAGGAGCGGGACGATCTGCTGGTGGAGCGTGCGGATCTCGAGGACCTGCTGGAAAGCGAAACCGAGCAGTGGTCCCGCATCGCCGATCAGCTGCGTGAGACCAGGAAAACGTTCGGCCCACCGCGCGACTTCCGCGGCATCACGTTCGCCCAGGATCTGGCGGATCTGAAGGAGACCCACGGTGCGGCGTACCCGCCGGAGGCCCGCCGCACAGGGTTTGCCGATGCGCCGAAGGTCGAGGATGTGCCGCTCGAGGCGATGATCGAGCGCGAACCGATCACCGTTGTCTGCTCGCGCATGGGTTGGCTGCGCGCGATGAAGGGGCACATCGCCCTCGACAGCGAGCTGAAATTCAAGGATGGCGACGGCCCTCGCCTCATGTTCCATGCGGAGACGACGGACAAGCTCGTCATGTTCGGCACCAACGGGCGTTTCTACACCATCGGTGCGGACAAGCTGCCCGGAGGGCGGGGTATGGGCGAGCCCGTCCGCCTGCTCGTCGATCTGCCGAACGAGGCGGAGGTGCTTGCTCTCATGGTTCACCGGCCCGGTCGAAAGCTCCTCGTCGCCTCCTCCGCGGGTGACGGTTTCGTCGTCGTTGAGGATGAGGTGGTGGCACAGACCAGGTCGGGCAAACAGGTTCTCAACCTGCGTGACGCGACAGCGGCCGTCTGCCGACCGGTGGACGGCGACCACGTCGCGGTGGTCGGCGAAAATCGCAAGGTTCTGATCTTCCCGCTCGATGACCTGCCCGAGATGACCCGGGGCAAGGGCGTGCGCCTGCAGAAGTACAAGGATGGCGGGTTGAGCGATGCGCGAACCTTCACCTTGAGTGAGGGCCTGAGCTGGAAGGACCCCGCGGGCCGCACCCGGACGGAGACCGAGCTGGGCGACTACATCGCCAAACGCGCAAGCGCGGGACGGATGGCGCCGCGCGGTTTCCCCCGAGATAATCGCTTTTTTGAGGAGTGATCCCGCGGGGAAGCCAGAATTGCCCTGATCTCGCCCGATGATTGCGCTAAGCAATGTCAGGACATTTCAGAGGGCAGCATGAACGGCATTTTCTCTCCCCAGCTTGAGGTCGGATTCGCTACGGGTCGGATGCGGTTGTTCTGGCTCATGATCAAGTGGACTGTGTTCACCGTCATGACATTGGGCATCTACCGGTTCTGGATGCGCACCCGTCAGCGGCGGCTCTACTGGTCGGCGATCCGGATCGGTGATGCGCCGCTGGAGTACACGGGCACGGGGCTGGAGAAGTTGCTGGGCTTTCTCATTGCCGTTGTGTTCCTGGCAGTCTACCTGGGCGCCTTTCAACTGGCGTTGATGTTCGGTGTCTTCGTCAATCCGGTGCTGGAGATGCTGCAGCCGCTGCTGACGGTGCTCCTGATCCTGCCCCTCATCTTCTTCGCGCGCTATCGGGCGCGCCGCTACATCCTGAGCCGGACGAGGTGGCGGGGCATCCGGTTCAATGCGGAGCCCGCGGCGATCACCTACATGTGGCACGCGCTCTGGCACAGTTTCGTCACCGTGCTGACGTTGGGCCTGCTCTATCCGCGGATGCTCTTCAAACTCGACCAGTTCGCGACGGAGCGGACGACCTACGGCTCCCTTCCCATGCGCCTCGACGGCACCTGGACACAGCTCTTTCCGGCATGGTTGGGCCTTTGGATGACCGGGGTGGTTATGGCGATGGCCGCGGTCCTGTCGAGCGTCGTGCTGATCGACATCGAAGAGGCCGGGGGCGACGTGGATTCTTTCCTGGGAACAGGGGCGGGTGCTGCGTTGCTCGTCGGCTCCCTCATCGTGCTCTTCTTGTACCTGCGGTGGCAGGTCGTGTCCTTCAGGATCTTGACATCGATGAAGCGTGTGGGAGCCAAGGTGCGCCTGGAAAGCTCCGCACGGACTGCACGCTACTTCGCGATCATCCTCCTGGGCGGACTGGCGAGCTATGTCGCCATCATCGTGCTCTCCGTCTCGTTCGCGATGCTAGTGAGTCAGATCGGATCGTTCGCGGGTCCCGAGGCCGGCGCGCTCGCGGAAACCGCGGCGCGTTGGTCAGATGCCCTGTCGCGGAACACCCTTCCCGATGACATGAGTGGTCTTGGCCTGCTTTTTGTCGCTTTGATCCCAGTGCTCCTGTTCGTCGGGGTGGCAGTCGGCGTCTTCTATGCGCTGATCGAGGTGTTCGTGAACCTCCCGCTCTTTGGCCACTTTGCCCGCACCATCGTGCTTCACGACACAGCTGAGCTCGACGAAGTCATTCAAAGTGCACAGGACGCGAGCAGGGAGGCGGGCGGCTTCGCCGACGCGCTCGATGTGGGGGCGGCGATCTAGCCATGGTGGCTGTCAGCGCGACGTTTTTCGACGGTGAGTCCGCTCAACCGTATCCGGTCGTCGTCGACTTGCGCGAAGAGGGGCTGCACCTCGCGACGGTCGGCGGCGATGTCTCTGCGATCTGGTCCTACGATGATATCCGAGCCTTGCCCAAGGAGGTGCGTAGCGCGCCGCTGGTCGTGCATCCTGTCACCCGTCCCATGGCGCGATTGACCCTGTCGGATAAAGAGTTCGAGGTGGCACTCCGAGGGCGGGCGCGATCGCTCGGCAAATCCAGCACGGACTGGCCAGCGGTGGCCAAGGTGTCCGGCTTCACGATCGCGGCGGTCTTGGGCGTCCTTCTGATGGTGTTCCAGTTCATTCCGGCAATTGCCGAGCGTCTCGCACCGCTGATCCCGCCGGAGGATGAGATTGCTCTCGGTCGCTCGACGAAGGAGCAGCTTCGCGGCCTTCTCTCGGTCTTTGGAGACGGAGAGATCGCGGTTTGTTCGACGCCGGAGGGCGACCGTGCCCTTGAGGAGATGCAGGCGACGCTTATCACCGGTCTCGACCTGCCCTATCCGGTCGAGGTTGAGGTCTATGCCATCGCGCAGCCCAACGCGTTCGCGCTGCCCGGGGGGCAGATCGTGCTTTTTTCCGGTCTTCTTGAGATGGCGGAAACGCCGGAAGAGGTTGCCGGGGTGTTCGCCCACGAGATCGGTCACGTGATCAATCGCGACCCGACCCGCAACGCGCTCCGCGCGGCGGGGTCTGCGGGGCTGCTGGGACTGCTCTTTGGTGACGTGACGGGCGGGTTCGCCGTGGCTGGAATGGCGGAGGCACTGCTCAATGCGTCCTACTCGCGGGAGGCGGAGGCCGCCGCCGATGCCTTCGTCTATGACAGGTTCGCCGAGCTCGGCCTGCCCGCCGCGGGTTTTGCGGCCTTTTTTGAGCGGATCGAGGCACAGGTTGCCGATTCCCCCTCCGAGGGACCGGACGACCGGATCATGGATCTTCTCAGGTCCCATCCCAGACTTTCTGACCGTGCCGAAGAGGCCCGGGCCGCGGATACAGTTCTGGGTGGATCGTACACCCCGATCCTCGACGATGGAGCGTGGGCGGAGTTGCAGGAGATATGTGCGGACAGGGACACGCCCGATCCGGAGTAGGCTCAGCCGCCGCCCGCGCGCCGGTCCCGCACTTCCTTGGCAAGCGCGAGCGTGTAGTCCGAAACCTCATCCAGCGCGACCGCCGCCTCGGTCGCGTCCCGCGCCCAGATCGCGTCGGCAATCCGGCGGTGGAGGGCGACGACGCGGGCACGCTCCCGCGCGGTGTAGGTGAGCATGTTCATCAGGGGCTCGATCGCCTCGACCGCGCCAGCGAGCTGGTAGGACAGGATCGGATTGCCCGCCGCATCAACCAGCGCGCGGTGAAAGGCAACGTCGGAGGCGCAGAACTGTTCGTCGGTGAGATCCGCATCCGCCTGCGCGTCGAGTTCTGTCCGCATGCGTTGGAGGTGCTCCTCTGTTCGCCGTTTCGCCGCCAGGGGGATGCAAGCCCGCTCCAGCGTGAACCGCGCCTCTGCCGCCGCGGCGAAATCCACATCGTTCATGGAGATGAGAAGCGTCGAGGTCGTGATCAGGTCGTCATAGGCCTCGTCCCAGGTGATCTGATTGACGAATGCACCACCCGTCGCACCCCGCTGGGTACGGATCAGCCGCTGCGCCGCAAGCCGCTTGAGCGCCTCGCGTACCGTAGGACGGGACACGCCGAAACGGTCGGCAAGTTCGGTTTCGCTCGGCAGGCGCTCACCCACGGTGATCTGCCCGCTCACGATGGCGTCGCGGATCGCCTCGGCGATCTGGCCGGACAGTCCCATCTTGTTCACAGGGGAGATTTCGAGCGTCATCTGTGAGGTACTTTCACGGGAACCGGTAATGTCTGACATTTAGGCTTTGACAGGAGCGCCGCGCCTATGGTCCTCAATAGAGCATGGATTTGACGGCAAAGCCAGCGAGCTCCACGGGGGCCTCGACGACCGGATCGGAGCAGCGCTCCGGCGTCCGGATCGGTCTGCCGTGGCACTGGCTGCTGTTCTATGGCGGTATCCTTGCTGCCTGGGGTTTGCTGATCGTCGCACATGTCGGGCAGGCGGACCTTCTGGCCGCGCGGGACAGTTTTGGTGCCGCGGTCTGGCGCGCGCTTTGCGCCCCGGTCGGGGACGGGGGCACGGTCTGGACGCTTTGGCCCATGTGGCTCCTGATGTCGGCTGCGATGATGGCGCCGACGCTGGCCCCTGCACTGCGCACCTTCGACGATTTCGTCCGTGGGCAGGTTAGCGGCCGCGTGGATTTTCTAAGGTTTCTCGCGGGATACCTGGCGATCTGGGCCGTCGCGGCGGCTGTCGGCGCGTTCACGCAGCTCAACCTGCTGCGCCTCGGCCTCGTCGATCCGCTCGGGCAGAGCGTGTCGCTGTGGCTGAACGCGGGGCTTCTGGTGATGGCGGGGCTCTATCAGTTCAGCCCGGTGAAGGATGCCTGCCTGACCGCCTGCCGCCGCCCGATGCTGTTCTTCATGCAGCATTGGGAGGAGGGGCCCATCCGCATGGGCCTTCGCATGGGTCTTCTGTGCCTCGCCTGCTGCTGGGCTCTGATGCTGCTCGCCTTCGTCGGCGGGATGCTCGGCCTCGGCTGGATGGCGCTTGCCGCGCTGCTGATGACACTCGAGAAGATGCCCGAACTGGGCCGCTGGCTCACCTGGCCCATGGGAGCGGGCCTTGTTGCGTCGGGACTGACCACCGCCGTCGCGGCGGCACTGATTTGAAGGGAGGATACTTATGAGCGAAACACTCACCAAGCCGTCCAAGAGCGGCAGCCCTAAGGGCGGCACTGTGGATTGGGCGATCAAGGGAGAGCTGATCCTCAACTGCAACTGCACCGTCTTTTGCCCCTGCGTTGTCAGCCTGGGCAAGCACCCGCCGACGGAGGGCTACTGCCAGGCCTGGCTCGGCGTCCGCATCGACGAGGGGCACTATGGTGACGAGAGCCTGAGCGGCCTCAACATTGCGATGATGATGGACATTCCGGGCAACATGGGCCGCGGGAACTGGAAAGCTGCCGCCTACTTCGATGAGCGTGCGAGCGAGGCGGCATATGAGGGGCTCGAGGCGATCTTCTCCGGCAAGGCCCGCGGCACGACCGGCCTTTTCCGGATGCTCGTGGGTGAGTTCCTCGGGGCCGAGCGGATGCCCGTTGAGTATACGACCGAGGGCAAGACCCGGCACCTGACCGTGGGCAAGAAGATCCAGGGCGCGATCACCCCCATCGGCGGCAAGGACAGCGACGCGGAAGTGGTCGTGTCCAACACCGAATATTGGATGGGCCCCGACATCACCGTCGCCCAGGCGGACAAGGGTCGGGTCCGAGACCGCGGCCGGGTGTGGGATTTCGACGGACGCTCCGCCGAGATCTGCCAGATCGACTGGCACGGCCCCAACTGATCCGCTAGCAGGAGATTACCATGAGTTTCAATGCGTTGGTCGTCACGAAGGACGACGAAGGCAAGACTGCCGCCGCCGTCGATCAGGTGACGCTGGATCAGTTGCCGGAGGGCGAGGTCGTCGTCGCAGTCGACTACTCGACCGTGAACTACAAGGATGGCCTTTGCATCGGGCCCGGCGGCGGGCTCGTCCGCAACTATCCGCACGTGCCGGGGATTGACCTTGCGGGCACTGTGGAGAGTTCCGAGGATGACCGCTATGCGCCGGGCGACAAGGTCGTCCTCACGGGCTGGCGCGTGGGTGAGAACCGCTGGGGCGGCTACTCCCAGAAGGCGCGGGTCAAGGCGGACCACCTGGTGCCGCTGCCGGATGGCCTGACGACGCGTCAGGCGATGGCAGTCGGCACGGCTGGCTTTACCGCGATGCTCGCGGTGATGGCGCTGGAGGATCACGGTCTCGCGCCCGGGGCGGGGCCGGTTCTGGTGACCGGAGCGGCGGGCGGTGTCGGGTCGGTCGCGACCGCGATCCTTGCCAACCGCGGCTATGAGGTTGCCGGGGTCACGGGCCGTCCCGAGACGGCTGACTACCTCACGAGCCTTGGGGCCACCCAGATCGTCCCGCGGGAGGAGATCAACGAAACCACCAAGCGCCCGCTCGAGGGGGAGACATGGTCTGGCTGTGTCGATGCGGTGGGCGGTGCGATGCTCGCCCGAGTGCTTGGTCAGATGAAGTATGGGGGCTCTGTCGCCGCCGTCGGCCTCGCCGGTGGAGCGGGACTTCCGGCCACAGTGATCCCCTTCCTCCTGCGCGGCGTGAACCTGCTTGGCATCGACAGCGTGATGCAGCCCTACGAAAACCGCCTGCGCGCGTGGCAGCGGATCGCGGCGGATCTGCCAATGGCAAAGCTTGAGGAGATGGTGCATCCCGCAACGCTCGGCGATCTGCCGGGACTGGGCAGCGCGATCCTCAAAGGGCAGGTCAAGGGACGCGTTGTCGTTGACGTGAACGCGTGAGCGCTTGACCCAGCGCGCATGTCTGTCACCCTTGCGGCGGCCGCGTGTGCGGCGGTCGCAGGGGGACGGGACATGGTGACACTGGACGTCGACTGGGTGCGGGACCAGTTCCCGGCCTTCTCCGAACCTGACCTTGTCGGGCAGGCATTCTTTGAGAATGCGGGCGGGTCGTACACCTGCCGCCAGGTGATCGACCGGCTGTCCCGCTTCTACAGGGCACGCAAAGTGCAGCCCTACGCGCCCTATCAGGCCTCCCGCCTGGGCGGGGCAGAGATGGATGAGGCGCAGTCGCGCCTTGCAGCCCTTCTCAATATCGCCGAGGACGAGCTCTCGTTCGGCCCCTCCACGACGCAGAACGCCTATGTCCTCGCCCAGGCATTTCGCCAGATGATGGCGCCGGGTGACGCGATCATCGTGACCAATCAGGACCACGAGGCCAACAGCGGGGCCTGGCGCCGGCTGGCTGACGAGGGGATCGACGTGCGCGAGTGGCGGGTTGATCCGGAAACGGGGCGGCTCCACACCAGCGCGCTCGAGGCCCTTCTCGATGGTCGGGTGCGGCTCGTGTGCTTCCCCCACTGTTCCAACATCGTGGCGGAGATCAATCCGGTCGCCGACTGGACGGCGATTGCGCAGAAGGCGGGGGCGGTTGTCTGCGTCGATGGCGTGAGCTACGCGCCCCATGGCCTGCCGGATATCGGCGGGCTCGGTGCCGACATCTACATGTTCTCCAGCTACAAGACCTACGGGCCCCACCAGGGCATCCTCGTGGTGCGGCAGCCGCTCGCCTCCATGCTCCCGAACCAGGGACACTATTTCAATGCGGAGACGGCGACGAAACGGTTCACACCCGCGGGCCCGGATCATGCGCAGGTCGCCGCAAGCGCGGGGATGGCCGACTATGTTGACGCGGTCTATGCGCATCATTTCAACACCGCCGCCGATGCGGCAACCCGGGGGCGGGTCGTGCACGATCTGATGCGAGACCATGAGATCGCGCTGCTTGGACCGCTTCTTGACTATGCGAACAGCCATCCGCGTATGCGAGTCGTCGGACCGACCGATGCGAAGCTGCGCGCACCCACCGTTGCGCTTTCCCTTGACATGCGCGGGGAGGACGCCGCCGCCGCGCTTGCACCCCTCGGCATCATGGCGGGGGGAGGCGATTTCTACGCCGTTCGCCTGCTTGAGGCGCTCGGGATACCCCCGGATCACGGGGTGCTTCGCCTGAGCTTCACTCACTACACGACGCAGGCGGAGATCGACCAGCTCACCGCCGCCCTCGATCAGGTCATCTGACTGAAACCAAAGTCCATTTCACGCCGAGTGTGATCCACCTGATGGGACGGGGCGTATAGCTCTTAACTGTTTCTAAGACGGTGAGCTTCCGCCGATGGCCAATCCTCCGACCCTGCTCTGGCTGCGCCGCGATCTGCGCCTCGCGGATCATCCGGCGCTGCAGGCGGCGTGCGCGGATGGTGGCCCGGTCATCCCCGTCTTCATTCTGGACCCGGAGACCGAAGCGATTGGGGCTGCACCCCGCTGGCGGCTGGAGCGGTCGGTACTGTCGCTCGCCGCGGATCTTGAGCGGATCGGATCCCGCCTGATCCTCCGGCGGGGAGAGGCGCTCGAGGTTCTGCAGGCCCTGATCGCGGAGACGGGGGCCAAGACGGTTCGTTGGACCCGCCTCTACGATCCCGTGTCGAAGGCGCGGGACGAGTTGGTCAAATCAACGCTCAAGGGGGCGGGCATCGCCGCCGTCTCCCACCCCGGTCATGTCCTTTTTGAGCCATGGACCGTCACGTCAAAGACCGGTGGGTTCTACAAGGTCTACACGCCTTATTGGAAGTGCGTGGCGGGGGCCGAGCTTGACGCCCCGCTCCCCGCACCGTCGCAGATGCCCGCACCGGAACACTGGCCGGAAAGCCTCGCCGAACTGGGCATGGGCCGGGACATGCGGCGCGGCGCAGACATCGTCGCCCGTTACGCCGTCGTGGGCGAGACTGCGGCGCGGAATCGGCTGGGGACCTTTCTTGAAACCGCGGTGGCTGACTACGCCAGCGCGCGGGACCGGACCGACCGGCCCGGCACATCGGGCCTCTCGGAGAACCTCACATATGGCGAGATCAGCGCGCGAACGGTCTGGCACGCGGGGCATCGTGCGATGGTCGAAGGCGCTGCGGGGGCGGAGACGTTCATCAAGGAGCTGGTCTGGCGGGACTTTGCCTGGCACCTCATCCATCACACGCCGCATCTGACCCAGAAGAGCTGGCGCCCGGAGTGGGAAGACTTCCCCTGGGAGGAAGGCGGAGAGCCTGCGGAGTTGTGGAAGCGGGGCATGACCGGTGAGCCCATGGTCGATGCGGGCATGCGCCAGATGTACGTGACAGGAACTATGCACAACCGGGTGCGTATGCTCGTCGCCTCCTACCTCACCAAACATCTGATGACCCATTGGAAAGTGGGGATGGACTGGTTTGCGGAGTGCCTGATCGACTGGGACCCGGCCTCCAACGCGATGGGATGGCAGTGGGCCGCCGGATCGGGACCGGACGCGGCGCCCTATTTCCGCGTCTTCAACCCCGCAACACAGGCGGAGAAGTTCGATCCGCGCGGAGCCTATCGCCATCGTTGGGTTGCGGGTGTTGGTATTGGTGAAACTTCTCCGGAGGCAAACTCGTATTTCCAGGCAATCCCCGAGAGCTGGGGGCTGAGCGCAACGGATCCCTATCCCGAGCGCATCATCGATCTGAAGGCCGGGCGGGAGCGTGCGCTCGCCGCCTATGCCCAACACCGTGACGCGGCCTGACAGGGACCGCGCATCAAACGAAGGACCTTCCATGAAAATCGCAGTCATCGGCTCCGGCATATCCGGAATGGGGGCGGCGCTTGCCCTCTCCGATCATCACGATGTCACGCTGCTGGAGCGGGACAACCGGTTCGGGGGCCACGCGCACACGGTGACCGCGACGGTGAAGGGGCGGGACATCCCAGTCGACACCGGCTTCATCGTCTACAACGACGACAATTATCCCAACCTTGTCAGCCTTTTCGACCATCTCGACGTGCCGGTGAAGGCGTCGGACATGTCATTTGCCATGTCGGTGAAGGGCGGCCGGATGGAGTATGGCTGCGACAACTACGACCAGCTCTTCGCCCAGCGGCGCAACCTGCTGAACCCGTTCTACGTCAACGGCATGCGGGAGATCCTGCGCTGGAACAAGGAAGCACCCGTCGCACTCGCCTCCGGCGCGGTGGAGGGGATGTCGCTGCAGCAGTTCCTCGACGAGCGAAAGTTTTCACGCTGGTTCCGCGAATGCTTCCTCCTGCCTTTCGCCGGAGCGATCTGGTCGACACCTACGGGGGATATCCTGCGGTTTCCGGCGGCGAACCTTATCCATTTCTTCCGCAACCATGAGCTGACCAACGGGATGAACCCGCAAAAGAAGTGGCGGACGGTCGATGGCGGGAGCCGGGAGTATGTGACGCGCCTGCTGCGCAAGCTCGGGCCGCGCGCCATTTGCGGCATCGGGGTCGAGGAGATATCCCGCACCGGCGGGCAACCGACCCTGACCTTCAGCGACGGGTCAAAGCAGACCTTCGACCAGGTGATCATCGCGACACACGGGCCGCAGGCGCGCGGGCTTCTCACGGATATGGACGCGCAGGAGCGCGAGATCCTGGGGGCGTTCAACACCTCCCAGAACCATGTGGTGCTGCATTCGGACCCGAGCCTGATGCCGCAGCGCAGGAAGATCTGGGCAAGCTGGAATTTCCTTTCCGGCGGCGGTGCGGTCGATGCGGCGGCACCCGCGCCGATCACGTACTGGATGAATCGTCTGCAGGGGATCGACCGGGACTATCCGCTCTTCGTCTCCCTCAACCCCGGTCGTCTCCCCGACCCGGCGCTGATCCACGGGACCTACAGCTACGCCCACCCGATGTTTGATCAGCGCGCGTTTGAGGCTCAGGGAGAGATCGACATGATCCAGGGCCGCGGTGGCGTGTGGTATGCGGGGGCATGGCTCGGGTACGGCTTCCATGAGGATGGTTTGACCGCGGCGCTTCGCGTCTGTGCGGCGCTGGGCACGGTGCCGGACTGGGCGCGCGATCTGCGTACGCCGATCGCCACACCGCTCGCACGGGCCGCGGAGTAGGGATGCGCGATCACCCGGCCATATGGCTCTATCAAGGGCACGTGATGCACATGCGGTTGCAGCCGCGCACCCACAGGTTCCGCTACCGCGTGTTCTCGGTGCTGCTCGACATCGACCGGATGCAAGAGGCGATGCACGCCTCCCGCATCCTGAAATGGGAAAGATTCTGGCTGCTGTCCTTCCGTAACCGGGATCATGGCGCGCGGGACGGCAGTGCTCTTCGCCCGTGGGTGGAGGCACAACTGGCCGCGCGGGGGCTTCCGGCACCGGATCATATTCGCCTGCTCTGCTTTCCGCGCATGCTCGGCTACGTGTTCAACCCGCTGTCGGTCTACTTCTGTTACGATGCCGACGGGGAGCTCAGTGCCACGGTCTACGAGGTGAAGAACACCTTCGGTGGGCAGGAGGTCTATGCCCTTGCCGCTGAAACGGACCCGGACGGTGCGATCCGGCAAGAGCAGGACAAGGGCTTCTGGGTCTCTCCCTTCATCGACATGGCGCAGCGGTATCGCTTCACCGTCCGCGCGCCGGACAGGCGGCTGAGCCTGCGGATCCGGCAGGCAGGACCGGAGGGGGAGACGTTGATCGCGACCCACACCGCGCAGGGCCAGCCCGGCAGCGATGCCGCACTGGCTACCGCCATGGCCCGCCACCCGCTCATGACACTCAAGGTCATTGCGGGCATTCATTGGGAGGCGCTGCGCCTCTTTCTCAAGGGCGTCCCGTTCCTGGGCACCGAAGAACCGAAGCCAGCGACGGGGAATTGATTTTCAAATGGGATTTCACGAGGTACTGTCAGACAAACTGGACGATGGAAAGACGAGCGTGATCGACACTCAGGTGCTGACCACCACCAAGGGACAAGACAACCTGCCGCGATTTTTCGAGAGCACGTTCCGCGTGGTCCAAAGACTGCGTCGTGGACGCCTCGACATCTGCCTTCCCGATGGCCGGATCTTCCGCGCAGAGGGGCCCGAGCCGGGGCCCGTCGGGCGTCTCGATGTCAGCAACACGGATGTGTTCGCCCGTGCGGTGCGGGAAGGCGATCTGGGTGTGCCCGAAGCCTACATGGACGGGTGGTGGGACACGCCGGATCTGCAGGCGCTCCTCGACGTGATGATGGCCAACACGGTCGAGGTGATCCGCGGCATGCCCGGCATGTCATTGGTGCGGATGTACGAACGGATGCGCTTTTGGCTTCAGTCGAACTCCAAATCGCAGGCCAAGCGCAACATCAGCTACCACTACGACCTCGGAAACGATTTCTACGGCCTCTGGCTCGACGATACGATGACCTATTCCTCCGCGCTCTTCACCGACTGGCAGGAGAGCCTGGAGACGGCCCAGACCCGGAAGTACGCCTCGATGTGCGATCGGATCGGGGTACAGCCCGGCGACCATATCCTCGAGATCGGGTGCGGATGGGGCGGTTTCGCGGAGTATGCCGCGCGGGAACGCGGGGCGCATGTTACCGGCCTCACGATCAGCCAGCAGCAGCACGACTACGCACGGGAACGTATCGCCCGCGCAGGTCTCAGCGACCGGGTCTCCATCGAGATGCGGGACTATCGTGACGAACGCGGAACCTATGACGGTATCGCCTCGATTGAGATGTTCGAGGCGGTGGGGGAGCGCTACTGGCCCACTTACTTCAACGCGGTGCGGGAGCGGTTGAAGCCCGGTTCGAAGGGCGTGTTCCAGATCATCACCATGCCCGACGAGCTTTTCCCGACCTATCGGAAGAGCGTTGATTTCATACAGAAATACATCTTCCCGGGGGGCATGCTGCCCTGCGACAGCGTCCTCAGGACCCAGATCGCGGATGCGGGCCTTAGGCTCGACGGAACCTTCGAATTCGGGCTCAGCTACTCCGAGACCCTGCGCCGCTGGCACGAGCGGTTCAACGCGCAGTGGGAGCGGATTGCGGAGATGGGCTTCGACGACCGGTTCCAGCGCATGTGGAACTTTTACCTGACGAGCTGTGCCGCGTCGTTCCAGACAGGCGTGACCGATGTCACGCAGGTGACGGTCTCCCGACCGTGAGCCGCGTGCCCCTGCGAGGGTTGTTGGCCTACGCACTGCCGGCCCTCCCGATGGCCTCGCTCTACTTCCCGGTCTACGTGTTCCTCGCACCCTTCTATGCGGAGACTGTGGGCGTATCCCTCGGCGCGCTGGGTGCGGTGCTGATCGCGATCCGGCTTCTCGACGGGATCACGGATCCGATGATGGGCTGGATCAGCGACCGGTTCCCGACCCGGTTCGGCCGGCGCAAACCATGGCTTGCGCTGGCAACGCCGGTGATCATCGGCTCCGCCTGGGCCCTGTTCTCCCCACCGGAGGGGGCGGGGATTGTTTGGTTCAGCGTGTCGCTGACCGTGCTGACGCTTTCCTGGACCATGTTCCTCACGCCTTACTTCGCCTGGGGGGCGGAGATGACCGGGGACTATGCGGACCGGTCCCGGATCACGGTCGTGCGGGAAAGCATCGGGCTCATGGGCACGATCGTCGCTGCGCTTCTGTTCGGCTTTGCCTCGGATGATCGGGCCGGGATGGGCAATCTCGCGCTGTTCCTTGCCATTGCGCTGCCTGCGGCGGTTCTGCTGGCGCTAACTGGCATGGCCGAGCCGAGGAACTACTCTCGTGAGCCCATTGAGCTGCGCAGCCTGTTCGGTGCAATCCGGCGGGAACCGCTCTTCATCCGGTTGCTGACCGCCTACTTCATCAACGGGGCCGCGAACGCGCTTCCCGCGTCGCTGTTCCTTTTCTACGTCAATGTACGGCTCGAGGCTGATGGGTGGGGAGAGCCGCTGATCGCGGTCTACTTCCTCACGGCAGCACTAGCCGCGCCGTTCTGGATCTGGGCGTCGGGGCGGTTTGCGAAGCATCGGGTCTGGTGCTGGGCGATGGTCTACTCGACGCTGATCTTTCTCTGTGTGCTCCCCCTCGGCCCAGGGGATGTGCTGCTCTACGCGATTATCGTGGTGGCAAGTGGCGCGGCGCTCGGCGCCGATCTTTCGCTGCCGACCTCGATCCAGGCGGATGTCGTGGATGTTGACCTGCAACGCAGCGGGCAGCAGCGGACGGGCGGGTTCTTTGCGCTCTGGTCCGTCGCGACCAAGGCGGCGGTGGGGCTCACGAGCGGGCTCGCGCTTGTGCTGTTGCAGGTCGTGGGCTTCTCTGCGGTCGAACCGAACACGCCCGGCGCGCTCTGGACCCTCACGGTCCTTTACGCGGCGCTGCCCATCGCGCTCAAGGCCATCGCGATTGCGCTGATGTGGACCTGGCCTCTCGACCGGGCAGCGCAGGAAGCACTCCGGGCAGAGATAGAGGCACGCTGATCTGCTATGCTTCTGATGGCACCGGAGGGATTGGCATGGCGGACTCCTACGCAGACGCGCTGACACGGTATCGCGCACTCATGTCCCGGCTCGATGGGATCGAGGTGAAGGGCAAGGCGAACCCCTACACCTCCATGAACGGGAACATGTTCAGCTTTCTCGACAAGGCCGGGGTGCTGTGTTTGCGTTTGTCCGCGAAGGATCGCGATGGGTTTGTGAGAGCCTACGGGACCGATCCGGTGGAACAGTATGGCGCGGTGATGAAGGAGTATGTTGCGGTACCCGCAGACCTCTTTGCGGACGATGCGGCACTCATGCCTCATCTGATGGCATGCCTCGGCTACGCCCGCACTCTTCCAGTGAAACCCACGAAGAAGACGTCCTGACCGGTCAGTTCCGCTTTGCGGTGCCGTCCCACCCGAGGAGGCGCCGCTGTGTCCAGAAATAGGCTCTGTTCGGGAGCAGCCCGATGGCACGCAGCATGAGCGCGAAGCGGCGGGGGAAGGAAATCTCGAATCCCGGTTTGCGCAGGCCGAGAAAGATACGCTCCGCCGCCTCCTCGGGAGACATGAGGAACGGCATCTCGAAGCTGTTGACCGACGTCGCGTCGGTCTCCACAAAACCCGGATTGATGACCGAGATCCGGATGCCGAGGTCGATCAGGTCAAGCGCCAGCGATTCCGCCATCGCGATCAGGCCCGCCTTCGTCGCGGAGTAGGCGGACGCATCCGGCAGCCCGCGGAAACCGGCAACGGAGGAAGTGATGGCAATGTGCCCCGTCCCCCGATCGATCATGTGCTTCAGGATCGGGTCGAGCGCGTTGGTGACACCGGTCAGATTCACCTCGATCATCTTTGCCGCGGTTTCCGCCGAAAAGTCGTTGGCGCGCATCGGCGTGTATATCCCCGCGTTGAGAACCGCCAGCGCGAGGGTGTGGTCTGTCCCGATCTCAGTCATGATTTCCCGCATGCGGGGAAGGTCGGTGACGTCGCCCGGGGCGGGGATGATCTTCTCGGGAACTTCCGCGGCGAGCGCTTCGAGTTCCTCCGGTCTGCGGGCGGTGGCGTAAACGGTCCATCCGGCCCGCGCGAGCCTCAAAACCAGCGCGCGTCCGATCCCACCGCTCGCGCCGGTGACCCAGGCGACGCCGTCGCCCGGGCGCATGACCTTATCGAAAACGCTCATGCGTTCGACCAGAGGGCCGATAGCCTGTCCGAAGTGCCGGTGGAGATGAAGCGGGCTGCGGTTCCCTGGGCGTCGAACTCGGAGCCGACCCATTCGCCTTGCGCATCATAGAACAGCGCCAACTCCAGATCGCCGGACGTCTGCCACTGGGTCGCCGAGACACTGCCCGACGTGGTGGGGAACTGAAACGGGCCGGCCTGGCGCGCGGTGATGTCAAAGGGTGCACCGTCCTGGGTGCTGATCCAGACCGGGCGCTTCAGAAACGCGGTGGTCCAGTAGGTCGTGGTGGCGATGTCGCCCCGCACGGTTCCGGTGTAGCCGGAGCCGCGAACGTTGAGCCCGGCGACGGTACGTTCCGCCTCCACATAGGCGTCCTTCCCATTGTCCCGCGTCCGTGCGGAGATTGTTTGCACGGCTCCGTTGGACCAGGTTTCCACGTTCGACATTTCATAGCGGTAGGCTGTGATGCCGAGCAGTTTGACGGCGATCTCAATATCAATCGCGACCCGCAGACGCTCACCGGTCTTTTCGACAGTGATCGTTTGCTCGCCGATGTTCGACCCGCCGCGAACGATCCTGAATGTGCGGCGCGCTGTTTCAGCCCGGGCTGCAGTGGGGACCACGAGTGCTGCCGCTGCCGTTGCGAACAGAGTCCGCCGGGTCAGCGCGTGAACAGGTTGAGAGCTCGGCTGAACGGGCCGGTGAAGCGCATTCCGCCGCTCATCACGATCAGGCAGTAGCATGTCTCTTCCCCTATGATCCGAGGCGAATGGTCGTGGGAATGGTCGGCGATATTCAGATCGCCTTTCGCCAGAACGGTCTCACCGTCCTGCATCATGCCGGTGAGCACGAGGGTTGCCTCCTCCCCCCGGTGGGTGTGCGCCAGCATTCCGGCGCCGGGACGGGCGCGCAGAAGCGACACATCCTCATCCTCAAACCCGTCGAGCTTGTATTCGTGAAGACCGGGGAGCCGGAACTGCCAGGCCATCTCGTCGAACGGCTGACCGACCACGTCCTGGATCGGGCGGGGCAGGGGGCTCTCACCGCTGTCGCGGTAGGGCGCGGCCACTTCCGCCGCGGTGTCGCCGTCGATCATGGCGAAAACCGCATCGAGCGCTGAGGAGGACAGCTCCGCTTCTGGTGCCTTGCGCAGCATCGTGCCACCCACCGCCTCGAAATCCCGCGCAGCAGAACGACAGGTCGGGCAGTAGGTCAGGTGCGATGCGACCACGAGCGACAACCCGTCGGACAACGTGCCCGCCGCATAGGCTGCGATCAGTTCGGAAGTCGGATGCGCGGACGCCATTCCTCTCAATCCCCTTATGATTTTCCTTTGTTACGTCAGAAGTTGGATTTTGGATCAACACTGAAATCACATTTGCAACCTGCGGCCAGTCCTCTATGCCACATGGTGGAAAGGCGGGGCTGGAGGCGGCGCATGACGCATACATTGTTCTTCTACGGGTCGCTGTGCGATCCGGAGGTTCTGGCGATCGTGCTCGGTCCGGAGGCGGCGTCGACAACGTCTTGCCCGGCGCGCTTGACGGATCATGCTCTGCACCCGGTCGTCGGTGAAGACTACCCCACCGTGACGCCCCGACCCGGGGCGATTGCACCGGGCATCCTCATGGACGGCATCAGCGAAGAGGGGCTGACGCGGCTTCAGTATTTCGAGGACGATCTCGATTTCAGGTTGCGTCCGGTGGAGGTGGAGACGGACGCGGGACCGCGGGGCGCGCAGGTTTTCGAGAACTACCGCCAGACACCGGACACGCAGGTCCTCTGGACCCTGGAGGATTGGCAGGCCGCAGCCAAACCGGCGTTTATCGAGGCCGCCCGGGAACTCATGGAGCATTACGGGACAGAGCGGGCGGACACTGCGGAAGTGATGTGGGCAGGCATTCGCCAGCGGGGCTATGCGCGGGCGGATGGCCGCACACGCTCCCGCCCCGCGACAGTGTCGAGCCCGCTGCGCGCCCGCGATATCGACACCGCGGAGTGGCGTCATGAACATCTGTCGTTCTTTTCCCTGAAATCGGTGAAGCTCCAACACGCGCGCTACGACGGATCTCGCAGCCCTGTTTATGACCGGTCCGTGCTTGTGACTGGGGACGGCGCGACGGTCGTGCCCTATGACCCGGTCGCGGATGCGGTGCTGCTCGTCGAACAGTTCCGCGCAGGCGCGCTCGCGCGGAACGACGCGGCACCCTGGCTGATCGAGCCGGTGGCCGGTTTCATCGATTCCAGCGAGGGTGCGGAGGCCGCAGCCCGGCGGGAGGCGGTCGAGGAGGCGGGCCTCACGCTTGGCCGGATGGAGCTGGTGAGCGCGGCCTATCCGAGCCCGGGGAGCAACTCCCTTTTCCTCCACTCCTTTGTGGGCGAGGCTGACCTCTCGGATGCGGGCGGGCTCTACGGGCTCGACGCCGAAGCGGAGGATATTCGCGCCTTCGTCATGCCCTTCGAGGCGGCGATGGCGGCTGTCGCGTCGGGGGAGATCAACACCGGCCCGCTCGTGATGAGCCTCTACTGGCTTGCGCTCAACCGGGACAGGTTGCGCCGGTCCTGGACGGCGCAGGCCGGGTGACGGGCGGCCCACCCGCCCACCCCCGCCCGTCCCCCGGCCTGCGCGGTCGATGTGCCAATACATGATCGCCCCATCCGCCGGGTTGAAGCCCGCGCAGGGGCTGACTAGTGTCTAGCTCCACGCGCAGATCAGGGGGTTCCCATGGCGTACACATTCACCGACGTGCCCGCAGCGGTTGGCAACACTCCCTTGATCCGGCTGCGCAAAGCCTCGGAGATCACCGGCTGCGAGATCTACGGCAAGGCGGAGTTCATGAACCCCGGCCAGTCCGTGAAGGACCGTCCCGCCCTTGGCATCATCAGGGATGCAGAGCGCCGTGGCGTGCTGCAGTCGGGAGGGACGATCGTCGAGGGGACGGCGGGCAACACCGGGATCGGGTTGAGCGTGATCGGTGCAGCACTCGGTTACAAGACCGTGATCGTCATCCCCGAAACCCAGAGTCAGGAGAAAAAGGACATGCTCCGGCTCGCGGGGGCGGAACTCGTGGAGGTCCCCGCCAACCCGTACCGGAACCCGAACAACTATGTGCGGTACTCCGAACGGCTGGCGGAACGGCTTGCCCAGTCCGAACCCCATGGGGCGATCTGGGCCAACCAGTTCGACAACACCGCAAACCGGGACAGCCATGTCGACACGACCGCCAAGGAGATCTTCGACCAGACCGACGGCAAGGTTGACGGTTTCATCTGTGCGGTCGGGTCGGGCGGCACCCTCGCGGGGGTGGCGCAGGGATTGCGGATGCGAAAACCGGGGGTGAAGATCGGGATCGCGGATCCCGATGGGGCGGCGCTCTATAACTACTATGCCCATGGCGCGCTCAAGTCCGAGGGCTCCTCGATCTCCGAGGGGATCGGGCAGGGGCGGATCACGGCAAATCTCGAAGGTCTCGAGATCGACATGCCCTTCAACATCCCCGACAGCGAGGGCCTGCCGGTGGTGTTCGACCTGCTGCAGGATGAAGGCCTCTGCATGGGTTTGTCCACCGGCATCAACGTGGCGGGCGCGATCCGGATGGCGAAGCAGATGGGTCCGGGACATACGATCGTGACGATCCTGTGCGACTATGGAACCCGCTATCAGTCCAAGATCTTCAACCCGGAATTCCTGCGATCAAAGGGCCTGCCGACCCCCGATTGGCTGGAAGCGCGCCGGGCGGACCTGCCCGACGTCTCCATGCCCGTGGACGCGTAACGTCACCGCGAAGGATCTGCCTCCGCCCCCCTTGCGCTCCCCGCCGGGTTTTGTATAAGGCGAGCCCACGGAGAGGTGGCCGAGTGGTCGAAGGCGCACGCCTGGAAAGTGTGTAGGCGGGGAACCGTCTCCAGGGTTCGAATCCCTGTCTCTCCGCCAGACCTTCTCGAGAAGTGCACGTTCTCCCACGGTTCGCCAGTCTAAATCGCTTATGGGCTGCCGGCGTCTGCACGCGGTGCGCGCTTGTCTTGCCAAGAAGGTGAGATGCGGAGAAGGGCATTTGCCGAAGTGCGCCGCGGCTATTCCTGATCAGACGTGCGGCGGCCGGGCAGACAGATTGTAAGTTCGGAGATGTCGTGGACGCTCCGAGCACCGGACGCCTCCGCGCACCGTGACACGTTGTCGGATGCCTGTGGTTCATGGTTAAATGCTGTGGCGTGTCGAAGATCGTCTGCAGGGTGATCCGGCTGGAGTTTAAGTCCTCAAGGCCTTCGATATCTGCCCCTCAGCCTACCGGGTGAAGAACGCGTCCTGTTGGATGCTGTCGTTCGATTTGGGCGTTGATCCGTCTCTATATGGCCATCCTTCTGGCAGCACTGCGCGGGACATTGCAGCGAGCGTTTCGCGCACCCGGATTAGCCAGCAGTCCCAACATGTTCCCGGGTGGAATCCGGGCCGATCAACCGGGTCCAGGCGGCGTCGTGGGCAGGTCCGCGGGGGCGGACCGTGCGGACGCCGACGAGTTCGAGCACGCTGCTGGGCAAGGTGCCGGACAGGTCCTTGAGGTGGCCCGAGGCAATGTCGAAGCGGGCCATGGTTTCCGGGAGCCAGGCGACGCCGGAGCTTTCCCGGGCGAGCGCGTGGGCCGCGGGGGCGAGCGCGGTCTCCGCGCGCGGCCGCAATTGCAGCGCTTCCGGCAGGCGGGGCGCGATGCTCGCGGCGAAGACCTGGCCGAGGAACACATCGCCCGGATAGGCAACGACCCGCAGTTCTCCCCGCGCGAGCCGTTTCTCCTCCCGCGTTGTTGCGACGGGGATCAGGCGCTCTGCGGCGAGGCCCGCGACCTCGATTTCAGACGGGCGGTGCCAGACCTGCTCGGCGGGTGTGCGGTGCACGACGGCGATGTCCGCCTCCCCCACCATGATCATCCGGATGCAATCGTCGCGGTTGGCGGACCTCAGGCGCACGCCCCGGATCGCGGGCACACCGTCGAGGCGCTCCACGATCGTGGCGGCACGGGTCGTGGCGAGGGAGTGCTGGGTGGTGATCACGAGGCTCGATGCATCCTCCGACGCGGCCATCCTGAGATCCACGCGGAGCTGCCTGATGTCCGCCGCTGCACTCCGCAGTCTTGGCGCGAGCGCCTCGACACCGGGGCGGAGGCGGGCAGGTTTCTGTCGCCGGTCGAGAACCGCGCTGCCAAGCGCCTCTTCGGCTGCGCGGATGCGACGGGTGAAGGCCGGCTGGCTGATATTGCGCCGCCGGGCGGCCTCGGACAGGGACCCGCTGTCCAGAAGAGCGACAAGGTCTTCAAGCCAGTCCAGTCGCATCGCGCCCTCCATTATGCAGTTTCTGCATGTTTAGGGCCGCAATAGGCATTTGCAACTGGGGATCGCCTGACACACGCTCGCTTAAACGGTATAGGATACCTGTATGCACCTCGCCCGGCTCCCACGTCTGCATCTGGCGCACCTTCCCACCCCGCTGGAGCCGATGCCGCGTCTGTCGCGGGAGCTTGGGGCGGACGTCTGGATCAAGCGGGACGATTGCACCGGCATGTCCTCGGGTGGAAACAAGACCCGCAAGCTTGAGTTCCTGATGGCGGAGGCCGAACGGCAAGGCGCCGACATGGTGCTGACCCAGGGTGCGACCCAGTCGAACCATGCGCGCCAGACGGCGGCCTACGCAGCGCGGCTCGGTGTTGGGTGTCACCTCCTGTTGGAGGACCGGACGGGCTACGATGACCCCAACTACAACATGAACGGGAACGTCCTGCTCGATCACCTGCACGGCGCGACGACCGAGAAGTTTCCCGGCGGCCACGACATGGTCGCGGAAATGGAGCGCGCCGCAGAGGCTCGCCGCGCGCAGGGCCGTAAGGTCTATGTCATACCGGGTGGCGGCTCCAACGCGGTTGGGGCGCTGGGCTATGCAAACTGCGCTCTTGAATTAGTTAACCAAGCCAACGAACGTGGGGTGCGCATTGACCGGATCGTGCATGCGACGGGATCCTCCGGTACGCAGGGAGGATTGGTCGCAGGGCTCAAGGCGATCAGCGCGTCCATCCCGCTCCTCGGGATTGGAACGCGGGCGCCCCGCGCGAAACAGGAGCAGATGGTGTATGACATCGCGCTTCAGACTGCAGAGCTGATGGGAACGCCGGCGCCGCAGCGTTCGGACGTGGTGGCCAACACCGACTATGTCGGGGCGGGCTACGGGCTGCCGACCGAAGGCGGGCTCGAGGCGATCCGCATGTTCGCCGAACTCGAAGGCATCCTCCTCGACCCCGTCTATTCGGCCAAGGGCGCAGCCGGTCTCATCGACCTGATCCGGAGGGGGCAGATCGGGCGCGACGGCGAGCGGATCGTGTTTATCCATACGGGCGGGTCCGTCGGCCTGTTTGGGTATGACTGGGCATTCGAACGTGCGCACCTTCACAGCAACGCGCCGATGATGGCGGCTGAATAGGGACGAGATGGCGGAACGTTTCACCAAACCGTTCGTGCGACAGGAACCGATCCCGGAGGAAGGGATCGCGGCGGCCGTCGAGGTGATGAGGTCCGGCGCCCTGCACCGCTACGGATGGCCGGATGGCGTGAGCCCTGCCGAAACCCTCGAAGAGCGGTTTGCCGCGTGGCAGGGCGCAACGCACTGCCTCGCTGTGACGTCCGGCGGGCAGGCCATGCGCATCGCGTTGAGCGCGCTCGGCATCGGCCCGGGCGACAAGGTCCTGACCAATGCGTGGACGCTCGCGCCGGTGCCCGGAGCGATCGCGTCTGTGGGCGCTACGGCGGTTCTGGTCGAGACCACCGAAGACCTCGTGATCGATCTGGCCGACCTTGCGGCGAAGGCTCGGGCGTCAGGAGCGAAGACGCTCCTGCTCAGCCATATGCGCGGGCACCTTGCTGACATGGACGCGCTGATGAGCTGGAGCGCAGCCTCTGGTGTGACCGTGGTCGAGGATTGTGCACACACCATGGGTGCCGAATGGGCCGGGCAGAAGAGTGGCAATTTCGGCCACATCGCCTGCTTTTCCTGCCAGACCTATAAGCATCTGAACGCGGGCGAGGGCGGGCTCCTGACGACGGATGATCCGAAGGTCGCCGCGCGCGCGACGATCCTGTCAGGCAGCTACATGCTTCACGACCGGCACGGGGCAGGCCCGGGGATCGAGGCGTTCGCCGATGCCCGGCTCGACATGCCCAACGGCTCTGCCCGGATGGACAATCTGCGGGCAGCGATCCTGTTGCCCCAGCTCGATACGCTCGACGACAATCTCGCGCGTTGGGATCGGCGGGCGAAGATCGTGCGCGATGCGCTTTCCAGAGCGCCTTCCGTTGTGCTGCCCTCCGCCCCCTCCGCTGCCCGCCGCATCGGCTCGTCCATCCAGTGGCGGATACCGGAGTTGGACGCTGACGGATGCCGACAGTTCATTGCCGACTGTGCCGCGCGGGGTGTCGAGGTCAAATGGTTCGGCGACAGCGCGCCGCGCGGCTTTACCTCCGCACACAGCTCCTGGCGCTATGTGCCCACGCAGGAGCTGCCGCGGACCGATGAGGTGCTCTCGACACTCTTCGATATGCGCCTGCCACTCACCTTTTCGGAGGAGGATTGCGCCATCCTTGGCAGCATCCTGACAGAGGTGGCCAGCGCGTCCCACCTGATCACCGCATGAGGAGGGTCGGGGTCATCGGCGGGTTGGGCCCGGAGGCGACAGTCCTCTTTATGTCCCGGCTGATCGCAGCCGTCCCCGCCCGCGACGATGCGGATCACGTCCCACTGATCGTCGATCAGAACCCGCAGGTGCCGAGCCGGATCGACGCTCTGGTGGAGGGGTGCGGACCGGATCCGTCGCCGGTCCTCATCGACATGGCACGGCGGCTCGAGCGGGCGGGCGCAGCGGCGCTCGTCATGCCCTGCAACACCGCCCACCACTATGCAGCGTGCATCCAGGATGCGGTATCGATCCCGTTTCTCTCCATGGTCGATCTGGTCGCAACCCATGCCGCGCAGGTGACCAGGTGGGGCCGGGTCGGGCTTCTCGGCTCCCCGGCTCTGGAGCGGGCCGGTGTCTTTGACTTGCCGATGGCGGCGCAGGGCGTGCGGGTCGTACCCCTCACAGACCCCCATGCCATGCTCGGCGCGATCCGCGCGATCAAGGCGCGCGGCACAACGCCGGAGGTCTGCGCCCAGCTCAGCAGAGAAGCGCACGCCCAGGCCCGCGCGGGGGCGGAGGCGATCTGCATCGGCTGTACGGAATTCTCATTGGTGGCCAAGGAAATCGAGGCTCCAGTCCCGGTCTTCGACGCGCTCGACCTGCTGGTCGAAACCGTTGTCCGGTTTTCGCGTGACGGGCGGGTGCCCTTCGCGCACGCTGCTCCGGTGGCGACGAGTTTCAACAGGGAGAAAGAAGTGACATGAAAACGTTGACATTGACTGCCTCCGCCGCGCTGCTCGCAGCCGCAGGGACCGCATCGGCCGCGGACCTTGTTCTGGGCGTTCCGAACTGGCCGGCGGCGAACGCCACGTCGAACATCCTCAAGATCGTGATCGAAGAGAATTTCGGCCTCGAGGTCGAGCTGCAGAACGGCACCAACCCGATCATCTTCGAGGCGATGGATGCGGGCTCGATGCATCTGCATCCGGAGGTGTGGCTGCCCAACCAGGCGAACTTGCACAACACCTATGTTCAGGAGAACAAGACGGTGGTCGCCAACCAGAACCCGGTTCAGGCGGTTCAGGGCATGTGCGTGACGAAGTACACGGCGGACACCTACGGGATCACGTCCATCGACGATCTGACCGACCCGGATAAGATGGCCGTGTTCGACAAGGACGGAAACGGCACGCCCGAGGTCTGGATCGGCGCACCCGGCTGGGCCTCCACCGTCATCGAGCAGATCCGCGCGAAATCCTATGGCTACGATCAGGTCATGGACCTGAAGCAGTATGATGGCACCGTGGCCTGGGGTGAGCTGGGTGCCGCGGCGAATGCGGACGAGGCCTGGATGGGTTTCTGCTACGAGCCGCACTTCATCTTCGTGGCCTACGACCTCGTCTATCTTGAGGAGCCCGCGCACGATCCGGCGACCTGGACGATCGTCCAGCCCACGGACGATCCGGACTGGCTGGCGAAGTCCGAAGCGTCGACCGCATGGAACGGGGCGAAACTGCACCTGCACTACGCGGCCAACGTCCGGCAGAACTATCCTGAAGTCGCCGCGATGCTCGACAACTACTCCATGCCGCCGGAAGTGCTTTCCGCGGCAGGGTTCGAGCTGTCGGTCAACGATGTGCCCGTTGACGAGTTCGCGCAGAACTGGGTCGACAATAACGGGGACGTCGTCCTCAGCTGGCTCACCGGCGAGTAAGTCACCGACCGATGAAAACGGCGGCGCGCGGGTCCCTGCGCGCCGCACCCCCAAAAGTTTTGTGAGGAGTGCCCCCATGACGGAAAACGTCGTCGAGTTGTCCGGCGTATGGAAGGTCTTCGGCAGTCGCGCCTCCGAAACGATTGAGGCCGCCCGGATGGAGGGGATCGGCAAGCCCGAGGCACTGTCCCGCTACGGCACGGTCATCGGGGTGCGCGATGCCTCGTTTGAGGTCGCCCGCGGCGAGATCTTCTGCATCATGGGGCTGTCGGGATCGGGCAAGTCGACATTGGTCCGTCACGTAAACCGCCTGATCGAACCCTCCGCCGGGACCATCCGTGTGCTGGGCGAGGATGTCAGCGGTATGAACGCGACCGCGCTACGGGAGATGCGCGCGCGACACATCGGCATGGTCTTCCAGCACATGGCACTGATGCCCCATCGCTCCGTCCGGGAGAATGTGGGCTACCCCCTCGAAATTCGGAAGATCCCCAAATCCAAGCGCTGGGCGATTTCCGACCATTGCCTCAGTCTCGTGGATCTTGCGGGCTATGAGGATCGTCTGCCACGGGAGCTTTCGGGTGGCATGCAGCAGCGGGTCGGCATCGCCCGGGCGCTTGCCTCTGATCCTGAGATCCTGCTGATGGACGAGCCCTTCTCGGCCCTCGATCCGTTGATCCGTCTGCAGTTGCAGGACCAGTTCAAGGCGCTGGTGAAGGACCTCAACAAGTCGACGCTCTTCATCACCCACGACCTCGACGAGGCGATCCGCATCGGCACCCGCATCGCCATCATGAAGGATGGCATCATCGTGCAGATCGGCACACCGGAAGAGATCGTGACCGCCCCCGCGGACGACTATGTCCGGGAGTTCGTGCAGGGCATCTCCCGCCTCAAACTGGTCAAGGCGCACACGATCATGGAGCCGCTCAACGGATCGGGTGTGCCGGAAGGTGCGGTCACCGTGAACGGGGAGAGCGATCTCGATGCGCTCATCGACGTCTCCGTCGAGACGGATGGCCCGCTTGTCGTCGAAGAGGGCGGCGTGCCGGTGGGCGTGATATCAAAGACCGTTCTGTTGCGCGGCATTCAGGGAGGGCGCTGATATGACGGCTGTCGATGCAAACGAACTCGAAGAGAACGCAGCCGAGCCCGCCATGACCGGAGCCGTGCGCGATATCGAGGTGGATCGCGCGGCACTGGACGATTCCATCGGCGCCTTCGCCGGGATCCGGGCGGACTATTACAGGCAGGCCTTCCAGACGATCCACGACACGACGTCGGGGATCCCGCGAACCTTCAACCGGGGCGCCTTCCTCGCCGGGCCGTTCTGGGCGGCAGCGCGCGGGGCGTGGGGGATGTTCTGGGGGTTCATCATCCTTGAGATCATCTCGATCGTGCAGATCGGTCGCGGCACGTGGGGGCGGCTGGGGGCAGAGGACCTCGCGCAGGCCGAACGGCAGGAGGCCCGGGCGCAGGAATTCCTGCAGCGGGCGGCGGACGCGACCGCCGCGGGAACCGACGGCAGCCGTTTCGAGACATTGGGCAACAACCTCATGCGCGCCGCCGAACGCTCCCGGGAGGCCGCGGATGCGGCGGCGGCGGATGCGCCGGGCATCCTGCTCTCCGGCCTGATCCTGCTGCTCGTGCTGCGGCTCGTCCAGGCGGTCTATTCCAACATCGTTTACGAGAAACAGTACGCTCGCTGGCGGGTCGATCCCAAGACGACACCGTCGGGTTTCAGCACCCGCAACCTCGCGCTGGGCCTGGCACTCGGCGCGGTCATCGTGCCGCTGACCGTCTACCGTTTCACGGTCGAGAGCGCGCCCGGCTGGATGTCCGAGTTTCCTGCGAACCCTGACACTTATTCCGTCAGTGCCCGTTGGCTCGAGGGTGTGATCGACGACGCGGCCCGCAACGGCGCTGGTGCCTTCGACGGGATCGTGCTGCTCGTTCGGCAGGTGCTCGACGCCATCAGTCTCGCGCTGATCGGGACGCCGTGGCCCGTCGTCATGACGGTGATCGTCGTGGTGGGCTGGCGGTCCGCCGGGCCCCGCGTGGCAATCTTCACCGCTGCCGCGCTCGCCTACATTGCCCTGCTTGGCTACTGGGAAATCGCGATGGAGACCGTGGCGCTTGTTGGTGCCGCTGTGGTGCTCTGCGTCGTGATGGGCATCCCGCTGGGCATCTGGTTCGGCAAGTCGAAACGCGCCTACCGCTTTGCGGAGCCGGTGCTCGACCTCATGCAGACGCTGCCCGCGTTCGTCTACCTGATCCCGATCATTGCCTTCTTCGGCACCGGCAACCCGCCGGGGATCCTTGCGACGATCATCTTCGGTATGCCCCCGGTCATCCGTCTCACCGCGCTCGGGATGCGCGGCGTGCCGGATTCGATCAAGGAGGCCGCGACGGCCTTTGGTGCGACGCGCTGGCAGTTGCTCAAGGACGTTGAACTGCCGCTCGCGTTGCCGTCGATCATGACCGGAGTGAACCAGACGATCCTGATGTGTCTGTCGATGGTGGTCATCATCTCGCTCATCGGCGGTGGCGGTCTCGGCCAGGTGATCCTCGAAGCGCTTCAGTTCGCGGCCAAGGGCCCGGGTCTCCTGGGCGGCTTCGCGATCCTCTTCGTTGCCATGGTCATCGACCGCATCGTGCAGGGGGCGTTCCGCCGGGCCGACCAAAAGGACTAGCGCGGACACCGGGGCCCGATGCACCCGCCGAAGATGCGCCTCGCACGGGGCGTAAGTTGGCGGGGCATTGGGCCACCGTTGCCGGGATGGCTTCGTAAGACACTGGCGGTTGATGGTTTAGGTCAAACAGGCGACCGATCCGGCCTCCGCGGCAGCGACGGAGCGGCGTTGGATATCCACGCCATCAGTGACGACGCTAAGGCCCACTGGATTGCGTGCCAAGGCGCTCACCAGGATCCTGGCGATGCTCTATCAGGACGTTCGCGGTTCAGACGACCCAAGCGTGGTGAAGACCCTGACCGTGGAGTCTGATTGATCCCCTCGAACCACCTGAGCGATAGCAACCGCGATACTCTTCGGCACCGGCGCTTGGGTGCGGACCGTGGCTCCAGCCCTTACGGAGCTGGCAACGCGAGGGAAGCGCGCAGGAGCGTCTTGATGAACTCCGCATGACCGCCGATGTAGCCCTCACTGAACACATCGACGCCGTGAGCCTCTGACGTGACGTCCGCGTCGATGAAGGGGAACGCGACTGCCCCGAACATTGACGGGATCAGATGGGAGGCAACAGCCTTCGCGTCCGCGCGTTTTCCAAGCAGCACCCCGGCCTGTTCGATCATGATGCGTTGAAGCGGGACGAGATATGTGGATTTCAACCACGCGGACCGCGCGCCTCCCTGACGGGTTTCATCGATCGAAATCTGGATGAGTGCCACGCGGTCCGCGGCGAACCAGACCATCTGGGTCGCGAAACTGTCCAAGGCGTCTTCGGGAGCCTGTTGTCCGAGGCGCAACACGAACTCGAGCGCCTCCTCGCGAAATTCCTCATAGGCATCCGCGACGGCCTGCTGCCACAACGCACCCTTCGAGCCGAAATGATAGTGGATCAGCCGCTTGGCAACGCCAGCCCTCTCCGCGATCTGGTCCACGCTCGCGCCCTTGAAACCGTGATTGGCGAACTCGACCAGTGCCGCGCGCTTGATGTCGTCGCGCCCATCGCTCGCGTCGAGGCGGGGGCGGCCGCGGCTGCGCCTCTTGGTGCTCTGCTCTGCCATGACTCCGTTCTTGACAGATTAATTGCAACCGGTCATGTAATATTTATTGCATCACATGGTGCAATAAAACGGTCGCGGGATTGGAACAGTGGCGTGAGGACGGGGAGGGTATGACGACATGGGTCAGATACCGTGGCATGAGCTCTCTCCCGCCCATCTGCAGACAGTGCCATCCGTGACCCACTTCGACCCGGTCATGCGCACCCCGCAGGTGCATGGTTTCGACGCACGCGAAACATGCCCCCAGACAGTGTCGCTCCGACCCCCGGAGACGACAGCGCGGACGCTGGTGGATCAGACGCATGACCGGGTCGAAACAGATTATGTACTCTTGTCTGACGTCGGGTGCGGCGTGGTCCGCCTGACCGTTCTGCCCGGCCTCACGCTCGCGATGCAGGATCGGTGGTTCGGCGCGTTCCTCGGAGAGGGATGGATGTTCAGGCCGTCACACCGGAATGCTCTGGACGATGCTCGCAGCGATGAAGCCTGTTCAAACCGCACCGTGCAGCAACCGAAGTTCGCCGGGGCGACCAGCGTTAAGGCGGCGATTCCGTCCATGCGTGCCGATGCTCCAGTCGCCGATCAGGCGGTCCCTGCGACGCAGGATGGCGTCAAAACCTGCGCGCCAGGGCAGCCTGAACACGCCGCTCACACGAAGTGGGACGGTTCACGACACAGGGCTGATGGCGAGCGGGTGCGAGATGCATCTGTGCGCCAGACCGCCTAAGCCAAGGACCCCACATGTTCGACCTTCGCTATCCGCTCAGCACGGGCTGGCCGTTCTACCTCTTCCTCCTCGCCTACGGCGTTCTCATCGTCAGGATGACGTACGGGCTCTGGTTCAGCGATGGGATCAACATCTTCGCCAGCTACAGCGAGCCAGCGTCACCTGCACAGGCGATCATTGACGCGAACAAGGTCTATTGGTCAAAGACCTGTTTTCTGTTCGGCACGCTTCTTCTGGTCGGGTTGAACGTCGACTTTCGCGCGGCCGTGGGCCTCGCGGCGCTGTTCTGGTCCGGGTCATTGATCGTGATGTTCGGCGCGAGCCCGACCCTTCTCGTCACTCTTGCCCTTGGTGGGGTGCTGTTCGGGCTTCAGGCCCACCGCCGTGAAATCTTCAGCTAAGCCCGCAGATTGGACCCTGACATGCGCATCCTCGCCGTCTCCATCGTCGTCCTTCTTGCCGCGAAGGCCACAACCGCCCAAGAGGTGCCGCCCGTGAGCGGCATTGACCTCGATCCCTCCCGCGGCGGCGAGATCGGTGCCGTGTTCGAGGCCTGGCTTAGTCCGCAGCAGGAAGGAGGGGAGGAAGAAGACACGCCGTCGATCATCCCGAGCGCCTTCCGCTCGACCACTCCGTCCGTGGACCGGAACGATCGTACCTCCCGGGGCCACGGAACGCTTTCGTTCACCCGCGATCTCAGCCGCGCCTATGCCCACGTAGAGATCGAGAATGTGGATACGGAAGAGATCAACATGTTCCACATCCATTGCGGACGCCCGGGCCAGCTTGGCCCGATCATCGTTGATTTCGGGATCGCGCACGATGTGTCGGAGCTCTTCGCGGAAGGCGCGCTGTCTGTCGAGATCACGAACGAAGACATCGTCGCGGTGACCGAGAACGCTCACGGCCTCGTCGCCGCGTTTACCGCTGGCTGCCCGATCATTCCCGTGATCCCCGGCGATCGCGTCGTGACCGTGGCCGGCATGGCCCACATCGCCTTCGAGCGGGAGCTCTACTTCAATCTTCATACGACCGGGCAGACCTATTTCGGGGATATCCGCGGCCAGCTCCACCCGATTGAGTAGGGCGGCCCCGCGGCTGTTCAGTCGATTGGCCGCTGCACGACCGTTGAAAGGCCGCTGCAAGTGTAAGCACCGGGCGATGCGACGCGCCGTCTGTCCGGCAACACGAGGACCAACCGGTCGGTTTGAAGACTGGGTAGGCTCGACCCGCGACCTTCAAGAGGCGAGGTTCCGAGGGGAAACATGCAGCCCCTTGCGGCAGGTCATCTTGGGCGAGCGGGCGAGAACTGCGGTGCGGCTGCGGAGGCCTGTGCGATCAGTACTGCCTGTTCATGCGAACATGAGGACCGGCCGCCCACCTGCGCTCAGGCCGGAGAAAGAGAGATCAATCCTCCGGACTGTCCCAACAGATCCGCTGATCGCGGATGTTACTCGAATGCCTCCGGCCGCATGG
>JBCBAP010000012.1:0-77744 GCA_038532435.1 Pseudomonadota bacterium | reverse complement strand
GGTAGTTCAGCGTCGCCACAAGGCTCCAGCGGTCCATCTGGCCCTGGTTGATCTGCTGGGTCCCGTGATAGAGCCCGGTCGTGTCGCCAAGGCCGACGGTGTTTGCCGTCGCGAAAAGTCGGAAGAACGGGTGCGGATGAATGACCTCGTTCTGGTCGAGCAGCGTGAGCTTGCCGTCCACCTCCAGCACCCGCTGGATCACGAACATAACATCCGGGCGGCCCGCGTCATACTCGTCGAAGACGATCGCTACCGGGTTCCGGAGAGCCCAGGGCAGGATGCCGTCCTGAAATTCCGTGACCTGCTTGCCCTCGCGCAGCTTGATCGCGTCCTTTCCGATCAGGTCGATCCGGGAAATGTGGCTGTCCAGATTCACGCGCACGCAGGGCCAGTTCAGCCGGGCGGCGACCTGTTCGATGTGGGTCGACTTGCCCGTGCCGTGATAACCTTGGATCATGACGCGCCGGTTGTGGGCAAAGCCTGCGAGGATGGCGAGCGTCGTGTCGCGGTCAAAGCGATAGGTGGAGTCGAGCGCCGGAACCCGGTCCGACCCGCTCTCAAACCCCTTGACCACCATGTCCGTGTCGATGCCGAACGCGTCGCGCACCGAGACATCCTGGGTGGGTGCCGCAGCCATCTCCATCGCGCCGTCCGCCATCATGTTGTCCCTCAATTGCCGGTGAGCCTCACCGCATCCTTTTGGGACATATGGCGTGGTGGTGCAAGGGCAAGCCGAATGCGTCTGGCCGTAGATTTGCGCCGGGAGAGCCTGCCTGGCTAATCGCGCTTCACAGTTTGCGGTCGCGGGGGGACGCTGTAGAGTCTCACGGGGTGAGACATTGTGAGTAGAGGCCGTTGTTCAACATGTTCATGTCGCGCATTTCCGCCTGGTCGGCCGTCCTGGCGACCATCGTAGCCCTGATCAGTTTCGCTTGGACGTCATACACCGACCGCCAGGCGATCCTGACAGAAGCACGGGAAGGCGCGCTCGACGTCGAACTTCTCGCCGCGCTCGGGGAAGAGACGGTGTGGAGCATCGACGATCTGCGTGCGGAGTTCGCCCGTCGCGTCGTACAGAACGACCGAAGTCAGTTCACGCGGGCCGATGGCGATGCGGTCAGCTTTGAGCGGACCCTCGCGCGACTGATCATTCATGGCAGCGTCCAGCGGCTCGACCCCGAGACCGTGTCGCTCTCCTCCTACGCCAGTTCTGTGCGGCAGGACCGTTTTACGGAGGGAATGATCGAACAGATGGTATCTTCCTTCAGCAGGACGGGCATCCGCTATTCGGTGTTTGAGGCAGCAGCGTCGATCCAGACCCTCGATCAGATCATCGCACGCCTCAGCCATCTTCAACCGTCGCTGTCGAAGGCCGAAGTCGAAGCGCTTGTCGATGCAGAGATCGCGGGCGGCTTCATCATCGAGGTCCTGCCGCCCGTCGACATCCCCAATTCCGTCGAGAAGACCTATTACGCGTGGGCGGGCGTTCCCCCGGTACCCAACGCGTCAGGACCCTGACGCGCTATTCAGCGAAACTGCGGCTGCCCTTGATCTGGTCCCAGGCCCAGACAACCTCCCGCAGGCGGTCCTCATCGTCGCGCTTCCCGCCGTTCATGTCCGGGTGCAGGTCCTTGACGAGGCTTTTATAGACCTTGCGCAGCTCCGTCTTGGTCATGATCTCTTCCACGCCCATGATCTCGAGCGCGCGCCGCTCGGTCTGGGGAAGGCGGCGCAGGCGGTTTCGCGCCGAATCCGCGCGGGCGACGGAGGGGTTCATCGTGGCGTTCTCGCCCAGAAAGTCCGACGCGTCGTCAAAGCCGAACCGCTTCCACGCCTGACCTTCATTGTGACCCTGGGCCTGTGCCTTCTCCGCTCCGGTCTTGAACGACCATGTGGGCCGGTCCCACGTGCGGTCCTTCTCAACCTGTTCCTCTAGCTCCTCGTCGGAATGGTTTTCGAAGAAGTTCCATTTCAGATTGTATTCGCGGATGTGCGCCTTGCAGAACCAGAAGAAATCGTCGAGCCGGTCCGGCGATTTTGGCGCGCGGAACTTTCCCTGCTCCATACAGCCTTCATGATCGCAGCGCTTGACCGAGCCTTCCACCGCACCGGAGGTGCTGCGGGTTCGTGCCCGCCGCTTCTTGTCCGCCGAGACCGAAATGTCGAAATCGAAGACTGACTTGCGCGCCATGTGAAACGTCCACACCTTCCTGTTGCGACTCGAAGCCGAAAGTTTAGTGTTTCGTGCGGCGAGGCCAAGGCGAACATGAAGGGGACCGGTAAAAATGCGTGTCGCACAGGTGATCGAGACGAAACTGACCGAAGCGTTCGCCCCGCGCGAGCTTGAGGTGATCGACGAAAGCCACCTGCATGCGGGCCATGCGGGTGCGCCCGACGGCGGACAGTCCCATTTCCGTGTCAGGATGCGGGGAGAGGCCTTTGCCGGGCAGTCCCGCGTCGCCCGTCAGCGCGCGGTCTATGCGGCGCTGAAGGAGGAGATGGCGGGGCCAATCCACGCGCTCGCCCTCGATGTCGACGCCTGAGATCGGGATCCGGGAGGCGACGGTTGCGGATCGTGCGGCGCTTGAGGCGTTGAACCTGGAGCTTCAGGCTGTGGAGCGAGAGATCCGGGCGAGCAGGGCATTACCGGAGGCCATCGCTGCACCGTTTACCGACAAGCAGCTCGGCAGGCTCGGCGACCCTGATTACTCAGTTCTCGTGGCGGAGGCGGGTGGGCGCGTGATCGGCTACATCACCTGCGGCATCGGAAAAGATTCGCTTGAGGCGCTGCCGCGGGAGGCGACGATCGAGGATCTGGTGATCGAACAGGGCTCGCGGGGCCGCGGTGTTGCGCGGCGCCTGGTCGCGCGGGCGGAGGCGTTTGCGCGGGAGCGCGGGGCCCACCGCCTCTTCGTCAGCCATCTGGTGGGTAACGCAGCGGCGGGTGCGGCCTACGACGCGCTTGGCTTCGTGCCCTCGCTCGTCACCGTGGAGAAGCCGCTCTAGCGGGCGGGGCCGAGCGGGGCGCCATACTCCCCGCTGATATCCTCGGGCCGCGGCGGACGCATGGCGGGGTCCGTCAGCGGTGCAGCCGGCTCCCGTCCGCCCCGCCCGCGGCGGAACACGAGCACACTGTGCGCCCGCTCCACCCGGCGGGAAAAGAGGCCCTTGCGCTCCTCGGCGAGGAGTTGGTCGGTGCGGAAATACTCCCAGCCGTCCACGGCCTCCCGGTTGAGGATGTCGGCGATGGTGGCGGCGAACTGGGCCTCCTTGCCCTTCACGCCCCGCACCTTGCGCGCCCGGCGCGGTGCCACCACGGTCTTGTACTCGTAAATCGCCATTCTCGTCCCTCGCGCGCCCCGAATCCCGCATAAGGTCATAAATCGCCGGAGCGCCGAGGGAAACCCGCTAACCCCGTCCGAGCTGTTCGGTGTCGACAGCGGTCTCCAGCAGGGCGTCCAGTCGATCCATGTTCAGATCCGCAAAATCTGGGCTCTGCCTGAGCGCGGTCAGCGTCGTCCGCCGGATCGACTGGCGGGTTTCGCGGGCGCAGCTCGCTCGACGTTCAGAGGCGATAGCGGCCAGCCCGGTCAGGGCTGTCCCGGTGAGGGTTCCGCCGCTGGGATCACCGAGAGCGAGCGCCACCGCACCTATGCGAAGGGCGCCCGCCTTGTCCGAAACCTTCTCCGCCGTGCTCATAGTCACCTGAACTCCAATGGAGGTTCAGGCCGGCGGCGGAAAGGGTGTCCTGACAAGCCGGTCAGAGGCCCAGCTTGGCCTTCACGATCTCCTGGACGGCCTGGGGGTTGGCCTTGCCGCCGGTGGCCTTCATCACCTGGCCCACGAACCAGCCGGCGAGCTTGGGGTTCTGGGCGGCTTTGGCGACCTGGTCGGGGTTCGCGGCGATGATCTCGGTGACTGCGGCTTCAATGGCGCCGGTGTCCGTCACCTGCTTCATGCCGCGGGCCTCGACGATTTCCGCGGGCTCCCCGCCTTCGGTCCAGACGATGTCGAAGAGGTCCTTCGCGATCTTGCCGGAGATCGCCTTGGAGGCAATGAGGTCGATGATCCCGCCGAGCTGGTCCGCGCTCACCGGGCTGGTCTCGAGCGTCAGGTCCTCCTTGTTGAGGCGGCCGAAAAGCTCGTTGATCACCCAGTTGGCGGCCATCTTACCGTCGCGGCCCTTGGCCACCTTCTCGAAGAAGTCGGCGGAGGGCACTTCGGCAGTCAGAACGCCCGCGTCATACTCGGTCACGCCGAAATCGGTGACGAAACGGGCCTTCTTCTCGTCGGGCAGTTCCGGCAGGCCGGCCCCGATCCCGTCGACCCAGGCCTGCTCGATTTCCAGCGGCAAGAGGTCGGGGTCGGGGAAATAGCGGTAGTCGTGCGCCTCCTCCTTGGAGCGCATGGAGCGGGTTTCCCCCTTTCCCGGATCGTAAAGCCGGGTCTCCTGCACGACCGCGCCGCCATCCTCGAGGATCGCGATCTGGCGGCGCGCCTCGAAGTCGATGGCCTGCTGGATAAAGCGCATGGAGTTCATGTTCTTGATCTCGCAGCGGGTGCCGAGATGGCCGAAATCCTGGGTCGCCTGATACTTCTCATAGTCGCCCGGACGGCAGACGGAGACGTTGACGTCCGCGCGCATGGACCCTTCCTGCATGTTGCCGTCGCAGGTGCCGAGGTAACGCAGGATCTGACGCAGCTTGCGCAGGTACTCCGCCGCCTCTTCCGGCCCCCGGATGTCCGGGCGGGAGACGATTTCCATGAGCGCGACGCCCGTCCGGTTGAGATCGACGAAGGAAAGGTTGGGGTCCATGTCATGGACGGACTTGCCCGCATCCTGCTCCAGATGGATCCGCTCCACGCGGACCTTCCGCGCGATGCCCGGTTCCATGTCCACGAGGATCTCGCCCTCGCCCACGATGGGGTGGTAGAGTTGGCTGATCTGGTAGCCCTGCGGCAGGTCAGGGTAAAAGTAGTTCTTCCGGTCGAAGCGGCTGTAAAGGTTGATATCCGCCTTCAGGCCGAGCCCCGTGCGCACCGCCTGTTCGACGCAATAGCTGTTGATGACCGGCAGCATCCCGGGCATCGCCGCGTCCACAAGGGACACGTTGGCGTTCGGTTCCGCTCCGAACTGCGTGGAGGCACCGGAGAAGAGCTTCGCGTTCGATTTGACCTGGGCGTGCACTTCCATCCCGATCACAAGCTCCCAGTCGCCGGTGGCACCAGCGATCACCTTGGGCGTCGGCTCGGAATAGGCGAGTTCGGTCATGTCGGATCCTCGTGACAACTGGGATTGCGTCGGTTTAGCCTCGCGCGGGTTGAGCGGCAAGAGGGCGTGCGCGTGCGGCGAATACTGATCTGGGTGGCGGTGGTCGTCGCCCTTCTGGCGGGTGGCGTCGCCTGGGTGTTTGTGAGCCGCGACGGGGCCTTCATCGTGGCCAACCTGCCACGGTTTGTCTTTCCGGGGGACATCAGCCGCGGCCTGGTGTTCGACACTGAAACCAGCCTCGCACTCGACATCTACACGCCTAAGGATGCGGAGGGTGCGCCCGTGATCGTCTTCTTCTACGGCGGAAGCTGGCAGACCGGCGAACGGGGCAACTACGCCTTCGTCGCAATGACGTTGGCGCGTGAGGGTTTTGTTGTTGCGCTGCCCGACTATCGCAAGTTTCCCGATGTCCGCTTTCCAGCTTTCGTCGAGGATGGCGCGCGCGCGATCGCGTGGCTGCGCGAGAATGTAGCGACCTTTGGCGGAGATCCCGAGCGGATGTATCTGTCCGGGCATTCCGCGGGGGCGCACATCGCGATGCTGCTCGCGATGGACGAGTCCTACCTCGCTGCGGAGGGGGCCGCCGGGGCCGTGAAGGGGGTCTCCGGCCTTGCCGGGCCCTATCACTTCACGCCCACCGCAGAGGACACGATGGCGATCTTCGGCCCGCCGGAGCGCTATCCGCTGATGCAGGCGGGGAACTATGTCAATGGGGGCGAGCCGCCGGTCCAGATGCAGTACGGCCTGTCCGACGAAACCGTCGGCTACGCGAACATCGAGCGGCTTGGCGCGCCGCTTGAGGCGTCGGGCGTGTGCCACGCGGAAGTGCTTTACGACGATCTCAGCCACGTCCAGATCGTGGCGGACTTCGCCTGGCCCTACCGCGGCGGCAGTTCGGTGCCGGACGACATGGTGGCCTTCTTTCGGGCCATCGAGGCAGGAGGGGCGTGTCCGGGGGGATAAGTCGGACGCAGGGCGCGGCTGTTATCGCCCGCCGGAGACGTCGAGGACCGTCCCGGTAACGTAGCTCGACCGGTTGGACAACAGGTAGAGGATCGCGTCAGCGACTTCCTCAGCGGACCCGCCGCGGGCCATCGGAACCTGTGCTTCGAGCCGGGCGATCCGGTCCGGTTGCCCGCCCTTCGCGTGGATCGGCGTCTCGATGAGGCCCGGACGCACTCCGGTCACCCGGATGCCCTTGGTCGCCACCTCCTTCGCGAGGCCGATGGTCATCGCATCGAGCGCGCCTTTCGTCGCGGCGTAGTCGATATATTCTCCCGGAGCGCCGAGCCGGGCGGCAGAGGAGGAGACGTTCACGATGCTGCCGCCACCGGAGGCGCTCATCCGCACGACAGCCTCCCGCGCGCAGCGAAACGCGCCGATGACATTGACATCGAGTACGTGTGAGAGTTCCGCGTCCGTGATCTCTGTAAACGGGCGGTTGCGGGCAGGCACGATGCCGGCGTTGTTCACCAGCCCGGTCAAGGGCAGCTTTGTCCGGTCGATCTCCGCAAACATTTCCGCCACGGCCGCCGCGTCGGTCACGTCTGCCTGAATCACGAAAGGTGTCTGCCCGGCATCCCCGACAGCCTCCGCCACGGTCTCAGCCCCCGTCCGATCTGTGCGGTAGGTGATGGCGACGTCGTATCCCGCCTGAGCTGCCGCACGGGCCGTCGCGGCACCGATACCGGAGCTTGCGCCCGTCACGAGCACCAACGCCATGTCAGCCTCCCTTCCGGATCACATAGAGGCGCGATCCCGCCCCGAGGTCCTGCTGTTCGATCAGGTCATGTCCCTGTTCGGTGCAGAAGTGCGGGATGTCGACCACCGCCGCGGGATCATCCGCGCGGACGCGCAGGATCGCCCCGGCCGATAGGCCCTGCAGCCGCTTGCGCGCCTTGAGCACGGGCAAGGGGCACAGAAGCCCGGTCGCATCCAGTTCTTCGGCGAATTCCATGGCGCAATCGGTACGGAACCGGTCATACTCTGTCCACGGTTTTGTGAAACCACGATTGGTGACCTTCCCGACGGAAAACAGTATGTCGGGACTGAGCGGAAACCTGCCCATCTGGAGACGGCATGTTCGGGATTGAATTTCTTGAGGCATCGACAAGCGTTGCGCTGATGATCGCGCTGCTGGCTGGCGTCATGTCCTTCCTGTCCCCGTGCGTGCTGCCCATTGTGCCGCCCTACTTGGCCTACATGGCCGGAAGCACAATGGACGAGATCACCGATGAGCAGGACATGCGAAAGCGCAGCGCGGTCATTCTCAGCGCGCTGTCGTTCGTGCTCGGGCTCTCGACCGTGTTCGTCATCCTTGGGCTTGCGGCCTCGGCCGTCGGGCAGCTTTTCCTGCAATATCAGGACATCTTTGCCCAGGTCGCCGGGGTGGTGATCGTGATCTTTGGCCTGCACTTCCTCGGCGTGTTCCGCATCGGGATCCTCTATCGGGAGGCGCGGGTGGATGCGGGCGATCAGGGGGGCAGCATCTTCGGCGCCTACGTGCTGGGCCTCGCTTTTGCCTTTGGCTGGACGCCTTGCATCGGACCCATCCTCGGCAGCATCCTGTCGCTGGCCGCGCAGGAGGCGTCCTTCGTTCATGGCATGATGCTGATGGGAGTCTACGCGATCGGGCTGGGCATTCCCTTCCTGCTCGCGGCGATCTTCATCCGACGCTTCATGGGCGTCATGATCCGGTTTCGGAAGCATATGGGGCTGGTCGAGAAGGCGATGGGCGTTCTGCTGATCGTGGTCGGCGTGATGATGTTTACCGGCCTCTTCACCAGCCTTGCCTTCTGGCTTCTCGAGACCTTCCCGATCCTCGGCATCGTCGGCTGACGGCAGCCCTTTGCCCGGACCTCGTGGCGCGGTATGACGGGAAACCAATCAACCGGGCCCCGACGTGACCTCCACCGATCCACTTCACGAACCTGATGTGTCGCGCCGAGCGGTCTTCTTCATTCCCGGGTTCGACCCTTTCGGTCCCCGCCGTTACCGCGAACTCTACCGCAAACAGGCGCAGGTCCAGGCGGAGGCGTCCGGATTCAGCATCGAGGTCGCAGGGCGACCCCGTGGCGACGACTACGGCTGGACCGTGCGGACGGAAATCGACGGCAAGAGCACGGAGGCAGAGGTCACGGTCCTGCAATGGAACGACCTCGTGCGCGGGGCCATGGGGCGGACTGTCTGGGACAGCTACGGGGAGATGTTGCGCACGGTGCATCTCTACCTGAGGTCGGGGGCGTTTCTGGCGCTGTGGCGGCTTCGCCCGATCCCGATGCTCATCGCGCTCTATCCGCCGATCCTGATGATCCTCTACGTCGTCATCGCCGGGCTGCTCGCCGCCTGGATCGGGGAGGAAATCGGTGGCATCTCCGGATGGATCGTCGGCCTCGCCCTCTTCGTCGGGCTTGTCTGGTTCAGCCGTCGCCGGGACCGGTGGCTCAAGGCTTACTACCTGATGAGTGACTACGCCTACACCGCACAGGATCGCGGCGCGACGCCTGCGGAACTGAAGGAACGGCTTGACCGGTTCGCGGAGCGGGTGGAGGCAGCGCTGGCAGGGGATGTGGACGAGGTGCTCCTTGTCGGGCACAGCACCGGAGCGCAGCTTGCCGTGCAGACCGTTGCGCGGGTGGCGGCGGTGGATAACCGGTCGGCAGCGCTTGGCCTGCTCACGCTGGGGCAGGTCATCCCGATGGTGAGTTTCCTGCCCGGTGCGCGGGATCTGCGGAGGGACCTGCACAATGTCGCTGCCCGCCGGGATGTCTTCTGGCTTGATGTGAGCACCCCGGCTGACGGGGCCTGCTTTGCGCTCAGCGATCCGGTCGCCGTTACCGGCGTCGCGCCGGAGGAGGGGGCAAAGCAGGGACCCAAGGTGGTCTCCCCTGCCTATGGCAGAACGCTGAGCCCGCGTCAGGTCGCAGCCCTGCGCTGGCGGTTCTTCATCAAGCACATCCAGTATCTGCGCGCGTTCGAGCGGGCGGAACTCTACGACTATTTTCGCATTACCGGGGGGCCGCAGACGCTGCGTGGCAGGTTCGGCAGCCGCGGGTCGACGGCGTCGCGGATCGAGCGGGTGCTGTCACCCCACCGGGATCTGTGAGCGTGGATCTGCCGCCGAAGCCCGCGTCGCGGCCCGACGATGCGGGCTGGCTCACCCGCATTCGGCTGTTTCGGCAGGACATGTTCCGGTCCCAGCCCGCGCGGCTCTATCGTGCCTGGATGGCGGAGATGCCCACACCCTTCTACCGGTCCTATCTGGTCAATGACCCGGATCTGGTGCGGGAGGTGCTGGACGCGCCGGAGGCCACGTTTCCCAAGCATCCCGCGGTGGGCCGGACCCTGCGCGCGCTTCTCGGGCGGTCTGTCTTTGTTTCCGGTGGGCAGGACTGGGCCCGCGCCCGGCGCATCATCGATCCTGCCTTCGAGGGTGGACGTTTGCGCGCCGCTTTCGATCCGGTTCACGCTGCCGGGGAGGCGGCAGTGGCGGGTCTGTTGGCGGGACCCCTGGAGGCGGAAGCATTCTGCTCGCGCCTCGCTGCGGATGCGATGTTTCGTTTGCTCTTTTCGACGCCGATCAGCGAAGGGGTGGCGGCGAAGACCTACGAGGCGTTTCGCGGGTATCAGCGCGCGCAGCCGCTGCTGCGCCCCCTTGATCTGGTGCGGGCGCCGGACTGGATCCCACGTCTGCCGCGTCGGGAGGATGCGGACGCTGCACGTATCCGTGCCCTGCTCACGCGGCTGGTCGACGCGCGGATTGCGGTGGTCGAGGCGGGAACGGCCCCGGACGACCTCGCAACCCGTCTGCTGACAAAGGCGGACCCGGAAACGGGGCGGCGGTTTGACCGGGAGGAGATGGTGGATCAGGTCTCCATCTTTTTCCTCGCGGGACACGAAACATCTGCTGCGGCACTGTCCTGGGCGCTCTATCTGCTTGCCACCCATCCGGAAGCGCAGGAACGCGCAAGGGTCGAGGCCCAGACTTTTGCCCGGGAACCTGCGTTCGCGGCTCTGAAATCGCTTCCGTTCCTGCGGGATGTCTTTCGGGAGACGCTGCGGCTCTATCCCCCCGTGCCGATGCTGGTGCGGGAAAACCGGGTCGCACGGATATGGAGGGGGCGCCGCATAGCCCGGGGAGCGATGGTCATCCTGTCGCCCTGGCACCTGCACCGGCACAGCCGGATCTGGGCGGAGCCTGACCGGTTTGACCCGGATCGCTGGTCCGCGGAGCCGCCGCGCCAGGCCTACTTTCCGTTCTCCCAGGGCCATCGAGTATGCCCCGGGGCGGGGCTCGCGATGATGGAGGGGGTCCTTTTTCTCGCGCAGATCCTTGCCCAGTTCGAGCTCACGGCAAAGGATGTGCCCGTGCCAACAGCGCACCTCACTGTTCGCTCGGAAAGCGGCATCAACTTGACGCTGATACCCCGCTAGACCGTTCCACTGACGTAGCGGTGCTTTGAGTGGAGGTTGCATCCGGGTCAATTCCTGATAGGTATAGTCGGAAATAAGCGATCCCGCGCCCGGTTGGTGAAAAATGCCCGCAACAGCCCTGTCAGATCCACAGCGTATCTCGCTGCCCGTCGACGCCGAGCGCGCGGATGCGCTGCTCGATGCCCTGCGTCGGGCCGCGCTGCGCACGCGGGCGGCTGCGCGGATCGATCTGTTCGACGCCTGCGCGGGGTTGGCCCTCGACAGGGGTGCGCGGGAACACCGGGCGGCGGATGTCCTCCTCCTGTGCCTGCCTGACGCGCTGGGACAGGCACCAGTGCTCTTTCGCCCCGGTGTCGCGCAGCGTTCCTTTGATGAGGCGTGGCTCCTGCGGCTCGCGGAACGGCTAACCGCGTCCGATTCGGCGAGTGCTGCGTTCCTCCTGCGCACCCGGGTGAACCCTCACGCCCAACGGCAGGTCGCCTTCCTCATTTCCGCTCTTGCGGAGGGGCGGCCCCTCCCCGGACGTGGAAACCTTCACCAGGCGGTGGGCTGATCTCTCTTTCGGATGGCCTGCGAGGCTCCGTTAGGGGCCGTTTGGGGCGACCGCATCGTAAGGGCGCGCGACTCAATCATTAGGTGTGCTAAGGTTTACGACAGCGTGCCGCTGCCCGATCATGCAGGCAGCAGTTGGTGTGGGACCGATGAAACGTAGAGTTCGAGCCTGAGACGTGCAGCATTTCACGCCTGATGCCGTCGGAGTCCGACGGACGGACCTCGGTCCGCTGACCCCGGTGCGTGCGCCGGAAGCCGGGGGCGTCGCCGCGTTACCAGACGATCTGCACGCGGCCCTGTTCGCGGATGACGGCGAGGCCACATTCGTGGTGCTGGACGGGGCGAAGGTGATGTTCCTGCCTGCGCTTCTGGAAACAACAGCTGCGCCCTGCCGAGAGCTTTTCCGCCCAAGGGACGGGGCAGACGTGAGTGCGGCAGCACCGGTCCTTGCTCGTGTTACGCCGAAAAGCCGCCTCCTCCTGACCCTCTGCACCGATGGACCGGGCGACTGGCACGGATGGGGCAAGGGGGCTGCACTCTTCCTGCGGTCCCGTGCGGATATCGACGCTGTCGCCGGGCATCTGCGCCACTTCACCTGGTTCGCCGACGATGCGGGGACCGGGCATCTCTTCCGCTTCCACGATCCGGCGGTGTTCGAGCCCTACAGTCTGGAGGCGCGGGCGGAGTGTGCGGCAGGCCTTTTCGGCGCCGGTGACGGAGGAGTGTCGAGCTACATCCTGCAGCGCGGGGATGGGATGTGGATCCGTCTCGATCATCCGAACATGCCGGAGACCGTGCACAGGCGTATCGACCGCGACGCGGTGCACCGCCTCGCGCTCAACGCAGCGGCGGACAGGGCTTACACTGCGCTCGAAGAACGGGGCGTCCTCGACGCGCTCGCACTGACGGAGGCGCAGCGGCGCAACATTGCCCGGCACACGGTCGCCCGGTTCCATCCGCTCGGGTTCCGCAGCACGCTCCATGTGCGCTACCTCGTGGCCTGGGCCCTGACCCTCGGTCCCGGTTTCGACGGAGCGGCCCCGGGCGTTGCGGAGGTGCTGGAGGACAGGTCTCGGACGACGGAGGATCGGTTCAAGGACGCCTCGGACCGGATCCGTGCACACTTCGGACGAAAGATGGGAGCACTCTTTGGTCGAAACGGTTGATCTTTATTGCTGCGATGATGACTGCACGACCGGCCAGTGTGCGGCAGAGATCGCCTTTGTGCCGCAGGACATCGACAATTTCGATCTCGACCAGATGTTCGCCGGGTCGGATGTGGACAGCCAGTGCGGACTTGAGATCGCGAGCGTCGATACCGCGATGCTCTCCGACGAGCTGTTCCCGCCGATCTTCGACGGAGCCCCGATCACGCTTGAAGGGGTGCTTGATGTCTTCGCCCGCCGCTATCCGCAGCGGGCCCAGCTTCTCGATATGCTCATCAATGGCGAGGGGTACGAGGTCATCTTCGTCGATGAACCGAACTCCCGCGAACGGGAGTTGCGCGAGGAGATGCGCCGGGATTCCCAGTATCTCCGCCAGCTCCGCGTGCACGCGCAGTATGGAATCCCCTACAGCAGCGGCATCGGTTCGCCCACCCAGGATTTCGAGCGTGTGGCCCAGCGGTACAGCGACAATGCCTACCTGCTGGAGTCCCTGAAGCACTGGCGCATTGCAGACAACAAGATCCTGATCACCAGCCGGATCAACAAGAACATCGACAAGTTCAACTGGTTCTTCGGCATGGACGACGATGATCTCATCTTCGAGAACATCACCAACGATGAGGGCGCCGACTGGCTGAACCGGGTGATGGGGGACTGGATGGTCCGCTCCGGCATTCCAGGGGCGAACCGCAGCGAGGAGTTCACCGACAGCTGGTCGAGCCGGGTCATCTGGGGCACGCTCAGCGTGGTCGTCGGTGCCGTGGAGATTGTTGCGGGCATCGTCACGGCGGTCGGGACATCGTGGAGCGGTGTGGGACTGCTTGCCGGTGGTGCGATGACGATCGCCGGGGTCGAGGCGCTGACCCAGGGCTTCGACATGCTCCGCACCCCGAACCAGAGCGCGCATGAGACCGGCTGGCTCGGTGATGCGGCGTTCACCATGGCAGAGCGGTTCGGCGTGCTAGAGACCAACGACAGGGCTGCGTTCAACAAGTACTGGTCGTTCACGATGCTCGGGCTCAGTCTCGGCGGGGCAGGCGTTTCCGCGATGCTGCCCGCGACCCGCGCGGCACTCCAGTCGGTGCGGACGAGCCGGAACCTGTCGTTCCTTGCCAACGCAACGGATCGGGCCGTCGATGCGGCCCGGCTGACCCTCGTCGGCATCCGCAACGCGACGTTTGGGCGGCTCGCCGTGAGCTATGCCGCGATGCCGTCCGGCAGGATCCTGTTCAACATCCGCGGCGTGGGCCGGGTGGTGGCGGAAACCTGGGAGAGCATGCCGCGGATCCGCCTGCGCATGTCGATCGCGAACCGGACCCGGCTGCTGGAGCGGGCGCGAAAGTTGCAGGCGGGGGAAGCGGGCATCGTCTCCCTGCGTGGCGCGATCAGGAACCAGAACCAGGCGCGCAAGCTCGTCTACGATGTTGCCCGGCGGATGGGCCTGTCGGGGCCGGAGCTCGACCGGCTCGTGTCCACGATCAGGCTGGGGGCGGAGGGTACCTCGAGCTCCTTCAATTTCGGAACCCGTCGCCTGCGGATCAGGCCGGACATCGGATATCCCACCCATGTGAGGGGCTACTGGTCGAGCCAGTATAACGAACTGGTGGCAATCAACGAGGTCGCCCACGAGATCGGCCACGCCCAGCGCTTTGCCCGCTGGATGCGCAACGGCGGCACCGTCGACGACTTCACCGCGAAGTATGGCCGCTACGCCCGGGACAATGGCGCGCGCTACTTCCGGGAGGAGATCCGCATCGAAACCGCCGCGAGCGAAGTCATGCAGTCCATGGTGCGCCCGCGGATCGAGCGCCTGCGGTTGCTGGGCCGTACCGATGAGGCGACGGAGATGCAGCGGATGCTCGACGTTGCGCTGGAGGAGACCGCGGAGTATCTCGCGCTCAACCGGAGACTGCTCAGAGGAGCGCTGGGCGAATGAGCGACGTGAAAGACGCGGCCTACTACACCCGCCGCCTGCAGAAACAGGGGCGCGCCCTTTACGACGAACTGACCGCCGGAAAGACCCAGGCGGAGATTTACGAGATGGAAGATGAACTTGAGGAGCGCACGTTCATCATGGCGCTGCTCGCGCGGATTGCCCGAAGGCTCCCCGATGCCCGCGCCTATGTCGACGCGCTGGCGGAGGGCGCTGATGGCCCCCAGCGGATCGTTTATGTGAAGCAATACCCGCGGCGGGAGATGGGCAAGCTTGCCATCGAGACCCTGACGCGCGGCGAGATCATTCGGGAGCTGGAGGACATCTCCTCGGAGAGTTTCGGTGACGATGTGGGCGAGTGGCAGCACTGGATCGCCGCTTTTGAAGCGGAACCTCCCCTTCTCAACTATCGCTAATGTGGATCGCCGTCCTAGACGGGATTGACGGCGCTCATGATTCGATATATCTAGAATAATAGAAATAAAGGCGAGCGCATGGATCGAAATACCGCCGCGCAGGGCTTTTCGGCCATGGGGTCGGATGCCCGGCTGTCCGTCCTCCAGATCCTGGTGAAAGCCGGGGATGGAGGCTTGCAGGTTGGGGATATTCAGGAACGGTCGGGCATCCCGGCCTCCACCCTCAACCATCACCTCAAGGCGCTGCATGGCGCCGGGCTGATCGTGCAGGACAGGCAGGGGCGGGCGGTGATCAACCGGGCGAACTATGCGCATCTTCAGACCCTTGCGGCATTCATCCTTGAGGAATGCTGCGCAGATGAGGACCCGATGCGATGAGCGATACCGCACGACCGCAGCCGACCACATTCGATGAGATCAGATCCCGACTTGCGACCCCCTGGACGATCACCGTCCTTGTGCCCATCCTCGTGGCACTGCTCGACCCCGCGCGACTGAACGAGGTGGTGATCTTTGCTGCCTCCGCCCTTGTCGGGACGCTCCCCTTCATCGCCTTTGCCGTCCTGCTGATTGCGGGGCTGAAGGCGGCCGGGGCGGAGGCGATGATCGCCGACGCCTTCAAGGGGCGGGAGAACCGGATGATCGTGCTGGCCGCCCTCTTTGGCGGGCTGGCGCCGTTCTGCTCCTGCGAGGTGATCCCGTTCATCGCGGGTCTGCTCGCCCTTGGCGCACCGCTCGCGGCGGTCATGGCGTTCTGGCTGTCCTCCCCGCTGATCGATCCTCCGTCGCTGCTCATCACCGCTGCGGCGCTGGGCTGGCCCTTTGCCATCGGCAAGGCTGTGGCAGCGGTCGCGCTCGGCCTCTTCGGCGGCTTCGCGGTCAAGTACATGACCCGGGGCGGGCTGTTCGCCGACCCGCTGCGTGCCACGGGCGTGTCGCGGTGCGGCTGCGGCCCGAACCCGTTCGACGGCACGCCGGTCTGGCAGTTCTGGACCGAGGCACCGCGCCGGGCGACGTTCGGGCGGGAGTTCGTGCACAACGCGGGCTTTCTCATCCGCTGGCTGGCGCTTGCCTACATGCTGGAGGCCATTCTCGTGACCTACGTCCCGGCCAGCGTGATCGCGGGTGTCGTCGGGGGCGAAGGGGTCGTACCCATCGCCGTCGCGGCCGTGGTCGGGATGCCTGCCTACCTCAACTCCTACGTCGCGCCAGCGCTGCTGTCCGGCCTGATGGAGCAGGGGATGAGCGCAGGGGCCGCCATGTCCTTCATGATCGCGGGCGCGGTCAGCTCGATCCCGGCGATGGCGGCGGTCTGGTCCCTGGTGAAGCGGCCCGTCTTCGCCGCCTACCTTGGGCTGGGCGTGAGCGGTGCGATCATCTCCGGAGTGATTTTCCAGGCAGTGATCTGATCCACTGACCCCGAGGCGGGTGCATCCCGCCCTTCACACGGGCTCGGTTCTGTCGGAGAAGGACAACGGCAGCGGCGCATGAGACGCCGCTGCCGTTTTCGAACCGAGGGATCCGATAACATGACAAACCCGCTCTACGACACGCTGTTCGGTCGGCACGCGGGAAGCCTTGCGCCGTTTCTGAAGTCTCCCGGGGGGCGCAGTCTCAGCTACGCGGAATTTCTCGCGATGGCCGGGCGCATTGCCCACGTCCTCTCCGCCGCCGGGCTTGTGCCCGGGGATCGGCTCGCGGCCCAGATCCCGAAGTCGCCGGAAGCGCTCGCGCTTTATGCTGCATGCGCGCAGGCAGGGGTCGTGTTCCTCCCCCTCAACACCGCCTACACGGTCGGAGAACTGAGCTACTTCATCGAAAACAGCGGTGCCCGGATGGTTGTCTGCGATGGCATCATGCTGGAGGCTCTCCTGCCCGTGGCGGCGGCTCAGAGAGCCAGCGTCGAGACGCTGAACGGGGACGGCACCGGCACCCTTGTCGAACAGGCGGAAGGGATGTCGCCGGACTTCCCCACGGTACCCCGGCACGAGGATGATCTCGCGGCACTGCTCTACACCTCCGGCACGACGGGCCGGTCGAAGGGCGCGATGCTGACCCAGCGCAACCTTCTGTCCAATGCGCAGACGCTGGCTCGGGAATGGCGTTTCACCGCGCAGGACGTGCAGCTCCACGCGCTGCCGATCTTCCACACCCACGGACTGTTCGTCGCAACGAACATCACGCTTCTGACCGGTGGCGCGATGATCTTCTTGCCGCGGTTCGACGCGGAAGAGGTGATGACTCACCTGCCCGAGGCCACGGCGATGATGGGTGTGCCGACATTCTACACCCGGCTGCTGGACGCTCCGGGTTTCACGGGTGATCTGACCGGTCACATGAGGCTCTTCGTGTCCGGCAGTGCGCCGCTTCTGGCCGAAACTCACGAGCGGTTCGAACGGCGCACGGGGCACCGGATTCTCGAGCGCTACGGGATGACGGAGACGAACATGAACACCTCCAACCCCTACACGGGCGAGCGGCGGGCGGGGACGGTGGGCTTTCCTTTACCGGATGTGGAGCTGAAGGTGACTGATCCGGCCACGGGTGTCACCCTGCCGCCGGGAGAGGTTGGACAGATCGAGGTGCGTGGCCCCAACGTCTTCAAGGGCTATTGGGAGATGCCTGAGAAGACGGCACGCGAGCTGCGCGCGGATGGTTTCTTCATCACCGGCGATCTTGGGCGGATCGACGGGGACGGGTATGTCCACATCGTCGGTCGGGGGAAGGACCTCATCATCTCCGGCGGCTACAACATCTATCCCAAGGAGATCGAGCTGGTGCTCGACGCGCAGCCGGATGTGCTGGAAAGCGCGGTCGTCGGCGTGCCGCACCCGGATTTTGGGGAAACGGTGCTGGGCCTTCTCGTTGCTCAACCCGGTAAAGCCCCGGACATCGACGCGGCGATGGGTGCGGTGCGGGAGGCGCTCGCCCGCTTCAAGCATCCGCGCACGCTGATCGTGGTCGATGACCTGCCCCGAAACACGATGGGAAAGGTCCAGAAGAACGTCCTGCGGGACCGCTACGCCGATCTTTTCACACCCGGCTGAGGCGAGAGAGGCTTGCCGGGGCGCAGGTCAGGCCTGCCGCGCCCGCGCCATGGCATCGAGGTGGACGGCAACCGCGTCCGGAGAAGCCCGCTCGTCGATTGCGCGCAGTATGTAGGCGCGCTGGCTTTCCGGGGCGAGGCCACCCTTTGGCGGATCGCGGTCGAGACTTGTGGGAAACGGGTAGCCCTCGGCCGTTGCCGAGATGGCGGCGACGATCTGCCCCCTCGTGAGTGTCCCGTTTTCAAGGGCCGCTACCGCTTGGGGATAGACCTTTTTGCACATTGCCATGCGGTCCACTGACTCCATAGCGCGGCCAAAGGCGGAGGAGACCTGCAGCAGGTTGGCCATGCGGTGGATATCGGTGCTCGTGTTGGATCCGGCGGCGTGAAACAGCGCGGGGTTGAAGAACAGCGCGTCCCCTTTTGCGAGGGGTAACTGAACGCACCGCTCTTCGAAGACGGCGCGAAAGTCCTCGCGCCGCCATGCAGCGTACCCGGGCCTATAGGCCTGCGAAAAGGGCAAAAGCTTTGTCGGCCCGCTTTCCACCGGCATGTCGCAATGGGCGATTGCGCCCTGCAAGGTCAGAAGCGGGGAAAGATCGTGGACGTGAGCCGGATAAAGGGCGCTCTGCTCCGCGGTCTGAAAGCCGAGATGATAGTCCCTGTGCGCCTGCTGGGCGGTTCCCCCCGGATGCACAAGGTTGATCTGGGCGGTCATCTGCGCGTTCGGCCCCAGCCATGCCTCACAGACCGCGGCAATCGCGGTGTTGGCGAAGTAGCGCAGGAACACCTCCGGCGCCCGGTCACAGAGTTTCTGAAGCGCGTTCCAGACGCGGTCGTTCGCCCCCGATGCGGCGAAGTGATCTCCGCCGCCGCCAGCACCCTGTCTCTCCTCGCGGATGATGTCGTTGTAGACCTCCGTCGCTTCATCGATCACAGCGGTGTCCGCATAGGCACCCCGCAGAGCAAGGACACCGGCGCCAGAGAGCAGCACGCGCGCCCATTCGGCCATCAGATCCCGCCGCGTACCCGGGTCGGCGAGGACGCCCTGCAGATCGGCGATCTTGTAAACCGGGATCTGATGCTGAACCGCGCTTGCATGCGGCACATCCTCTGGCCGGGTCCGGCTATCGACGAGCGCGATGAAATCGCTGAGGTCGCACTCCTCCGCAGTGTAGTAGCCGGGCGCTCGTGTCTCGGCGTCTTTCATGGCGTTCCTCCTTTTTTGGTCATCGTACCGCGAAACCGGACAGAAGACCGACAGAAACCGGTGCAGGCGATTCGCGAGGGCGGATTAAGAGTCGACGCGAGGGGTGGGACCATCGGCAACAACTTGCCGATAAGGCGAGTTTTATCGACACGATACAACCGTCGCCAAGAGCACTGTTTCGGCCGTCTGGACAACGGACCGGGTGTCACAATTTGGACTCAATTCGCGTCGCATTAAGCGCATGCGTCGGCAAATCTTGGCACCGGGGGATGACATGATCATCACTCTCGAAGGCGCGTCTGTACTCACATATTCCCAGTTAGTTTCGATGAACGGCGGCAGCATCGGAAGCGACGACATCGTCGTGGTTCCCCCCGGTGCCGAATTGATCATGGACACCGATGCGGAGTTGGGTGGCCTCGTCGTGCAGGGCCTGCTGACCGTCGAGGACGGGCGCGATATTGAGCTTTCCTCGGATTGGGTCGCGGTCATCGATGGGGGTCACTTCCAGGTGGGCACCGAGGATGATCCCCATGTGAGCGACTTCACCCTCACCCTGACCGGCGATGATCCGAACCAGAACGTCAACATCTCCGAAATCCTGATGCAGGCGGGCCAGTCGATGATGCCGGGCATGGACGAGATGGTGCTCGAGGATCAGGACGCCTTCCTCATGGTGATGGGCGAGGGCAGCCGCCTCGACCTGCACGGAGTCGATGCGGCGAAGACGTCGTGGACCCAGCTTGACGGAACCGCGGAGGCAGGTGCGACCAGCATCACGCTTGTGGAAGCCTTTGGCTGGGAGGTCGGGGACCGGATCGCAATCGCCTCCACCGACTTCGATCCGGACCAGGCGGAGGAGCTCACCATCACAGGTGTCTCCGACGACGGGCTCACGATCACCTTCGAGCCCCCCCTTGACTACATGCACCACGGCGAGGTCGATCGGTACGACGATCCGGACGGTGACGTCCACCAGCTCGATATGCGCGCGGAAGTGGCGCTGCTGAGCCGGAACGTGAAGGTCCAGGGCGACGTGGACTATGACCCGGATGTGCCGCTCAGCGAGCAGGACGATCAGTTCGGCGGCCACACCATGGTGATGAACGATGCGGAGATGTACGTCTCGGGCACGGAGTTCGCCTATATGGGGCAGGCGGGAACGCTGGGCCGGTACCCGGTCCACTGGCACGAGATGGACGACGTCTCCGGCCAGTACATCACCGACTCCTCCGTCCACCACAGCTTCAACAAGGGGATCACGATCCACGGCTCGGACAATGCCGAAGTGTCCGACAATGTCGTGTTCGAGACGATCAGCCATAACTACTATTTCGAGGACGGGTCGGAGACGGGCATCGTCCTGACCGGCAACCTTGGAATGGGGGCGCGGGAGCCTGGTCGGTTCGGGGAGATCCGCGGCGCGAACGATGGGGAGCCTGCGAACTTCTACACCTCCAACGGGGACAATGTCTGGATCGGCAACCACGCCGCCGGATCGGAAGACAAGAATTTCTACTTCAACCTCACGCGGGGAGAGGGGCGGGATTTCGGCACCTTCGAGGACAACGCGGCCCATTCGGCGGAAGGGCGGGGCTTCTACCTCAACCATGGCGGGCTGATCCAGGATGGTTCCCCCAGCGGCAGTGCCGACCAGCCACAGGAGGTCGACCCGTGGGAGGTCGATGGTCTGACGGTCTACAAGAACAACGGCGTTTATGTCCGTGGCGTTGAGGGTACGTTCACGGATTCCGCGTTTGCGGAGATGGGATCGAACGCCCGGTTCCGCCTCAACCAGACCATCGAGGACAGTCTGATTGTCGGCCGCTCCGACAATATCGGCAATCCCCAGACTGATGAGGAGATCGAGGCGGGACGCAGCCTGCCCGGAGGCGATGGCGACTTTCAGGGCTTCCAGCTCTATGACGGCCCGGGCAGCCTGAGCAACGTGATGTTCGACGGGTTCGAGGAAGGCGACGATGCGATCGACCTGTCGAACGCCATCCACAAGTCGGCCTCCTTCGGCGCGGAAGGCATCACTTGGGGCGACAGTGTCCACGAAAGCGCCAAGGTGAGCATCGGCGGCGGGGGCAATGCCATCGGCAACGATGCCTGGGCCCGCGGTATCGTCGATGTGGATGGCAGTCTGACCGGTCAGCCCGGCGCCATGATCTACCAGTACAGCAGCGACCGGGACGGCTCCCGCGTCTTCAACGCTGGTGAGGATTACGAGGTCATCGAGGAATGGGGCGCAATCGTTTCCTACGGGACGACGAGCGGAACGCTGCGCATCGATAACAATATCGCAAATACCGGTGCGAACCGGGGGGTCGACAAGAGCGGTTTCACGGTCACCCGGTCGGACGGAGAGACCGCGTCCGTTATCCGCCATCAGATCCCGGTGTTCGAGGGCTACAGCTACACCATCGACTACCGCGATATCGAAGATCAGTTCCGCCTCTACCTGCATGACATGGACTGGGGCGACAGCGTCATCTTCAATCTCGGGCCGACCCCAACGGGGTCGAGCTTCACCGTCGACGATCCCTATTCCGGTGCCTCCCGTCCGGCCCGGGAGGTCAGCTCCATGGCGATGCTCGAGGCCTCGCCGGACACCGCCGTCTACCGTGATGAGGCGGGAGAAGTGCACATCAAGCTGGTTGCCGAGATGGCCCATGGCTACCTCTGGCCGCAACCGGGCGTGACCTACAACGACACGCTGCATTCCGGTGTGACCGTCATTGTGGATACGGAGGCGGACCTCGACCTCGATGCGTTGATCTTCGACGATCCGGGGCCCGACGACACCCTCCCCCCGCCGCCCTACGCGGAGGGGCAGGGCCCGTCCGCCGACGAGCCTGCGCCTCAACCCCCCGCGGAGGATCCTGCCCCCGAGGAGCCTCCCGTTGAGGAGCCGGTTGCCGAAGTTCCATCAGATGATCCGACGCCAGAACCTCCCGCGGACGAGGATCCCGCCGATGCGCCCTCCGACGAGGAACCGGTGGCGGAGGACCCGCCCGCTGATCCACCGGCTGAGGAGCCGGTTGCCGAGGATCCTGCACCGGCCGACCCGCCAGCCGAGGAACCCGCTCCGGTCGACCCGCCAGTCGAGGAGCCCCCGGCGGAGGACCCTCCTGCGGACGATCCCCCCGCGGAAGACCCCGTTGGCGAGGCACCTCCTGCTGACGCTCCACCGGCGGAGGATCCACCCGCGGACGCCCCGCCCACAGAAGATCCGGTGGAGGAGGAACCCGCCCTGGCAGTCATCTCCCTCACCCTGGTCGATCTGGAAAGTGGGGACCCCGGTGGCGCCTTCGATGGTACGTTCGATCCCGCGACCCAGACGCTGATCGCTGAAACGGATGTGCCCGTCCGCAGTATGGGGTTCTACGTCGATGGCGCGCTCATGCAGATCGAAAACAGGGTGCCCTACGCCATCTTCGGCGATCGGGATGGGGATTACTTTGCCGGTGATCTGGCCAGCGGCGACTATGAGCTCGAGGTGCGGGCCTTCTCCGGGCGGAACGGCAACGGGGAGGTGCTCGCCCAGACGGTGAGCGACCTCACCGTGCCGGAGCCGATCGTAGAGGCGCCGATACCGGAGCCCCCGGTCGAAGAGGCGCCAGAACCCGAGATTCTGTCACTCGCGCTCGTGGACCTTGAGACGGGAGAGCGCGACACGGACTTCGACGGCGCGATCAACTTCGAGACCCACGCCCTGATCGCGGAATCCGAGATCCCCATCAGCAGCATCGGCTTTTACATCGGCGGCGAGCTGATCCAGATGGAAAACAAGGCCCCCTACGCCATGTTCGGCAACCGTGGTGAGGATTTCTTCACCAGTGAGCTGGATGCCGGGGCGCACGATCTGGAGGTCCGGGCCTTCTCCGATGAGCGCGGACAGGGCGAACTGGTCGCCTCGATGACCGCGGAGCTGAGTGTTGTCGATCCGGAGGAGGAAGCGATCGCAATGGAGGTGCTCGCCGCCTCGTCGGAAGCGGAGCAGGCCACCGACATCACCCTGACGCTGCTGGATGTGGAAAGTGGTCAGGAAAGCTTCGTCTTCGACCCGGCCCACGACACCATCATTGCGGAGACCGACCTGGAAGTCGGGAGCATGGGCTTTTTCATCGACGGAGAGCTCTTTCAGATCGAGAACAAGGCCCCCTATGCGCTGTTCGGCAACCGGGGCGATACGTACTGGAGCCGCGACCTGCCCAGCGACAGCTCGGAACTGGAGGTTCGCGCTTTCGCCGACCGCGATGCGGAGGGCGAGGTGCTGGCGTCCGTTTCCCTCGATCTCGCCTGAGCGGGACCGCCCGCATACTGAACCGCGGCCTCTCCTGGGGGGCCGCGGTGCGCGTGGGGCTCTCGTATGAGAGGGTGTCGAGCTAAGGCCGTGTCCGGACTGTTATCCTATTCGATTGATCCGGTCAGCGACGATGTTGGAACACCAAAGAAACTGCCGTCAGGTCACGCTCTGCGACGTCCGAGGTGAGCGATTCTTGTGTCGGGCAGGCACAGAAGGTGCGGAGACGAACGCAAACGCTGCGCGGCTCAGCATCACGAACTCTGGTTCTCAGGACCAGTCGTGCCCTTCTGCGGGGACCCGGCAGCCGTTTTAGACGTGCCGCACCTCTCGTATGCGCGCTCCTATTTGCGTCCAAGGTGACGTGATGAGCCTTGAACCTTCGTTCGCTGCCCGAGGTGCGGAGAAGTCTACGGACGCTTCGTCGGGCGCACCTTACCAAAGGTAGCAGCGACCGTGGCGCGCTGCCTGTTCGCGACAGAAGCGTCAGCACGCTCGTCATCCGGTTCCGGCGGCGCGGGCTCACGATTGGACAGCTCGGGACCGACTTTCCAAAAACGGTCATGCTCTCCTGCATGGTCATGCGCGCTGTCCCGATGCTGGCTTTGCCAATGGCGGCGGGTGCTGAGGACAAATCAAACATCTCAATGAAGCTCACCTGAAGTATTTCCGTCAGGCCCGTCGAAACTGCAGGAACCCTGAGCGCACACCCCATACTGATCGAAAATGGGGTGAATCTGATCAGCATCGCAGTCAGGTGACGCCAGCCTTTGAAATCGCGACCCCGCCATATGGCCGAAGCATTGGGAACGTCATCCACGGGAACTCCGGGGGCTACGGCAAACAGATCGCGCTCGTGCGAATGTCGTTCTGACGCCGCCCTACCGCCCGTCAGTTTACTCGGTCGACACACCGCTGCCCCGGGCGAGGCCCGTGAGGAGATCGTCCTTGGAGAGCTGGCCGATCAGCGCGCCGTCCTCCTCCACCCCTATTGGATGGGTGGCCCCGATCAGCCGGTCCATGCCGTCCTTGATGAGGGTGTCGGCGGGCAGGGTGCCCTGCGCCTCGCTGTTCACGGGCTGCATGAGGTCACGGGCGCGGAGCACGCCGAGCGGGTTCATGTGTTTGATGAAATCCGCCACGTAGTCGTTGGTGGGCGCGCGGTAGATGTCCTGCGGCGTGCCCGCCTGGACAATGCGCCCCCCCTCCATGATTGCGATCTTGTTGCCGAGCTTGAACGCCTCATCGAGGTCGTGACTGACGAAGATGATGGTGCGGCGGAGCTGGCGTTGCAGGTCGAGGAGCTCGTCCTGCAGCTTGGTGCGGATCAGCGGATCGAGGGCGGAGAAGGGCTCGTCCATGAGAAGGATCGGGGCTTCGGTGACGAAGGCGCGGGCGAGGCCGACGCGCTGCTGCATCCCGCCTGAGAGCTCGCCGACCTTGCGGTCTGCCCAGTCGGCAAGGCCCACGAGCGCGAGTTGAGCCTCGATGCGCGGTGCGGCCTCCGCCGCTTTCTCTCCGGAAAGCTCCAGAGGCAGGCCCACATTCTCCCGCACCGTGCGCCATGGCAAAAGGCCGAACTGCTGAAAGACCATGGAAATATGGTGCATCCGCAGGCGGCGCAGTGTTGCCGTGTTGGCCTGTGTCACGTTCACCATGGTGCCCCCGTCCGTCACACTGACCGAGCCACGGGCGATGGGGTTGAGTCCGTTGACGGCGCGCAGGAGTGTGGATTTGCCGGAACCGGAGAGGCCCATGAGGACGAGGATCTCCCCCTCCTCGACATCGATGGTGCAGTTGTGGACGCCGAGGACCTGACCGGTCGCCGCTTGAATCTCGCGACGGTCCTGGCCCTCGTCCATCAGGGGCAGCGCGCGTGCCGCGTCGGACCCGAAGACGATGGAGACATTGTCGATGCGAACCGCGGTGCTCATCGGCGGTTCCCCAGATTGAGGATACGGTCCAGCATGATCGCAAGCACGACGATCACGAAACCGGACTCGAAGCCGAGGGAGGTGTTCACCTGATTGAGCGCGCGGACCACCGGCACGCCGAGCCCGTCCGCGCCCACGAGGGCGGCAATCACAACCATCGAGAGCGAGAGCATGATGGTTTGGTTGAGCCCGGCCATGATCTGCGGAAAGGCGTAGGGAAGCTCAACCTTCAGAAGCGTCTGTCGCGGCGTCGCGCCGAAGGCGCGCGCGGCCTCCAGCAGCGTCTTGGGCGTGGAGGTCACACCGAGGTAGGTGAGACGGATCGGGGCGGGCACGACGAAGATTACCGTGGCGATCAGACCTGGCACCATGCCGATGCCGAAGAACACGATGGCCGGGATGAGATAAACGAAGGTTGGCAGGGTCTGCATCAGATCGAGCACCGGCCGCATGGCCGCGTAGAGCCGGGGCCGGTGGGCGGCGGCGATGCCGATCGGCACGCCGATCGCCATGCACACCACGCAGGCGGAGAGGACAAGCGTCAGGCTCTCCGTCGTTTCCTCCCAATAGCCCTGGTTGAGGATGAAGAGGAAACCGAGCAGGACGAAGAGGCAGGTCGTCCAGCGCCGCTGCAGGCCCCAGGTGATCGCGACGAAGATGGCGACGACGATCAGCGGATGGGGGGTCTGAAGCAGCCACAGGATCGCGTCGATCAGTGTCTCGAGCCCCGCATCGAGCGAGTCGAAGAACCACGCACCGTTATCCTGCAGCCACTCGAACACGCTGCGGGCGGACTTGCCCACCGGTATCTTGGTTTCCGTCAGCCAGTCCATCGCACGCCAATCCGTCGGGGAATGCAGAACGCCCCGCGCGGGTCAGGCGCGGGGCGGATAGGTCAGAGGTCGAGGGCGGATTTCACGGCAGCCATTCCGTCGCCACCGTCGCGGGTGGTGACGCCGGCAAGCCAGGCTTCGAGCACCCCGGGGTTGGCCTTCAGCCAGTTCTCCGCCGCGTCCGCCGGATCATCGCCATCGTTCAGGATCGCGCCCATGATTTCGTTTTCCATGGCGAGCGAAAACTCAAGGTTGGACAGCAGCGCGCCCACGTTGGAGCACTCTGCGGCGAACCCCGCGCGGGTGTTGGTGAACACCGTCGCTCCGCCGAGATCGGGGCCGAAGAAATCGTCGCCACCCTCAAGGTAGGTCATGTCGAAATTGGCGTTCATCGGATGCGGCTCCCAGCCGAGGAAGACGACCGGTTCATCGCGGCGATCCGCCCGGCCGACCTGGGCAAGCATGCCCTGCTCCGAGCTTTCGACCACTTCAAAGCCGGAGAGGCCGAACGCGTCCCCGTCGATCATGCTCTGGATCAGGCGGTTGCCGTCATTGCCGGGCTCGATGCCGTAGATCTTGCCCTCGAGCGCGTCGACCTGCGTGGCAATGTCCGCGAAGCTGCCGATGCCGAGGGCGGCACCTGCCGCGTTGGTCGCAAGAGTGTACTTCGCGCCCTCAAGGTTGGCGCGCACCGTCTCCACACTGCCGTCCTCCCGGTAGGGGGCGATGTCCGCCTCCATGGTCGGCATCCAGTTGCCGAGGAAGATGTCCACATCACCCGCCTTCATGGACGCATAGGTGACTGGAACCGAAAGCAGCTTGATGTCGGTCTCGTATCCCAACGCCTCCAGCACGGTGGTGGTCACCGCGGTCGTCGCGGTGATGTCGGTCCAGCCCACATCGGAGAACGTGACCGTCTCGCAATTGGCGTGGGCAGCCCCGGCGGCACAGAGGGCGAGGGCGGACACGGCGGCAGTGAGTTTCATGCGGATCTCCCTGAGGAACACAGCGGCAAATCTTTTGATTGACTGACCAATCAACCCATGACTACCTCGATATTGCAAGTGATTTCTTGCGGGCGACAGGCGGGGATAGGCCATGAGTGTCGAAAGCCAAAGGCGCGCCCAACTGGTCGAGGCGACCATTCGGGAGATTGGTACCGTGGGCAGTCTCGACGTGACGGTCGGGCAGATCGCGAAGCGGGCAGGCGTGTCCTCCGCGCTCGCATTTCACTATTTCGGGGGCAAGGACAGCCTGCTTCTTGCCGCCATGCAGCATACCCTCACAATCTACGGCGCGCAGGTGCGGGGCGCTCTGGCGATGAGTCATGGCCCGCGGGAAAGGCTGGAGGCGGTGATCCGTGTGAGCTTCATTCCGACAAACTTTCGCAGCGACGTCATCGCGGCCTGGCTGAACTTCTACGTTCTGGCGCAGCGGTCAGAGCGGGCGCGACGGCTCCTGACCATCTATCACCGACGGCTCCATTCGAACCTCGTCCATGATCTGAAACCCCTGATCGGGGATCGCGCGCCTGTGGTTGCCGAACGTTTGGGCGGGCTCATCGACGGGCTCTACGTGCGGAGCGCGATCACACCCAAGCGCGTATCCGGCGAGGATGCGACGGCGCATGTGCTCGCCGCGCTCGACCGCGAGCTGGATGCCGCCTGATGCGCGCGGAGTATGTCATCGTTGGCGCGGGCAGCGCGGGCTGCGCCATGGCGTACCGCCTGGCCGAGGCGGGCAAGCGGGTGATTGTCATCGAGCATGGCGGCACAGATGCGGGCCCCTTCATCCAGATGCCCGGCGCGCTTTCATATCCGATGAACATGAAGCGTTACGACTGGGGGTATCAGACCGAACCCGAGCCGCATCTGGGCGGGCGGAGGCTAGCGACCCCCCGGGGCAAGGTGATCGGAGGCTCCTCTTCAATCAACGGGATGATCTATGTCCGCGGCCATGCGCGGGACTATGATCATTGGCGTGATCAGGGCGCGGACGGCTGGGGCTATGCCGACGTGCTACCCTACTTCAAGCGGATGGAGGACTGGCACGACGGCGGGCACGGCGGGGACCCGTCGTGGCGCGGGTCCGGCGGGCCGCTCCACGTCACCCGGGGCACGCGGGAGAACCCGCTGACGCAGGCCTTCGTCGAGGCGGGGCGACAGGCGGGCTATCCGGTCACCGGCGACTATAACGGGCAGCAGCAGGAGGGCTTTGGCCCCTTTGACATGACCGTCTGGAAGGGGCAGCGGTGGTCCGCAGCGGCGGCCTACCTGAAGCCCGCGCTCAAACGGGAGAACTGTACGATGGTCCGCGCGTTCGCCCGGCGTGTGGTGATCGAGGAGGGGCGTGCGGTCGGGGTGGAAGTCGAGCGGGGCGGTCGGGTCGAGGTGATCGGGGCGGAGGCAGAAGTGATCCTCGCCGCATCTTCCATCAATTCGCCCAAGCTTCTGATGCTATCGGGTGTGGGCCCCGCGGCACACCTCGCCGAGCACGGGATCCCGGTGGTCGCGGACCGGGCCGGGGTTGGTCAGAACCTTCAGGATCATCTGGAGCTGTACATTCAGGCCGCAGCCTCCCAGCCCGTCAGCCTCTACACCTACTGGAACCTGCTGGGCAAAGCCTACGTGGGCGCGCGCTGGCTGTTCACGAAGACCGGGCCGGGGGCGACCAACCAGTTCGAAAGTGCCGCGTTCATTCGCTCCCAGTCGGGTGTCGAGTACCCGGACATCCAGTATCATTTCCTGCCCATTGCCGTGCGCTATGACGGACAGACAGTGGCGGAGGGGCACGGGTTTCAGGCCCATGTCGGGCCCATGCGCTCGCCGTCGCGAGGGTCAGTGACGCTCGCATCAAACGATCCGGCGATGGCCCCGAAGATCCTGTTCAATTACATGTCCGATCCGCAGGATTGGGCGGATTTCAGGCGCTGCATCCGTCTGACGCGTGAGATCTTTGCGCAGGAGGCGTTCGCGCCCTTCTTCAAGCACGAGATCCAGCCGGGCGCGGAAGTCACCAGCGACGATGCGCTCGACGATTTCATACGCGCTCATGTGGAAAGCGCCTACCACCCCTGCGGTACTGCGCGGATGGGGCGGCGGGACGATCCGATGGCTGTCGTGGATCCCGAATGCCGCGTGATCGGGGTGGAGGGGTTGCGGCTTGCCGACAGCTCCATCTTTCCCAGGATCACCAACGGCAACCTCAACGCGCCCTCCATCATGAGCGGAGAGAAGGCGGCGGATCACATACTTGGCCAGTCTCCCTTGCCACCGGAGAACGCGGAGCCGTGGATGGCGGCGGATTGGGAAACCCGGCAAAGGTAGCCTTTTGTTCAATCGGGGCATGAGCTGCGGTGAGGCGAACGTCTACTTGCCAAATTGCTCAGACCCAACGTTCGCGCAGGTGCAGTCCGATCTTGCAGCGCTCGAGCGGATATCGGCGATGGGCTTTCGAGATGGCGGGAGCATTCGACCGTCATGAAGCACTCGTGTTTTGTGGGCGATCTCCGGCAGAACGCTTTGGGACCAATGGGCCGTCCCCTACGAGTGATGCGGTGAAACCTCGCTCTCTCCAGATGCGTCTGCGCCGGTGGACAGGGCTGTTCGGCCAGTCGGCCATCGCGTGTGCCATGTCTCCCCGCGTGAGCCTGGAGCCTATCTCCGGCTGACCTGATAGTGAGAACGCACGGTTGGGTCACGAGCTGCAAAGCGCGCAGATTGACCGCGATGTCAGTAGAACGGCGTTACTGATCTTCAAAACGATCCCCGCAAGAGCATCGGTTTCGTGGATGCGCATCCTCATGTCAGACGCTTGCCCGCCTCTTGCAGGGTGCGCGAGGTCTCAGCCAGGGGCTAAGTCGTCAAGTGGAAGCAACCGGAGAACGCCGGGCCCTTCACCATGACATCCGATGCGCCCCTTCCCAAAGCGGTGAAGCTACGGCGTGCCGCGCATCATCTCGGTTTTGAGCGCTTTCGGCCGATGTGTGACGCACCGCCCCATCGCCCGCACGATGCGCCTTGCAGGTCGGTCCGGAGTTGTCGCGAAGCCGTCGTCCCAAACGATCGTACCGCGCTCGGCATGTCGGTCCCAATTGTACGTTGAGCCTTCTAACGAAACGAGTTTCGCGGCAACCAGCCGATTGTCTCTCGCTGAAACGGGCAGACGTTTGTGTCAGTTAGCAACTGTTTCGCCCGCAACCCAGATCCTTGAGATTGAGGTCCTGTCGGCGGTGAGGACGAGCTTCTCGAAGACGTCTTGCGGAGTGTCAGTGTCGTGAACCTTGAAGCCTGAGCAGGGCATGCCAGCCTGAACGGCCAGAGCATCGAACTGGAAGCCTTCCAGGAACGCGCCAACCGGTAAGGAAATCGCCTCTCCGCCGCCTTTGGTCGCCAGCCAAAAGACATCGGATGTGCTCAAAGGCGCCTCGCCAGACCCGCGCTCCTCTGCCGGCAACGCCGGGTCGGTGCCGGACGAGGCGTGCCGAGATGCCATAAGCGCGAAGCGTGCCGTATCGAAGAGAGATGGGCTGAAGCCGCCGGAGATATCGGTGCCAAGACCGACCTTCAATCCCCGGTCCATGGCACGGCGCGCCGGGAAAACCGCGTTCGCAAAGTAGGCGTTCGACAGGGGGCAATGGGCGACCGCCGACCCTGCGTCATGGATATGGTCCATGTCCGACGCGGTCACGAAGTTCGAGTGCGCAAGGACGGTCTTGTCGGTCAGCAACCCGAAGTCCCGCAGCGCCTCGGTGTCCGTGGCGCCCAGCCGGTCCTGCACATGCGCCACCTCCCAATCGCTTTCTGAACAGTGGGTCTGTACATGGCAGCCGGTCTCTGCAGCCAGGGCTCCAAGGCCGTGCAGCAGCGCGTCCGTGCAGGATGGAATGAAGCGCGGGGTGATGGCCGGGAGGACCAGCGGAGGCTTATCCATCTGAAGGTCAGCCAGTGCGGCGATGAAAGCACGCGTGTCGGCCAATGCCGCCTGCGCCGAGGCATCGCGGTAGTCGTCGGGACAGGTCTCCGGATGATCCATCGCCACTTTGCCCACAATCGCCCGTTGCCGGTGGCGCAGGCACGACTCGGCCAGGATAACGTTGGCGCGCAAATCGACAGATCCGAAATACACCGCTGTCGTGGTGCCATGGGCCAGCAGGGTTGCCACCAGATCATCGTAGATCTCTGCCGCGTAGGCGTGATCGGAGAACTTTGCCTCGAGCGGGAAGGTGTATCGCAGCAACCAGTCCTCGAGCGGCGCATCCAGCGCCTTGCCCAGTTGCGGCCATTGGGGCGCATGGATGTGCAGATCGACAAGTCCGGGAATAAGGTACGTGTCTCTGGGCAATTCCTCGAGCGTGTGGGTCGCGGAGGCGCGGGCCAAAACCTCCTCGTGCCCCGGATCTCCCGGTGTGGTCACCGACACGATGGTGCCCTCGTCATCTACCTCGATCGCGCAGTCCCGGAGCGGTGTCATGATCCCGCGGTCGGGTGTGTGGAACGCGCAGCCGTGAATCACTTTCGTGGGTTTGCTCATTCAGGCGCTCCTAACATCTCTTCAGTCGCGGCAATGTTTGGCGGCACCACGGGGTGCGCGGTTCGGAAGGTGCCTGATCGGGCGGGTTGCCCCAACAGGCCGCATTCACTCTTTGCCCAATCAATGGCGCACTTGCCGCTTCTTTGATCACTTTCGGCGAAAAACCCGCGTTTTGGCTCGGTTCAGTGATGGTGTAGTCAAAATAGGTTGGACCTCCAATCTAAACTGACCACTATCGGGAGCATGGTGTGCGATGCTTAAACAACTTCCAACCGTCGAGCGGCTGCGTGAGGCCCTGCTGTCAGACATGGCAGCCCGCGGGCTCGACGTTGGCGATCGGGTGCCCAGCGAGGGGAAGCTCGCCGAGCAATTTGGTGTCAGCCGAAACACCGTGCGCGAAGCCGTGATTCAGCTGGAAAGCGAAGGCATGCTCGCCCGCTGCCATGGTGTAGGAACGATCCTGCGCCGGGCGCCGGGCACGCATGTACGCTCGGTCGCGTTGCCCGAAGTGATCCGAAGCATCGGCAAGACGCCCGGCGTGGAACAGATCTCGGTCGCTGAAGGGGTCCACGCGGCCGGTGTCGCCCGACGGTTTCGCCTGCCGGACGCGTCGAAACTTCTCCGGCTCGAACGGGTTCTGACCGCCGACGGGCAGCCTGTCGCCTATGTGGTCGATCACATGTCGCCCGCGCAATTCGCCGACTGGGACGTTGATTGGGATACCTTCGACGGCAACCTGATCAGCAAAATTGCCGACCATACGCGCTCCGAAAAGTTTCTTCAGAACGCCTCTCTCTCTGCAACTCTGTCCGACGCGGATGTGGCCGCAAGATTGAAGTGTGACGTCGGGCTGCCGCTCATCGAGATCTCGACGGATCTCTTCTCCGAAAAGGTCGAGCTTCTCGCAGTGACGCGCCTGCTCATCGTTCCCGGTACGTTGCCATTGGGCTTCGCAGGCACGATCCACGCGACGAAACTGTCATGACTAATCGGCCGAACATCCTCGTCATCTTCAACGATGATCACGGGCAGTGGGCCTTGCCAGCCTACGGCAACTCAGAACTGCTCACGCCGTCCGTAGACGCCCTCGCCGCCCGGGGTGCTGTTATGGAAAACGCCTTCACCCCGGTGCCGGTCTGCTCACCCGCCCGGGCGAGTTTCATGACCGGCCTTCTGCCGACGCAGCACAGGGTGCATGACTACCTGAACTCCTCCGAACGGTTCAATTCCATCTCCTGGATGCGGGATCTGACGACCCTGCCGCAGCTTCTGCACGCTGCAGGGTATCACACGGGGCTGTCGGGGAAGTGGCATGTCGGGCGCGACTACGATCCGCAGCCCGGCTTCGATGACTGGTTCGCGCTTGCGGGGGACTACCCGATCCACCACCGCGCCGCGAACCGGTTTTCCGACAACGGCGTTCTGTGCGCGCCGGAAGGGTATCTCACGCATCTGATCGCGGACCGAACGGTCGCGTTCCTGCGTGATCGGCCCAGAGACCGCCCCTTCTTTCACTTCACGGGTTTCTACGCCACCCACTCGCCCTGGGAGGATCAGCCTGACCGGCTGGTCGCGCAATATGCCGATGCAAGCTTCGCCGATATCCCGAGTGCCGAGCGGGTTTTCGAGGGTGAGATCAGAAACATCGAGTTTCCCGCCGGTGACGAAGGCGCGCGCCGCCGTGCGAAGGCGCAGTACTACGCCGCTGTAAGCGCCATCGACGAGGGCATGGGGCGTATTCTGGATCACCTCGACGCGACGGGTGAACTGGACCGGACGCTGATCGTGTTCACCTCCGATCACGGGCTCTGCCTCGACCATCACGGGATCTGGGGGAAGGGTAACGCGACCAGCCCCCAGAACATGATCGAGGAGAGCATTCGTATTCCGATGATCCTCGCCGGGCCCGATGTGCCCGCGGGTGTGCGGCCGACGGCCTTTGCCGACCATCTCGACCTCTTTCAGACGTTGGCGGCCGCGTCCGAGGTGACACCGCGCGGTGGGCCGTTCGCCGGGCGCGCGCTGTGGCCGGTGCTGCACGGCACCGCCGACCACTGGCGTGACGCGCAATTCGGGGAGTACGGCACCGCGCGCATGATCCGCACCGCGACGCACAAGCTGGTCGCCCGGTTCGACAACCGCCGTGACACGCTGTTCGACCTGCGCGCGGGGGAGGAGCACAACCTCATCGACGCGGCACCGGATATCGCCGCCCGGTTGCGGGCTCGGCTGTCCGCGCATTTCGATCAGTTCGAAGACCAACCACCACAAGCCGAGGACTTTTTCGGAGACCCCAGATTCAACCCGTCCGAGGCTTGGCGATGACACCGACCAACAAGGAGAGACTGACATGAAGCGTGCACTTGTTCTGCTGGCAACCACCGCGTTGACCGGTCCGGCCTTGGCGGAACCGGACATGACCTATGACGAGGCGCTCGCCTGTGTGGAGCGTGTCGTGCCCGCGGAGACCTACGTCACAAATGACCTGCTCCCGTCCGATGCGGACCTTTCGGACATCACCCCGATGGACGAGACCGTGCGGATGCGCCTTGGCCTGTCATGGATCCTCGATGACGCCCACTCCCAATTCTACAATGCGATCGAGGAGGGTTTCTTCGCCGAAGAAGGCATCGAGGTTGAACTGGTCCCCGGCGGACCCGGCAAGAACCACATACAGACGCTGGGCGGCGGCGTTGTGGACGTCGCCGTCGCCTCCGCTGGATCCTACCTGCCGCGGGCCATCACCTCCCCGACGCCGATCGAGGGCATCACGTCTGTCGGATCGGTCCTGAAGGGTGGTCCCGCGGCTTTCCTGACCATCGACGAAGACCTCATCGGCAAGGAGCTGACCCCGCAGGACCTCAAAGGGCGGACTGTTGCCGGCGGGCCGTTTCTCGAACATATGCCCATTCTGTTGGACAAGGCCGGGATGGACGAGGGCGACGTTACGATCATCAAGGCGGGCTTCACCCCGGACGCCCTCTTTGCCGGGACGGCGGACTTCTACTTCGGATGGATCTTCAACCAGACACGCACGATCGCTGCACAGGGATATGACTGGAATGCCCTCATGTGGGGGCCCCACGCCTTCGACGATTTCCCGGACTCCATCGTGATGATGAAGGACGATATCGCGGAAAATCCGGAGCTGAGCGCGCGTTTCATGCGAGCCGTACACCGTGGGATCGCCTTCATGCTGGAGAATCCGGAGGCATCGGCGGACAACGTCCTGAAATACGCAGCCGATGCTCCACACCTGACCAAGGAGTTGGTGCTGGCCCGGTACGAGCAGCAAACGCCGTTGGTGACCAAGGGTGACACCCGTTTGCTTGAGACGGATCTGTCCGCATGGAACGAGAATGCGGCGACCCTTTTGCAATACGGTTTCATGCCAACCGTTGACTGCAGCTGACACGATGTCGCCGGCCATCCAGCTTCGCGATCTCTCAAAGACGTTTGGAGAGATCGAGGCGCTCAAGGACATCGACCTGGACATCCATGAGGGCGAGTTCATCGCCCTCATCGGCCCGTCCGGGTGCGGGAAGACGACCCTGCTGCGGCATGTCCTCTCCCTTGAGACGGCAAGCTCGGGCGAAATCCTGGTTGGCGGTGAAACGCCGGAGCGTGTGCGCCGCGAACACAAGCTTGGCATCGTGTTCCAGCACGCCGCCCTCGTTCCGTCACGCACATCGCTCCAAAACGTTCAGATGACGCTCGACATCACCCGGGTCAAATCCCCGCTCACGCCGGGCGGGCTGCTGGACGAGTTCGGGCTTGGAGAGTTCCGGGATCACTATCCTCACCAGCTGTCCGGTGGGATGCAGCAGCGGGTCAACATCGCCGCGGCCATGGTCCATAACCCGCCCTTTCTGATGATGGATGAACCGTTCGGCGCGTTGGATGAGATGACCCGCGAATTCATGTGCGAGTTTCTGGGAGAGGTCCTGCTCGACAACCCGAAGACGACGATCCTCGTCACCCACTCCATCGACGAGGCGGTGATGCTGGCGGATCGCGTGGTCATTCTCGCCCCGCGTCCCGGCCGGATCAGCACCATCGTCGATGTTGATTTCCCGCGCCCACGTCGGCGTGAGATCAAAACCAGGTCTGCCTTTGCCGAGAAGGTGCTCGAGGTGCGGCGGTTGCTCTACGAAGTGGAGGCGCTATGACCGGCATCGCCCGCGAACGGTTGGGATATGTGCTGATGATCGTGTCGGTCCCGATCATCTGGCAACTCACCGTTTCCCTGTCGGGTCTTCAGGCCTTCATCCTTCCCGGGCCCGGGATCGTGTTCCGGACGCTCGGCAACGAATGGTCGAACTTCCTCTATCACACGGGCGTCACGATGTACGGCGCGCTGGTGGGATATGCGTTCGCGAACCTGTTCGCGATCTCTGTGGCGATCCTGTTCGTCTACCTGCCTTCGGTGCAGACCTTCCTCATGGCGTGGTTCATCGTGATCAAGAACATCCCCTTTGTCGTGATCGCGCCGATCCTCGTAATCACCCTTGGCACGACGAACCTGCCGAAGTTCATCGTGGTGTTCCTGGTGACCTTTTTCCCTGTTCTGGCCAACGTGGTGACGGGCCTGCGCGCCGCCGATCAGGTCCTGCTCGACCGTATGCATGTGCTCAATGCGTCCCGATGGCAGGTCTTCTGGAAGGTGCGCTGGCCATCGGCGGTGCCCTACTACATGGCTGCGCACGAAGTCGCCTTCACCGGCTCGATCATCGCAGCGATCGTCGCCGAATTCTTCTTTTCCCGCACCGGACTGGGCTATCTGATCGTCACCGCGATGGAGGGGTACCGCGCGGATATCCTCTACGGTGTGACGCTGATCGCGGCGGTTCTGGGGTTGAGCAACTACCTGCTCGTCGTCTGGCTGAGGAAACGTCTGCTCAGGTGGCAGGATGCCTGAACCGAAGAAGATCATCATCGACACCGATCCCGGCGTCGATGACGCCATGGCGATCCTCTACGCCGTCCACGATCCGGCGATAACACTTCTGGGCCTCACAACGGTGTTCGGTAATGTGCCGGTCGAAAAGGCGACCCGCAACGCGTTGCGCCTTTGCGATCTGGCTGGCCTCGACATCCCTGTGGCCGAGGGCGCGGCTGCCCCGAGCGTCGTCCCACGGCTCGACCCTGCCGAGGCGGCGCGGATCCACGGGGTGGAAGGTTTCGGCCCCGTCCCGCCCGTGAGGCCCAAACGCCGCAAGATCGGGGAGGATGCCGCCGATTTCCTGGCCCGGATGGCGCGGGCCTATCCCGGCGAGGTGACGGTCTGCGCCATCGGCCCCATTACCAACGTTGCCGAGGCCCTGCGCAGACATCCGGACTTTGCCACAAACGTCTCACAGATCGTGGTGATGGGGGGCGCGGTCCACGTTCCGGGCAACGTGACATCCCACGCAGAGGCCAACACCTATCAGGACCCCCACGCCCTCGCGGAGGTGCTGACCTCGGGCGTGTCCACAACGATCATCGGCCTCGACGTGACCCTCAAGGTATTGGCGGACCGCGCGGATTTCGCAGCGCTTGCGGCGCGCCACCCGGAACATGGTGCGTTCTTGCACGCCGCCTCCCGCGACTACATATCGCTTTACGAGGGGCGCGGCCGGTCGGGCTGTGCCCTCCACGACCCGGTGGCCGTGATCGCGAGTGTCGCACCGGATCTCATCACGATCCAAGAGATGCCGCTGACGGTGGTCCTTGAAGGTGAAGAGATCGGGCGCACGCGGCCCGGCCAAGGCCCGATGACGCGCGTTGGGGTCAGCGTCGACGCGGAAGCCACGAAAGAGCGCTTCTTTTCGACGTTCAGGTAATCTGTTTCGCGGGTGACTGGAGCAGGTGACTGATCCGTCAACCTCACCGCAGTTTCCGCAAGACACCCGACCATGCTCCGGTGATGTTCCAAGCAGTCTGCCCGCGCGTGATCGTTCCTGAACCCTGTCCCGTTGTCGGGATACACTCATCGTTGCGCAAAGCCTGTCGCGGTTCGGTGTCGTGCCAAATAGTTACCGGTCCGTGCCGGTGTCTCCGCGCGACGGTCACTTTTCCCGCGGGCCTTTGCTGCGCGGGCGTCCCACTGCACCGTCGGGTGGAGAATGGCGATCGAGCCCTGCGCGTCGACGGCGTACCACCGGTTTCGCCACTTTCCGCCGACGCGAATGTGGGTCTCGTCTAGTGCCACTCGAGGCTCTCTTGGTCAGGACGCATCTTTGTGCGCTGGGTCACCTCGGTCCCGTGCTTCCGAAGCCTGCGAGTGATCGTCGGCCCACCAAGGGCAGCTTTCAGCGCTCAGCGTTGCCGACAATGCCGGTCGACTAGAGTGCCCATGTGAACCCCGTTGCTTTCTCTGACACCTCCCACAGGCGTGTCATGACGGCCTTGTCGTAGGCGTGAGGGTGCAACGTGCCCCTGCCGACCGGACCGACGAACTCCATGCGACCGGTAGGACCGTAAAGCGCCCGCTGCTCAAGCCTATTTTCAGTTGCGCACATCACCTCCGGCCAGGAGCCTCTTTTAGCCGACTGGACCATGGGCGACAGGGACATCAGCCCGAACATGATCCGTGTGACCAGGTTGCCGCTCGTCGCTATCAGCGATGTGCGCGACGAGCCGGGATGACACACATAGACCCCCACATCGGTTCGCCCGGCAGCCTTCAGCCGATCCTGCAATTCGTAGGCAAACATCATCTGCGCCAGCTTGCTTTGCGAATAGGTCCGGTTCTGGTGGTAGTTCCTCTCCCAGTTCATATCGTCGAACTGGATGGTCTTGATACCCATGTTGTAGCCGAGGCTGGAGACGACAACGATCCGTCCCTTCGACGCGTCGATCCCGTCAAACAGCAGACCGCAGAGCAGGAAATGGCCGTAGTGGTTAGTTCCGAGCATGCTCTCGAACCCGTCCACGGTCAGCTTCTGTGTCGGCACCTGCGCGATTGCTGCGTTGCAGATGAGCGCGTCGATCCGCGGACCGGTCTTCAAGATCTCCTCTGCCGCGTCTCGCACGCTCGCAAGCGACGCGAGGTCCAGGCGAACGAAACTCACGTCGGCTCCGCTTTCGAACTCGTCCTTCAACTCTTCGACGGCGGACTGGGACTTCCCCGTCGACCGGTTCAGCATCACCACCTTGGCGCCCTTCGCCAGCAGTGTCCGTGCGGCCTGAAATCCAGCGCCTGAGTTGGCGCCGGTGATCAAAAAGGTCCTGCCGGCGAGGTTGCCGAGACGCTCGGGTGTCCAGCCCTGGGGTCCGAAAGTGGTGTCTGGCATTTCCTTGCTCCGTCTTGCGCCGGCGTTGGGCTGCGCGAGCTGCTGTCGTCTTCGATCTGCAGATAACTCTCAGGAAGATGGTGAAACAGACGTGATCGTCGCCAAGTCTTGCCTGATTGTATCATGTGCTTGCCTGGAACGACGTGGGCCGTCTAGATCACTTGTATGAGCAAGTACGAGATCAAGCGCGTTATCGCCGCCCGGACAGATGCGGATGGTCTGACAGAGAGCGGTATCCCGGGGGTGCAGCTGTTTCGGGCAACGCAGGCAATTCCGTGCGTTCCCGCGGTCTACGAACCATGCGTTGTGGCCCTTCTCAGCGGATCCAAGGAAGTGGTTCTTGATGGGCGCAGGCATGTCTACGACGAAAGCCGGTATCTGTGCTGCCCCATGTCGATGCCTGTCAAGGCTGGGACCCCGGCGGCGTCCCCCGAAACACCGCTTTTGGGCGTTCTGATCACATTGGACCAGCGCGTGATGACCGCGCTGGCCGTTGAGATGGAGAGTGCCGGAAGCAGTCTGCCCGCAGCGACGGGAAGCTTGCGAGCTCAAGGGATCAGGCTCTCGCAATGGGACACGGGCTTTGCCGAAGCGCTCCTGCGACTTCTGCAGCTCGAGGGCAGTCGGACGGATACGGCCGTCCTGGGGGAGGCGCGGTTACGTGAACTCTACTACGCGATCCTGAAGGGGGAGGCGGGCACTTTTGCACGGCAGGCGTTCGGTGCGGGGAACGCCATCGCACGGTCCATCGCATACGTCTCGTCACATCTCGATGCGCCGGTCTCCATCGATGAGATGGCGGGTCGGGCGGGCATGAGCCGGGCCGCGTTCCATCGTAAGTTCAAAGAGGTCACAACAATGGCCCCGATCCAGTTCGTGAAATCCATGCGCCTCAACCACGCTGCGATGAAGATTGCGGGAGGCATGACGGTGAACGAGGCGGCCATGCGCGTCGGTTACGCCAGCCCGTCGCAGTTCAGCCGGGAGTTCAAGCGCATGTACGGGCAGTCACCCAGGCAATGGGGCAAAGCTCAGCAGATTTCGGCGGATGTCGCCTAGCGCCTTCTTCGTGCTCGCGAGGTTCTGTCGCCGCAAGCGGATGTCTGGCATCGGGTGCGGTTGCAACTCCGTGTCGACGCTGAACGGACGGGGGGCTGACGCATATGCGTCTAGGCCAGCCCCATTTCCGCCCGCGCGCGGATCACGACAGGCCGTCGGTGCGGTGGGGCCCAAGTTCGACTGAGTCCCGAGCATGACGAGCTCGACTGGACAAAGGGTGGGACCATGCGGTGTGCTGGGAGGACAGACACCACCGCTCAGCCAATCGGATTGACCCGACCGGCCCGTGGCTCTGGAGTGATCGAGCCGTGGCACCTAGGTCACCACCGTAAACCGCAAGGAAGGTAGACCTGACGAGTTGCGGGAGGATGGCGAGTGTCGGTTTTGCGCATTGCCACCTTCGGTCGAGCTGACTAGGCTCGCATTCAAAGGAGTGGAACCATGACCTTCAATTTCGTCACCGTAGCAAGCAGGAGGTGCATGGTCCGATAGGGTTTTCCATATCCGTCTCCATGCGCCCCCGACATTCTCGGGGGCTTTTTTGTTTTTATGGCTCAGAGAACCAAGATGTACCGCACAAGAACAGCGCCCCACGTGATCACGTTGATCCTGCTGACCGGGTTCTCACCCATGTCGCTCAACATGTTCCTGCCGTCTCTTGCGAACATCGCGGTCGATCTCGAAACAGACTACGGCACGGTGAGTTGGGCGGTGTCCGGGTACCTGGCCATCACGGCACTCATCCAGCTCATTATCGGTCCGATGTCAGATCGTATCGGCAGGCGACCGGTGCTACTGGTGGCTTTGCTCGTGTTCGCAGTCGCTTCTGTCGGGTGCACTGTCGCTTCGAGCATCGAGAACTTCCTGCTTTTCCGGATGCTTCAGGGCGGGATCATCGGGGGTTATGCGCTTTCGCTTGCGATCGTTCGGGACACACGCTCCGAACGAGAGGCTGTGAGCCTGATCGGCTACCTCGGCATGTCCATGGCAATTGCTCCGATGATCGGTCCAATGTTGGGAGGCGTGCTGGATACCGCCTTCGGATGGCGGTCCGTCTTTGCGTTCTACGCTGTCGCAGGCGTGGGTCTGCTGTTGCTGTGCTGGGGCGATCTCGGTGAGACGAGGCCGCACGGGGCAGGAACGTCTGACCCGCCGGAGCCTCGCGCGACTGCTCTTGCCCGGGAGCCCCTCTTCTGGGCCTATGCGCTCTGCAGCACCTTCTCCGTTGGCGCCTTCTACATCTTTCTGACGGGAGCCCCGCTTGTGGCCCAATCCATGTTCAATGTGACGACTGCCGAGCTTGGGTTTTACATCGGGTCGATCACCGTCGGCTTCATGATCGGAGGGTTTCTGGCCGGTCGCTTTGGAAAGGCCCTTCAGCCGACAACTGTCATGATCGCAGGCAGGGTTGTGGCCTGTGCGGGCCTTTCGGGTGGATTGATGTTGCTTGTGTTGGGGATCATGTCAGTGGAGCTGCTCTTTGCCAGCACCATTTTTGTCGGCCTCGGGAACGGGATCACCATGCCTGGAAGCAATGCAGGAGCACTGTCGGTTCGATCCGATCTTGCCGGAAGCGCGGCGGGGCTGAGCGGAGCCCTCATTGTTGCAGGGGGTGCCGTTGTGACAGCGGCAACCGGCAGTCTCATGCCGGACACCAACGGCGCTTCTACGTTGCTCTCACTCATGCTCGCTGCATCAGGATTGGCGTTGCTGTTCGCCCTCTGGGCGGCATGGCTCAGGCGCTCACGTGGCGAGCGTCAATCCTGAAGAGCCATCGTTGCAGCAGTGCGCGTGAGAAGCTTACGAAGTCCTCTCACGTATCAGTGGATGGGGTCCGACCGCCATGTGCTCGACTTTGGGTGGAGGCTTTAAGCCTATTGCGGACGTCAGGCGCCTATAGTCTTGGGAGCCGTCGAATTTGGCGAACAGGTCCCTGTGCGCGTCGTCTGTTGTGGGGTCGGCGGTGGTTCACACGCTCGACCTTGAAAGCGTAAAAGGGCTCTCCAGCAGCACGGTATCTCTTCTCGTACTCGCAGGCCATATGCCCGCATGAGACGTGCGATCCGGTTGCGCACGGCGCGCTGGCCGATCCACCGCCTCAGCACCGCTTCGCGCCGCCCCGGATCATCGACCACGCGACTACGTGTCAGGACGCTGGTGCGGACCCGGACGACTGCCTCGCGTCTGAAGACGTCCGGAGAACGTCGCCGCTCCTGATTTCCATCGAACGCGCCTGACGTGGTGCGAAAGCCTCTGAGGCGTGTCCACGCAAACAGGGCAGGAGAATTCCCCGCCTGTCTGCCGCCGCGCACACGCACCAGAGACGAATGCTACCCGCATCCTGTCGCAGGCTGTTGAGGAGGTGTGTGGTGCCGGTCGAGGGACTCGAACCCCCGACCCACTGATTACAAATCAGTTGCTCTACCAGCTGAGCTAGACCGGCCCGACGGCGAGGAGGTAGCAGGGGATTGGGGCGAGTTCAAGTCGGGTGGTCGCCGGAGCCCTTTTCGATGCAGTGCAACTAAGACGTGTGTCATCGCGGGGCGCCACCAGCGGGCGGAGAACCCTTGAAAACCTCGCCACACTGTCGCCTTCACGGTGCTGTAACGCTCAATCAACGATCGCTGTGTAAAACTGTTACGCAGTTGCAATAGCCGCGGTTTCGTGATGTTTTTGCGCATGCGAAGGCGCAAGAAAATTGCGCGACCCAGGGCAATTGAGGACGAGCATGCTCTATCACGCCTACGAGATGACTCACGCTGCGATTTCGCCCATGCGGCAGGCGGCTCGTGTCGGCCGGGAGGTTCTGTCGAGCCCGCTCAATCCCTTCTCCCAAACCTACGGGGCCCGGGCGACGGCAGCGGCGTTCGAGATGTTCATCAACGCGACCCGCCGATACGGCAAGCCCGAGTTCGGACTGACGGAAACCGAGGTGTCCGGAGAGATGGTGCCGGTCGTCGAGGAGTCCGTCCTGTCGCTGCCATTCTGCGACCTGATCCATTTCCGCCGGGACGCGACCTTTGCAAAGGCGCGCAACGACCCGAAGGTCTTGATCGTCGCGCCCATGTCCGGTCACTTCGCGACCCTCCTCCGGGGCACCGTGGAGAAGATGCTGCCAGAGCACGACGTCTACATTACGGACTGGGTCGATGCGCGGGACGTGCCGCTTTCCCGCGGTGGGTTCGATCTTGACGACTATGTCGACTACATCATCGAGTTCTGCCAGTTCCTGTCTCAGGAAGGGGAGCGTCCGTCTATCATGGCGGTGTGCCAGCCCGGTGTGCCCGTGCTCGCCGCGTCCGCGCTGATGGCGATGGACAATGATCCGTGCCGGCCGGCCTCTATCACCCTGATGGGCTCACCGATCGACACGGCATGCAATCCGAAAGAGCCGAACACCCTCGCAACCTCCCGCCCGCTGGGCTGGTTTGAGAACAATGTGGTCAAGATCGTGCCGTTCCCCAATCCGGGGTTCCTGCGCCGGGTCTATCCCGGGTTCCTGCAGCTTTCGGGGTTCATGTCCATGAACCTCGACCGGCACGTGGATGCGCATCTTGAGCACTTCCGCAACCTCGTGAAAGGGGACGGAGATAGCGCTGCGGCACACCGGACCTTCTATGACGAGTACATGGCTGTCATGGATCTGGACGCCGCGTTCTACCTGCAGACCATCGAGCGCGTGTTTCAGAAGCGGTTGCTTGCGGTCGGTGAATACCGCTACCGCGGGCGTCTTGTGGAGCCTGCTGCGATCACCGACATCGCTCTTCTGACCATCGAGGGGGAGAAGGATGACATAACCGGGCTGGGCCAGACGGAGGCGGCGCATGCACTGTGCCCGAACCTGCCGGATGCGCGCAAGGAACACTATGTGCAGGCCAAGGTCGGGCACTACGGTGTCTTCAACGGCTCCCGCTGGCGGCAGTACATCCAGCCGAAGGTCCGCGACTTCATCCGGGCGAAGCGGTTGATGGTGCGCGGGGCGCATGTGCAGGCGGCCGAGTAGACACCTCTCGACAGCGCGGCACCGGACCTGCAGGGTCCCCACATGACAGAGACGCTGACAGTTGGATCCCCTCCGATCACCGTCGCCGTGCGCCGGTCCGCCAGGGCCCGCCGGCTGACCCTGCGGGTGTCTTCAGTGGATGGGGCGGCCGTACTGACCGTGCCAGCCCGGGTGGGACGCCGCACGGTTGATGCTTTCCTCGATGAGCGAACCGCCTGGTTGCGGGAGGCGCAGACGCGGGCCCCAGCACCGGTTGTCGTGGGCCCCGGCAGCAACCTTCCTATCGAGGGGCGCATGTCTGTCATCACCAGGTCGGCCGTCGGACCGCTGCGGCTGGAGGGCGACCGGCTACACGTTCCCGGGCAGGAGGCCCGGGTCGGCGCCCGGGTGCTTGCCTGGATCAAGCACGGGGCGCGAGATCGGGTGGCCGCCGCCGCGGATCATCATGCGGCGCGCATCGGCCGGTCGGTTTCCCGGATCACGCTGAGAGACACACGTTCCCGCTGGGGGTCCTGCACGACGGAGGGGAACATCATGCTATCCTGGCGCCTGTTCCTCGCCCCGCCGGAGATCCTCGACTATGTTGTCGCCCACGAGGTGGCGCATCTGGAGGAGATGAACCACGCGCCCGCCTTCTGGCGGATCGTCCGGGAGCTCTGCCCGGACTATGAGAGCCATCGCGGCTGGCTGCATAGCCACGGTGCGGAGTTGCACCGCTACCGGTTCGCACCGCTCTAGTCAGGAAGCCGCCGCACCGTTGTCAACGCCAGACCCTCGGAGGCCTTGATCCGGTCGCGAGCGAAGTCGAGCGGTTCGGACGCCACCGCCATGTGAAACGCGTTCGCGTGCAGGAGGGTGGTGCTGTCGCGCATGATCCCGATATGGCCCTTCCAGCAGACCAGATCGCCGCGGGCGAGGGGGCCATCCGGATCCACTTCCGATCCGATGCCAGCCTGCATGTCCGAGTCCCTCGGGCAATCCCTGCCTGCCCCCTGACAAGCCAACTGAACAAGAGCGGAGCAGTCGAGGCCGAGCGACGACCGCCCGCCCCAGAGGTAGGGAAGGCCAGCGAACCGCTCCGCCGTCGCGACCCAGTCATTGGCCTCCGGTGCCCCCGCCTCCGCGTGCCGCGCGGGGAGAAAGCCGCCCTGACCTACCTCCAGAAACCGCCCCTCCTGACCCACGACAGTAACCTGCGCCAGAAAAGGCAAAGCGTCGAAGGGACGGGTTTTCATGTCCGGCTCGGGATAAAGATGCGTGAGGAGGGCCGTTATGTGGTGGGTCGGATCCTCGGCCACCGGCTCCAACCCTGCGGCGGGTACGTGGCCGACATAGCCGTCGCCTTTGGACTGACCCCAGGAAAGCCCGGTCGTGTCGTCGTGATCATAGACCGTGAACCGTTCCCCGAGCAGGAGCTGGCTGGCGAAGGAAGCCTCCGGATCGGGACCGGAGGTAAGGGGCAGGATCGCGGTTGCCACCTGCATGTGACGCCCCTCGACAAAACGCTCCGCCGTGACCTCTCCCTCCAGATGAGCTGCGGCGACGTCGGCGCGGGCGGGCACAAGGCGCGGATCGAACGTCATGGGGCGCTCCCGAAACGGGTCTCAACGACCTCGAACAGGGCACGGATGCCCTGGCAGGCACCCCCCTTCGGTCGGGCGGGCAGGGGGGAGGGAGTCCAGCCGTACAGATCGAAATGGGCGAAGCTCTCCGCCCGCTCCACGAACCGGCGCAGGAACAGTGCCGCCGTGATCGCCCCGGCCCCGCCTGCGGGCGCGTTGTCGAGATCGGCAATCCCCGGCTCGATCATTTTCTCGTAGGGCTGCCACAATGGCATGCGCCAGAGCGGATCCGCCGCGGCGTGTGCCGCGCGCCCGATATCGCGCGCCAACGTCTCGTCATCGGTGAAGAACGGGGGCAGGTCGGGCCCGAGAGCGACCCGCGCGGCACCCGTAAGCGTCGCAAGGCACAGCATCAGCGCCGGGGCCTCCTCATCCGCAAGCGCGAGTGCATCGGCGAGGACGAGACGTCCCTCCGCATCCGTGTTGTTGACCTCAACGGTCAGCCCCTTGCGGGATGTCAGGATGTCCTGCGGGCGGAACGCGCCGGCGGAGACGGAGTTCTCCACTGCGGGGACCAGCACGCGCAGGCGCACCGGCAGGTTCTGCGCCATGATCATGTGGGCAAGCCCGAGCGCGTGGGCCGCACCACCCATGTCCTTCTTCATCAGGCCCATGGAGGAGCCGGGCTTGAGGTTGAGCCCGCCGGTGTCGAAACACACGCCTTTGCCGACGATCGTAACCTTGGGATGCGCGGGGTTCCCCCATCCCATGTCAAGCAAGCGTGGTGCCCGATCGGACGCGCGCCCGACCGCGTGGATCATGGGGAAGTTCTTTTCGATCAGGGCATCGCCGACGGTGGCCGAGAACGACGCCCCGAACGTCTCCGCAAGGTCCCGCGCCGCAGCCTCGAGCGCTTCGGGTCCCAGATCGCTGGCGGGCGTGTTAATGAGCGTCTGGGTGAGGGACGCGCCGGCGGCGATGGTCTCGAGCCGCGCGGCATCCGTTCCTTCCGGCGCGACAAGCTGCGCCTCCGGCGCGGAGGCCGTCGCATACCGGTCGAAGCGATACCCGGCGAGCAGCCAGCCAAGGGCCTCCTGCGAAAGATCGAGCCCGTCCGCGTGGACATCGAGGCGATAGGTTCCTTTCGGCAGGGCGGCCCGATGTGCCGCGAGTGCGAAGCGACCGCGGCTGCGCGCCTGAGACGTGCCCATTCCGATCGCCACACCACCCAGACCGCCGTCGGGCCCGGGCAGGGCAAGCCGTTCGCCCAGTTTGCCCGCAAACCCGTGTGCCGTGACCCAGCCGCGCGATGTCTCGGGCAAACCGTCGATCCAGGCCTCAACCGTATCCGGATCGAGAAGCCAAAGAGGGATCGCGTCCCCGGTCGGCGCGGCGAAAGTCAGCTTGGTCATGGGCGGCTCGTCAGACGGTTCGGTGCAGGTGCGCCGAGCCTAGCGTTTTCCGCGCCGGATCAAAGGGGTTTCAAACCGCCCCGCCGTTTCCGTCCATGGTCACGAGGCAGAAAAGGGACTCTTCGGCGAGCCGCACGAGGCGCGCCATCACCGCGTTGGCGGCAATCTGATCGTCCTGGTCGAGCGTCTCTGTGAGGTCGGTCGCGACTCTTGCCATCCGGCTCAGCCCGATCTGATGGCAGAGGGAAACCAGCTCCCGCGCGTACATCAATCCCTGTTCCAGGTCGTTGCGGTCAAGCGCCCGCTCAGCCCGCGCGACCCGGTCCGTGACCGCATAGATCGTGTCCTCGACAAGCTCCTGACAGCGCTCGGCCCCAAGGCGCCGCTGCAGCCCCAGCACCGTGCCGACATCAACCAGCGCCATCTCGCTCGCACCAGGGCGATGCCCGTGATGTGTCATGATCCCCACTCCAGTTCCCCACAACGGAAGTTGCACAGAGACATTAAGACTCCGTGAAAGTCATATCGCGAGTCTCTGTTTTTCAGCAGACCTTGTTGAATTTGCGGCGGTACGTCGGTATCAGACCGAAAAATTTCCCGACAGGACCGCCATGACACTTGCCCGACCCGTCCCGAGCTACCTGACAGAGCGTCTCAGCACCTGGCGGTCTTCGGACCTGATCGAAAACAAGGACTTGTACGCAGAGCTGGCCGAGCACGGGCAGAGCCCGCGGACGATGATCATCTCCTGCTGCGACAGCAGGGTGGACCCGAACAAGGTCTTCACCGGCGGGCCCGGAGACTTCTTCGTCGTGCGCAACGTGGCCAATCTCGTGCCGCCCTGCGCGCCCGGGCATGACCATCACGGCACCTCGGCGGCGGTCGAATATGCGGTGACCGCGCTCAAGGTCTCCCACATCGCGGTGATGGGGCATTCGGGCTGCGGGGGCGTCGCCGCCTGCCACGATATGTGCAGCGGTCATGCGCCGGAGCTTGAGAGCGAGGGCAGCTTCATCGGCAAATGGGTCGATATCCTGCGCCCCGGCTTCGAGAGTATGAAGGATATCGACGGTGATCGCACCGTGCGGTTGCGCGCGCTGGAGCAGGCGGGCACGCTCATGAGCATCGCAAACCTTGCCACGTACCCGTTCGTTAAGGACGCGCTGGAGGCCGGTACGCTGACCCTGCATGCACTCTGGATTGATGTAGGGACAGGCACTGTCAAGCAGTACGACCCTGAAACAGAGGCCTTCGGCGAGATCTGATCACCGATAGGCGGTCCCGTCGAAGCGCAGGACCTCCGGCCCCGCCGCACCCCACACGATGATGTCCCGATGCCCGTCACTCATGGAGATCGCCGGCTCCGGCCAATCCGCGCTGCGCGCGGTCGCGAGCAGGCTGCCATCCATCCTGAAGATCCAGAGGGTACAGGCCCCGCCCGCGCAATGCGCCGCGCCCTGGGCCAGCGCAACGATCTCCGGCAAAGCGTCCCCGTTCAGGTCGACCCGTGCAAATCGTGCCGCTGCGTCCGCGGGAAGCTTTGCAAGAACCGCGTCGAACCCTGCGGTGTCATCCACCTCGACAACCGGGGCAGGGGCGCCCGTCTCCGCCTCCCATCCGTCCTCCTGCGGGGGCTCCACGATCTCCCCGTAGATCATGCCATCGAGGTCGGAGCGGTAGGCGTATCCGTCGAACTTGTGCACGATGGCGGGCTGTCCGGGGGCTTCGGTGACGATGTCCGGTCTGCCCATGCTCTGGCTCGCGGCAATCCGGGGGGCACCCTCGCCCTCGAGGATCAGGTCCCAGATACCCTCTCGCCGTTCCAGCGCCCAGAGCCCGCAGATGCCGTCGGTGCATTCCGGTGCGGCGGTGCCGAGGATGAAGAGCGTTCCGGTCGCCTCGCACCGGTCAAACGCGAAGGGGCCGCCGAGGGCCTCCGCCCCGAACACCTCCATGAACCCGTCTCGCTCCCGGTCCGTGAGTGAGCCCAGGTCGAGGACCGGCTCAACGCTGGTGCATCCCATCGCCACGAAGGCCGCTGCCGCGATCCATCCCCGCTCCGTCATCGCAGGTCCCCTCACTCAGGCCAGCTCACCGACAGCTTTCGCGCCACATCCGCGTTGAAGAGCGCCGTCAGGCCGTTCGACAGGGCCGGTGAGCGGCCGGTCAACGTCTGCAGCTTGGCCCGGTCCCACCGAAGATAGCGTGTGCCCGCGGTCGCCACCACCGTTGCTGTTGCGGGTCCACCGAGGACGAAGGAGATCTCGCCAATGAACACCCCTTCCGAGAGGGCGACGCGGCGGTTGCCGCGCATGATCATCACCTCCCCTTCGGCGATCAGGAACACATCCTGACCGGCGACGCCCTGATGACAGAGGATCACATCCTCCTCCGCCGTCTTGTGTTCCGCCGCGTGCAGGAGCGTGCGGAACTGGCCCGGGGTGAGCGTCGGAAACCAGCGGTAGAGCCCGAGTACCGGCTTGCTCATCCCCAGCGTCGACCGTTCCCGCAGGATGAGCACCATCATAAGAAGATTTGCTGCCCCGATCGCGACACTCGTCCAGATCGCGGCCCAGAGCGGCTCATCCGCCGCGGTGTAATAGTAGATGATGTAGAAGACCGTACCGATCAGCACCAGCATGCGCAGCCAGAACTCGTCCCGGAACAGAAAGCCGATGACGTAGAACAGAAACGCGAGCTGGACGAAGATACTGGCAGAGAAGATCGTGTCCGGTGTCATCGTAGTCCAATCAAACTCCGGCCACAGAACCGCGATCCGACGTCCACGTCAATCGTTCAATTGGGCTGTCAGATTGCTCGAAAGACCGCGGGACAATACGAAAGGCGGACGCCGTTGGCCGTGCGTTGTCTCACCCCGGATCGGGCGAGGGACCGAAACGAAAGCGCCGCGGGGTGTTCATCCGCGGCACTTCATACTCAAGCGGTTGAAAGATCAGCCTTTCTTGAGGACCCGGCGGCCTAGAAGTTCAGCGATCTGGACCGCGTTGAGGGCGGCACCCTTGCGCAGGTTGTCGCTGACCACCCACATGTTTAGGCCGTTCTCGATCGTGCTGTCCTGGCGGATGCGGCTGACGAACGTCGCGTAGTCGCCCACGCACTCGACCGGCGTCGTATAGCCGCCGTCCTCGCGCTTGTCGACCACGAGGATGCCCGGGCTTTCGCGCAGGATGTCCCGTGCCTCATCCTCGTCGAGAAAGTCCTCGAACTCGATGTTCACGGCCTCGGAATGACCGACGAAGACAGGAACGCGGACACAGGTCGCCGTCACCTTGATCTTCGGATCAACGATCTTCTTGGTCTCCGCTACCATCTTCCACTCTTCCTTGGTCTCCCCGCTGTCCATGAACTTGTCGATATGCGGAATGACGTTGAAGGCGATCTGGGCCTGGAACTTGGAGGGTTCCACCTCCTGACCGGGCACGTACATGCCTTTGGTCTGGTTCCAGAGCTCGTCCATCCCGTCCTTTCCCGCGCCCGACACGGACTGGTAGGTGGAAACCACAACGCGCCGGATCGTGGCCCGGTCGTGAAGCGGCTTGAGCGCCACGACCATCTGCGCGGTGGAGCAGTTGGGGTTCGCGATGATATTCTTCTTCGCGTAACCCTCGACAGCATCCGGGTTCACCTCCGGAACGATCAGCGGCACGTCCGGGTCGTAACGGTAGAGCGAGGAGTTGTCGATTACGACGCAGCCCGCCTTCGCGGCCTTCGGCGCGTAGATCTTGGTCGCGTCGGACCCGATCGCAAAGAGCGCGATATCGAAGCCGGTGAAGTCGAAGGTGTCGAGGTCCTCTGTCGTGAGTGTTTCGTCACCGAAGCTCACCTCTGTGCCCAGCGATTTCCGGCTGGCGAGCGCCTTGAGCTCGTCAATCGGAAACGCGCGCTCGGCGAGGATGTTCAGCATTTCGCGGCCCACATTGCCCGTGGCGCCCACGACGGCGACTCGATACCCCATTTCCTTCTCCTGATGTTGGGTAGGCTCGGGCGTCTTAGGGGTTGGGGGACCGAATTGCAATTGGCGATAGGGATCGTCACGCGATGCGCGTCCTTTGACCCGCATGAGGGTACCGACGCCAGTTTAAGTCGGCCGTCCGCCTTTCCGTCCCGGTGCTGGATTTATTGCCCGAGTGGGAGGGCACTGGCGCTGTGCCAAAGCCCGTCAACGTGTGACCGCAGGCGGTCCGACTACACCGCCTTGCACATGCTGGTCGCGCGTCGGAAACCGAAGAGATGGCGCAGGGGGCCGAGGTCCGACGTGCCCTCCGCGAGGTAGCCACGCCGCTGATAGAGCGCGCGGGCGCGGGTGTTGCCATCGATGACATCGAGGCGGACACCGCGAAGCTTGCGACGGCGGGCCTCCGCCTCCACAGCAGTCAGCAGCGCGCTGCCCACGCCCATCCCGCGAGCCTGCGCGTGCACGGCAATGCCGTCGAGCAGGAGCTGATCTTCCGGCAGGTCGCGTTCGAGGATTGAGAGCACGCTCAACCGCCAGAGCAGGCTAAAGCCGCCGAACCGGGCGCGCATCCGATCCTCCAGTCGGCTGACCAGCGCGCCGCCGTGGGTCTTGTAACCCGCGATGCCGAGCGCGCGGGTTCCGTCCCGGCTGATCGCGGTGAGCGCGAAACGGGGGTCGAGGCTCTCCGCGATGATCCCGGGTCCCGTGGATGTGCCGCCAAGCGGCCAGCCGATCTTACCGGCGAACGCCTCGAAATAGATCTGTCCAAACTGTTCCCGAAGGTGGTCGGGAAATCCGGGCCGGATGATGAACCCTTCAGACATGCGTCCTCACAACCTGCTCCCCTTGGCGTCGCGCAGTCGTGACACCCTGAAACGTGCAAGTGATGTAAGGTCTATGTAATAGGATACCAGACATCCGAGCCGGAAGGAGGCCCGAAATGATCCGCAAACGCATCAGTCTGACGAAGCTTCTCTCCTGCCTCATCTTCTCCCGTGGATGCCCGAACGCGGCGTGACGGTATCGCGGACGCTTCGGGGGGCGACGTCATGACTAACTGGCTTGGCCGATCCGCGCTCGTTGGTTTGATGATGCTGGGGCAGGGCGCGCTTGCCGACAGTCCTCTCGTCACCGATGTCGTCATGCGGGACCTGGGCGGTGTTTGGCGGTTCGACGTCACCGTCTCCCATCCGGATACGGGCTGGGATCACTATGCGGACGCCTGGGCGGTCTATGCGCCGGACGGCACCGAACTGGGCATCCGCGAACTGCTGCATCCCCATGTCAATGAACAGCCCTTCACGCGCAGCCTGTCGGGTGTGCGCATCCCCGACGATCTGGACGAGGTCGTCGTCAGGGCACGGGACTCCGTGCATGGCTGGGGGGAAGGCGTGACCATTCCCATCCCGCGCTGACAGTCACGACAGGCCGGGCTGCACCGGGTCACGCTGATTGCGTTGCCGGTAGACCCGGGGTGTCACCCCGAAATGCGCCTTGAAGATCCGATAGAAGTGGCTGATGTTCTCGATCCCGCAATCGAGCGCGATGGCTGAGATGCTCTCGTCGGAGCCTGTGAGCATCTGCGCCGCGTGGTCCATCCGCTTTCCGTTCACATACGTCGTTGGGGACACGCCCAGATGGGCCTGAGACGCACGGCACACGTGTTCGTGCGACCGGCCCGCCGCGGTGACGAAGCCGCGCGCGCCGCGCCGAAACACGTCGGGCCGCTGCGCGGCACGGCAGGCGGCGACCAGCCAAGCGGGGGCCTGCGGTGAAATCTCATCCTGTTTGGTCAGCACCGATGTCATCAGCGACAGGAGGAAGGTCTCGATCTTCGCAAGGCTGCGCGCGCCTCCCTCGAGCTCCTTGGCGAGGGTCGTGAGCTGGTCGAGCTGCTGACCGCTGAGCGCCACCGTCTCCGGCTGCGCGGCACCGGACCAGAAACAGCGCTTGCGCAGATCGGTGCGGTAGCGGGTCAGCAAATGCTGCGCGGTATCCTTGCGGAACATCACGTTGACGATCCGGCACCGGGCCCGTCCCGCTGCCTCGAACCCGTGGATGTCCCCCGGCCTTATGAACACGAGTTCGCCCGCGCGCAGGATCGGTTTCTCACCGTTGATCCAGTGGTGAGTCGCCCCTTCCTCCACCCAGAAACACTCGTAGAAATCGTGGGTGTGCAACAGCGGCGGGGGAACAGGCTCAAGGTACTTTCGAGCGAAGTGAAAGGCGTCTCGGGCTGTCAGATAGGTCGAGATTCTGAAGGTCTTGATGCGCATAAAATCAATCTAGCACAATGAAACATCAAAATACGGGCTGATGGATCAAATTTCACAAAGATAGGCTCGTAATAACAAAAAGTAGTGGAGGAAATCGTGGCGCCCCTCGACCTTGCCTTTCGGCCGGTGCGCAACACCGCGCCGAGGCGGCTGACCCCGGATCAGATCGCGCACTATAACCGGCTGGGCTACGCGATGCCGTTCGACGTGTTCTCGACGGAGGAGGCGGCGCAGAACCGGGCCTACTTTGACGGGCTGCTCGCGCAAGTGGCGGACCGCGGCGGCTACGCGATCAACTGCTATCAGGCCCGGTGCGCGGGGATCTGGGACCTCTGCACGGAGGATCGGATCCTCGACCTCGTGCAGGACATCATCGGGCCGGACATCGTCTGCTGGGCCTCCCACTTTTTCTGCAAGATGCCCGGGGATCCCAAGCCTGTGCCCTGGCATCAGGATGCGTCCTACTGGAAGCTGAGCCCCGCGCGCACCGTCACGGTCTGGCTCGCCATCGATGATGCGGATCCCGAGAATGCGGCGATGCAGTTCCTTCCCGGCACCCACGACAAGGGACATCTGGAGTTCCGCAAGGTTGAGGGCTCGGTCCTCAGCTACGAGACCGTGGGCGTTGAAGATATGGGTGCCCCGGTCAGCGACACGCTGCGCGCTGGTCAGGTCTCGCTCCACGCGGACATGCTCGTGCACGGCTCTGCACCCAATACCTCGAACCGTCGCCGCTGTGGTCTGACGCTTCGGTACTGCCCGCCTGACGTGCGGATGACCGACGATGGCTGGGCCGAGGGGGTGGAGGCGATCATCTGCCGCGGCAGTGATCGGGCGGGATACTGGACCCATCATCCGCGGCCGCTTGGCGATGATGTGCGGGCGAAGGACGGCCCGCGCAACGTCGGCGGCAATTGAGGGGAGCCGGATCATGAAGCTCACATGGTACGGCCATGCCTCCTTCAGGGTGACGGCGAACGACGGAACGGCCATCGTGCTCGATCCCTACACGCCCGAAACCTCCGGCTACTCCGCGGTGCGCGACCCTGCCGACCTTGTGATCGCCTCGTCGGACAATGACAGCTTCCACTGCCGACACGATCTGATCCCGGGGTCGCCTGACTTCGTCAACGCGCTGACCGTTGCAGAAGAAGGCGGCTCAACCGACTGGCGCGGCCTCGGCATCAAGGCGATCCAGACGATGGAGATGGATGGCCACCCCACCCACGATCCCGAACAGAACGCAATGTACCGCTTCACGGTGGATGGAGTGGACATTGCCCATATGGGGGATGTGGGCAATCCGCTCAGCCCCCGGCAGATCGATTTTCTGAGCGGTGCGGACGTCCTGCTCGCGCTTACGGGGGATGTGCCCACGATCCGGCTGCCGAACCTCAAGGTGGCGATCGACGAGGCCGCCCCGCGGATCGTCGTGCCCATGCACTTTCGGACGCTCACCTACCGTCCGCGGAACGGACTGTGGATCGAATCCTTCCTTTCCCTGTTCCGGGAGGAGGACATCGATTTCGCCTTTGCCCCAGAGATCACGCTGACGCCGGATGACATCCCGGCAAAAACCAGGGTCCTCGTGATGGACTACGCCCGCTGAGGGCTAAAACAAAAAGAAGTTGAAGGTGCGCACTCCCCAGCGCGCCGACGATAGGGAGACAGATATGACCAGACTGAGCAAATCCGCGCTTCTGACCTCCGTGGCACTGCTGGCCATGGGCGGTGTCGCCTTCGCCCAGAGCGTGGCGCGCGAGGATACCGTGATCTTCGACATCGACCGGACCATCAAGGATCCGGGCAATTTCAACTGGCTGACCCCGGGCACGAAGCGGATGCACGGTGCGCATCAGGCGATGTGGGAGCCGCTTTTCATCCTGAACTACACGACCGGCGAGCTCGATCCCTGGCTTGGCACATCCATCACCCCCAACGCCGCGCAGGATGTGTGGTCGCTGACCCTGCGGGAGGGCGTCGAGTGGTCCGATGGCGAGGCGTTCGACGCGGACGATGTGGTATTCTCCATCGGCCTTGCCCTCGACAACGAGGCACTGTCGGCGCGGGAGGCGGCCAACATCCGCGCCCAGGTCGCGAGCGTCGAGAAGACCGGCCCGCTCAGCGTCGACATCACACTCAACGCACCGAACCCGCGGTTCCACGTGGACAATTTCGGGATCCGGGTCTTCGGATCGTTCCTGATGCTCCCCGAACATGTCTGGAGCGGGCAGGATCCGGAGACCTTCGCGTTCAACCCGCCCATCGGGACCGGGCCCTACACGTTCAACTCCGCCGCAACGAACCGGGCGATCTGGGACCGGAATGACGACTGGTGGGGGGCGAAGACCGGGTTCATGGACCTACCCGAACCGCGCCGCCTGATCTGGCTGGAGAGTGGTGGCGAGGAAAGCCGCGCGCAGCTTCTGGCCACCAATCAGATGGATGCTGGTCAGAACATCACCCTCGGCGCGTTCGAGGCTGTGCAGGCACGCAATCCCAACGTCATCGCTTGGGAGGCAGGCCTTCCCTATGCCTGGCCAGATCCTTGCGCCCGCCAGTTGGAGATCAACACGACGGTCGCGCCCTGGGATGACCCCAACATGCGCCGCGCGCTCGCCCATCTGATTGACCGGCAGGCGATCGTGAATGTCGCCTATGAAGGCACGACCGTGCCGTCAGAGACCATGTTCGCGCAGTACGGGTCGATGTCCCCGTTCATCGACGCGATCAAGGAGGCCGGGTTCGGCCTGCCGACCCGCGCGGATGTCGATGCGGGTCAGGCGCTGATCGAAGCTGCGGGCTGGGAGATGTCCGGTGGCACCTACATGAAGGATGGCGCGCCGCTCACCGCCAACATCCACGTCAACTCCGCCTCCGCCGAGTACACCCGCACCATCGACGTGATCGTTGAGGGCCTCCGCCGCGCGGGGATCGAGGCGCGGTCCATCCCGGTGGAAAACGGAGTGTTCTGGGGTGAGGTGCTGCCGCTCGGCAACTACGAGATCACTTACTCCTGGCTCTCCTGCGGGTCGGTCAACGAACCCTGGGCGTCCATGAGCCGCTACACCAACGCCTCCATCGCCCCGATTGGCGAGCGGGCTCCGGGCTTCAACAACACCGGTCGCTGGAACACGGAGGCGACGGCAGCCTACACGGAGGTTGTGGATGCCATGGCGGACATGCCGCTTGGCGATCCGGCGATCCCGTCCATGGTGGCGGACGCCTACCAGCACCTTGCCGCGGAAATGCCGTTCATCCCACTGGTGCAGGCGGCGAAGCTGTTGCCCTACAACACCACCTACTGGGAAGGCTGGCCGACGGCGGATAACGCCTACAACCACCCGGCGCACTGGTGGGGGCACACGCACCAGATCATCCACAACCTGACCAAAGCTGAGTGAAGGGTCCGGGGGCGGCCACGCGCCGCCCCCACCGCGCCATGGGCCGCATTCCCGCAACCTATCTGATCAACCGGGTCGTGACGTTGCTCCTCACGGTCTGGATCGCGGCGACGCTTATCTGGATCCTGCCGCGCCTCTCCCCGGTGGACCCGGCGGAGGTGATGGTCGGTCGCATGGCCTCTGTCGGCTTTGTCGAGGGTGCGGACGAGATCATCGCCAACCTTCGGGAGCGCTTCGGGCTCGATCAGCCGCTGATCGTCCAGTATTTCCGGTATCTGGGGGCGCTGATGACCCTCGATTTCGGCATCTCCATCACCAACTTCCCCACGCCGGTCAGCCAGATGATCGCCCAGGCCATGCCGTGGACGCTGGGGCTGATGATCCTGTCCGTGATCATCACCTTCATCATCGGCAATCTCTTCGGCGCGCTGATGGTGTGGGAGAGGACGCCGGGCATCCTCAAGGTGCTGATCCCGACGCTGATGATCTTTACGTCGATCCCACCGATCCTTTCGGGACTGCTGCTGCTCTACATCTTCGCTGCGCAGATGCAACTCTTCCCGATCACTGGAGCATACGGCTTGATGGTAGTGCCCGGCTGGAACTGGGAGTTCATCTGGTCGGTCATCGTGCACGGCACGCTCCCCGCACTCTCGATCGTGATCGTGAGCTTCGGCTTCTGGGCGCTTGGCATGCGCGGGCTGATGATCACCGTGCAGGGGGAGGATTATGTGCGACTGGCGGAGGCGAAGGGCCTGCGCCCGCGTTACATCCTCTACCGCTACATGGTACGCAACGCGATCCTGCCGCAAATCACGGCGTTCGCGCTCAAGATCGGTCTTCTCGTCTCCGGCCAGATCCTCGTGGAGCGGATCTTCAGCTACAACGGGATGGGCAAGCTGATCTATGACGCGATCATCGATCAGAACTTCCCGGTGGTGCAGGGGGCGAGCTTCATCATCATTCTGATGACGGCGCTGTCGGTGTTCATTGTGGACCTTATCTACCCTTTCGTTGATCCCCGGATCCGGCACGGGGGGCGGGCGGAATGAGCGAGGTTCAGGCAGGCGGCACGAAAAGGGCGAGACGTTTCAACCGGTTCGACAATCCGTGGCTGAACCCCAAGCTGCTGATCGGTGTCGCGATCCTGCTGACGATCATCCTGCTGGGCCTGATCGGACGCCTGCTGTGGGACCCGGATCTGGTCTTCACCGGTTCGGCCATGCTGCGCCAGCCGCCCGTGGGGTTCGAGAACCTGCGCGGTCAGGCGGGAAGCTGGGCAAACCCTCTCGGCACCGAAGGATCGGGCAGGGACATGCTGGCGCTTCTGATCGTAGGCGCGCCCAACACGCTCCTGATCGGGGCGGTCGCGTCGATCATCGGGATGAGCCTCGGCATCTTTCTGGGGTTTACCGCAGGGTTCGTCGGTGGACGGACGGACGACGTGATCCGCATCCTGTCCGACGTCATGATCACAATCCCGCCTCTCATGGTGCTGATCGTGTTTCAGGCGGCGTTGGGCGACGTCAGTCTCGTGGTCATGGCCTTCCTGATTTCGGGGTTCCTCTGGCAATCACCGACGCGATTGATCCGGGCGCAGGTCCTGAGCATGCGGGAGAGTGGCTATGTGCAGATGGCCCAGCTTTCCGGCGCAAGCACGTTTTCGATCATGTTTCGGGAGATGATGCCAAACCTGATCCCCTATCTTTTCGGCAGCTTCATCGCCAACGCGACCACGGCCATCGTGACTGCGGTGGGGCTTGAGACACTCGGCCTTGGTCCCCAGCGGATCCCGACGCTGGGGCGCATCATCTACGAGGCGATCAATTCCGCCGCTCTGCTGCAGAACATGTGGTGGTGGTGGGGGTTCCCGACGCTGCTGCTCGCGGTGATGTTCGTGGCGCTGCTGCTCATCAATCTCGGCCTCGATGAGATCTCGAACCCGCGCCTGAGGAAGATCACATGAGCGGGCGCGTCGTGCTGCAGGTCAGGGACCTCAAGGTGTACTACGCGACGCCCGAGGGGGATGTGCGGGCCTGCGACGGGGTGACCTTCGACCTCCACGCGGGCGAAACGCTGGGGCTGGTCGGGGAGAGCGGATCCGGCAAGTCCACCGCCACGTCCGGTGTGCTGCAGATGGTGACGCCCCCCGGGCGGATCGCGGGCGGGGAGGTGGTCCTTGACGGGGAGGATATGCTCGCCCTCGATGAGGAGACGCTGCGCGGATCCCGCTGGCAGGCGCTCGCCCTGATCCCGCAGGGTGCAATGAACTCCCTCAATCCCACCATGTCGATCTCCGCCCAGATCGCGGACGTGATCCAGACCCATACCGGCCGCTGGCCGCGGGCGAAGATGCGGGAGCGGGTGCTGGAGCTGTTCCAGATGGTTGGCCTTCCTGCCCGCATCCACGACATGTACCCCCACGAGCTCTCCGGCGGGATGAAGCAGCGGGTCTGCATCGCGATGGCTATCGCGCTCAATCCGAAGGTCATCATAGCGGACGAGGCGACCTCCGCCCTCGACGTGGTGGTGCAGCGGGTGGTGGCGCAGACCATGGCCCGGGTGCGCGACGCGCTGGGCGTTTCGATGATCATGATCGGCCACGACATGGGCCTGATGGCGCAGATGGTGGATCGGATCGCGGTCATGTACGCGGGAAAGATCGTGGAGATTGCGGGGGTGCAGGAGATGTTTGCCCGTCCCGCCCACCCCTACAGCCAAATCCTGATCGACAGCGTTCCCAGCCTGACCGAGCGCCAGCCGCTGCGCATGACGGGCGGCATCACCCACGATCCGCGCAATCCGCCCCGGGGCTGCATCTTCCAGCTGCGCTGTCCGAAGGTCATGGACCGCTGCCGCGCAGCGCCGCCGCCGATGCGAGAGGTCGCGCCCGGTCAGACCGTCGCCTGCTACCTCTACGACGAGGGGGCTGCCGATGCCGCTTCTTGAGATCAGGGACGTGTGGAAGCGCTACGGCGATGTGGTGGCGGTGCAGGACCTGAACCTGACCGTGGAGCGCGATCCGGCGTCCATCGTCACCATCGCGGGCGAAAGCGGGTCGGGTAAGTCGACGCTTGCCAACCTCGTGCTCGGCTTCACGAAAGCTTCCGAGGGCTCGATCACCTTCGACGGGATGGACCTCGCAACTGCGGGCCCCGCTGAGCTGAAGGAGTATCGTCGGAACGTGCAGGCGGTGTTCCAGGACCCGTTCGGCGTCTACAACCCGTTCTACCGGATCCAGCATGTGTTCGACATGGTGATCCGCAACTTCGGCCTTGCGCAGGGCAGGTCAGCCGCCCGGGACCTGATGGAGGAGGGGTTGAACGCGGTCGGCCTCTACGGTGACGACGTGCTGCGCAAGTACCCGCATCAGCTTTCCGGCGGGCAGCGGCAGCGGATCATGATGGCCCGGGCCTACATGGTGAAGCCCAAGCTCATCGTGGCCGACGAACCCGTTTCGATGGTGGATGCGAGCCTGCGCGCCTCCATCCTCGACGTGATGATGAAATTGCGGGACGAGGGGGGGATCTCCTTCCTCTACATCACCCACGACCTCTCCACCGCCTATCAGATCGGTGACCGGATCATGCTGTTCTATCAGGGAACGGTGGCGGAGCAGGGCAACGCCGTCGACGTGATCTCGAACCCCCAGCATCCCTATGTGCAGCTTCTCGTGGAATCCGTCCCGAAGCCCGATCCGAACGACCGGTGGGTAGGGGAGATCGAGCTGCCCGCGGAGGAGGAGATGCGGACCACGTCCGCCGCGGGCTGTCGCTTCTACCCCCGCTGCCCGGTGCGAATGGACCGGTGTCGGGAGCTGCTGCCGCCGCTCTATCCGGTAGGTGAGGGCCATCGCGCCGCCTGTTTCCTGCACGAGACCCAGCGGACCGGGGCCTGAGCCCCATGGACCACAAGTTCCAGTGGACGCCGCAGAAGATCGCCGCCCGGCTGAAGCTCATCGGCGGGCTGGTCTACCGCCGGCGTCATCCCCTACCACCCTTCCGCTATCGGGCGCTTTCCGGTCCGGAGGCGCCGCCCCCCGTCGCTCCAGACGTGGACGATGGCGCGTGGGAAGTGATCGAACCCTTCAGCTACTGGGGGGCGTGGTCCACCGATTTCGTCTTGCGCTCCACCTTCGAGGTGCCATCGGACTGGTCCGCCGGGGAGATTGCGCTCCACCTGCCGCTGGGTGAGGCCGGGGACATCTTCTGCCATCCCGAGGCGCTTGCGCACATTGACGGGGTGCCCTTCGCCTCGGTCGACCGTTACCACCACGAGGTGTTGCTGCCAATGGAGGCGCGGGACGGGCGCACCCACGCCCTGGCGCTTCACGGATGGACGGGGCTAAGTGGCTGGCCGCCGGACCCGACCTCCCGCACCCGGCTCTTCATGAAAGAGTGTGCGGTCGTCGAGATCGACACGCCCACCCGGGATTTCCTCGTGCGGGCGGAGATGGCTCTGGAGCTTGCGGGCGCGATGGAAGAGGACGCGACCGCCCGGGGCCGCATCCTGTCGGCGCTCGACGCCGCCTGCGGACGGCTTGATACCCGCGAACCCTTGCGGACGGAGAGCTTCTACGCCTCCGTGCCCGAAGCCGCGGAGATCCTCGACGCCGGTCTCGCCGAGGCAGGTCCGCCCATGGATGTGGATCTCGTCGGCATCGGGCACGCCCACATGGACATCGCCTATCTCTGGCAGGTGGCCCAGGTCCGCCGCAAATGCGGGCGGACCTTCTCAAACGTGTTGCACCTGATGAAGGAGCATCCGGACTACCGGTTCTCCTGCTCCCAGCCCGCGCTCTACAAGTTTGTCGAGGAAGACTACCCGGATCTCTTTGACGGTATCAGTGCTGAGGTCGCCGCCGGCCGGTGGGAGGCGATGGGAGGCATGTGGGTGGAGGCGGACTGCAACATCACGGGGGCCGAAGCTCTGGTCCGCCAGCTCCTGTTTGGCCGGCGCTACTACCGGGAAAAATTCGGGGATGTGGAAACCCCGGTGCTGTGGCTGCCCGACACATTCGGCTTCTGCTGGTCGCTGCCGCAGCTGATGGCGCAGGCAGGGCTCAAATGGTTCGTGACCAACAAGGTGAACTGGAACCAGTACAACCCCATGCCCGCCCAGCTTATGTGGTGGCAGGGGATCGATGGGACCCGTGTCCTGACGCACTTTCTGACCACGCCGCGGGATGTGCAGTACCTGCCCTATCCAACGACCTACAAGGCGGAGCTGACGGCGGAAGAGGTGCTCGGCACATGGACGAACTTCCGTCAGAAGGGCGCCCACGGCGAACTGATGATCGCCTACGGATACGGGGACGGCGGCGGTGGTCCGACGCGACAGCTCATCCAGAAGGCAAACACCCTCGCCGACATGCCCGGAGCCCCCCGGGTCCGAAAAGGCACCATTGCGGAGTTCTTTGGCAGGCTTGAGCGGGAAGGGACCGATCATCTGCCGGTCTGGAACGACGAGATCTATCTGGAACTGCACCGGGGCACTTTGACGTCGCAATCGCGGACGAAGCGCGCGAACCGGCGCTGCGAGTACCAGCTTCATGATGCGGAGTTCCTGAGCGCGCTCGCCTCCCTGCGCACCGGGGCGGCCTATCCGTCCGATGCGCTGCATCGGGCGTGGGAGCTGCTGCTCCTCAACCAGTTCCACGACATCCTTCCCGGATGTTCCATCACCGAGGTCTACCGCGATACGGCACGTGACCATGCGGAGGTGCGTGACATTGCCCTTGCGGCGACGGAGGCGGCGCTGACCCGGCTGGGTGGTCTTGCCCCCGCCGCGGCCCGGTACCTGATCGTGAACCCCACGAGCTTCGCCGGACCCCGCATCGGGTTCGTTCCCGGGGGGGCGACGGAGGGCTTCGCCGATCTGCGCAGCGGCACACCCTTGCTAACTCAAGCGGTGGAGGGCGGCACGCTCGCCTACCTGCCGGTCTGCCCCGCCTACGGGTTCGTCTCACTTGGGCCCGCCGACCCGTTCAGCAGCGATACGGGGCTGACCGCGGAGCCGCTGGGGGAGGGCGTCCTGCTCGAAAACGATCTCATCCGGGTCGAGATTGCCGCGGATGGGGAGATTGCGCGGATCTACGACCGGGAGGTCGGGCGCGAGGTTCTGAAGCCGGGGGAGCGGGCAAACCAGCTCCAGCTCTTCGAGGACCGCCCGCTCAACTGGGACGCCTGGGACATCGACATCTTCTATGAGGAGCGGCGGGAGCGTCTCACCGAGATTTCCCGGCTGGAGATCGTGGAGACCGGCCCGATCCGGGCGGTGGTCCTCGTCGAACGCCGCTACCGCAACTCCACGATCACGCAGAAAATACGCATCCACCATGACAGCAAGAAGATCGACTTCGACACCCGGCTCAACTGGCACGAACGCCAGTTCCTGCTGAAAGCGGCCTTCCCGGTCAATGTCTTCGCCCAGAACGCGACCTATGACATCCAGTGGGGCAACATCGCCCGCCCAACCCATCGCAACACGAGCTGGGATGCCGCCCGGTTCGAGGTTCCCGCCCAGAAATGGGCGGACTTGAGTGAAGGGGACTACGGCGTCGCTCTGCTCAACGACAGCAAGTACGGCTATGACATCCGCGACGACGTGATGCGCCTCACCCTGCTGAAGTGCGCAACCATGCCAGATCCTCTGGCCGACCAGGGGCTGCACAGCTTCGTCTACAGCCTTCTGCCCCATACCGGCGACTGGCGCGGAAAGGTGCCCGCGGCGGCCTACACCCAGAACGACCCGGCCATCTTCTTCCCGATCACCGGGGGGGAGAACCTGGTGACCGCAACCTCGCTCGTCACCTCGAACCGGAGCAACGTGATCGTCGAGACGGTGAAGCAGGCGGAGGACAGCGCGGCACTGGTCATCCGCCTGTTCGAGAACGAGCGCAGCCGTGGTCCTGTCACGCTCACCTTCGACTTCGCGCCCGTGGCGGTTACCCGGGCTAGTCTTCTCGAAGAACCCGGCGACCCGCTCGACATCGAGGGCATGTCCGTCACATTCGAGATCGCGCCCTACGAAATCGTCACGTTGCTGGTCACGCCAACATGAGTGCCGGACACGCCCCTCTTTTGTTTGTCGAACCACACGTGGCGGAGACGCTCCCACCCGTTGCGCAGGCCGCCGGACAGTTTTTTCTCAATCACGTTGACTTGAAGTCGCCTGACCATAGATAGGGGGTCCCGCAGCCGCCGCCCGAGCACGCCATGTCAGCAATCGTTTCCCTCTCCAATGTGTCCAAGACCTACGGGTCCGGCCACCACGCGCTCAAAGGCGTTTCGCTCGACATCGAGGAGGGCGAGATCCTCGCGCTGCTAGGCCCAAACGGCGCGGGCAAAACCACGCTCATCTCGATCATCTGCGGGATCGTCAGCCCTTCCGGCGGAACCGTGAAGGTGGGCGGGCATGACACCATCGAGAGCTATCGCGACAGCCGCCGTCTTATCGGGCTGGTGCCACAGGAGATCGCGCTCGAACCGTTCGAGACGGTCTTGAACACAGTCAGCTTTTCCCGCGGGTTGTTCGGCAAATCCCCGGATCCGGCATACCTTGAAAGAACGCTCCGACAGCTCTCGCTCTGGGACAAGAAGGACGCGCAGGTCAAGGAACTTTCCGGCGGGATGAAGCGTCGGGTCCTCATCGCCAAGGCGCTCAGCCATGAGCCCCGGGTGCTATTCCTCGACGAGCCCACCGCCGGTGTCGACGTGGAGCTGCGCAAGGACATGTGGGAGATCGTCGACACCTTGCGCGCCGACGGCGTCACCATCATCCTCACCACCCACTATATCGAGGAGGCGGAGGCGATCGCCGACCGCGTGGGTGTGATTGCCGGGGGCGAGCTTCTGCTCGTGAAGGACAAGTCCGATCTGATGCGCCAGCTCGGCAAGAAACAGATGCGGATCGAGCTGCAATCGACCATCGACGCGGTTCCCGAAAGCCTCTCCGCCTACAGCCTCGATGTCGCGCCGGAAGGCGACGCGCTCATCTACACCTATGACACACAGGCCGACCGGACGGGCATCACCTCCCTTCTCCGCGACCTCAGTGCAGCCGGTCTTGTCCTGCGGGATGTGCAGACCAGTCAAAGTTCCCTCGAAGATATCTTCGTCGATCTCGTGAAGGCTCCGTCATGAATTTCCAGGCAATCCGCGCGATCTACCGGTTCGAGATGGCCCGCACCTACCGGACCATCGTGCAGAGCATCGTTTCCCCGGTGCTGTCGACGTCGCTCTATTTCGTCGTGTTCGGGACCGCCATCGGATCGCGGATCCAGGAGGTGGAGGGCGTGAGCTACGGCTCCTTCATCGTGCCCGGGCTGATCATGCTGTCGGTGATGACCCAGAGCATCTCGAATGCGTCCTTCGGGATCTATTTCCCGCGCTTCATAGGCACGATCTATGAGCTGCTGTCAGCGCCCGTGTCGTTTCTGGAAATCGTGATCGGGTATGTGGGGGCCGCTGCGACGAAGTCGCTGCTGATCGGTGTGATCATCCTGGCGACCGCCCATTTCTTTGTGCCCCTGCAGATCGAGCATCCGGTCTGGATGCTCGCGTTTCTGGTGCTGACCTGCGTGAGCTTCAGCCTGTTTGGATTCATCATCGGGATCTGGGCGGACAATTTCGAACAGTTGCAGCTGGTGCCGCTCCTCGTGATCACGCCGCTGGTGTTCCTTGGCGGGAGTTTCTACTCAATCTCAATGCTGCCGGACGTTTGGCAGACGATCACGCTCTTCAATCCCGTTGTCTATCTGATCGACGGGTTCCGCTGGAGCTTCTTCGGGACGGCGGATGTGGGTGTTGCCTACAGCCTCGCGGCGATCAGCCTGTTCCTCGCGATCTGCCTCGGGACGATCTGGTGGATCTTCAAGACGGGCTACCGGATCAAGGAGTGAGCGGCGACACGCGCGACATACCGGCCCGACGCTTGGTTCTGCCCGGAGCAAAGCCGGAGGCGCCGCGCGAGCGCCTGCTCATCCCGTCGGGTTGGCGCTTTGGCGTCCGCGCAACCAGCTGCGAGGGTGCCCGGATTTGAAGGTCAAATTGCTGGTTTGTGTCTAGGAGTGCCAGCCTACGGGCAGACCCTCACCCGGTTCCGCTCCATCTCGCTGTCCGTGCTGCGGAGGTTCAGTCAGCTATACGGATAGCTGCGGGAACCGGGCATTTCCCCAATGCCCGCCGGCTTGTGCGGCCCGGCTCATGTCTGCTCCCGCTCCGCCCATCCGGCGAACACGCGCTCCAGCGCGACCACGCAATAAAAGAGAAGGATGCCGAGGAAGGCGAGCGCGATCAGAACGGCGAACATCAGTGGGTAGTCCGCGCTGATCTTGCCGGAATCGAAGAGGTGGCCGAGGCCCTTTCCGTGCGGCTCGACGATCTCCATCAGGTTGGTCCCGATGAAGGCCAGCGTCACCGCGACCTTAAGCGCGCCGAAGAACTCGGGCAGCGTCTTGGGCAGCGCGATTTTCCAGAAGATCGTCATCTTCGACGCCCCGAGCGATCGCAGGATGTCCCGGTACTCGGGCTCAAGCGTGCTCAGGCCGATGGAGACGGACACAGCGATGGGGAAGAACGAGATCAGGAAGGCGATGAGGATCGTGTTCATGTCGTGCTGTCCCACGAACATGAGCGCGATGACCGGGACCACCGTCGCCTTGGGCACCGCGTTGAAACCGACGAGCAGCGGATAGAGCGCCTCCCGCATTGTTCGGGAAAACCCCATGATCATGCCAATGGCAGTGCCCACGATGACCGCAAGGCCAAGCCCCACGACCGTGCGCCACAGCGTGTCCCAGGAATACTCCAGGAACAGCCAGCGGAACTTCCAGAAGGCGGGCCAGATGTCGGACGGCGAGGCCATCTTGTAGTTGGGCCAGCCGTTGGCCCAGACCAGCCATTCCCAGAAGATCAGGAACAGTACGATGGCCGTGAGGGGGATCCCCGCCTTGCGCAGACCGGTCATGCCGCTGCCCGCCCCTGGGCGATCTGGATCTGGTGGCGCAGTTCCGCCAGCATCTCCGTCGCCGGAGACCTGTAGAGCTGCTCAAGCTCCCGCTCCATCCCCAACTCCACGGGCAGCTTGTACTGTGCGGTGGCCGGGCGGCCGGACAGAACGACCACCTCGTCGGCGAGGAAGACGCTTTCGCGCAGATCGTGGGTGATCAGCAGGCAGGTGAACGGCTCCTCCGCGCGGAGCCGGTGCATCGTCTGCCACAGATCCTCCCGGGTGAAGGCGTCGAGGGCACCGAAAGGTTCGTCGAGGATCAGCACCTCGGGTTTGTGTACGATCGCGCGGCAGAGCGAGGCGCGCTGGCGCATGCCGCCCGAGAGCTCCGACGGACGCTTGTCCTCGAACCCTTCGAGCCCCACGAGCTTGAGCAGGCCGCGCGCGCGCTCCTCTTGCTCCCCCTTCGAAAGGCTGGAGCCCACGATTTCGAGCGGCAGCATCACGTTCTTCAGGATCGTGCGCCATTCGAGGAGGACCGGATTCTGAAACGCCATGCCGACGGTCTTGCGCGGTCCACGCACCTGTTTGCCGTGCAGCCAGACCTCGCCCGCGTCCGGGATCATCAGGCCCGCGATGAGGCGGGTCAGCGTGGACTTGCCACATCCGGACGGGCCCACGACAGCGGTGAAGGTCCCTTCGGGCATGGAGATGTTGAGATCGTCGAGCACTGGCAGCGGGCCTGCCGCGGTCTTGTAGGCATGCGTGACGTGACGCAGATCGATCAGGGGGGCTGTCATCGGAGGCTCCGCATGGGCGCCGGGCGGGCGCGTGACCCGCCCGGCGCTGTAGATCAGTTCAGGGAAAGGCTGCCATCGTCGGGCAGGTACCGGTCCGTGAAATAGAGGGTCGCGTCGGGCGTGCCGTTGAACTCGTAAGTCTCGCCGAGCTGGGCGATGGCCCGACCAAACCGCCCCGTATCGATGCTGCCCAGACCGTTCTCGGTCGTGTAGTCGGTGACCACGTTGGCATCGATCGCGAGCTGCAGGCGGCGCTGTTCAAGCGCCGCGTCAGCGGCGGGGTTGCGGGCGACGACCATCTTGGCACCCGCCTCCGGATCCGCGATCACGTCCTTCCAGCCCTTCGCCACGGCGCGCAGGAACCCGGTCACAACCTCTGGGCTGGCGGCAGCGAAGTCGGTGTTGGCGATGATGGCGTTGCCGTAGAGTTCCAGCCCGTGATCGGCCATCAGAATGACGGAGATATCATCCTCCGGCACGCCGAGCCGCACGAGGTTGAGGTAGCTGGAAAAGCTGAAACCCGTGATTGCGTCCACATTGCCCTCGGCGAGCATCGGCTCCCGCGTCGGGAAACCGACGGGCTCCACGGTGATGTTGCCCACATCGATCCCGTTGGCGGAGGCGAATGCGGGGAACTGGGCCCAGGCGCCATCCGGCGGCGGCGCGCCGAGGCGCTTGCCCTCCAGATCCGCGGGACCGGAGACGCCCTGGCTCTTTCGTCCGACGACCGCGAAGGGCGGCTTGTCGTACACCATCATCACGGCGGTGACCGGCGCACCCGGGTTCTGATCGAGGAACTTGATGAGGCTGTTGATGTCCGCAAAGCCCATGGGGAAGGCGCCGGTGGCAACCTTCGGGATCGCGTCCAGCGAGCCCTTGCCCGCCGCTATTTCCACATCGATGCCCTCGGCGGCAAAATGGCCATTGTCCACGGCGGCAAAGTAAGCCGCGCTTGGCCCCTCGAATTTCCAGTCGAGTGCGAAGGGCACTTCGGTCTGGGCCGTTGCCGCGCTGGCGCTGAGAACCATGGCGGCTGCAAAAAACGCACGTTTGATCACGTGTCACTCCTTTCCCTGTTCGGGGTCCCTGTCATTTTCCGTGTTCGACGCTGGAGTGCGGGCGCAGACCGGTCAAGGTTTTTTGCGGGCGTCAAATTCTCCTATCCCGCCGCTGCACATGAGATAAGCAGGCAGGCCCCGGCTGCTCACGGCAATGGCGATCCACATGCTTGTGATCCCGGGCGGGACGGTGTTTGGTCGGGAAAAGCCACGTGGGAGGACGATATGGATCTGCGGCAACGGCTCGCCCAAGGCGAGGATCTGACGGGACTTTTCGTCAAGACACCGGCGACGGAACTGGTGGAGGTGCTGGCGCTGTCCGGCCTCGACTTCATCTGTCTCGACACCGAACATGCGGCCTTCGACCGCCGGAGCCTCGATCAGTGCCTTGCGCTGGCCCGGGCGCTCGACCTGCCGGCCCTTGTGCGGGTGGCTCATACGGCGCAGGCAGAGATCCTGCAGGCGCTCGACGGGGGTGCGGCGGGCGTTGTCATGCCTCATGTGGCGACTGCGGCGATGGCTGCGGATGCCGCCCGCTGGTGCCGGTTTGGCGACGGGGGGCGCGGCTTCGCGGGCTCCACCCGCTCCGCCGGGCTCGCGACACGGACGATGCCGGAGGTTCTGGCTCTGCCGCAGCCCCTCGTGATCGCGCAGATCGAAGAGCCCTCCGGCGTCGCAGAGGTCGAGGGGATCGTCGCCACACCGGGCATCGATTCGGTTTTCATTGGGGCCGCTGACCTCACGGTGGCCTACGGCGTCGACAGCCAGGCGGAGCCGGTCGTCGCAGAGGCACGGCGGCGGATCTTCGACGCCGCAGCGAAGGCCAACATGCCGGTTGCGGTCTTCCTCGCCGCGGGCTCCGGCATCGCCGGAGCACGGGAGGAGGGTGCGCGCCTCTTCTTCATGTCATCCGATCAGGGCCTTCTGCTCGCCGGGGCGCGGTCCCTGATGAAGGACAGCCGCGGCGGATGAGCGGATTTTCGCGCAGGTTCTGACGTTGGGTCACGATTCGTCCGGCGCTGCGTCGTTTCCTGAAACCGCACAGAGCACAGGGGCTGTCGCCATTTTGGTGGGGATCATCGAACGATACGTCGGCGGGATGCCGCCGATATGGCAGCGCAGCGCGCTTTGCAGTTGCGGCTTTATCTATCTAAATATCTGAAATTATTCAGTCATTATTTTTCACAATTCCTTCCTTCTCAGCTCAGCAAAACTTCTGGTAGAGTTTTTGTGGGGGCACACTTCGGTGTGTTGGAGGGGAAGATGATCACACAGGACGTGTTGATGGTGCGACGGATCGAGTCGCCCTTCCCAGTTTCTTGCGGCCAGTTGCGCCGCGCGGACTGATAGAGGGGGAGCCGATCATGGCGCCTAAGGACTATTCTCCGGAGCTTTCCGGGCCCGTCGTGCTGGATACTGCCACTGCGGACATCGCCTCCACTGGAACCGGGCTCGACGCCCTCGTGGATGCCATCCTTAAAGATCCTGGTCTCAACGAACGCATCCCCGATGCGGAGATCATTGCCGGTGCAGAAGCTGCGGCAGCGATGAATGCAATCGTTGTCGAGGGGATCAAGGCAACGGGCATCGCCAACAATGGCGCCTTCACCGCTGGGGACATTGCCGTCCTCGCAGATTGGGTGGAGGCGAACCGCTATGACCCCTGGCTGGTTGCCCATGGCGACGATGAGGATGATGAGGAAACGGGCTTTCACCTCGTGCAGAACGACGGTGCTGTTCTGCAGATCTACGGCGACAATCTGGTGAACACCGTCGCCGACGGTCTCTACCACCTCGGTTTCGGGCACGAGAAGGGTCGGTTGATCAACGAAGACGGGGATGCAAACGCACGCCTCGAAAGCGTCGCGCACTGGCTCAACAACCTCATGGCCGAAGACCTCGACGCGGGCACGCTGACAAACCCGGATATCGACCTCTATCCGGAGGGTACGACGGGCACAGCCCTCGACGAGATCGTCGATGCCATCGTCAACGATCCGACGCTGACCCGCCACTATTCGAGCGATGAGCTTGCGGATATCGCACGGGATGCGGACGGGCTGAACGCCATCCTTCTCGACGCGATCGAGGCGACGGGCGCCGGTGAAGACGGGCGGATCGACGCGGTCGATCTGACGGACATCAGCACCTGGATCAAGGCAAATGCTTTTGACACATGGTCCGCGCTGCGCGGGGATCAGGATGATGACGAGGGCGTGCTGGGCCTGGTGTGGGAAGGTGCAGAGACCATCGTTGCAGGCGACAATGCCCTCGATGGTGTCGCGCGCACGCTCTACAGCCTCGGCCACGAGATCAAATGGTCCTCAATCTATGATGAGGACGGCGACTGGGCCGGCCGCGTCGACGATGCGGTGGTGTGGCTGAACTCCCTGCTTTCCGACGAACTTGCCGGTGACCGGTTCGCCCGTGACCCGGCTGACGCTGCGGATCCCGCTGCAATGGCGGCAGCACTGGTCGTCGATCCGGACGTCGCCGTGAGTGTCCGGCAGAAGGAAGGCTATCTGGAGATCGAGGATACCGGCGATCTGGGCCTCACCGCGGGCACGATCACGATGACTTTCGTGGCCGACAATCCGCTTGGTCTGGGGGGAGAGGTGATCTTCTCCAAGGACGGGTCCGGCTCGAACGAAGGGGATCTGCGCGCCTATCTTTGGAAGGGCGAGTTGCACATCAAGACCTCGACGGGCGGTGAGGACACCTTCATCAAGATCCCCGGTCCGTTCGAGGCGCACACCGCCTACGACCTTGCGATCTCCTTCGGCGACGAGGGCTTCTCCGTCTGGGTGGATGGCACCAAGGTCGCCTCCCGGCCGGATCTGAAAGTGAACTGGACGGAGAACGACAGCGATATCATCGTCGGCGCCTCAAACGGTTCGCAGAAAGCGGGCGAAAACAAGAAGATCAACAATCACTTCGAAGGCGAGGTGCAGGAGTTCAAGGTCTACGACCGGCAGCTTGATCGCGCCGAGATCGAGGCTGCGGGCGGTGGCGTGACAGTCACCGGCGACAGCGACGACAATGACATCAACGGGTCGAGCGGCAACGACGCTTTGAACGGTGAGCTCGGCGGCGATGTGATGATCGGAGGTGACGGCCACGACGTCATGAAGGGCGGCTATGGCGGTGACCTGATGGAGGGCGGGGACGGCAACGACGTGCTCGACGGTGGTCACGGCCTCGACGAACTCCACGGGGGCAAAGGCAACGACATCCTGATCAGCACCGGCGACGCGCGTGAGCCCGTCGTGGCACAGCTCTTTGTCGGGCCGAACGGCGTTCCGCTGGACGAAAGCGGCTTCGCCTCCGACCTCGGGACCGGTGTCTGCCCTGCGACGGGGGCGGGCTATTGTCAGTGTGCGGAGCGTGACGAGCTTCAGACACCCGACCCGGACAATGAACTCGATCCGGTGGCAAAGAAGCTCTACCCGGATCAGCCGCTCCCGGCGGATGACATCATGACCGGCGGCGCGGGCGCGGACATCTTCCGCTTCCAGACTGAAATTAACGCAAAATACGAGATCATCCTCAAGCATGTTCGGGATGACGGCCGGATCAATTGGGCCGGGGTCGCGGGCGAGAATGACGAGCTCCACGATCACTGGGTCGAGGGCATCGGCCACGACACGATCACGGACTTCGACCGAAAGGAAGGCGACAAGATCGAGATCGCCGGCCACACGACGGAGATCGCCTCGATCACCTACGAGGACAGCGATGGCGACGGGGAGGAGGACTACTCCGTCATCTGGCTGATCTCCAACCAGGGCGGCAATGGCGGCGCGCACGACCAGGATCTCCTCGGCACGATCACCGTGCTCGACACGATCATCCGCGCGAAGGACCTGACGGTGGATTCCGCGCCGACCTACGGCATCGTGGAAACCATCGACCAGATCGCGGAGGCGATCACGCCGCTCGAGGTCAGCGAGATCGGGCCGCGGGAGAACACCGCAGGGATGACAGGCGATGCGGATCCGGTCCGGGACTCCGGTTCAGACAGGCTGGAGGCCGCGCTGAGCGGCAAGTTGCCCGATGGGGAGATGCGCGCCGGGGATGGGCTTACGGGCCAGGTGTGGAACGTGAACAACTCGCTCGACTCGCTCGGAGAGTTCGACAGCATCGCCGCAGCGCAGCCCGCGACCCACGAGATCACGGTGTCCGAGCTCGAGCTGGGCAAAGTGACCGGGAACACGGCAAGCCTCGCCGAATTCCTCGGCGACAATGGGGATGTCACTGACGGCAACGCCAACGCCCAGATGGAGACCATCGGGCTCAAGCTTACCGGGTTCATCTATGTTCCCGGCGGCATGCATACGATCGCGGTCAAGTCCGACGACGGTTTCCGGCTCAAGATCGGCGGGGAGGAGCTCATCGCCTACACCGGGCAGCGGGGCTACTCCGGCACCAGCACGCTGGTCGACTTCGGCGAGGGTGGGCTCTACGAGATTGAACTCGACTATTTCGAGAACCGGGGTGATCAGCGGGTGACGCTCCTGCTCGACGGTGAGGAGGTCGGAAGCGACAGCCTCTTCTCCTCCGTCGAGGCGTTCGAGACCGCGGGCCCTGCACCTAGCGCAGCACCGGTCGAGACCACGGGTACGGGCCTCGACACCCTGCTCGACATCATCGCCGAGGATCCGGGGCTTCAGGCTCGGATCAGCGACGAGGATATCGCGGGCGGGCTCGCCGCAGCCGCCGAGATGAACGCGATCATCATCGAGGGGATCAAGGCGACGGGCATCGCCAACAATGGCCGCTTCACGCCCTCCGACATCACTGCACTTGCGGACTGGATCCGGGAAAACGATCTCGCGGACTGGATCCACGCCCACGGCGACGATGAGGACGGGGAAGAGACGGGCTTCCACCTCGTGCAGGGCGATGGCGGAAAGACGCGCCTCTTCGCCGAGGCCGCGGTCAACACTGTTGCGGACGGGCTTTACCACCTTGGCTTTGGCTACAAACAGGGTCGCCTGATCAACGAGGACGGTAACAAGAACGCAAGCTTGAGCGACGTGGCCTATTGGCTTGAGGCGCTGCTCGCGGATGAACTTGCCGATGGTAGCCTCGCGAACCCGGATGTCTCACGCTACGTGGAGGGGACAACCGGCACCGCGCTGGATGCGCTCGTCGAGATGATCACCCGGGACGAGGGGCTCATGCAGCACCTCACGGCAGGGGAGATTGCGGACGCCGCGGCGGCCGCAGACGGGCTGAACGCGATCCTGCTGGAAGCAATCGAGGCGACCGGCGTCGCCAACGACGGCGATTTCAGCACGTTTGACATCGTCGCACTCAACGACTGGATCGCGGAGAACCGGGCGGATCTGCACCGTGCGTTGCATGGTGAGGAATCCGACGCCGGCGACAGCGGCTTCCACATCGCGGATCAGTGGTTCGCGACCAGTCCCCTCTACGGATCCTACGGCATCAACACGATCGCGGACGGGATCTACTCCATCGGTTTCGGGATCAAGAACGGTCATGCTCTGCAATCGGAAACCGGAAGCTGGAGTTCCTCGCTCGAGGATGTGGCCGGTTGGATGGACAAGATCCTCGCCGAGGAGCTTGCGGCGGGCGCGTTGTTTGTGGAGGCGTTCGCAACGACCGATCCGGCGCTCTTCGCCGATGACATCGTGGTGTCCTACGACGGCCCCGTGGTCGCCGATGGCGAGACCGGCTATGTCGAGGTCGCCCACACCGGTGCGCAGGCGCTCGCCGAGGGAACGGTTTCCCTCAACTTCCGCCTCGACGACGTTCCGGCGGAGGAGATGGTGACCCTCTTCTCCAAAGACGAGAAGAACTACGGCGATGGCGGGCACATGACCGGGTACGTGTGGGACGGCGTGCTGCATGTCCGCATCCAGTCCACGGAAAAGAGCAAGTACCTCAAGGTCGAGGACATGAAGATCGAGGCAGGTGAAGACTACCACCTCGCCGTGACCTTCGGCCCGGACGGTGCGGCGCTCTACCTCAACGGTGAACTGCTCGATGTGGAGCAGGGCATTGACTATGACTGGACCACCAACACCGAAAGCACCCTGCTCGGCGCGAGCGCGATGTGGCGGTCCGATGAGCGTCCGGACAATATCGGCGCTGTCATGGACGGCGAGGTGTCCGACTACGCGGTCTATGACCGCATCCTCCACCAAGGTGAGATCAACGGCCTTGCCGGTCGGGACGTCGATGTGACGCCCGGATCCGGCTCCCCTGGCACCAGTGCCCCGGTGCCCCCATCCCCTGCTCCCGGGAACGACGCACCGGAAGATCTTGGGGATGGGGTGACCGTGGGCACGGAGCGGGTGTACCAGGTGTCCTCCGATACCTGGCACAGCGTCTCCTTCGACGGCTCGATCGAGGATGCGGTGGTGATCATGGGGCCGGTGAGCGCCGACGGTGGAGAGCCGGTCGTCACCCGTATCCGCAACGTCACCGAGACGGGCTTCGAATTCCAGCTCGACGAGTGGGATTATCTCGACGGGTCCCACGCCACCGCAAGTGTGAGCTGGATGGCGGCCAGTGCCGGGGACTACACGCTTGAGGATGGCCGGAGCATCTCGTTCGGCAAGATGATGGGCGGTGTCGATCTCAACGCGAATATCCGTCTGGACGGGTTCGACGAAACACCGGTGGTCATGGTCCAGCGGGCCGGGGACACTGTCGAGCAGACACTGACAGATCGCGTTTACAACGTGTCCGAAGACGCCTTCTCGTTCCAGTTTCAGGATCAGGAGAGCTACGGCACCAGCCGTCCAGGACGCGAGGAGGCGCACTGGATGGCCATCGAGGCGGGCACGGACGGGTTGTCCGCTGGCATCGTCAATCCGGATGTCGACAACCGGTGGACAGATACCAACGTCGTCGCAGAAACGCACCTCTTCGCGGAAATGCAGACCTTCATGGGCAACAACACCGCAGCGCTCCGCTACAACGTGACCGACGCTGATGTCGTGCAGCTTTCGGTTCAGGAGGAAACGTCGCTCGACCGCGAAACATTCCACCTGCCGGAGCGGGTCGCGTGGGTGACTGCCGATGAGGACTGGTATAGCCTTACGGCTGTGTGACATGGCGCGGGTCGGCTCCTCAGGGGGCCGACCCGCAATCTTTCGGGCGGCTATTCCGCGGCGGGGCGGTCCTGCAGCAAGAGCCGGGCCCGCTGCTCCACCAGACGATAGAGTTGTCTCAGGCTGATTGGCTTGGTCAGGCAGGCGCGGAAACCGGCCTGCCGCAACATGCCCTCGGCCACTTCCACCGCTTCGGAGGTCAGCGCGAAGGCGGGCACATCCGCAGGAATACCCGCCGCACGAAGTTCTGCCAGCAAACCTTCCCCGTGAGAGTCCGGCAGGTCCAGATCCACCACGATCATGTCGTAGCGATTGCGTGCGGCGAGGGAGATTGCTTCCGTCCCGTTGCGCGCAAGATCCACGTTCAGCATCTCTGTCTTTTGCGGCGGCAGCGGCAACTGCGCGACGCTGTTCAGTTGCGGCTCCACAAGCAGCAGGCGCACCGGATGCACGAGCGGGCTGCTGGACGCGTGGGTATCGAGATCTTCCGGCGTGCGCATCGGGATGTCGATCCAGAAGGTCGACCCCTTGCCCAGGGTACTGGTGAAGCCGATCTGCCCCTTCATACGCTCCACAAGTTCCTTGGAGAGCGAGAGGCCGATGCCCGTCCCCTCAACATCCGTCGCTTCCGCGCCGAGGCGGTTGAAAGGTTCGAAAACCTCCGCCTCCCGCTCAGGCGTGATGCCAACGCCGGTGTCCTCGATCTCGATCCGCAGTACGCCCTCCAGAACCTCGGCCCGCAGGTAGATCGTGCCGCCCGGTCGGTTGTACTTGATCGCGTTGGAGGCGACGTTCATCAGCACCTGCGTGTAGCGCACCCGGTCTGCACGGATATGGCAGCCCGGCTGGATGTCCGTATCATCGCGGAAGATCAGACCCGCCTCACGGGCGAGCACGGCGATCTGGCTTGAAGCACTTGCCACGATCTCCGCCGCGTCGAGCTCCTGAATGGCGAACTGGTTGCGGCCTGCCTCGATGCTCGCGAGGTCGAGGATCTGGTCCATGATGCCCAGAAGCTGCTTGCCCGCCTCGGTGATATGCTCCGCATACTGCTCCATCCGATCCGGATTGTTCCGGTTGTGCCGTATCAGTGCGGTAAAGCCGAGGATCGCGTTGAGCGGCGTGCGCACCTCGTGGCTGACATTGGAGAGGAAGCGGGACTTTGCCCGGCTCGCCGCGTGGGCGCGGTCGCGGGCGGCGCGCAGGGCCTGGGAGGTCGATCGGTGGAGCTCTACCTCCTTGCTCAGCACCTTCTCGATGATGCGCCGTTCCTCGACCTCCCGGGCAAGTTGCGTGTTGCTGTCGGTCAGTTCCTGGGTGCGCTCCGACACCCGGCGGGAGAGATCGGCAGACGTCTCGATCTGTTTGGCCGCGAACGCCTCTGACGTCTCCCGATACTGTTGCAGCCAGCGGGCCATGCGGGCAAACGCGGCACCCGCGCCGCGCAGTTCGGCGTAGCTTGTCTGGATCGGGCGGGGTGCGGGGAAGGCGCCCTGCGCCACCCGGTCCGACTGTGCCTTCAGCGCGTTGATCGGTCGGATGATGGAGCGGGCGATCAGCAGCCCGATCAGGGCCGACACGCCGGAGATCGTGACCGCAAGTGCGATGTTGCTCCGCTGGTTGTCCTTCAGCGCCCCTATGAAATCCTCTTCGGGCACCTGCACCGCCACGAGCCAGGGCCAACGCGCCTCCGCGATGCGGGTGAAGATCGTCAGGTTGGTCTTCCCGTCGGTGGTGATGCGGCGGAACGGCTCCTCTCCGATGATGAAACCGTCCTCTCCGGTCTCCAGCGTCTTAAGGGCCGCGAGCGCTTCCGGATCGCCGATCTCCTCGACGGTGGCGAAGCGCAGTTTCCCCTCGCTCTCGCGCAGCTGAAGCCCGCCGGGAAACGCCATGACCGCGCCTTCGGAATCGAAGATGAAAGCGCGCCCGGTCTGGCCGATCTCGAGGTTCGCGAGGAAGTTGGAAATCTCCCCGAACTCGATGTCGACACCGACGACGCCCAGCGTCTCGCCATCGCTGCTCTGCACGGGGGAGGCAACGGTGATCCCGGGCTGTTGCGAGGTGAAGAAGATGTAGGGATCGGTCCAGACCGTGCGCCCCTCCGCCACGGACTGGGTGTACCATGGGCGCAGGCGCGGGTCGTAGATGTCGGTCGGCAGGTCCTTCCGGCTGATCTCCTGAAAGTCTGGATCTCGGCTGATCAGATCCACCTGCCGGTTGCCCTCGGCCATGGAAATGATCT
>JBCBAP010000011.1:27567-82865 GCA_038532435.1 Pseudomonadota bacterium | reverse complement strand
TCGGAAGCTTGGATACCAGACTCATTCCGATATCCATGCCCTCCATTTGGAAGTGTGGCTTGAGGTAGAATTTCCCCATGTAGTATCCGGGGTTCTCCTCGTCTTCGACCACCTCCACCTTTGCGCCGGCGAGGGGCTTCTTGGCCTTTTCCTTCTCCGATGCGCTTTCCGGATTGGCCGACACATACTTGGTGATCCACGTCTGGAGCTGGTTCTGCAGCTGCTGCCTGTCGGGACTTTGCCCGATCTTGTCGCGGACCATGCACTTCAAATAATGGCTGAACCGGCTGACGGCGAAGATGTAGGGCAGGCGCGAGGACATGTTGTCCGACGCGGTTGCCAGGTCGTCCACATACTTCTTGGGCCGGTAGAGGGTCTGGGCGCCGATGAAGGCCGCCTTGTCCGTATGCTTGCGGTGGATGAGGCCGATCAGGCCAACCTTGCTCAGTTCCCCTTCGCGGCGGTCGGTGATCGCGACCTCCGTGGGGCACTTCAGGTCCTTCGATCCATCGCCTGAATCGAACGTGTGGCTGGGCAGATTCAGGACCTCTCCGCCGGACTGAACACCGCGAATCTGGACGGTCCAGCCATGCTCCTTGTGGGCGCGGGTGATGTTGGCGGCCATCGCGTGCGCCGCGTTCATCCACGCGTACTGGGTACCCGCATGGCCGTCGGTCTGCTCCTCGAAACCGAACTCCTTCACCACCTCGGACGAATCCTGGCCATAAGGCTCCCGGGACAGGACCCGCGGCATGGTGAGGGCGACATAGCGCGCGTTCTCCGAATCGCGCAGGCCGTTCCAGGCCGCGTAGTCCGGTGTATCGAAAATCTCTTCCAGATCCGGCGGCGTGCCGATCTCGGTCCAGCTGTCCATGCCCATCAACTCGGGCGCAGCGGCAGAGATGAACGGGGCGTGGGCCGCTGCAGATACCTTCGCAATGTCCCGCAGCAGGTTCACGTCGCCGGTCGCGTGGCTGAAGTAGTAATCCCCGATGATCGCGCCGAAGGGCTTTCCGCCCATCGTGCCGAACTCCTCCTCGTAGATCTTCTCATGGAGGGGGGATTTGTCCCACTTGGCCCCGGGATAGCGCTTCAGCGCGGCCTTCAGTTCGTCCTTCGACGCGTTGAAGACCTTCACCCGAAGGTTCGCCCCGGTTTCGGCATTGTTCACCGTGTAAGCAAGCCCGCGCCATGAGGACTCGAGCGCCTGGAAATCATCGTGATGGATGATCTCGTTGACCTGATCCGACAGCTTCTTGTCGAGTTTCGCGAGGATGCCATTGATCGTGTCGATCACATCCTCTTCGATGACAGTCTGATCGGCCATCGCCTCGCCGACGAGCGCGGTCAGAGCGTTGTCGACTTCCTTTGCCGCCGCATCGCTGCGCGGCTTGATCGTCTGGCGCAGAATGTCGGAAAACTCGTCAAGTTCGCTGAGCGCGCCCTCCTGCTGGGCGACGTCCGTCTGTGCTTCGTTTGCCATCAGGCACCCTCCTCCGGCGTCGGCTCAGCTTCGGCTGCGGCGTCCCGTTCGGCCAGTGCGGCCATCAAATCCGGGTCGTTGAGCAGTTTTCGGATCTGTTCCTGCGCCGCAGGCTTGCTGCTCATGTAGCGTGCCAGATTTGCAAGATGCTCGCGGGCCTTGAGAAGCTCGTTGAGCGCCGGCACCTGGCGGGCGACCTGGGCCGGGCCGAAATCCTCCATGGAGTTGAAGCGGAGTTGCACGCCCAGCTTCGTTCCCGCATCGGGATCAAGCTTGTTCTCCACGTTAAAGGTCGTGCCCGGGGCCACGTCCTCCATGTAGTCGTCGAGGGTCGCGGAGGTCACATCCGTGAACTTCCGCTCGCCCATCTCGGGCTTTTCCTTTTCAGGATCATTGCCGGACAGATCGGACATGACGCCCAGCACGAACGGCAGTTCGACCATCTTCTCGCTATCGTACGGGTCCTCGTAGGAAATGTGCACGCGCGGGGGACGATTCCGCCGGATATGGGCGGTCGACGAGTCGGACGGCATCTACAACTCCTTGGTCACAAAGCAACAAAGTGACGTGACCAACCACGTCAATTTTCGAGATGTTAACACGACCCAAAGGGCTGGTGGCAAACTATTTTTGGGTGTCCTCGGCGGGCAGGATGTCTCCCAGGATTGTCTCGAAATCCTTGTTGAGATCCTGCCGGGCCCGCCGCAGGAGGAGCGGGATCGGGCTCGCCGGTTCGCTGCCACGATAGAACTGCTCGACCGCGCGGAGGGTGCCGTCGAGGGTTCCCAGATCAGCAATCTCCGGCCTGTCGCCGTGCTCCTCGGCCTCCACCGGGGCGGGCGTTTCGGTGGTCAGGGCCTTCAAACGGTCGATACCCATGACAAATCCGGTGCCGCCGCCCAGAAGGACCCGCGCTGAAGCCGCCTTCTGCGGCAGCAGAACCTCCAGCGCATCGACGAGGGATTTGCCCACGAGCTGGCGCGCCTGGGACACCAGAAGCCGCGCGGTGCTGCCCGGCTGCTGCGCTGCGAGGTAGAGCTCGGAGGCACGCAGGGCACGGCGTGCGGCACCATGATCGGCGATGCCGCCCACGTTCGCGGTGGCGATCGGTGTGGCCACCGGCGGGGGATCGTCATCCTCCGTTTGTCGGTCAGCGGCCTGGTCGGCAGGTGCCGATTCGGGGGGGCGTGCTGCGTCCGCTTCGGTTGCGAGGTCCGGCCGGGCGGTGTGGATGAGGTCCAGCAGCGCGTCAACCGCGCCCACCGCACTGTCAAATCCCGGGGAAATCGGTCCGCTCGGATTACTCAGACAAGCGCTCACGATCCGCGCGAAGGCCGAACGCGCCTCGACGAGCGCCGCGTGCCGTTTCTCCACCGCACCGGCAAAACCGCTGTCCGACAAGAGGCTCACGACGCCTGCTTCCGTTGCCTCCGCTTCCGCATCCGTGCGCGCGGTTCCGGCGCCGGTCGCGACGAGAAAACAGCGATAGGTCGCCTCCGCCCCGCCGCCCAGATCCGCGTGGTGGAGCGGATTGACCACCGTGGCGGACGCACCGAGATCCGAAAGCACCGCACGCCGTTCCGACGGGGCCGGGTGCGCCGCATCTGGGTAAGTTTCGAGCACCAGGGCGATGCCGCTCATGGCTTGCGCAAACCGCTCCATATCGCCGGCGAGGATCGAGAACCGGGCGAGAAGGCTCAGAAGCCTCAGATCGCGGCTGCGCTGGAGCAACGCCACGATCCGGCGCCGCTCTTCCTTCAGATCGACGGATCCGGGATCGAACACTTCATCGGCGGAGCCGGAGCCGTCGGCGGACATCCGCAGCACAACGTAGCGCTCCGGCATCCGCGCCTCGGCTTCGAAGTAATAGTCGACAAAGTCATCGTCATCTGTTGCGTCGAGGTCGGGGCCGCAGGGCTCCTCTTCCGTAACGGGATCCGCCAGCCAATCAAGCGACATGGGACACGCCTCCCTTACTGATCACGCCGGGTCGCGCGCCCGTAGGCCTCCGCGAAATGGACAAAGAACTCGTCGAGAATGCCGTTGTCATGGTCCGCACTCTTTGCGTCCCAGCGCGCGACGAAGGTTTTCCACGGGCTGCCGCCGAGCAGGCCGCCCCCGGCTTCCTCCTCGATAGCCTCAGGGGACAGGTCTCCCATGAGCTTTGCAAGTGCCGGTTGGAGTGCCTCAAACACGCCCTTCTGGTGGAGGCGAAGGTCCCTGAACGCGTCGGCGAACGCCTCTGGCCCACCCTTGAAGCCGGGCTGACCCACGAGGAACATCGCAACCAGTGCCTGCTCCGCATCCGGCAGGAATTTCAGCGGGTTGTTGCCCTCAGCCCGGGTCATCGTGCCTTCGCCCGCCTGGGTGACGAGCTTGGCCTGTGCGCGGTCATGGAGAAGCACCATCGTCTCCTGAACCACGAGGCGCATGGCCACCCCAAGGGTCCGCGCAAGTGCCTCCGCATCCACATGGGCATAGGCGTCGGGACGCAAACCCGCACCCTCACAAAACGCCCTGACGACAGCGGAGCTGTCCGCCGGAACGGGGGCGGAGGGTGCCGGGTCCGGCATCGGTGGCGGTGGCGTCACGCCCTGGGTCGCGAACCCCGGTGGCGGCGGTGCGGGTGGAATGGGAGCGGGGTCGGGCACCGCCGGCGGCACGGGCGGCGACAGGCCCTCACCGCTGCCGAATCCTCCGGGAGGACGGGACAAGGGCGGGGGAGCAGCACTCGGCGCGCCGGTGAAGCCACCCGGCGGGCGGGAGAGACCGGCCGCACCGAAGGGAGAACCTGATGGATCCGGCGGGGCGGGCGGACGCGGCGCGCCCGGCGGCACGGACAGACCGCCGCCGGATCCGCCGCCGAAGCTCGCGGGCGGCGTCGAGATCGCCGCAAGGTCGAAGTCCCCGCCGCCAGACCTTCCCGGTTTCGGCGATGTGTCGATGGGCGCGGGCGTCGGGCCGTCGACGGCCCAGGGATCATCGCCTCCCGACGGGCTCGCGTGCGGGGTCCACCCCGGTGGCGTCAGCGTGCCCGGGCTTGGGCTCGGGCTTTGCAGAGACACCGCGATGATGAAATGCCCGACCTGAAACCGGTCCATGTGATTGAGCCGGTAGCGCGGCTCGAGCCGGTAGGGCTGTCCGACGAGAAAGGTGCCGTTGGTCGACACATCGGTCAGAAAATAGGCCCCTTCGGCGAAATCCACTTCGAAATGCTGGCTGGAGATGTGGCGTGTCGGATCGGGCAGCACCCAGTCCATGCTCCGCCCGCGACCGGCGGTCAGCCCCTTGCCCTGAACGGTGATCTCTACGGGTCCGCCATCGTCGAAACCGTCTTGGTTCTCAATCTTCAGAGTCAGGATCATGGGCTTGAAACGGGACCTTCGGCTCCGGCGGTCTGGCGCCGGGTCAATTCACGCGAAACAGATTTTCCGCCATGTCGATGCACCGGGCAAGGTAAATCGGCCTCTGCGTGTATTCGGCGCGGGCAAGGCAGGACAGGATGCTCGCGTTGAGGCTTGTCGGTGCTCGGTGATTGGCAACCGGGGCCGGATCGTTCGGGGCGATCGGCCCGCCGGACCAGCCGACCGCGAGGCCGAGCAGGACCCCTGGACCCCGCCCGTTGGCAAAGAGTGCCTCGCGCATGATGGCAAACCGGGTGGCGGTCGTCGGACGCGCAATCCAGCCCGACACCCGCTCCATCATGTCCCGGTCGGACGCGTCCAGATGCTCCGGCATCAGGCGCAGGCACTCGTGCCCCCACCAGATCGCCATCTGCGGCAGGGTGGCGAACGCGGTGAAGGTCACGGCCTCCTCGGGCGTGGTGCTGGACCTCAGGCGGGACAGAAAGGCAACTGTTGTCTCGCCCTCGTAGGGCGACTGGTGGGTGAGTTCGCTGAGCCGGGGTATCGCGGCGTAGAGCGACCGCGGCTCCGGATAGCGCAGGGCCCCTTGCGGCGGGCGCGTCTTGTCCAAATCGGCGTCGTTCATACTCACTCGGCGGGTGACGCGGCCCGGGACCCCGGGGCGCTAGGATAACAGCTTATCAGAGGTGTAACGGATTGCAGCGGGATCGAACAAGCACGCTGTCGCGGTGATGATGGTGGGAGCTCCAGCAGTGTGCGCGGGTGGTCATGGATCGCTCCGCCATCTGCAAAGCACCGCACCCGCACCGCGCCGGAGTCACGGCATCACTTTGTGCATGGGGGAACCCGTGGAGATCACGCCGCCATGGGTCGTTGTGCTGCCCAGATAGGCGATCGGTTTGTTGTCATCCTTGCTCATGGAGGAGCCGGTGACGATGGCGGCGCCGCAGGCGGTCTTGTCTCCCATCCGGGCGACCGGCAGGCCGTCGACCTTGGCGATCCCGCCCTGGACGATCACATTGGGCCCGCAGATCGGGCAGGTGTGGACATCGCCCAATCGTGCAACTGGCAGCATCAGCTCTCTCCGCTCTGTTTCAGGCACTCTTCGACGAGGGGCAGCCCCTCGTTCGCTGCACCCTGAAGGGTCGGCACCTGCGCGCTTCCCGCGCCGCCCATGGACACCATGCCCTTCAGATTGATCTGCATCCCCTCGATCGTGACGCCGGAGGCATCGAGGGTGATCTTCCCGCCCGGCCCCATGATCACGAACTTCTGGAACGCCATCAGGGTGTGGGTCTTGGTGTTGTTGGTGATCGATTCGGTGACGTTTAGGGTATACTTACCCAGAACGGTCTCATCATGGTTGGCCCCGGTCTGGATAATGTGGTCGGCGAAGATATCCTGCTTGTGGATGTTGCCCACCACATGGACATGATCCTTGCCGTATTTTTCCTGCTGGTTCTGGCCGACCTCGTAGATCACATCGCGGCCCACATTGTGGTTCGCGTCCTGGCCGATGGTCTCCGTATGATCCCGGGCGACGGAGATTGACTTGTCCTGTCCGACGGTTTCGGACTGGTCCCGCCCGATGGACTTGAACCGGTCGTTCAGGATCATGATCTCGTGATCCTTCTGACCGTGCATGTAGATCTTCTCGACCCCCGCCTCATCCTCGAACGTCAGTTCGTTGAAGCCTGACCCCTGGTGGGTATCGGTCTTGAAGACGCTCTTGGTCTTGTTGGCGGGAAGGCCGTAGGGCGGGTCGTTGCGGCCGTTATAGACGCAGCCCGTGACCAGCGGCTTGTCCGGATCGCCCTCGAGGAATTCGACCACGACCTCCATGCCGATCCGGGGGATCACCATACCGCCCCAGCCCTTGGATGCCCAGTTCTGGGACACGCGGCAGCGCATCGAATAGGCCTCCTCCAGATCCCAGTGAAAGTGCACCAGGATGCGGCCATACTCGTCGCAATCGATCTCGCCTTCGCCGACCACAACCGCGGTTTGCGGCCCCTGCACCACGGGCACCGGGGTCTTCCGCGCAGGGGCAAACGGCGCGGTGACAGGGGTGAAGATGTAGCGACCCGTATAGGCGTAGCCGTCGCTCTTTTCCTCACCCGACCCGTAGGCGTCGGACACATAACTGTGGGTGGCGGAGAGGCACAGATGCTCGGTCCCGTCCGCACCGGGGCCGCGATTGCCCGTCACGACCACCTTCTGGCCGGATCGGAGGCACGTCGCGTCGCCCAGCGCGCGATAGCGGAAGTCCTGCGCCCGCTCCTCGGTCGTGCGAAGGCCTACAACGCCGCGGCCCTGCCCCTGATCGAGGTAGTCACCGGGATAGTCGTAGGATTCGATCTTGCCCTGGGCGTAGGCCGCCTCGCCCACCCGGTCGACTTCCATCGCGGCGCGGGGCGTCTTGAAGTTGTACTCCGTCAGGCGCATGGCACCTGTGGTGAGGTTGCGCTCCGCCTCCCACTCCCAGAAATGCTCCGCATCCGCCCCGTGGTGCCCGTCGACCGCGAGGAACTCCCGCTTGGCGCCGGGAACCGGGTCGAGGCTGTCCATCGCGTCGGTAAGGACGAGCGTATGGCTCTCCATCATGTGCTTGAAATGGTAGGAGATGCCGAACCGCTCCATCAGCCGCCGTGCAAAGTCCAGATCGCTCTCGCGATACTGAACCGTATATTCGAGCGTGGGGTACTCCGCGGTCAGCTTGACCTCGAGCGCCGGATCGCCGAGCTCCGCATAGGGTTCGAGCAGAGTGCGAAGGATGTCGACCACCGTCATCTCGTGGAAGATCCGCTGGTTCCGTCTGCGCCCGGCAAGCCAGAACCACGGGCGCAGCGTCAGGCGATAGGTATGACCGTTCTCCCCCACACCGTTCCATTGCGCGTGCGTGACGATGCCATCGTAGTAGGCGGAGCCGTGGTGCTGGGTCAGCAGCTCGACGGTCGCATGAGTGCCGATCAGAGCCTCGAAGTCGATGTGGGGCGTCGCCGCCAGCGCCTCGACCGTATACTCGAACAGCTCATTGACCCCGTCGGTTCCATCGAACCGCAGCAAGGCGAGGACGTCAGCGCCCGCAACGCTGTGAAACCGTCCCAACCGGGTCGCAGTCTTGAAAGGCGCGTTCATCGGATACCTCGCCATCTGCCCAGGCCCGCGACCACCATCAGCGCCGCGGATCGCACAAGCGGGGCCGGGCGGTCCGCTGGACCACGCCGAGCAACCATAGCATGCGATTTCGCTCCATGCAGATCCTTTTTTGGAGCGAATTCGCCCGTTTGAGAGGCGTCGTTCCCCACCTTGCCCGATCCCGGTCTCCAGCCCATAGTCGGCCAGGTGATGACGGCAGGGCACGGATGATCGAAAGACACGAGGTCGCGGGCGTGGCGCCGCTGGATCGCCAGTTCGGCGTCTGGCCGGTGAAGACCATACCGGATGCCGTGGCTCCGATTCTCTCCGGCGAGGGTGGGCTCTACACCCTGCTCGATGGCGCGCGGATGCCCGGGATCGAGGCGCTTCTAGCAGCCCACCCGCTGCGCGCGGCGTGTTTGTTTCGAGGTGATGCATTCAGCCACGCGGCCCCGTGGCTCGTCGAGCTTGCGCCCGAAAGCGCGCTCACCCGGGCGCTTTTCACTGCCGATGAGGGTCCGGCAGGGCCGACCGCTCTCTGGGCAGCGCAAGCCGCCGTGCTGATCCGAAGCGGCGCCGGGTTCGATGCGCTGCACACGAGGGCACGAAAGTGCACACGGCTGAGAGCGCCAGACGGTGCGTGGCTCTTCCTGCGGTTCTGGGATCCGGCGCCCTGCGCGGCACTCATGGACCATCTGATGGAGAGCGGCGCGGGCGGGCCTTTCCCGCCCGGAACCGACCTGCTTCTGCCCAATGTCGACGGAAAGACGTGGCACTATCGACTGGGCCCTGACGCCCCGGCAGAGGTGACGATCACCCTGACCGAGCCCCTGATCCGCGCGCTCGCATCCGCCGCCGAGCGCCGACAGCTCGCGCAAATCGTGGGCGAGGCCCTCGCCCTTTGGCCGACGGAAAGCCCCGTTCCAAACCGTGAACGACGGGCCATGTTGATGGTCGAGGTTCTCACCCTGCGCTCCACCGGTTGGCCTGTGATGGCGCTCGCGAAACCTCTGGCGGTCGCAGCACGGTTTGAGACACGCTTTGCCGCAATGCCCGATGAGCTGCGCGCGCTGCTCGACGACGCGGCCCTCAGCCATCGAGCACGGGGGCGGCTGATGGAAAAGCACGCGCCCCGGGTCTTCGCTGAGGTGTCGGAAGTCGGCGGGCCAGTGGTCGAAAAGGACCCCTGGGTCATGTAGACCACCCCAAGGGGCTAACCCAGCCCCCGAGCCTCAAGCTGCGCGACGATCATGTCAGAAATCCACGCGGCCACCTGACGCCGCGCGTCATCATCATTGTAGGCAGCGTCGTGGGCATAGCCGACGATGCCGCCGTTTGCCCGGGTGGTCGGATCGCTCTCGATCCGGCTCGGCACATGGATCCCGGAGCCCACATGGACTGTACCGTCCCCCGGCGCGTCCTGCTCTTGAATCGAGATCTTGCCCAGCACGTCTGCCTCGTAAGGGACGGCCATGCCCATGCCGCCGGTCACGACCCGCGTTTCCTGCCCAATGATGTGGGCGACCGTGCCGATCAGATTGTCCGCATCGGGCATGTCCGTTGCCACGGACATCTTCGCCCTCAGGCGGCTGTCCTGCACCTCCGCCTTCCACTCCACCGTGTCAAAGCAGGGATGGTGGGAGGATGCACTGTAGAACATCTTCGTATTCGCGTGAAAACCGCCACTTTCCTCGAGCTCCTGGTGGAAGTCGGCAACACCGCTCAAGCGAGTCAGGTACTGGGTCCAGACCGTGGCGGAGCTGTTGCCGGGATCGATCAGCGACGGAGTGACCAGCCGGTACCACTTGTCCCGCTGGTTGTAGATTTCCTCGTAGGGATTGCTGTCAGGCAGCGTGAGGATGTCACCCTCGCGGGCGTAGGTGACGCGCAGCCAATCGCGACGGCCCTGCCGGTCCTTGTGGTATTGGTTGGGCAAGAGCTGCAGCCCACCCGGCATGTTGGCGAGGAGCGGGGTAACCTCCGCCGCCGTCGCGCCGAGAAACAGCCGCGCGACCGCACCCGTACCGACCCCGGCTGTACCGCGCCCGATGGCGCGCCACCCTTCGTAGCTGTCGTTGAAAAAGCGGACGATGGCATTTTGGGCGTCTCGATCCCGGGTTTCGACGTCCCGGGCCACGGATTCGCGGGCGATCGTGCCGAAATCGCCCCCCTCGAACCCGGCGCGCATCCGCTTGTAGGCGGCGGGCGCACCGTGGGTCGGCATCGCCCCGTGGATCATCCCGTGAACCGATCCCTCGCCACCCGAAAGCTTGGCACAGGCGCGCCCGACGAGGCCGCCCATGGAATGGGTCACAACGACTGGATCGAGGATTTCCACTGCGGGGTCCACCTCGCCGTAGGCAGCCTCGACCTGCGGCTTGACCGTGTCATCGATCAGCTCCTTGAGCTTCTGCCCGGCGGTCTCGTTCGTATCGGTCCAGTTGTAGGGATGCGCCCAGGGTTCCAACCGGATGTTTCCACATTCCGGCGGGAAATCGTCGAGCGCCGCCACCAGACCCTGCTCCATCCAGAGCATGAAGGGGCCGTAGAAGTCCCATGCCAGCCCCGCGTACCCCCGGGCGATGGACTTCGCCTGCCGCTCAGGATTGTCGGTGATCGCGGAGGGGAGCTGCCCTGGATCTGTTGCGGGGCTCAAAAAGTCCGGGCTGAAGGTCGGGCCGACGAGGCGCGCCTTCCGCTCCGCCGGACTCATCGGGCCGAACTCGGCGGTTGGATACGGCAGCGGGATCAGCGTGTCGGTCCAGCCCACACCGGTGTTGCGCACGGGCCGGGACCAGCTCAACGCTTGCCCAACCCCCGGGTTCCAAACCGTCTCCCCATCGCGATTTTGCAGGCGCGATCCCATGATCCCGGGCACGAAGACGATGGGCAGTACGAGGGGGACCGGACAGGCCCGCGTTCCCTCCTGCGTCATTCGAAGGTTCCCGGCACCGACCGCGCGCCGAGGCGGATCGCCTCCCACAGCGCGCCGAGCCCCGCCTCGTCGTAGGGCGGGTCGAAGGCGACCGGGTTCTGACGGTCGCCCTGCGCAAACAACCGGAGCCAGACATGGGGGGACGGAGTGTCGGCGGTCGCGGTTTCGTCCCAGTCCGCGGGGTTGGCGGAGAACCAGAAGCCCGTCTCCGGCCCGGCGAGTACGGACAAAAACAGCGAGGGCTGGCCCGCGAGAAGCGCGCCCATGGGCTGCGCCTCCGCCACCGCCTCAGCCATTGTGTTGAAGCTGCTGATGGGGACAGTGCCCGTGTAGGGCACACTCGAATACTGGATCCCCAGCTTCGGCGTGTTGCGCCCCGCGCCCGCATGGAACGACGCCTCCGCCTGTTCCCGCGGTTGCGGTGGCAGGACGAGCGCGCCGCCGTCGAAGCAGAACGCCGCACGGTCCGGGACCGCGCCATTCGCGCGCGCCACCACCACCTCACCAAACGGGGAGAGCACGGCAAAGGCACCGTCGAAATCGTCGAATGTGGGATAGGTCAGTCGGAATGCTGCCTCACCACGCAGAACGATCAGTTCCGCAAGGCGCGCGGACTGTTCCCGGTAATCGTAAACAAAGCCATGACCACCGGCGACAGGCTGATCAAAGAGGATTGCGCTGTCCTGCCCCGGCCGTGGCCGCATCGCACCAAGTGTCGCCCTGCGCAGTGCGACGACATCGTCGAGCTCGGCCCCCGGAGCACGGGTTAGGCGATGCGGGGTCACATCGCTGATGCTGGGCAGGGGCACGCCCTCGGTGACCCGCGTGAACCCGGCGGGTACCGGAAGCATGATGCGGCCGATGCAGACCGGCGTCAGATCGAAGACCACGGGCTCAGCCCCGGGCTCTGGCGGGGGCGGCGCCGGCGGACGGCTGAGTGCGAAGGCCAGTCCAGCCGTTACGAGCGCTCCCAGCGCGATCAAAAGGGTCCGAAATCTCATGGATTGATACCAACATCATGCAGGCCGCTCCCCCGTTCGGAACGAGTGTTTCACACAGCCCGGCCCCAGACAAGCAACCCATCTCCAGCCGACAGCAGACGCCGCGAGCTTGGACAGTCGGTCTCCGAAGTCGACATTGAGGGCCGCTGCGCGTCCGGATAAAGGGTGACGCAAAAGAGACAAGTTCCACTTTTGCTTGAATAAAACGGTATTCTGAGTCACGCTTCCGTTACGGGTTAGACATAGGAGTTGCGTGGTGCTGGACGACCTGAGACTGAACTCGCGGAGCACTCGGGGACGGTCGACCTCCCCCCTGTTTTCAACCTTCCTGACGACGACGATTGTTGGCCTGTCCTGTGTGACACCGGCGACCGCCGCGCTTGATGTTCCAAGTACGCAGTTCGGAAGCTCGGTCATTCTGACACAGTCGATCATGGGGTCGATCGTGAACCGCCCGTCGAGCCCTTTCGTCACCGGGCTCGCGTTCGACGATCCCGGGCAACCCTGCGGCAATGGCCTTTGGGCGCGGGGCGTAGGCGGTCAGGCGAACGCGATCGGTGAGGTTGTCGCGGACACCCAGCGCGACAAGGTCAACATCAACGCCAACTATGGCGGTGTTCAGTTCGGGATCGACTACGGCTGCTACAACCGCTCTGTCCAGGGCTTCGACCTGGCAGGAGGCGTGATCGCAGGCAACAACTTCGGCAAGACCGAGCAGCCGATCTTCGGCGTCGATACGGTCGAGAAAGTGTCCCGCCGGGACAGCACGACCACGATCACCTTTGATCAGGGATACGCAGGCTTCTATGCGACCTTGGCGCGAGGCGGGTTCGCGGCGGAAATCCAGTACCGGGCGGAATTCACGGAGTTCGAGGCGAACAACTCCGTGCTGCCCGGCGGGACCGGTGTGGGCCTGACGGATGAACGGTTCTCGTCGTTTGCCAATACGATCTCGGGTTCGGTCAGTCAGGCCTTCCCGCTTGGGGAAACGAACTGGTCCGTCGCGCCAAATGTGGGCGCATCCTACACCTCGCAGAGCACGGACACGATCCAGTTTGACGACGGCAGCACGTTGAAACTCCTCGATTCAACGACCGAGGTGATCTTCGGTGGGGCAACTCTCGTGCGCTCTGCCGTCGGCGCGGACGGAACGACGTCCACCAGCCAGTTCGTTACTGCGACATTCTACCAGAACCTTTCGGACGAACTGGTCTCGATCTTCGAACCCGCGGGGGGAGATCGGGAGGGTCTGACGTCCGAAACCCTGGGTACCTACGGTGAGATCAGCGTGGGCATCAGTTTCCTGAAAGTGTTCGACGAGGGCGTTCGCCCCAGGCAGCTCAACGCGAGCCTGCGCGGCGATTTCCGGATCGGTGAGCGGGTGGACAGCTGGGGCCTGACAGGCCAGGTTCGCTGGCAGTACTAGGCATCGCCTCTCACGGTGGTTGATTGGATCCTGTGGACCCGTAAAACTAGGCAGGGTCGGGTGCGATCTGTGTCGCACCGGCAGGAATGAGCGAGGCACCCACCGATGTCGGTCTACAGCAAAGTCGCCTGGAAGGAGGGGCTGTTCCTCCAGCCCCATCACTTCCAGCAGGCAGATCGGTATTGCGAGCGCCTCGTCGAGGCACGCACGCGGGTTCTGAGCCGCTATCCCTGGGGACTCGTGGAGGCCACGTTTGACCGGGACATGCTCCAACAGGGGCGGATCGGGCTCCGGGCCCTGACCGGCATCCTGCCCGACGGTACCCCGTTCGATGCCCCCGACGCGGCCCCATTGCCCGCCCCTTGCGACGTGCCGGAGGATGCGGCGGGGCTGATGGTCTGGCTGACACTGCCCGACGCCAATCCGACCGGGGAGGATGTCGGCGTGGCGGTGGAGGCGACCGGCAGCAGGTACCGGCTGGAGGCGGAGACCGTCGCAGACACCACCGCGATCGCCCGCTCCGAGCATGTGGTCGAGATTGCTGTGCCACGGCTCGAACTTGCGGTGCGGGAAACGCCGCGCCCCGGCTACCAGTGCCTCCGGCTTGGCCGCATCGCGGATGTGCGCGATGGCGTCGTCACGCTCGACGACACGATCAGTCCACCGGCGCTGGTGCTTGGGGCACATCCGACCCTGAACGGGTTCCTCAGCCGGGTCATCGGCTGGGTCGAGACGAAGCTCGAGAGTCTGAGCCGTTATGCCTCCGACCCCAGCGCGGGTGGGGCGATGCAGGCGGAAGACTATCTTATGCTCATGGTTCTCAACCGGCATATCGGCGGGCTGCGCCACCTGAGCGGCATGCACGCGGTCCATCCCGAGGAGCTCTATCAGGCGCTGCTGACCCTCAGCGGGGAGCTTGCGACCTTCGACGGACAGGACCGGATTGCGCCGAAGTACAGCGCCTACGACCACGAGGATCTGAAGGGGACGTTCACACCGCTGGTGCAGGACATCCAGACCCTGCTCGCGCGGGAGATGGGCCGGGCCACCCGGCTGGACCTCCGGCAGGTGCAGCAGAATTCCTACGTCGCACAGGTCGGAGACCGGACACTGTTCCGCGACGCGACCTTCGTTCTCGAGGTTGAGACGAACAAGGCACTCACGCTCGTGCAGGCGCAGTTCCCGGAGCTGTGCAAGATCGGGCCGAACACCCGGATGAAAGAAATCGTGCAGAACAACCTGCCCGGCATCGGAATCGTGCATCTGCCCAACCCGCCGCGGCAGATACGGGTGATCTCCACCAACGTCTACTTCCTGCTGGACAAGACCAGTCCGCTCTGGCGCGAGTTTTCGACCGCACCCGGTGTCGGCATGCACTTCGCCGGGGATTGGCCGGATCTGAAACTTGAACTCTGGGCGGTGCCGGAGCGGGCGGGATGAGCGACGACGGGGACAAGACAGTCTTCGGCGGGAAACTGCCGCCTCCCAAACAGCCCGCGGGCCGGGGCCCGATCGTCCCCCCGGCGGCGCCGATGCCCGGGCGGACCCCTCCTCCCGCGGACGACAAGACACAGATTGGCGGCGCGTTGCCTCCGCACCCTCCGCGCGCACAGCCGGGCATGCCGCCTGCAGCACCCTATCCGGGTCAGGCACCGGCGGGGGCGCCCGCCGATCCGTGGGGGCAGGGCCAGCCGTCCCAGCATCCGGGACAGGCAGGGTACCCGCCGCCGGGGCAGCCCCCGAGCCAGCCGCAATGGGGCCAGCCGGCCCCGCCGCAAAGCCCGGCCTTCGGTCAGCCCGCGCCTCCCCCCGGTTACGGCCAGCCGCCGCAGACACCCAACCCCGGGGGTTTCGTTCCGCCGCCGCCGGGTGCGCCGGGATATCCCGTGCAGCCCGGCTATCCGCAGCAACCGGGCTATCCCGCGCCGCCGCCCGGTCAGCCGGGCCTGACACCAGGCGCACCGGGGATCGGACGGCCGACGCCTCAGGATCAGGGGTTTTTTCCGGATCTTGCGCAACCGACCCCGACAGCACCCCAACCCTTCCGCGAGCAGATTCCGCTTGAGCGCGCGCTACGCGGCTCCGGGCTCAGCCATGGCGGCCCAGCCAACCCGCTGCTCGCAGCGGCAGGCGATCTGCTGATCCTGCTAGGGCGGCTGCGGACCGGAATGGTGGAGATGACGGCCCGCCCCCTGATCGACCATGTCACGCGGGAGATCACGGATTTCGAGGGCAAGGCCCACGCCCGCGGCGCCGATCCCAACGACGTCATGATCGCGAAGTACGCCCTTTGCGGCACCGCGGACGACATCGTGCAGAACCTTCCCGGCGCGGACCGGGATGTCTGGATCCAGTATTCCATGGTCGCCCGTTTCTTCCAGCGGCGCGATTCCGGCGTTGGTTTCTTTCAGGAGGCCGAGAAGGCCATGTCCGCCCCGGCGCAGAAATTCTACCTGTTGGAGTTGATGCTCGTCTGCCTTTCGCTGGGGTTCGAAGGGCAGTACCGCGCACTGCCACACGGCGCGCAGGAGCTCGCCCGGATCCGCACCGCGATCTATGACAGCCTGCGCCGGGTCGCGCCCCGGCCGGACAACGACATGTCCGCTTCGTGGCAACCGGTGGCCGTGGGCAACCGGCGTCGGTTCAGATCCACGCCGGTCTGGGTGGTGGCGGCGATTGCCGCGGCGCTTCTGGTTCTGGTTTACGGAACGCTCAGCACGATCATCTCGAGGGATGGCGCGCAGGTGGTGACCACGCTGACCGAGCTGCATCCTGGCGAGACGATCGTGGCGCTCGAACGGTCCCCGGGACCGGCGTTCGTCGCACCCATCGGGCAGGTGGAGCGGATCAGGCAGGCGCTCGCGGCGGAGGTTGCGGCCGGTCAGGTCGATATCGGGCCGAAGGGCAGCTTCATCTTCATCCGTGTGGGCAACGCGCTCCTTTTCGGCAGCGGCTCCGCGGAATTGAACCCGGATTTCCTGCCCCTCGCCGACCGGATCGCGTCGGTCCTCAATGTCGAACTTGGTCCGATTGCCGTGATCGGGTTCACGGACAGCATCCAGCCCAACGGTCTGGGCCGGTTCAAGACGAACCAGGCCCTGTCGGAGGCGCGCGCCACCGCGGTGCGCGATGTGCTCGCGGATCGGCTGACGGATCCGGACCGGCTCGGCGTGGAGGGGCGCGGCCCCGCGGAGCCGATTGCAACCAACGACACCCGCGAGGGGCGCGCACTGAACCGGCGGGTGGAAGTCATGCTCGCGCGGGAGGGCACCTTCTGATGCCCCGCCTTCGCGCAGACGGGAGGGGCACGGCATGGCGCTGAGGCTGCCCCGGCTCAGGCTTCGCAAGCTCAGCGCCCCGGTGGTGGTGGCCATCGGGTTCGTCTGCTTTGCGCTGGCGGTCTGGGTCGGCGGACCCCTGACCGGCAACGACACGCTCAGCACCTGGTGGCTGCGCGCGCTCGTGATCGGGATCGCAGCACTGATCATCGGCATCGTCGCCTTCTTCCGCCGGCGCCGTCGCAGGCGCGCGGCGGAGGGGCTTGAGGATGCGATCCTGCCCGAAACGCCGACGGGTGACGCCCAGGTGCTCGAGGAGCGGATGCGCACCGCCCTCGACAAGCTCAAGAAATCCGGCGGCCGCACCTACCTCTACGATCTGCCCTGGTATGTGATCGTCGGCCCGCCCGGGGCGGGAAAGACCACCGCGCTCGTCAACGCGGGGATCGACTTCAAGTTGAAGGGTGAGGATGGCGGCGGCCTCGGCGGGTTTGGCGGCACCCGCGCCTGCGAGTGGTGGTTTGCGGAGGATGCTATCCTCATCGACACCGCAGGTCGGTACACGACGCAGGAAAGCGACCGGGGCGCGGACGCGGCAAGCTGGACGTCGTTCCTGTCACTCCTGAAAAAGGCCCGCCCGAAACAGCCCATCAACGGCGTACTGCTCGCCTTTTCCACCGAGGATCTGATGACCGCGGGCAGCGACCGGCTGCAGATCCACGCCGAGACGATCCGCACCCGCCTGTCGGAGATCCACGACATCCTGCAGGTCGATTTCCCGGTCTATGTGCTGTTCACGAAGGCTGACCTGATCTCCGGGTTCCGGGAGTATTTCGCCCGCTTCAGCGAGGAGCGGCGGCAGGCGGTCTGGGGCGCGACTTTCCAGACCAAAGACCGCAAGGCGACAACCTTCGAACAGGTACCGGAAGAGTTCGACAAGCTCGTCACCCGCCTTTCCGACGAAGTCATCGACCGGATGAACGAGGAACTCGACGGCTCCGCGCGCATCGCGATCTTCAACTTCCCCGGTCAGATGGCACTCCTCCGCGACCAGATGGCGGATTTCCTGCGCAAGGTGTTCGAGCCGTCCACGCACCAGTCCAACGCGATCCTGCGCGGGTTCTACTTCACCTCCGGCACCCGCGAAGGGACGCCGATCGATCAGGTTCTGGGTCAGATGGCGGAGGCTGGGGACAGTGTCGGGTCATTCCAGCCCGCCTTCTTGTCCGGGAAGGGACGCAGCTTCTTCCTCCACGACTTGCTGACCAAGGTGGTGTTTGCGGAGCGTGACTGGGTGTCCCATGATCAATCTGCCGTCTGGCGGGCCTTTGCGCTCAGAACGGTCGCATTCTCCCTGATCGGGATCGCAACCGTTGGCCTTCTGACCGCGTTCGGCATCAGCTTTTGGAACAACCAGACCCTGGTTCGCAACGCACAGGCGGAGACCGCGCGGTACAGCCGTGCGGCGGAGGCGGAAATCGCCCGGGATCTCGTGGACGATCCGGACCTCACCCCGATCCTCGAACATCTCGACACGATGCGCAGCCTGCCGGGCGGCGTCGGCGACACAACGGAGGTTGGCCTCTGGCAGGCCTTCGGGCTCAGCCAGCGGGACCGGATCGCGAGCGCGTCGGAAAGCGCCTACTCGGACGCGCTGGAGCGCATGATGCGCCCCCGCCTGATCCTGTCCGTCGAGCGGCAGTTGCCGGAGATCGTGCAGGCGGGCGACCCCGCCGAGATTTACCGCGCGCTCAAGGTCTACATGCTGCTGGGCCACCAAGGCCCGTACCCGGACGAGGCGGCGGTCAGGGCGTGGTTCGATGAGGAGTGGCGGGGCGATTATGTCGGCAGCTCCGGCCTGACCACCCGGCAGGCGCTGATGGATCATCTCGACGCCATGCTGCGGCTCGATGACAGCCGCCAGATCTCCGTGCAGATCGATGACGAGACGGTGCAGCGCGCGCGCGCCGCGGTCGTTCAGTTCCCGCTGGTCGATCAGGCCTACGCGCTGATCGTCGACGGGGCAAAGGGTACGGCCCTGCGGGACTGGACGGTGCTGGACGATATCGGAGGTGCGTCGCGGCAGGTGTTCCAGACCCGCAACGGCGATGATCTCGCGACCCTCTCCGTTCCGTCCATGTACACTTACGAGGGCTACTGGTCCTACTTCCTTGGTGAGCTTGCGGACGTGGAAACGCGGCTGCGGGACGATCAGTGGGTCCTCGATGATCCGGACAGCAAGATCGACCTCGACGCCCAGCTCGACACGCTCGAGCCCGCCTTGCAGGACCGGTACCGGCGGGAGTTCGTGTCCGCCTGGGGCCGGATGCTCGCCAATCTCGGGCTCGCGTCGATGGCGGCGGACAAGCCGCGGTATGATGCACTCGGCATGGCATCCTCCCCCGTCACCTCGCCGATCCTCGCCTTGGTCAAGGAGGTGGACCGCCAGACGAAGCTGACCCGGGAACTGGAGGGGCTCGACGATCTGGATCCCGCAGCGGTGGCGAGCGGCAGTGCTGCGGTTTCAGACACCCAGCGCGCCCTCTTCAACCGTTTCCGCAGCCGCACGGACGGGATTCAGCGGATCCTTCTTGATGCGGTCACCGGCCGCAAATCCCAGCAGCGCGCCGGGGGTGGTGGCAGCACCAACGGTGGCTTCGTCGCTCAGCTTGAACGGATCGAGGATGATTTCGGCCGCTGGCATGACCTGTTGCAGGGGCCGGACGGTCAGCGGCCCATCGACGCCCTTCTCAAGAACCTGTCGGACATGCGGACGGAGCTTGTTGTGGCGGCCGAGTCCTCCGGCGGGTTCGACGGCCGCCTCGCCCCGTTCATCGCGGCGATCACCCAGGTAAACTCGCAACTGCCGCCACCGCTCGCAAGCCTGATGAACGATGCGGAGGCGGACTTCCGCACGGATGCAAGCAACGTGAACATCGCGACCATCAACCGGGCGCTGACCAACGACCTCACGTTCCATTGCCAGCAGAACATCACGTCGGCCTACCCGTTCGGCAGCCGGGCGCGCGGGCTGTCGCTCGACAACTTCTCCGCATTCTTCGGGCCCGGTGGAGACATGGACCGATTCTTCCGCGAACATCTCGAACCCCATGTGGTGCGCACAGGCCAGGGTCTCGCTGTGGACCCGAGCAGCACGCTCGCCGAGCGGATCTCGCCCACGACGCTCAAGCAGTTCGACCACGCCCAGCGGATCCGGGACGCGTTCTTCCCCGGTGGCAGCCGGGTGCCGAGCGTTGAGATCATCGTCACCCATGTGGACAGCTCGAGCACCGTCGAGAACGCGATCCTGTCCATCAACGACCAGATCGTGAGCACCGCGAAGGGCGACCGTCCCCGCACCGTGCAGTGGCCGGGTCAGGGCAGGTCGACGGTGCTGCAGCTCCTCCCGCAGCGGCAGGGCACGTCGATCATCACGCTCGACGGCAACGCCTGGACCTTTATCGATCTGCTCAACTCCGCGACCTCCGCCCGGCAGCAGGGCGACACGCTCCGGGCGACCTTCACTGTGGACGGGCGGACGATCACGTACGACTTCCGCATCAACTCCGCGGAAAATCCGTTCACGATGTCTGCACTGCGGCAGTTCACCTGCCCGCAGAGCCTCGATTGAGGGTGTGCGATGACCCTCGGTCTCTTTGGCAAACACCCCTCCTTCGGTGACTTCGTCAGCGCCGGCCTTGCGGACGGGGTGGAGGCGCGGCTGCAACCCTGGCTGGACAGCGCGCTGACTGGAGCGCGGGACATTCTCGCCGGGGAGTGGGACCAGATCTATGACGGATCCGCGCCGATCCGGTTCTGGATCGGGCCCGACGTCTTCGACACCAGCGCCTTCGACCGGGCGGCGGCGCTCAGCGGCGTGTTCTTCGCGTTTCGCGACCGGGTCGGGCGGCGCTATCCACTCATGGTCATGCGGGTGGGTCAGTCCGCCCTGCCCCCCGTCATCGACCTCGATCAGGGGTTTTACGAGGCGGTGGAGACCGCGGTTCTGCAGGAGGCAGATCCGGCGGCGGGGGCGGCGGGTCTCCTCGCCCGCATCGGACGGCTGGTTCCGCCGGACCCGGCGGAGGGCTACGACCTGACCGGAACGCTTTGGGCGACAAACGCCCGCGCAGGCCTCGGTCGGCTGCTCACGGACGTGGCGCAGGCGGATCACATGCGGGCCGTTGCCGGACGCACCTACTGGTGGGGTCCTGACCGCAACCAGCGGGCAGCGATCTTCCTTTCGGAGGATGGAGCACCGAACGCGGAGAGCCTCGTCTGGCTCCTGCGCGAAGCGACAAGAGAGGCGGAACGCATCCGCCCGGTGGAGGATCATCTGTGACCAATGTGTTTTTCGGCTTCGCCACCGGGTCGAAGACGGACACCGGGTGCCTGCGGACCCACAACGAGGACAGCCTGTTGACCCTGCCCAGCGCGGGGCTCTGGGTGGTTGCCGATGGCATGGGGGGTCACGACGCCGGGGACTTTGCGAGCCAAACGATCGTCGAGGAGGTGTCCTCCATCGGCCTGCCCAGCGCCGCGGCGGATCAGGAGGCCCGGTTCATGGAGCGGCTGTTTCGCGCGAACTCCCGCATCCTCGATCACTCCGACGCACTCGGCGGCTCTACCGTGGGGGCGACTGTCGTGGCGCTCCTGATCTTCGAGAACACGTTCAACTGCATCTGGTCCGGTGACAGCCGCATCTACCTCCACCGCAACGGCACCTTGAGCCAGCAGACCGTGGATCATACGGAAGTTCGCGAGTTGCTCGCGGCCGGATCGATCTCCGAGGAGGAGGCGCGGGACTGGCCCCGGCGCAACGTGATCACCCGGGCCGTGGGCGTCAGCCCGGAGCCGCAATGTGACGAGGCGCGCGGACATGTCTATAATGGCGATCTGTTTCTCCTCTGCTCAGACGGTCTTTACGAGCATATGGAGGATGATGAGATCGCGCAGATGCTCGCCGCCCACGGAGATCCCCAGGCCGCATGTGACGCCCTGATCGCGGAAACGATCGACCGTGGCGCACGGGACAATGTGACCGTGGTTGTCGTGCGCTGCGATGAGTTGCCCGAACCGGAGCCGGAAGACTGAGCCATGACCCAGCCGCCCGACACGTCCAGCAGTTCAGGCCCGACGGCGCCGCCGGGGGAGTCTACGTCGACCGAGGACAAGACGCTCCCCCCGGGTCAGGCGGAACTGCCGGAGGGAGAGCGCACGCGGATCGCCGAACCGTTGCCCGCAGACCGGACCGTGATCACGGAACGGGCCGTGGAGACGGAGGATCGAACCCGGATCGCTCCCCTGCCGGGATCGGAGGCGCCCGGCGATGCGGACCGCACCCGCATCGCGCCGCTTCCCGACGCAGGAGGAGCACCCGCTGAACGGACCCGCATAGCCGAACGGGCTGCGTCCCAGATCGAGGACGGGGACAAGACAGAGCTTGCACCGCTGCCCGTCACCGGCGACGGCCAATCGGCCGAGGACCACACCCCCGAGCCAGTCGAGTCCCGAGGCGAGGACAATGATCGAACGCGGCTCGCACCGCTGCCTGCAACAGGCGAAGACCAAAAGCTTGAGAATACCTCCACTGAGCCAGTTACCTCCGATATCGAGGATGGCGATCGGACCCGATTGGCGCCGCTACCCGACGATGTTTCAACTGGGGACCACACTGCGGAGTCGGTCGTGCCCGAAGTCGAAGACGACGATCGGACCCAGCTCGCCCCACTTCCCGGCACTCCGGCTGAGGTGGACGCGAGCAGTAACAGCCCAGAGCCGGGCACATCCGACGCGACCGATGATGACCGGACGCAGCTTGCTCCCTTACCGAGCGATACCGCAAGCGAGGGCGAGGGTGCCGGGGAGCCTGCAAATGAGATCACGGATCCCTCTCGGATGGAGGACGCCGACACCGAGCGGACCAAGCTTGCGCCCCTTCCCGTTGGGTCTGAGAGTCCGGTAGAGGATTTCGACCGGACCCGGATAGCCTCCTTGTCCGAACCGGATGGAGAAGGGACAGAGATCACTTCCAAGGCGGAAGACGATCTTTCCGACCGGACACAGATCCTGCAGTCTGAAACCACCCCGAACAGCGCTGACATCCCAGAAGACGCTGCCGAAGTCGCAGCGCCCACTGGCGACGATGCTGCAGACGAGACCCGGATCTCCAATCCGGAAGACCCGCATGCGATCGCCGATGGCACCGATGCGGAGGAGGGTCCCGAGGGTCAGACGCGGATCGAAGCGCCCGAGCCGGAAACAGCAGACGGGACGAAGATCGAGAGCTCTGGCGGCAGCATCCCGGCAGCGCTGCCGCCCGCCGCACGCTCCGCACCGAAAGGGCGCAAGCTCGCGGTCGAACCAGGCACCATTATCAACAACAACTACGAGATCCAGTCGCGCATCAACGCGGGCGGGATGGGAGAGGTCTATCGCGGCCGCAACGTCCACACGGACGATCAGGTGGCGATCAAGATCGTCCTCGACGATCTTGCGCACAAGGACCAGATCCGGGCGCTGTTCCTGCGCGAGGCCAACACGCTCTGCAAGCTGACGCATCCCGAGATCGTGCGCTACTTCAACTTCCTCCACGACCAGGATCTGGACCGCTATTGCCTCGTGATGGAGTTCATCGAGGGCGTGCCCCTGTCCGATTGGGTAGAGCGCAACGGCCCCCTCAAGTTCGGCGACGCAAAGCGTCTGCTGCGCCGCCTCGCCGGGGGGCTTGAGAAGGCGCACCGGATGGAGGTCATTCACCGGGACCTTTCGCCGGACAATGTCATGCTCCGGGATGGCAAAGTCGAGGAGGCGGTGCTGATCGACTTCGGGATCGCGAAGTCGGCGGAAAAGACCGATGCCAGCCTGCACGGGCAGCTCGCGGGCAAGTTCAAGTTCATCTCCCCCGAACAGCTCGGCCACTATGACGGGATCGTGGGGCCGTGGACCGATGTTTACGGGCTGGCCCTGCTGATCGCCGCGGCGGTCCGGGGCACGCCGATCCCTATGGGGGAGACCGTCTATGAGGCGGTGGAGGCCCGGCGGCAGATCCCGCCTCTCGACGGGATCCCCGTGGAATTGCAGCGGGTGCTCGGCCACATGCTGGAGCCTGATCCGGCGCACCGGCCACCGGGCATGCCCGGTGTGATCGACCTTCTGGACCGGATGGACGCTGCAGGCCTTCGCGGTCTCACGATGCCGGGTCGCACCCTAGCACCCGGGTCCATGCCTCCACAGCAGAACCCCACATCCGCGGCGATGAGCCTGCCGCCCCAGCTCTCCCACCCTCCGGGCTACCGCGGCGGCTACGGGGACCAGTCGCAGACACCCTTCGGCGGAGGCAGCACAAGCCCCTTCGGCCAGACCCTCCCGCCGCAGGAAACCGAGCCCGATCCGCCATCACGGGGCTGGCTCTGGGGGAGCCTCGGCGCGATCGTGGTCGCGGGTGCGCTTTCAGTCGGTGCATGGCAGGCGGGGATGCTCGACTCGATGCTCGAAAGCGAGGTCGCAGTGACCGATCCCGAGGTCGAAACGCCGGAGGACATAGCAGATGCGCGGACCCCGGACATCTCGACCCGCGAGGGTTTCCTCGCCGCCAATGCGGGCCCGGTCTGCCACTACGCCACCCGGATCGCGAGCGGGCGGAACTCCGGCCAGCTTGAGGCATTCGGGCAGAGCGACAGCGATTTCTCCGACCTGCCAACCATGTTCCAGCGCGCGTTCGACGCGCAGCCTTCGCTGATCCAGCGGGCCGTCGGGGAGCCTCAGTGCGCGACGCTCGACTTCGTGCGCGGGCTGCAGGGGCGGGGCGAACAACCGCCCGTGATCACGATGGACAGCGACCGGATTGCCGCGAACGGGACGGTTGTCGGACGCCTGCGGGAGGTGCGGGGCCGCTCCATCTGGCTCTTCATGACCGACGCGGAAGGAGAGGTGCACAACGTGACCTCGACACTCGTACCCCAGGCAGACAGCTCCTTCACCTTCAGCTTCTCCCTGAATGCGGAGAGCGCGGCGGCACGGGGTGGGCAGCTTCTGACAGCGGTGGTGAGCGATGAGCCGCTGCTCACGGTTGCCGCGGCGCGGGACGTGGTCGAGGCCACAAACTTCCTCCCCGTCGTGACAGACGAGATCGAAGCGCGGGGCGGCACCAGCGCCGCCGCGCTCGCGTTCTTCAACCATGGTGGTTGGTGAAATCCCGCGTCAGCGCACGCGGAAAGGGACGATGCTGATCAGCGGGTCCGTGCCCAGCTCCGTCTCCAGCGCGGCGAAAAAGTCCTCCGCGAGCTGACCGGCCTGCTCGGTTACCGTCCGGGGCCGTCCATCTGTTGCGAGAACCACGAGGAGCTGGCTCGTGTCCCGCGACGGCCCCGACCGGGTCATGGGCACATCGAACGTAACCTCCCCGCCGGAGAAACTGACGAAGCGGCGCAGGTTCTGCACCACGCCGTTGTCGTCCACGATCAGGAGGCTGGTGTAGCGCCCGGCAACGTTGCCAAGAACACCCACGAGCGCGTCACCGCTCTCGATCTCCGCCCGCGCGAGACCAACGGTGACCGGGGTGCCCGGATAGCGTGCGTTCGAGCGGGCAAAACGCAAAGCGGGGCACTGACGTTCATCGACGAAAACCTGCCGATCATCGACCGGAGTGTCGAGCCGGGTGGGTTCGACGACCTCTTCAGTGAAGGACCGCAGCGCACTCTCCTGCGCCGCGATAACCGTGACCCGCGGCGTCCCACCGGGCTGGTTTTCGGGCAGGGCAAGAAGGCATGCATCCGCGAGCCGGTCCCGTATCCGTTCGAGAAGAGCGGTGAGTGCCGGATCCTGCGGCGGGGCAGCGGGTGGCGTCGCCGGTTCCGTCGTGGGGCGGGGCGCAGGCAGGGTGCGATCCGGCAGGGACTGGCGGGCGACGAGCGTTTCGGGCTCGGCCTCAACCGGAGCGACGGCGACGGAGGGAGTGTCCTCGGACTCGACGGTGACGACCGGCTCGTCTCGCGGTGCGACCACGTCCGCGCCCAGGGCGCGGAGCGCCTGGCCCTGACCGGGCGTGATCGTGACGACACCGTCGGCCGGAGCGGTCCCTGTGCCAACGGGGCGCGCCGGGGCGACGGGAACGGCGCGGGCAACCGCCACGGTCTCGACCACCCTGTCCTGACCGGTCGACCCGAGAGGAGAAAGGGGTTCCGCCGTCTGCAACGCACCCTCGGGCACCACGACCGGCGCCGCATCGAGGGTTTCCACCGTCTCACCGGACAGCACTTCGGGTTCGAGCGTGTCGGGAACGAGTGCCGCGATCTCTTCCTCCGGGGGGAGCGTATCGTCGAGAGCGGTGATGGTGTCCGACTGCAGGGTGAAGAGATCCTCGGCCGGTGCCAGCACCTCATCCTCGACGGGGGCGAGCGTTTCGGGCTCGAGCTCCGCTATGTCCTCGACCGGTGTGACCGTTTCGGCAGGTTCAGGCGTCAGGTCATCTACCGGGTCGGGGGTGAGGGCCGCAACTTCCTCCGGCTCGTCGATGACAGTGGCATCCGCGGTCTCGACGGGATCCGGATTCTGCACGGCAAGCGCCGGGTCCTCGTCAGCAGGCGTCAGCGTCTCGACAGCATCATCCGCCGCCAGCGTCTCGCCATCAGGTGCGAGAGGGGCAACCTCTCCCTCGCCTTCGAGGGCGTCAAATGCCTCCAGCGTTTCGAGGGCCTCGATCTCCGCCGTCTCGATCCGGACGCTGCGCACCTCGAACCCGAGCGGGATGGAGGAAGGTGACGGGATCTGCACCTGCCCCTGGGACTGCTGGAAGATCGCGACAACCGCCGCGATGTGCAGGCCCATCGACATGCCGAAGGCGATCATCCAGTGGGACCGACGGTCGGCTGTCGCGTCGAGCATCAGAGCCGCCCTCCCCGCCGGTGCAGGGTCACGAGCCGGACCTCGAACGGGTCAAACTCGGGCCGGTTCACGATGGCGAGCAGCACCGAAGCCGGGGCCGCCTTGTCGATCAGCAGGTGGATGAGGCGCTCCGCCTCCGGATCCTCGGGCAGGGGCAGGCTGTTTAGACCTAGCTGCAGGTTCTCAACCGCAAGTTCCTTGCCATCGAGTGCCCAGCTCCCGTCCGCGGAAACCACGAGGATCGGTGACGGAAGCTGGTCGAGCGGCAGGTCGGACGTGTCCGCAAGATCGATCCGCGCATCGACCGGGTTGAGCAATCGGCCCGTGGCAAGGAAGAAGAAGATGAGCAGCAGCACGATATTGACGATGGCGAGTGAGACGTCGAGTTCCACCGTGCGTCGCCGGCTGCCTGCGAGAAGCTCCTTCATGGCTCCACCCCGCGGCCCATCACGCGCCCTCCGCCGTGACCACCTGAACGGAGGTCACACCAGCGGTCGCGAGCGCCTCGAGCACCCGGACAACGTCCTGCACCTCGGCGATGGGCCGGGCGACAATCAGGACCTCCGTCGTGCCCACCAGGCGCAGGGTTTCTGACAGTTCGTCCAGCCGATCGAAGCCGAAGCGCTGGCGCCCGGCGATCACTTCGCCCCGCTCGATGACCCAGACCGCGGCCTCGGCGGTATCGACGGCATCGACATCGTCGTTGCTCTCGGCGACCTCTGCCGGGTTCGCCGTCTCCTCCAGCACCGCGCCCCCCTTGATGGTGATCAGGGAGAAGGGCGTGAGGCTCGAGGACAGCATGAAGAAGATCAGAAGCTGGAACATCGCATCCGCCAGAGGCGTCAGCGCGAACCCGTAGCGCCGCCGCGACCGGGGCAGCGACTTGCGCAGGGCCGGTGCGGTGACGGCGCCCATCGGTCAGACCGCCGCTGCGTTGGCCCCGATGCGTCCGTGGATCGCGGCGGAAATCAGGGTCTCGATCGCCTGACGCTCCCGTTCGATCTGGCTCTCCAGCAGGTTTGCGAGGAAAAATGTGATGAGCGCGATGGCAAGCCCGACCGCCGTCGTGGTCAGCGCCGTCCAGATACCTCCGGCGAGCAGGGCAGGATCAACCGCCCCCTGGGAAACTGACAGCGTGCCGAAGGCGTCGATCATGCCGATGACGGTTCCAAGCAGCCCCAGCATCGGAGCGGCCTGAACGACCGCCTCCAGCAGACGCATGCGGGACGACATCCGTGCAAGCTCCGTAAGCGCGGTCTGCCGGGCCAGCTCCTCGGCATAATCTGTGTCGCCAGGTCGGGCCTGAAGACCGGTGAACACCGCCTGCAGCACCCGCGCCAGCACCGTGCGGCGCTGGTTTGCGGATCGGAACGCCTCGTCGGGTCGGCCGCTCAGCCAATCCTCCAGAATGCGCTCGGCAAGGCGCAGGCGTCCGACGCCGAGACGACCGAACTGGATGAACTTGAAAAACGACACGGTGAGCGCGATCACGGACAGAACGCCGAGCGCCACAAACACCATGAGCGTGACCGGATCGAGCGCCATGATGCTCAGAATGTCGGGCATGGGAGCAGTTCCTTTTTCTCAACCGGCGCCCGCGGCCCCCGGGCGCTCGGGTGCGCCCCGCGGACGGCCCGGATCAGGTGCCGAACTGAATATCCGTGCGGGACTGCGTCACCAGCGCCTCGAGGCAGAAATCCTGCAGCGCCTCCCCACCCGCACCCGTGCATTCGGCAATGTCGTTCACAACGATGCGGGAGATGTCGCCGCAGGTCTGATCGCCAAGGTCGAACTGAACGATCTTCGTCTTGTTCTCCGACAGCGCGCCGAACTCCAGCACCAGCAACCGGCGCACGATGCCGTTCGCATCAAACACCGCAACCTGGTGCGCGGTCTGCTGCAGTGCGCGGCCTGTCCGGTTCACCGCCACATAGGTGAGCCGGCAGCCCCCGGCGGCGGTGGTCGCGGCGTTGTTAAGCTCAAGCGAGAAGACAGGCGCCGAGCCATCCTGCGCCTGTGCGCCAAGGCTTCCGAATATGAGTGTAAGGGCTGCGAGCAGAGGGCGGAAAACGCGACGCGGAGCAATCATACTTCTATCCCGGTACCAGTTATCACAGGGCGCCAGCAGGCACAGTTCCTCCTCGCATTGGGCAGGAAGACCCCGTGCGAGTCAACTGCATCAGAAGGATAATTCCCCGTGACGGACCCGGGGCCGATCAGCGGTGCAGGCCGACCGTCCAGGGATACCTGACCGCCGCTGCACCGGTCCCCGGTGCGGCCGGGCGGACGGGTACGGTCGCCGGTGTCGTCGCCTTCGCCGTCGCGAACGGCGTCACCGTGTGCGCACCACTGGGACGAGGCCGCGGTGTGAGCACGCCCTCCGGATCGTCTGCCCCGGTGAAGCGCGGGCGCGGAAGAACCTCCGCGACGTGATGTACCGGTGGCTCAAGCGCAATCTCGCACCTGTCAGAGCAGACATGCGCCGTTAGGCTCGCGGTCAGAAACACTGCTTCGATCATTCGGACGCCCCCTTATGTTGTCCGTCGCCGGGACTATGCTCTCCCTGTGGTTGAATAGCAACGCGCCAGACGGTGTTTGGACGCTTCAAAGGAGGGTCTGTGTCCAATATGACTCACCACATGGGCAGGGCATCCACACTGACTCGTGCAGCATCAACAGCCGTTCTGGCGACCTTCGCGACACCCGCGGCGGCGGAATTCTCTGTCTGCAACCGCTCCTTTGACGTGCTCAACATCGCCGTTGGCGCGTTCGAAAACGGCGAGACACTTCGCACGCGCGGCTGGTGGACCATCGGGCCGAACCAATGCGCGCGGGTTATCCGCGACGCGCTGCCCTCCCGGTTCATCTACGTCTTCGCCAAGGATGTGTTCGGAAATCCGGCGCTCGACGGTGATACGACGCTCTGCCTCGCGCCCAAGCGTTTCGTCATCGACGGGGGCACGGACTGCCTGATCCGGGGTTACCTTCCCGGATCATATCTGGAGGTCGACACCGGCCAGCAGGACCGCTGGACCCTGTTCGTCGCCCCGCCCGAATAGCTACTGGGCGTCGATCGCCGTCCGGTCGAGCATCACCGTGATTTCTCCGGTCAGCGGATGATCCACGACCTGGGAGATGCCATCACCCTGCGCCTGCATGATGAACCGGAAGCCAAGGCCGAAGCTGCGCGGGCTCTGCGCCTCCATGAGAAGCGGCGCGCCTGCAAGGGTCGTGCCCTCAACGATGTCCGGTCCGGGTAGGGAGAGAAACGCGCTTACCGGCAGGCTGTCGACCGCTTGCCCCGGCGCGACGGTGACGAGGCGCGGCTCCACGGTGGCGGGATCGGGGGGTGGGCCCCCGGGCATCTCAACCGGCGCCTCCGGCGCGAAGGCATCCCAGACGCTGACGAACTTCAGGCTGCCGAGGGACGTCGTCGCGAGCGTCACCGGCACGTCCCCGGTATTGGTGAACCGGGCGAACGCCAGCGCCTCTGTCGTATCATACCCCTCGATGGTGAGCGTCACGCACGCCTCCTTCGAAACGAAAAGGTCGAGCTGGTAGAACGGGCCCGCAACCCGGTCGCGGGCGACGGGAACGGTATCGCAGGTCTCGCTCATTGCAGGGTCCTTTCCGGTTTCGCAGGCCGCCAGACCTGCCCACAGCGTGAGGCCGAGCGCGGCCTTAAACAATGGTGACATTTGCAGGCGTCCCGGCCGCGGCCATGATGCTCTTCACCTCGATCGCAATCCAGTAGAACACGCGATTGGGGTAGGTGGTGTTCCCGCTCTGCCCCATGATCGACGGCGCATCGAAGAAGAAGTTCGACGGGTTCTCGGGATCGATGAAGTGCGCCGTCAGCACGACCGACGCGTTCGGCTGCGGCGGCGCGCCGATGTAGGTCATCGTGGGAGTGGCCGAGGGGGCCGTCACCATTGCCGCACCGGGCGTCGTCGGCGGCGGAGTGATCGGAATACCGGGGATGGAAGTATACTCGTCGGGCAGGCCGAAGGTGTGGCCGATCTCATGGGTCATCACCCAGCCGGTGCCAGCATTGCCGTTGAGATAGAAGGTCATTTGTGTCCCGTCCTGAACGAAGGAGCGCAGACCAGCAGCCGTTGCCGCGGTGTTGTCCACGGTCACCCGCACATCCGCACCGGAGGCCACGATCGCCGAGGTGAAGCGGATGTTGAGCCTCTGCCGCCGGCAACCGGGCTGCTCGATCTGCAGCTTCTTCCCGTTCGCGCCGGACTGCCAGTTGTTCATCGCGGTGGTGATGGCGTTAGTGATGGTCGTAGCGTGAGAGCTTGCGCTGGCCCCCTTGGCATAGCTCAAGGAGAAGGTCTTGTGCACCGTCACCGTGCCACCGCTCGCCGTGCGAGCAATGTCGATGGTGCATTTGTTGGTCATGGTCGAGACCATCGGGTAGCCGGAGTTGAAGTAGGTCCCGCTGCCGTTGGTGTTCACCGTCCCGTTCGCCGGACAGGCACAACACAGACCGGTGCCACCCGCGGTTCCGCTGGGCGCGCCGCCGGGGGTAGTCGCTGAAGGATCGCCGGATGACTTAGGCATTGCGCCTCCTCAACATCGCCTCGATCCGGCCGAGCCGCCGCGTGCCGTAGGTGGCGACCTCGATCAGATTGGCCTCTATCCGATCGTCGCGGAACAGGATCTCCCGGATCCAGGGAAAGAGCGGATCCTCAAAGCAGCGGACGCCCAGAAACAGCCAGAGCACCCGCACGATACCACGGCAGACCGGGTTTTGAATCAACAGTCTGTCGCTTTCGCGATCCGCCTCCATGAGTGCGGCCTGCACCGCCTCCGGCTTCAGCGTAGAGGCCTGGGCGAAGAGGCGTACCGCCTCATCCGTGTCCTCTTCGGTCACGTGGGCCCAGCCACCCCGCTCCTTCAAGCGTCGGCGGAGGTAGTGGTTGAGGTCGATCAGCGCGCGGTCCGGGGAGACATTGGGTTGAAAGAGCGCGCGATAGTCCCCCGGAAACGCATTGCTCACGGTCAGATGCCGATCAACCGCCGGTGTCTCGAACCGGGCGGATATGTGCGCGTAAAGGGGGGAGGTGTGGAACCACCCGCCGAGGAACGACATCATGTAGAGGAGGTAGGCGAACTCCTCCTTGTAGACAAAGCTGAGCGTGTTGCCCTGTGCCACCCCGTGATCGACCAGCGCACGCAGACGCGCCTCGCCGAAGGGCCTGAAGCGCGGCGCGTCGTAGCGTAACAGCCAATCCGCAAGCTCCTGCTTGAGCTTGGGCACCTGTAGCTGTCGAAAGATGTGCTTGTCCCGCGCGGTCACCCGATGATCCGCGGGGCGGGCGCATCCCGCGACCGGTGCGGCGAGGGAGAACCGCCGCGTGGGATCCTCGGTGCGGGACGGTACGATGATTTGCACCGCCCCCACACGGGAGGAGCCGAACAGGGTCTCCACCCGTTCCGGCCACGCCCTGATCTCATGGAAGTAGGTGTAGGCGACGACCGGGTCCCAGAACCGCAGATAGTGCCAGGCTCCGACCTCATCCTGCAGCCGGGTCATCGCGTTGAAGTGCTGCCACAAAGGCTCGAGATCCCCGCGATGGCGAATGTAGATCGCCGGATCGCGGGCCCAGTGGGTCTGTTCGGGCACCCCGTCGGTGAGAAGCGCCTGAAGCAGATCCGACTCCGCATCGAGCCGCACGAGCCAGGGGGCGACGGCGCCGAGCTCTTCCACCTTGTCCGGCGGGAAGAGGCAGCGATGCTCAAGACCGGAGAGGCTCAGCAGCTCGGGCAGGTTGCCGATCTTTGCTCCGTCGAGGATGGCAAACGTGCCAAGCTCCGCCCCCGGGTCACCGCGCAGCGCCTCTGTCTCCGCATCGGACAGTGTGACCCGGCCGAACAGAGCGTTGGCAAGGGCCGGGGACAGCGACGTTTCACCGGGGGCCAATGGGACGAAGTTCGGCAATTCTTCCACCGCGAGGACGGTCACGGCTGCATCGCCGCTCTCCGCAGCGTTGCCGGTCGTCCCGGTCCAAACGTCGTCGTCGATGTGCGAAACCATGTACCGCCTGTGCACGGAAGCGTCGGGGACTGCATCCTAACGCAGGTCCCCGACAACTCAATCACTCGAAGAGTTGGTGCCCTTTCCCCTTCGAAGGCCGTGCGGGTTCAGGACTCCGGTGACGTCGCCTCGAAGCCGAGCGTCTCCGGCTGCATGGAGTAGTGCGCGCCGCAGAACTGGCAATCCGCCGTGACGGTCCCGTCCTCTCGCGTCATGTGGGCGATGTCCTTGGCTGAATAGATCGACAGGGACTCGCGCACCTTGATCTCCGAACAGGTGCAGCCAAAGCGGATCGGCTGCGCATCGAAGGCCCGCGGCACGTCTTCGTGAAAGAGGCGCACGATCAGGCCGTCCGTCGTCACGTGCGGCCCAAGGAGCTCGGTCTCTTCCACCGTGTCGAGCAGCAGGTTGACGCGGGTCCAGTTCTCCTCCGCCTCACCGGTCACAAGATCGGTGGGCGACAGAAGTCCGTCCTCCCCACTGGCCTCATCCGTTGCGACCCCGACCCCTGCGGCGGGCATGTGCTGGAGCATGATGCCCCCGGCCCGCCACCGCGGTGCCTCGTCGCCCGGCATGGACGACTGGCCGGCGGCAATCGCAAACCGTGTGGGCAATTGTTCGGACTGGGCAAAGTAGGTCTCCGCGCACGAGGACAGGGATCCGCCGGACAGGGGCGTGATGCCCTGGTAGGGCGTCATGCCTTCCCCCTGATCGATGACCATGGCGAACATACCCCGGCCGATCTGCGTGAACGGGTTATCCTTGAGAGACAGCCGCTCCTCATCGAAGCTTGCGAAGGCGCGGATGCGAGCGGGCGCACCTTCCTCGTCCGGACCATAATAGTCCGTCGCGATCAGGCGGATCGGGCCGTCGCCGCGGATCTGCAGGCTCAGCCGCCACCGCAGCTTGATCGTCTGGCCGATCAGCGCTGTCAGCATGACCGCCTCGGCCACCAGACCAGCCACGGGCATCGGGTAGGCGTGCTGGGTCAGGATCGTGTCCAGCGACGCGTCAAGCCGCGCCACCCGGCCCCGGATGTCTGCCCGGTCGAGTTGAAAGGGAAGGATTGCATCGTCCCAGGCGATTTCGCTTGCAAGTGTCATGGCCGACTCCGGGCTTTGCTCAAGACCATGCCAGATAGTATGGATGCGGCGATGTTGTAACCCCCCGCGCTCTGCCGCCGGGCGGAGGAGCGAGCCATGCGACGCTACGGCGAACGGTACATTTCCGGCAAACCCTATCGCGACCGGCCGGGGGCCTACGCCATCATCGCGGACGGAGATGCGATCCTGGTCGCGAACACTTCGGCCACCGGCGAGACCTATCTCTTGCCCGGCGGCGGCATCGATCCGGGTGAGAGCCCGTTGCGCGCGCTCCATCGGGAGGTGATGGAGGAAACCGGCTGGCGGATCGCACCCCGACGCCGCGTGGGTGCGTTCCAGCGCTATGTCTTCCTGCCCGACTATGGCTACTGGGCGCGGAAGGTCTGTCACTTCTATCTCTGCCACCCGGTGCACAGCCTCGGCCCGCCGACGGAGCCCGATCACAGGCCGATCTGGATGGATGCGAGCCTTGCGGCGGACACACTCTCCGTTTCCGGGGAGCGGGCCATCCTGCGTCAGCTCTTGAGGCGGTAGCCCCGCGCCAGAAGCCGGTGACAGAGCAGGGCGAGGGCAAGGATGACGCCCCCGACCACGGCAGCGCCAAGCGCGGGCGGGCTGTCCGACACACCGAGCACGCCGAACCGGAACCCGTCGATTACGTAGAAGACCGGATTCGCGTGACTGATCGCCTGCATCGCGGGCGGCAACGCCTCAAGCGAGTAGAACGTGCCCGAGAGGAAGCTCAGCGGAGTGACCACGAAATTCGTGATCGCCGCCATCTGGTCGAACTTCTCGGCCACGATCCCGGCCATGATGCCCACGAGCGCCAGCATCGTCGCCCCCAGAAGGATAAAGAGCAGCGCCCATCCCGGTTGGGCGACGCCGAGCCCCAGAAGCGGGAAGACGAGGAGGCCCACGCAAAGGGCCACGAGCGTGCCCCGCGCAACCCCACCGGCGACATAGCCGATCAACAGTTCCGCCGCGCTGAGCGGGGGCATCAGCGTGTCCACGATGTTGCCCTGTACCTTGGAGATCATGATGGAACTCGAGGTGTTGGCAAACGCGTTCTGGATCACCGTCATCATCACGATCCCCGGGGCAAGGAACGCGGCGAACGGAGTGCCCATCACATCCCCCCGCTGGCTGCCGATGGCCAGCGTGAAGACCGCCATGAAGAGGGCCGCCGTTGCCATCGGTGCGGCGACGGTCTGGGTCCACACGGTGGAGAATCGCCGGACCTCCCGCAGGATCAGCGTCTGCAGTCCCAGCCAGTTCACCCTGCCGAACCGCCGGGTTCCCATCGGCCGTGCAACGGATCTCTGCTGGCTTGCATCTGCTGTCATTGACACTCCTCCTGTCGCCTGCCCTTGTATCCGCCACGTTCAGACGTACAATAGGGATCAACCGGCCTCCTTCGTCTTTCCACCCACGACCGACGTGACGGGAACTCTGTTCCCGCGGGCCATTTCGAAGTGTTGATTGCGAGGCGCATGATGTCCTGGACCGATGAACGGGTAGAATTGCTGAAATCCATGTGGGCGGAGGGAAAGTCCGCCAGCGTGATCGCCAAGGAGCTTGGCGGCGTCACCCGCAACGCGGTGATCGGAAAGGTGCACCGCCTTGGCCTGTCCAACCGGACCACCACCACGGCGAAACCCGCCCCGAAGGAGGCTGCAAAGGCCGCCGAGACCGCGAAGGCGAAACCGGCGCCCGAACCGGCGGCAAAGCCGGATCCGCAGCCCGCAGCGGCGGAGGCCAGACCGGCCCAGCCGACACCCTTGCGCAAGCCGATCCTGCCCGCCGGTCAGCCGCTGCCCCCGCAGCCCGCCGCCAACGAGGTGAGCCCCGAGGCACTCGCCAACCTCGCCGAGGTGGAGAAGCGCGCACGCCGACTCAACCTCATGCAACTGACCGAGCGGACGTGCAAATGGCCCATCGGTGATCCCGCGACGGAGGAGTTCTGGTTCTGCGGCCTGCCCTGCCAGGCGGGCAAACCCTACTGCGAGGCGCATGTGGCTGTTGCATTTCAGCCGATGTCGAGCAGAAGAGATCGCCGCGCATCCAGCAGATAAGCCTGTTTTCTTGACTCGGCGGAGAATCGCTCTTTACTAACGGGGTGTTCTTCTGTTGTGCGGAGAAGACCGTTGCTTAAGACTTTGTCAATATTAACACTTGCGCCATTGGCGCTCCTCGCATCCGTCGGTTCGGTTGCAGCGCAGGATGGTCTGTTCGAGGACATCACCGTGGGCGTCGCGGTGGGTGCTGGAACCATGGGTGCGGTGATCGAGCCCCAGGTGCGGTTCAACGAATATTTCGGCATCCGGGCACCGATCGGGTTTGGCCAGTACGACTTCGAATTTTCCGACAGTGAGCTGACCTACGATTCCTCCCTCACCCTTGGTGGTGCCGGAGTACTTGCAGACTTTTTTCCGCTGCAGGGCGGGTTGCGCCTCTCCGGCGGCGTGATCGCCACCAACGAGGAGATCGATGTCACCGCGCGTGCGGACGATATCGTGCTCGACGGCATCACCTATGGAACGGTGGAAATCGACGGGAAAGTGTCGCCGGATCAGCCGATCCAGCCGGTCGTTGCGCTGGGCTACAGCAGCAACACCTCGATAATCTCGCTCGACGTAGATGTCGGCTTGAGGTTCTCCGGCTCGTGGACCGCCACGCTCGACAACGCCTCGACTGGCGTCGGCGTCGATCAGGTCAGCGACGAGACACTGCGGAACGAGGAACGGGCGATAGAGGACGAGTTCAACCGCTACCAGGTGACCCCGTTCATCAAGATCGGCGGGCGGCTTCGCTTCTAAGGCGGGGCTGTCACCTCAGCTCGCCAGATCGAGCCGGGAACCCTGGTAGGTCTCGTCGAGCGCGTACCCGGCGGAGCGGACGGTGCGCACTGGATCCTTCTCTCCCCGACGGTTAAGCGCCTTGCGCAGCCGTCCCACATGTACATCGACCGTGCGCAGCTCGACATAGACATCGTGGCCCCAGACCCGGTCGAGCAGTTGCTCCCGGCTGAAGACCCGACCAGGACGTTGCATCAGCACGTCGAGGAGCCGGAACTCCGTGGGGCCAAGATGGATGTCCCGGGACCCGCGCCGCACACGGCAGGTCTCCCGGTCCAGCATAATGTCGGCGAAGGTCGCGACATTTCCCGCAACTGTCGGGCGGGTCCGCCGGAGCACGGCACGCATCCGCGCCACAAGCTCGGACATGCTGAACGGTTTTGACAGGTAGTCGTCCGCCCCGATCTCAAGGCCGCGGATGCGGTCCTCTTCCTCTCCCCGGGCGGTGAGCATGATGACGGGCACGTCTTTCGTCTCCACCCGCGCGCGCAGTTGGCGGCAAATCTCGATGCCACTGACATTCGGCAGCATCCAGTCGAGGATCAGGATGTCCGGTCCGAACTCCTCGGTCGTGACGAGCGCATCCTCGCCATCCGCCACGGCCTGAACCTCGAACCCGTCCTTGCCCAGGTTGTACGTCAGCAGCTCGCGCAGCGCCTCTTCGTCCTCGACGACAAGTACCTTCGCACCCATGCCTTCGCTCCTTCAGATCCCCGGGGCTAGAGCCCGTCCAGTCCCAGCGGTTCACCCTTCGGCCGGTCATCACCGAGGGGTTCGCCTTCGACGATGTAGTAGATCATCTCGCCCAGATGGGTTGTGTGATCGCCGATGCGCTCCAGATTCTTCGCGATGAACAGGAGTTGCGACCCGAGGCCGATGGTCCGCGGATCCTCCATCATGTAGGTGACGACCTCCCGGAAGATCGCGTTGTAGATCTCGTCGATCTCCACATCCCGCCGCCAGATCGCCACGGCGAGCGCGGTATCGCGGGAGGTGAAGGCATCCAGTACCTCCGTGAGCTGCCCCAGCGTCTGCTGCCCCATGCGCACGATGGAGGATGAGAGCCGCACGGGCCGCACCGATGCGAGGTAGACCGCCCGGCGGGCAATATTCTTCGACAGATCGCCGACCCGCTCGAGCGTCGTGGCCATCCGCAGTGCAGAGATGAGCAGGCGAAGGTCCTGGGCCATCGGCTGCCGCAGCGCGATGATCCGGGTCGCCAGCTCATCAAGCTCGAACTCGAGCGCATCGAGCCGCTTGTCCCGCGCGATAACCTCCTGCGCGAGCGCTGCATCGCGGGTCTTCACCGCCTCAAGCGCGTTGGCAAGCAGGTCTTCGGCAAGCCCCCCCATTTCGGAGATCTTGGCCTGAACAGCGATCAGATCATCGTCAAACGCCGATACGATATGGGGGCCAGAGCCCATCTCATCCCTTCCCGTCGTCGTCCGGATCAGCCGAAGCGACCGGTGATGTAGTCCTGCGTCCGTTTGTCCACAGGGTTGGTGAAGATCTGGTTCGTGTCGCCATACTCGACAAGTGTGCCGAGGTGGAAGAACGCGGTCTTCTGGCTGACCCGTGCCGCCTGCTGCATGGAGTGCGTCACGATTACCACCGAGTAGTCCCGGCGCAGTTCGTCGATCAGCTCCTCGACCTGCGCGGTCGCGATCGGATCGAGAGCGGAGCATGGCTCGTCCATCAGCAGCACTTCCGGCGCGGTCGCCACGGCCCGCGCGATGCACAGACGCTGCTGCTGACCGCCGGAGAGGCCGGTGCCCGGCTCGTTCAGGCGATCCTTGACCTCTTCCCAAAGCGCCGCACGTCGCAGGGACTGCTCAACCACGTCGTCAAGGTCCGCCTTGTTGCCCACAAGCCCGTGGATGCGCGGCCCGTAACTGATGTTGTCGTAGATCGACTTCGGGAACGGATTCGGCTTCTGGAACACCATGCCAACCCGGGCGCGCAATTGAACCGGGTCAACGGACTTGTCATAAATATCGTCCCCATCGATGGCGATGCGTCCGGTGATCCGGGCAATGTCGATCGTGTCGTTCATCCGGTTCAGGCACCGCAGAAACGTGGACTTGCCGCAGCCCGACGGACCGATGAAAGCGGTGACGGTGTTGTCGAGAATGTCCACGTCCACCGAGTTGATGGCCTGCTTGTCGCCGTAGAAGACGTCCACCCCGCGGGATTCGATCTTGATTTCGCGATGGTCGAGGTTCTTTTCAGTCATGCGCATATTCGTCATTTCGAGGGTCCCTTCGATGTAACGCGCTACCAGCGACGCTCAAAGCGTTTCCGCAGGAAGACCGCAAAGGCATTCATGAGGACGAGGAAGAAAAGAAGCACACAGATCGCCGCCGCGGTGCGGGCTTCGAAGGCTCTTTCGGGGAAGTCCGACCAGCGGAACACCTGCACCGGCAACACCGTCGCAGGATCGGTTACACCACCGGGGATCTCCACGATGAAGGCGACCATGCCGATCAGGATCAGCGGCGCCGTCTCCCCCAGCGCCTGCGCCATACCGATGATCGTGCCGGTCAGGATGCCGGGCATCGCGAGCGGAAGCACATGGTGGAACGCCGTCTGCACTTCCGATGCGCCGAGGCCGAGCGCTGCGTCGCGGATGGACGGCGGCACGGCCCGGATCGCCGCACGTGAGGCGATGATGATCGTGGGAAGCGTCATAAGCGCCAGCGTGAACCCCCCGGCCACCGGCGCGGATCGCGGCATGCCGAACACGCCCAGGAACACCGACAGGCCGAGGAGGCCGAAGACGATCGACGGAACCGCGGCGAGGTTGTTGATGTTCACCTCGATGAAGTCAGTGATCCGGTTCTTCGGCGCGAACTCCTCGAGGTAGATCGCGGCGAGCACGCCGACCGGGAAGGCGATCACGAAGGTAACGAGCATGGTCCAGAACGACCCGACCGCCGCACCCCAGATGCCCGCAAGCTCCGGATCCCGGCTGTCACCACTCTGGAAGAAGCGCCAGTTGAACTGTTCCTCGACCCGATCCTGCGCGCGCAGGGTCTCGATCCAGACGATCTTGTTGTCGTCGATAGGCCGGGCCTGTTCGGACGTCGGGTTGACGAAGAACTGATAGGTCCCCGGCTGGGCCACCAGCTCGTCCATCGGAACGACCACCTTCGCCTCGGCAGTGTTGTTGCCCATGGTCACGAGCTTGAGCCAGCCACCGTTGACGTTGAAGAGGAGCGATGGGTTGCTCCGCTGCAACGCCTCGACCGTGTTCACGTCGCGCGACCGACGCTCCAGATCCTCGGCCTGGGTGAGGAGGTTGTCGCGCACCACGGTCCGGGTCGAGACCTCGGCCTGTGCCGCTGCGCGATCCTCGTCACTCGCCGCCGCGGATGCGATCCGCTCGAACGCTTCCACGCCCGCGTTCTGGCGCGCAGCCTCGTCCCTCACACGCACCGCCTGATCCGCAAGATCCTCGCGGACGAGCGCAAGTGCAGGCGTGAAGATGTCGCTGTCCGCCGTGAGGAACACCGTCTCTTCATCGATGAAAGAGAGAGTTATGGCCGCGCTGTTGGCTTGCTCCTCCAGCGCTCCGAACTCGCCCTTCATGTAGAGATCGACGACATCCGAGGCGAGCAGCCTGTATTCGATGGTTTGGCCGATCATCGAGGGATCGGCCATCACTTCGTCTCGCAGCTCATAGCCTGCCCCGCCGGAATAGAGATCCGCGAGCGCCCGGCGGTCCGTCCGTCCGGTCACGTAAGGAAACGCCTCCCGCACTGAATCGCGCACGATGCGCGGGAAGGACGCCTGCCGGATGACCGCGGGATCGCGGGTGTTCTCCGGATCGATTGCCTCCTGCGAGAGGTTGATCGGCAGCGTGACGTAGGTCTCAGAAAGCGCGAACCGCGCCGTCACGAAAGTGGACCAGAGCAGGATCACGAGTGCCGCACCCGCGGCAAAGATCGCGAGGATTCCGTAGGCCTGCAGCCGGATCTCCGCCATCTTGCGCCGCCCGAGGCGTCTCGCCGACTCCGGCGATCCGTGGACCTTCGAGATTTCTGTCATATCGACCATGACGCCGGTCTCCTAGTCGTACATTTCGCGGTAGCGCCGGACGATCCGGAGCGCGATCACGTTGAGAGCGAGCGTCACGCAGAAGAGCGTGAAGCCGAGCGCGAACACCGGGCCGGACGCGGTCGCAAGGTCGGTGTCCCCGGTATAGAGCATGACGATCTGCACCGTGACCGTCGTGACCGCCTCCAGCGGGTTCCAGGTGAGGTTCGCGCCCTGGCCGGCGGCCATCACCACGATCATGGTCTCTCCAACCGCGCGGGAAATGCCGAGCAGGATCGCGGAGACGATGCCGGGCAGGGCAGCGGGCAAAACGACCTGGCGGATCGTCTCCGCCTTCGTCGCGCCGAGGCCGTAGGAGCCGTCCCGCAGCGTCTGCGGCACCGCGTTGATCACGTCATCCGACAGGGAAGAGATGAAGGGAATGATCATGATCCCCATCACGACGCCCGCGGCGAGTGCGGACGAGCTCGAAACATCGAGCCCGAGGAAGTTGCCAGCGTCCCGGATCGCCGGGGCCACCGTGATCGCGGCGAAGAAGCCGTAGACGACCGTTGGCACGCCCGCGAGGATCTCGAGCATCGGCTTGGCCCAAGACCGGGTCCGGTTGGATGCAAAGTCGCTGAGATAGATGGCGGCGAAGAGGCCAACCGGTACCGCGACCAGCATCGCGATGATCGTGATCATGAACGTCCCAACGAAAAGCGGGATCGCGCCCACCTTCTCCGGATCGAGCTTGCCCGCGGACACCCCGGACAGTGGCGACCAATTGGTGCCGAAGAGGAACATGTCGACCCGCCAGCCGATGGAGGCGAAGAAATCGAGCGTGGTGAAGATCAGCGACAGGACGATGCCGATCGTCGTCAGGATCGCGACGATGGCGCAGAACTGCAGGATGCCGCGGATGATCATTTCCGACCGGTTGCGCGCGCGCCATCCGGCGGAGACCCGGGAGTATGTGAGGTATCCGGCCGCGCCACCGGCAAGGAGCGCGAGGATCGCCGTGCCCCAGAGGCGCAGGTTCTCGCCGCTTGCATAAGCCTCTGATATCGCGAGGCGAAGTTCGTCGGTGCGGGAGGCGATACCACCGCTCGAAATGGCCTGTGCATCGGACAGAACGAGCTGATGCTCGATCCGTTGCGCCTCGGGCAGGGCTTCGGCGATCTGGCCCATGAGGCTGTTTTCCAGCAGCATCGACCAGCCTATGCCAACAACGAAGAGAACGCCCAAGCCCGCAATCAGGGTCCAGAGAAGCGAGTAGAGACCGTGGTAGCTGGGACGCGAATGAAGCGTCGCGAGGGTCCCGCCTGCCGCCGCCACCGCGCGATTGCGGGACAGGGCGAAGAAGGCGATCGCCATGCAGGCGACGATCAATGCTGTGAAGATGAGCACGCTGAAACCCTTCCAGATAGAGCGGCGGACGGACAGGTTGTGTGTCTTGGCATGCCCGACCTTCGTCGCGCTTCTATGTCGGCTCCATTACGTTTTTGTGACAGTTTGGATCGCGCGGAAATCACGCCACGTCATCTGTGCGCAAACCGACCTTCATCGGGCCTTCAGAAAGGGCTCAAACGAAAGAAGGGGCGCCGCGGGGCGCCCCTTCTCACCAGAGGTCGGGAGGACTTACTCGAAGTCGCTCGCGGTCATGTTCTTGAGCTCGATCACGTTCTGCGCGTTGGACACGAAGTCCGCGGACGGCAGCGGGATCAGGCCGAGATCAACGAGGTAGCCGTCTTCGCCAGCCGCCTCGTCGGACACGAACTCGGCTGCGTACTCGGACATGCCGGGGATCACGCTCACGTGCGCCTTCTTGATGTAGAAGTAGAGGGAGCGGGAAACCGGGTAGTCGCCGGATGCGATGTTCTCAAAGGTCGGCTCAACGCCGTCCACGATGGAGCCGTGGATCACGTCGGAGTTCTGATCGAGGAAGGAGAAGCCAAACACGCCCAGCGCGGTCGGGTTCGCCTGCAGGCGGGACACGATCAGGTTGTCGTTCTCACCGGCATCGATGTAAACACCGTCCTCACGGATGGAGACACCGTCACAGTCAACCTCGGCGAGGTTCTCGCAGCCCTCCTCCATCACGAGCTCTTCGAACGCGTCGCGAGTGCCGGAGGACGGCGGCGGGCCGAGGACCTCGATCTTCACCGCGGGCAGCGCCGGGTCGATCTCGTTCCACATGGTCGGCTTCGGGCCATTTTCCGCCAGCGCCAGAACAATCTGCTCGCGGGTCAGGTTGTAGACCGGCGCGGAGTTTGCGTTGGCAACGACGATGCCGTCATACCCGACAACGGACTCGGTGATGTCGGTCACACCGTTCGCCATGCACTCTTCAAACTCGGAGGACTTCATCCGGCGGGACGCGTTGGTGATGTCCGGATGCTCCGTCCCGACGCCGGCGCAGAACAGACGCAGACCGCCACCGGACCCGGTGGACTCAACGATCGGCGTGCGGAATTCGGTCTTGTTGCCGAACGCTTCGGCCACTGCCGTGGAGAACGGGAAGACGGTGGACGACCCGACGATCTTGATCTGATCGCGAGCTTGTGCGGATGCGGCTGCAGCAATGACGCCTGCCATTGCGAGCGCAACGATACGTGCGGTTTTCAAAGGAACACTCCGTTTAGGTTCTGATTTTCCAGGGCCTTCACCGACCCAGGAATTCTGCCCGCAGACGCGGCGCGCCCGAGTTCTATCGTCGGTTGGTTTAAGATTTATGACAGTTTAAGATACTGTTTTTAGTGACTTTATTTCGTTTGATGACGTTGGCGTCACTTCGCCCCTGAGTGCGGGCAGCCAGATCGAGAACTCGCTGCCCCGGCCCATTTCCGAAGTGATATCAAGCTCCCCGCCATGGCGGTTCAGGATATGTTTGACGATCGCAAGGCCCAGCCCCGTGGATTCCTTGTCCCGATCCTGCTTCGGCGAAATACGGAAGAATCGTTCCGTCAGCCGGTGGATGTGATCCTTCTCGATGCCCGGCCCATGGTCGCGGACGATGATGCCGACCATGTCGGGATACTTCGGATTGTTCTCCCCGTGGACGATGTCGACCTCCGGAAAGGGGCCACCGTAGCGAAGCGCGTTTTCGATGAGGTTCACTAACACCTGGGCAAGCTGGTCCCGGTCGGCCTGCACGCACACGCCCCCTTCCGGGAGCAGGACGCGAACCTGCGCCTCATACTGGGCAGCGATGGGTTCGAGGGAGGCGGAGACCTCCCGGACAAGGTCGAAGATGTCGACCAGCTCCTCCGGCCGCATATGCTCTGACATCTCGATGCGGCTGAGGGACATCAGATCCTTGACAAGGCGCAGCATGCGTTTGGCCTGTCGGTCCATGATGCCGAGGAACCGGGACTGTGCCTCCGGATCGTCCTTGGCGTGTCCCTGGAGTGTCTCGATATAGCCGAGGATGGAGGCGAGCGGAGTTCGCAGCTCGTGGCTTGCATTGGCGATGAAGTCGCTCCGCGTCTGCTCCACGCGCCATCGTTCGGTCTGATCGTCCAGAAGCACGAGCACCTGGCGGCCCGGGCCGAAGTCTCCGCCCGCTGGCAGCATGCTGATCTGCGCAATGAACTGCTGCTCACCACCCCCCAGAACCGCGAAATCCACGTCCCGGCTCGCCCCGTCGGCGAGCACGCCATCCACCCCGTCCACAAACCGGGGCGCACGGATGAAGGTCGAGTAGTGGCTGCCAATCGCCACACGGGCCACGGTGGCCTGTGCCGCCTCGTTGAAATAGGAGACCTGGCCGCGGGCGTTGATCACCATCACCGGGACGGGCATCTGGTTCAGCAACGCCTGCCCGAACCCTTGCGGGAAACGGCCTCGCGAGCGCTGGGATGTCTGCTGCATCTCCGGCTCCATCAGAAGCAGCCAGAGCGAACCGGCCACGACGCCGCCGACAAGCAGCACGACGAGGAACACGGCAATCGCCGTGCCATCCGCGCGGGTCACCGCCGCAGCGGCGAACCCGCTGAGCACGATGACACATGCAAAAACCCACCAACTCGCTTTCATGACCGTCGCAGACTTCCGAAACGCTGGGGTGACCGGGCCTCTCCCCTAGCAGGAGAGTGTGTCGCAGAGAAGTATGATTGAACTTCCTGCAATCCTGCCCCAAGTTGGGGCGTCTTTGAGACTCGGAGAGCCAATAGCGAAATATGATCAAGTACACGCTGAAATGTTCGGACGATCATCGGTTCGAATCCTGGTTTCAGGACAGTGCAGCCTTTGACAGACTGTCGGCGTCGGGACACCTGTCCTGCGCGGTCTGCGGCTCAACGGATGTGGAGAAGGCAATCATGGCGCCACGCCTCGGCGCCAGCGACGAGGATGGGGGCACGGAACTGACCGCACCCCAGTCACCGGCGGAGGCGGCCCTTCGGCTGCTCAAGGCGAAGATCGAGGCTGAATCCGACTATGTCGGTGATGATTTCGCGCAGGAAGCCCGCCGGATCCATGAAGGCGACGCAAAGGCCCGCGCGATCCATGGCGAAGCAACATGGAAAGACGCGAAAGCACTTGTGGAAGACGACATCCCGGTCGCGCCGCTTCCCTTTTTCGGCCGAAAGACGAATTAGCCAGTTTTATTCAGCGAGATGATCCAAATGGATCAGTGTTCGCTCCAGCGGAACGCTTGTGACGAATCACAACTTCCGGTAGGTCTGGTTTACGTTTAACCATCCGTGCCAAGTGAGCGAAATCATGCGTCTTTTCACTCTTCTCGCTGTCGTTTCCATGCTTGTCGCAGCTCAGACCATGCCGGGTGCGGCGTTCAATCCGTGCAATCCGGAAGTGAACAAGTGTGAGTAAACTCAAGCCTGCCTGACCTGTCAGGCGAGGAAACGTACAATGGATCTGTTGCCCAACAGCCTCTGGCCCACCGCGCCGGAGCCGACGCCGTGGTGGGACCTTGGCGTCGTCGAACCGATGTTCCTGCTGTCCTACGTCGTCGGCCTGATCGTTCTGATGGTGTTCAGTTGGAACCGCCTGTTCAACGAACATGTCTTCAACGCCGATGAGGAGCCCGAAAAGATCCTCCGCCTGATGCCGCCGGGGGACCTTCGCGGGACGGTGGCGGTGATCCAGGCCTATCTGATCTACGTGATCATGATGGCCACGGTGTTCAGCGTGCTGAGCTGGGGCGGATCGTTCATCTGGTCCGTGATCGTGCAGCTCAATTTCGGGCTGGTGGCCGGGCAACCCACAGCCTCGGAGGCACCCTACAAGTTCGACGATCCCAGCTGGCCCCTGGCGGTGAGCCTCGGTCTGGTCGGCGTGCTGACCCATCTTCCCTACCTCAAGGAGGTGGAGCTGACCTTCCGCGCCTGGGCGCACCGGTCGATCGGGATCCCGCCGTTTGTGAAGCAATTGACCCAGCTTGTGCTCAACACCCGCTTTGACCGGGCACAGATGAGCGCGCGGGCGGAGACAGATCTCGAGCAGGCGGAGATCATGATCGCGTCCGCATCCTCAGTGCTCGGGGAAAACGAAGCGGAGGAGTTCGCGAAGCGGATCCGGCGGATCACGCTGCTCGACCGTTGGCTCCTTTCCGAACAGGCGCAGTGGCCCCGGGTCGACGTGACCAACCGGTTCGAGCCTATGGTGCGTGAGCTGCGCCGGGACGTGTCCGACCTTATCGACGATATCAACGGCGCCGTGATCCTGCTGTCGGACATCGCCCAGCAGGAGACCATGGACCGGGATCCGGCAAAACATGATCAGGCGGTGCGCAAGTGGCGGACCCTTTTCGGTAAGACCGAGACGGTGCACCGCGACGTCTGCGCGCTGATCGCGGTGTATCTGGAGAATGATCCGGCGGTGCCTGACACGCTCGATCCGATGTTTGCGGACTTCCTTCTGAAGATTGAGGATCGGCGGGAGGAGGAGGCGGTAAACTGGGACCGGATCCTCACAATCCTGCTGAGCATCGGCATGCTGGTGCTGGGCCTCACCTGGATCGCGACGGTGATGTCCTACAACCCGCCGTTCGCGGATTTCTCGCCGATTTCCACGGCCGCACTTCAGACGCTGATCGTGATCGTGACCTATGGGCCGTCGAGCCTGATGGCGCTGTCGATCCAGCAGCGGGCAGAGGCCGGGGGTCGATGGCGGGATTGGGAGCGCACGAACGGGACCTATCCGGTCCGCCAGTTCCTTGGCGTGTTCGTCTGGTCCTACCTTATCTCTGCGTTGATGCTGTTCGGGCTCTACTTCATCCTGTTCCTCGGCCTCGCGAACGAGCTGTCGAAGGGGATGGACAATTTCATCAAGTTCATCCCGTTCTACCTCGCCTACGCGCTTCTCGGGGGGTTGCAGGGCATCTTCACGCCGCTCGCGCATTCGAGCTCCTCTGCGGACACGAACACGTTGCTGGGTGTCTGGCAGAGGTTCCGCGTGCCCATGTGCCACGCAGCACTCGCCGCACTGGTGCTCATCGTGACCTACAATGCGCTCGGCCCGCTGATCGCGGGGCCGGGGCAGAATGCGGTGCTCGTCTACTGGTTCCTGATCCTTCAGGCCTCCCTTGTGGCATTCGCCGCAACCTACCTGTCCGCATGGACTGCACCGCCGCCCCGGGAATTGCCGGTGGAGGGCGTGGTGTGAGGCGGCTGATCGGTGCGGCACTCGCCGTCCTGCTGGGTGCCGCACCCGCACTGACGCAGGAAGAGACCATCCGGATCGGCTTCCGGAAGGACGCAAAACCCTTCTCCTTCGAGGATCCAGCGGCGGCGCTGGGCGTGAACGGGTTTCTCGCCCAGCTCTGCGTCCGCGCCTTCGACCCACGGGTGACGGACAAGAGGATCGAGGTTGTCTGGGTCAAGTCGAAGGAACGTTTCGGGAAGCTGCGCTCCACCTCCCCCGAAGACCGGATCGACATCCTGTGCGACCCCACCTCCGTCACCATGGACCGGGCAAACGAGTTTTTGTTCACCAACCTCGTCTTCGCCTCCGGTGTCGGCTACCTGCGCAATCCTGCCGCGGTGGGCGGCGACACGATCGTCGGCTCGCTGGCTGAGACCACCGCTCCAGCGGCGGTCAACATCGCCATACAGCAGGGACGGGTAAAGTCGCTCAAGGGCCGCCGCATCATCCGCGACGAGGATGTGTCCAGCCACGAGGAAGGGATCGCCCGCATCTGTGCCGCTGAGTTCGAATACTACTTCGGCGATCTCGACATCATCCGTGCGATGCTCGCGGACGCGACCGAAAGCGGCGTATCGGGCTGCGAGGACGTGGTCGACAGCGAGAACGTGACGTTTTCCTACGAGGCCTACGCGCTCGCCACCGCACCGCGGCGGCCGGACCTTGCGGTGTTCCTGCAGTCCCGGATCTTCCGGCTGTTTTCAGACGGCACCGCCCGGCAGCTCTTCCAGACGCACTTTCCGGAACGTGCGCCGTCCGCGGCGCTACAGGCGATCCTTGCGCTCAACGCCATCTATCCCTGCGGTGACATCCTGGAGGAAGATCCCTGCCGGGGGCCGTGACCGGTTCGCTCAGGTGGCGAAGAAAGGATCATCCGCGTCCTTCAGTTCACAGGCATTGCCGTCAGGATCGATGAACGTGCCGACCCTTCCCCAGGCATACTGGGTGACGGCCACCTTGACCCCGGCTTCCTCCAGCCGTTGCGCCGCCGCATCCACATCATCAACGTTGAAGCGGAGCATTGTGGGGTTCTGCGCGTTGGATTTTCGGCCCTCGTTGGCCACCCCGCCGCCCTCGATCATCAGATAGCCGTCGCCGAAGCGCAGACAGACGAGACCCGGCTTTTCAAACCAGACGGGCAGACCAATCGTGTCCCGATAAAAACGCAGACAGGCGTCGAGACGTTCCGTGCCGAGGATGATCCCCGGGGTGCGGATGTGTTGGGCGATCATCGGCGGTCCTCTGCTCAAGAAATGCCACGTGAGCATATCAGCGACCGGGTGATCCGGTCCAACAGGGTCTGATTGCCCGCCCCTCCCTTGCGACCTGCCCCTGCGCGGGCTAAAGACGGCGCGGATTGCAACCTAAGTCACGTCAGGACCGGCCATGCCCCGTTTGGTCATGAAGTTCGGCGGCACCTCCGTCGCCGACCTCCCCCGTATTCGCAATGCCGCCTTGAAGGTGAAAAAAGAGGTCGACGCCGGCTATGAAGTCGCCGTGATCGTCTCCGCGATGTCGGGCAAGACCAACGAGCTGGTCGGCTGGGTGCGGGACGCGGCGAAGCCGGAGGGTGCGAACCATCCCGGCTTCTACGATGCGCGGGAATATGACGCGGTCGTCGCCTCGGGGGAACAGGTCACCAGCGGCCTGATGGCCCTGACCCTGCAGGAAATGGGCGTGCCCGCCCGCTCCTGGCAGGGATGGCAGGTGCCGGTCCGCACCACCGCGGCGCACGGCATCGCGCGGATCGAGGATATCGGGACCGAGAACCTGAACGCGAAGTTCGCGGAAGGCACTCACGCGGTGATCGCCGGGTTCCAGGGGATCAGTCCGGAGGGCCGGACCACCACGCTCGGCCGGGGCGGGTCCGACACCACGGCCGTCGCCTTCGCCGCAGCATTGGGGGCGGAGCGGTGTGATATCTACACGGACGTGGATGGTGTCTACACCACCGACCCGCGCATCACGTCGAAGGCGCGCAAGCTCGAAAAGATCGCCTATGAGGAGATGCTGGAGCTTGCTTCTCTCGGAGCCAAGGTGCTCCAGACCCGCTCCGTCGAGCTGGCGATGCGTTACAAGGTGCGGCTCGCCGTGCGCTCAAGTTTTTCCGACGAGCCAGGCACGCTCGTCTGCGATGAGGATGAGATCATGGAATCGAATGTTGTCAGCGGCGTGGCCTATGTCCGGGACGAGGCGAAGGTGACGCTCCTCAACGTGGCGGACAAGCCCGGGGTCGCGGCCGCGATCTTCGGCCCGCTGGCGGAAGCGGGTGTGAACGTGGACATGATCATCCAGAACATCTCCGAGGAAGGGTTCACGGACATGACCTTCTCCTGCCCGGTGGACGAGGTTCCGCGGGCGCAGAAGGCGCTCGATGACGCGAAGACGCGCGGTGAGATCGACTTCCCGGAGCTGATCGTGGATCCGGAGGTGGCGAAGGTTTCCATCGTCGGGATCGGCATGCGTTCCCACGCGGGCGTCGCCTCGAAAATGTTTACCGCGCTGAAAGATGAGGGCGTGAACATCAAGGTCATCACCACGTCGGAGATCAAGGTCTCTGTGCTGGTGGACCGGAAGTACATGGAGCTTGCCGTGCAGGCCCTGCACGACGCCTTCGAGCTGGAGAAAGCCTGATCCGATGACCCCGGCCAGCCCCATCCGAGGAGCGACCTCCCGGGTGCTGCTGCAGAAACTGCGCGATGCCATGGCATCCGGCGCGGGAGGGCAGGAGCGTTTGGACCGCATCGTCCGGCTGATCGCCGGCACGATGGAGACGGCCGTGTGCTCCGTGTATCTCAAGCGCGATGGTCGGACGCTCGAGCTCTGTGCGACGGAGGGTCTGAACCCGGAGGCGGTGCACCAGACCCGCATGCGCATGGGGCAGGGGCTCGTCGGTCGCGTGGCGGAAAGCGGTACGCCGATCAACACCGCCGATGCGCCGAACACCAGGGGTTTCCGCTACTTCGCCGAAACCGGGGAGGAGGTCTTCTCCTCCTTCCTCGGGGTACCCGTGCAACGCCTCGGGGAGGCACTTGGCGTTCTCGTTGTGCAGGATCGGGAGGCCCGCGCCTACTCCGAGGATGATGTCCATGGCCTCGAGGTCATCGCGATGGTTATCGCGGAGATGGCGGAGCTCGGCGCCTTCCTCGGTGATGGTCCCATGGCGCAGGTCCGCCCCCACTCGCGCCCGATCTTCATCCAGGCGGTCGTGGGCCAAGAGGGGGCCGCGGCGGGCACGGTCGTCCTGCATGAGCCGCAGATCGTCGTCACCAATCCTGTGACCGACGATCCGGAAGCGGAGCGGCGGCGTTTGCACGCGGCACTGCACACGCTGCGGCGGGAGGTCGACGAGATGGTCGACCATGACGCCGTCGATGACGCGAGCGAGGCGCGGGATGTGCTGGAGACATACCGACTCTTCGCCCGCGACAAGGGCTGGATCGCCCGGATCGAGGCGGGCATCGACAATGGCCTCGCCGCGGAGGTGGCCGTTGAAAAGGAACAGTCCGCCACGCGGACGAAGATGGCCCGCGCGACCGACGCCTACCTAAGGGAACGCCTGAGCGACCTCGACGATCTCTCAAACCGGCTGCTGCGCATCCTGTCGGGGCGCAAGACGGGGGCGAGCGCCCTGCCCGCGGACGCGGTGCTGGTCGCGCGCAACCTTGGCCCGGCAGAGCTGCTGGACTATGGCACCCGGTTGAAGGCCGTCGTGCTGGAGGAAGGTGCGGTCAGCTCCCACGCGGTTATCGTGGCCCGGGCGCTCGCGATCCCGCTTGTGGTGCAGGCGCAGAAGGTGACACGGGAGGCGCTCGACGGCGACCCGATTCTCGTGGACGGGGACAGCGGCATCGTGCACCTGCGGCCCGAGGATACGGTCCGCTCCGCGTTCCTCGAGAAGCTCGCGATGCGGGCGGAGGCGCAGGAGCAGTACAGCGCCCTGCGGGACCTGCCCGCCTGCGGGACCTGCGGAACGACCGTGGCCCTGCACATGAATGCGGGGCTCATGGCCGACCTTCCCAGCCTTGAGAGCTCGGGTGCCGAGGGCGTCGGTCTCTATAGGACCGAGCTGCAATTTCTCATCCGCGCCAGCGTGCCCAAGCGCGCCCAGCAGGCCGCCCTCTATTCCCGGATCATGAACGCGGCCCGTGGCAGGCCCGTCATCTTCCGCACGCTCGACATCGGATCGGACAAGGTGCTGCCCTATCTGAAGCCGCAGGAAGAGCCCAACCCCGCGCTCGGCTGGCGCGCGATCCGCGTCGGCCTCGACCGCCGCGGCGTGATGCGCATGCAGATACAGAGCCTGCTGCGGGGGGCAGAGGGGCGTCCGCTGCTGGTCATGTTCCCGATGGTAGCGCAGTTCGAGGAGTTCAAGGCGGCGCGCCAGATCGTGCTCGATGAGTTCGCGCGGGAAGAGGCGATGGGCCATACCGTCCCCTCCGATCTCAAGATCGGGGCGATGCTGGAAACGCCGAGCCTCGCCTTTGCTCCCGGCCAGTTCTTCGAGCTGACGGATTTCCTGTCAATCGGCGGCAACGATCTGAAGCAGTTCTTCTTTGCCGCGGACCGGGAAAACGAGCGCGTCCGGCGCCGCTATGACACGCTGAACGTGAGCTTTCTCACGTTCATCCGGCAGATCGTGGAGCGTTGCGCCACCGCGGGCACGCCGGTGAGCTTCTGTGGCGAGGATGCGGGCCGACCGCTCGAGGCCGCGTGTCTCACCGCGATGGGCCTGCGCACCCTGTCCATGCGACCGGCCTCGATCGGCCCGGTCAAGCACCTGATCCGACAGATCGACATTCGCGCGTTCCGCGCAGTGATCGACGAGGCCTGCCTGAGCGGCGTGCAGTCCGTGCGACCGGCGGCGGAGGCGTGGCTTCGGGAGCGCGGCGCAATCACGAGGGTCTGACGGTCACCTGTGCCGCTGTATGAACTCTGCAATCAGCGACAAAGCCTCCTCCGATTCCGGCAACCCTTCGGTCATTGGCCAGACATGCCACATCCCGTCGAAGATCCGCAGATCGCTCGGAATGTTCGCCGCGGTCAGCTTCGCGTGAAGCCGAACTGAATCATCTAGCCAGACCTCGTCCTCCCCGACCAGGAGAAGCGCGGGCGGCAGCCCGCTCAGGTCTGCGAACAGGGGCGAGATCATCGGATCCGCAAGATCGAAGCCGCCAAGCTGGGACTGCCAGTGCCGCAGGACCGCTTCAGACAGGACCGGATCTTCCCGATCCCGCGTCCGGATGCTCTCCCCGGAAAGCGTCGCATCGAACGCACCGGAGATCGCGAAGAACCCCGCAGGCAGGATGTCATGCTCATCCTTCAGCCTGACCATCGAGCTGATCGCAAGGCCCGCTCCGGAACTGTCCCCTCCCAGAAAGACCCGCCTCTTCCGATCCTCCAGTCGCGCCACCACATCCCGCGTGACCGCGATCAGGTCATCACTGGGGATGGAAAGCGGATGCTCGGGCAGTAACCGATACGCGGGCAGGATCACCTGGCATCCGGTCGCCGCAGCGATCCGCGAGGCAAAGGCGCGGTGGGTGGGGATCGATCCCGCCACAAGGCCACCGCCATGGGCGTAGACGATGAGCGGTGCATCCTGTGGGCCCGCGGGCGTGAGTTGCGCCGCCGGAACGCCGCAGATCTCCACCATTTCCGGCCTGACGCCCGGGCGCAATCGGCAGCTCTGTGCAGACCGCGTCCCACCCGGTCCGTTCATCCGCGAGCGATACGGACGGATCGACAGTTTCCTTCCGCAGCGCACGCCGCGCTTTTATGCTTTCCGGGCTTGGCATCCGACCAGCACTCCTCACCAATGCGCGTTCAAACTAGCGACCGCGCATGATCGGGTCGATACCGCGCGGCACGTCCATCGCTTCAGCGGGTGGTGGACCGGACCTCCGCCGGTTCGAACGGGAGGCTTCCATTGACGCAGCAGCCAAGCACCCGGTCCGGGTTCGTCGGTGGCGGGAACAGCACCGGCACCTTCTCGAACCCGAAACGGCGGTAGTAGGGCTCGTCACCGACCAGAAGCACCCGGGCCCAGCCAAGCGCCTCCGCCCGCTCCAGCGTCGTTTCGATAAGCAGCCCGCCCAACCCCTCGCCCTGCCGCACAGGGTGCACCGCAATCGGGCCGAGAAGCAGCGCGGGTGCTGTACCGATCTCCACCGGCCAGTAGCGGATCGCTCCGGACATAACGTCATACTCGTCCCGTGCCACGGTGCAGAGCTCGGCCACCGGTGGCCCCTCCCGCAACCGGTAGGAGCTCAGCGCCGTGCGCCCGGGCGCAAAGCACAGATCGTAGAGGAGTTCGACCTCGTAGGCGTCCTCCGGCATTTCGGGAGAGAGTCGGAACATGGCATGGGTCTCGGATCGGCAGGCTGGCAGGGGCGGGCTGGAAAGCTACCCTCGTCGGTTCCGCGCGAAGCCCATGATGTCCGTCCTTTATTCCGGCAGTGCACTCCGGTAGCACGAGGCTTGAGCGCCCGCAAAGAGTTTTGGAGCAAGCGATGTTCTACCGCCCCGCCGACGGCCACGGCCTGCCGCACAATCCGTTCAAGGCGATCGTGACGCCCCGGCCCATCGGCTGGATTTCCACGGTGGATGAGGCGGGGGTGGCCAACCTCGCACCCTACTCGTTCTTCAACGCGCTGGCGGACGCACCGCCCATGGTCATGTTCTCCAGCACCGGCGGCAAGCCCGACCAGCCGCACGCGAAGGACAGCGTCGCCAACGTCCGCGCCACCGGTGTCTTCTGCGCCAATATCGTGAGCGAGGCGCTGACCGACGCGATGAATGCAAGCGCCGGGTTCTACGGCAAGGGCGAGGACGAATTCGAGATCTCGGGCCTGACCAAGGCCCCCTGCGAAACCATCGCAGCCCCCCGCGTAGCCGAAGCTCCGGCGAGCCTCGAATGCAAGCTCTGGAAGGTCGTGGATCTGCCCGGAGAGGCAAACGTTATGGTGATCGGGGAGGTTACGGGAATACACCTGCGCAACGACTGCGTGGTCGATGGCCGTTTCGATGTCACCCGTTACATCCCCCTTTCCCGCCTCGGCTATCGCGACTACACCGCCGTGCGCGAGGTGTTCGAGCTGAAACGCCCGGGGGAGTGACGCATCCTCACCGCTGAGCTAATCTTGCGCCGTTGAGTAGAGTGGATTGGCGTGGACGAGATCATCGGTTTTGGAGAATGGCTCGCCCGCCCAGATATCGCGGCACTCCTTGGGTTCGTCGTCATCGCTGGCGGCGCAGCCTGGGCGATCTGGACAAGATGGTTTCCGGAAGGATCCAAGCCGCCGCCTCCCAATCCGGACCCACCGCTCGGTGATGGCGCAGATCGGGCGTTCGACTATCTCGTTGAACGGATCAAAGTACTTGAGCAGGAACTGGCGGAGGCTCAGGGGCATGAGACGCGCGCACTCCTCCTCGCGGAGCTTGATGCGCTCCGGGCACGGGTTGCGGACAAGGACGAGACCGTCGCCGAACTGAGGGCCACCATAGCCGACCTCAAGTCCCGGATCGGCAACGCGCCGGGCCCCGATGCGGACGCGGCCCGTGCAGCGCTCAACGATGGCGACCTCGACACGGCGCAGGATGCGTTCGAACGGATCTCTGCGGCGGCGGACATCGCTGTGATGCGCAAGGCCGATGCGGAGTTTGCGCTGGGTGAGATCGCCGAGCAACAGGTCCGCTGGCACGACGCCGCACGCCATTTCGCCGACGCAGCACGGCTGAGGTCATCTTGGAAGTCGTTGAATAAAGCCGCGGACTATGCCGAGCGAGTTGGCAACTACTCCGAGGCTGAAGCGCTCTCCATCGCCGAACGGAACGCCGCCATTGCAGAGTTTGGCGAGGCGTCGGCAGAAGAGGTCGAGAGCCTCAACAATCTCGCAGAACTCTACAGGGCCACCGGGAGTTATAACGAGGCAGAACTGATCTACAAGCGGGTCATCGAAATTGACCGTAAGACCATCGGCGAGGAGCACCCGAACTTCGCCACACACCTCAACAATCTCGCAGGGCTCTACGAGGCCACTGGGCGCTATGACGAGGCGGAACCGCGATACAACCAAGCCA
>JBCBAP010000011.1:0-27467 GCA_038532435.1 Pseudomonadota bacterium | reverse complement strand
CTCTACGAGGCCACTGGGCGCTATGACGAGGCGGAACCGCGATACAACCAAGCCATCGAGATCGACCGCAACACCATCGGCGCGAAGCACCCGGACTTCGCCATCGACCTCAACAATCTCGCAGGGCTCTACGGGCTCACCGGGCGGTATGAAGATGCGGAACCGCTCTACAAGCAGGCCATCGTGATCCTCGAGGCAACGCTCGGGCCGGAGCATCCGAACACAAAGACCGTGAAGGCGAACTACGCAGGGATGATCGCCGCGCGGGACGGGGCCTCCTCTTGACCGGGTCGCCCGGCCCCGGGTTAATGCGCGGATGGCACAGGAGGGCAGAATGGACACGGTGATCGGGGTTATCGGCGGCTCGGGACTTTATGAGATCGCGGGGCTGGAGGGGGCGGAGTGGCGTTCGGTCGACAGCCCGTGGGGCGTGCCATCGGATCAGGTCTTCACCGGCACACTCGACGGCGTGCGGATGGTGTTTCTGCCGCGGCACGGGCGCGGGCATCGCTATTCCCCGACCTCGATCAACTACCGGGCCAACATCGACGTGATGAAACGGATGGGGGTCACGGACCTCTTCTCCATTTCCGCCTGCGGAAGCTTCCGGGAGGAGATGGCACCCGGCGATTTCGTCATCGTGGACCAGTTCATCGACCGGACGTTTGCGCGGGAGAAGTCCTTCTTCGGCACCGGCTGCGTCGCCCATGTCTCCGTCGCGCACCCCACCTGTCCGCGCCTCTCCGATCACGCGCAGGCAGCGGCCGAGGCCGAAGGCATCACCGTCCACCGCCGCGGCACCTACCTCGCCATGGAGGGGCCGCAGTTCAGCAGCCTCGCGGAATCGAAGCTCTATCGGGAGGTCTGGGGCTGCGACGTGATCGGCATGACCAACATGCCGGAGGCGAAGCTCGCACGGGAGGCGGAGCTCTGCTACGCCTCCGTCGCCATGATCACCGACTATGACAGCTGGCACCCGGACCATGGCGAGGTCGATGTGACCGACATCATCCGCACCCTCACCGGCAATGCGGAGAAGGCGCGGGGGCTGGTGAAGCGTCTGCCCGGGCTCCTCGGCGCAGACCGTCAGGACTGCCCTCACGGCTGTGACAAGGCCCTGGAGTTCGCGCTACTCACTGCACCGGAGGCACGGGACCCTGCGTTGATGAGCAAACTCGATGCCATTGCAGGCAGAGTGATCGGCTAACTCCCCGGAAATAAGCCGGAAAGACCTGTCGAAAGTCTCATTTTAGGGGCTTTCGTCCCCGTTCGTTTGCCTTATCTTAACATTAGTGCGACACTTTTGTGACAAACACACGGAGGACGACAGATGCATCCATCGATTGCTCGGCATTTCCTCCCGCTCAAGCAGCGGCAGGACTGGCGACAGCCCCACCTGACCTATCTGCACAAGAGCAGCTATGCGACGCTCGCCTCGTTCCGGCGGCGTGTCCGGATGGAAATGCGCGGCCTGCGCCGGCTACTGCCGTTCGCTCGGAAGGCCAACCGACCCGAGCGCTGATCCGCCGGATTCATGCTCCGCAACGAAGCGGCGCATGAAGTGGCGGATCTCCCGCGCGGCGCTGGTGTCGAGCTCCTCACACAGGGCGACGAACTCATCCCGCTCATCCTTGGAAACACGGATGACGAGTTGGCTCGACTTCTTTTTCGCCTTTTCGGTGCTGGATTTGCGGTCGCGGCTGGTCTTTTCCGCGGATTTTTTGGGCATTCTAGCGGGGTCCCTTGAAAATCGCACAGGCAATGTATATACATCTACCATGCGTCGACACGACGTGCAACATACAGAACATATCGGAGGCAACATGACACTTCAATCCGCACGGGCACTTCTGATGACCGACCGCCGTGACTGGTCGACGCCGCACCTGCTTTGGCTGCCGGCAGCGCTCTACCGGCCCTTCCGGTCCTCCAAGTAAGACAGGCGTCCGGCGCTGAGCGCCGGCCGCGCGAGACCACATCCCGGATGGCTTGCCCGGGACTGCGCGACCCCCTAGGCTCCGCCCGCCATGACAGGGCGCCTCAGCCAAGGGACACAGAAACGCAATGCCAAGCCGCATGAACGTCAAAGACTACATCCGCACGATTCCCGACTTCCCCCATGAGGGGATCATGTTCCGGGACGTGACGACGCTCTTCAACGATCCCCGCGGATTTCGCATGGCGATCGATCTCCTTCTCCACCCCTATGCGGGCTTGCCGATCGACCGGGTGGTCGGTCTGGAGGCGCGCGGCTTCATCCTCGGCGGGGCAGTCGCGCACCAGCTTGCCGTCGGCTTTGTGCCGATCCGCAAGGCGGGCAAACTGCCCGGGGAGGTGATCGCCCAGGACTATGAGCTAGAATACGCAAAGGCGACGGTTGAGGTGCACACGGACGCGATACAGCCCGGCGAATCCGTGTTGATCGTCGACGATCTGCTGGCGACCGGTGGCACGGCGGAGGCCGGGATCAAACTGATCGAACAACTCGGCGGAACTGTCGCCGGATGCGCGTTCGTCGTCGACTTACCGGATCTGGGTGGGCGCAAACGGCTAGAGGGCATGGGCGTGGAGGTTCACGCACTCTGCGCCTTCGAAGGTGCCTGACAGCGCCGCGTTAACCCTATCTCAAACCTATCGCCGGAGGGTCGGATCGTCCGATACCCCCCCATCGGGCTGCTGCTTGCCGGGCTTCGCCTGCTGGTGCCCTTTCGCTCCCCTGCGGAAGGGTGCCTAGCGGGTGCCCAGCACGGCGCCCGGATTGAGAATGCCTTTCGGATCCAGCGCCGCCTTGATCGCGCGCATTGCGACCAGCTTTCCAGGATCGCCGTAGCGGACGAGATCACCCGCCTTCAACCGCCCCACGCCATGCTCCGCGCTTACGGATCCGTCGAAGCTGTCCGCAAGGTCGTGGACAGTGCGCTTAACCACGGCACGGATACCCTCGAAATCGGACCGGCTCTGCCCCTGCGGAGGAAAGACGTTGTAGTGCAGGTTGCCGTCGCCCGCATGGCCAAAGCAGTTGATGCGCAGCGCAGGGTCGAGCGCGCGGATGGCGGCACGTCCAGCCTCGATGAACTCCGGGATGCGGGAGACGGGGACGGAAATGTCGTGGGAGGAGATCGACCCGATCAGGCGATTGGCCTCGGGAATGCTCTCCCGCACCTGCCAGAATGCCGTGCGCTGCGCCTCGGTCTGAGCGATAACCGCATCGAGGATCAGACCCCGTTCCATTCCCTCCGCGAGCGCCCCTTCGCCGAGCTCAGCGAGGTCGAGGCCGGCGCCGGACGTGAACTCCACCAGCGCGTACCAGTCATGCCCCTCCGGAAAGGGGACAGGCAGATCCGGCAGGGTCTCCGCAAGAAAATCCAGCCCCGCCCGGTGGATGAGTTCGAACGCCGTGAGCATTGCCCCGCCTCGATCCCGCATCAGATTGAGCACATCGAGCCCGGTACGGGCCGAGGGCACCGCCACGACCGCCGTCACCGTCTGACGCGCTGCGGGATAGAGGCGCAGGACCGCCGCCGTGATGACGCCAAGCGTTCCTTCGGACCCGATCATCAGGTTGCGCAGATCGTAGCCCGTATTGTCCTTGCGCAACCGCTTCATCCCGTTGAAGACGGTTCCATCGGCAAGCACGGCTTCGATGCCGAGGCACAGATCCCGGGCATTGCCGTAGCGCAGCACCTGCACACCGCCCGCGTTCGTCCCGAGCACACCGCCGATCCGCGCTGACCCTTCGGACGCGAGCGACAGGGGGAAGAGACGGTCCGCATCCGCTGCCGCCTCCTGCACGCTTGCGAGCACGGCCCCTGCCTCCACCTCCATGACATTGTCTGTCGTGTCGACAGAGCGGATGGCGGTCATGCGCTCCATCGAAATGAGGAGGGGCACCGGACCCTCTCCCATCACCTGCCCACCGACCAGGCCGGTGCCCCCCGCATAGGGAACGACGGGCACCCCGGCCTCGTTGCACTGGCGGAGGATCGTGGAGACCGTGGCGGTATCCCGGGGGCGGGCGATCGCACCGGCGCGGCCGGTGAAACGGGCGCGGGGTTCCTCGAAGTACCCTCCTTCGGCCCCGCCCAGTACATCGTCGGGCAGCACGTTGTGCAGGCTGTCGAGGAAAGCATCGTCGGCGTTTTTAACGGTCATGCTCCGCGATACCGCGAAGTCCGCGCAAAGTCACGCGACGGGTCAGCGCGGTGCAGCGGCCCGCCTGAGCCGATCATTGATCGCCCGTCCCAGCCCGTGTTCGGGGATTGGCGCGACGGAGATTGTCCCGTCCCCGGGCACCCGACCGTCGAGCTGCCTGAGGTGGGAAAAGAGGTTCGCCGCAGCTTCCCTCAGATCTCCGCTCTCCGACAGGTTCAGCGGTGCATCGAGGCCGGGTCCGAAGCCCAGAAACCCCGAGAGATCGACGGGCTTGGACACGTCGAGCCGCACCCGCGCCCGCGGTGCGTAGTGGGAGGTCAGCATGCCCGGGGCGGCCACACCGTCCGCCGCACCCGCCACACGCGGCTCCTGACCCAGCGCCGCGGCAAGCGCCTCGGTCGGCAGTCCGCCCGGGCGCAGCAGGACCGGCCCGGCTCCGTCCCATCCAAGGATGGTCGACTCGAGCCCAACCTCGCAGGGACCCCCATCGAGAACCGCGGCGATCCGGTCGCCCAGGCCGTCGAGCACGTGATCCGCGGTGGTCGGACTGATCCGGCCGGACGGGTTCGCCGAGGGCGCCGCAATGGGCCTGTCCGCCTCCCGCAAAAGCCTCTGCGCGAGCGGATGCGCGGGGACACGCAGGGCGACCGTGTCGAGCCCCGCGGTCACGAGATCGGAAAGGGCTGCGCCCGCCCGCTTGGGCAGGACAAGCGTAAGCGGACCCGGCCAGAACGCCGCCGCAATAGCGCGGGCCGCGTCGTCGAGCTCAACCAGGTCCTCCGCGTGCTCGACGGACGGGACATGGACGATCAGCGGATTGAAACTTGGCCGGCCCTTGGCGTCATAGACGGCGGCGACGGCGCGACCATCGCCCGCGTCAGCGCCAAGGCCGTAGACCGTCTCCGTCGGAAAACTCACCAGATGGCCCGCGCGCAACAGACGCGCCGCCTCACCAACGCCGTCACGATCCTCCGACAGCCGCAGCGCGCTAACGTGGCGTTCTTCTTGAGAGTCCGTGTTCATCGCCCTACGAATCTTGCCAACACCGCCCGGAGGAGACCGTCGATGACCTACGCTGCCCCGATCAAAGACATGCAATTCGTGCTCGATCACGTGCTCGGCACGGGTCGTCTGTCTGCCACGGAACGCTTTGCGGAGGCAACGGCGGAAACCGCTGAGGCAATCCTCACCGAGGCAGGACGGCTTGCCGCAGATGTGCTCGCACCGCTGCAAAGGCCCGGTGATCTTGAGCCCGCGCACCTCGAAAACGGTGTCGTGCGCACCGCACCGGGGTTCATCGAGGGGTACAAGGCGATCGCAGAGGGCGGCTGGGTCGGCATGGCTGCGGATCCGGATTTCGGCGGAATGGGCCTGCCGATGACGCTCACCTCCTGCGTGGGCGAGATGATGAACTCCGCCTGCCTGTCGCTCGCGCTGAACCCGCTGATGAGCCAGGGGCAGATCGAGGCGCTGGAGCATCACGCCTCCGACGCGATCAAGGCGCTCTACCTGCCCAAGCTGATCGAGGGCACTTGGACCGGTACCATGAACCTGACCGAGCCGCAGGCCGGGTCCGATGTGGGTGCGCTGCGGTCGAAGGCGGAACCGAATGGCGACGGCACGTACAAGGTGACGGGACAGAAGATCTACATCTCCTGGGGCGATCACGACGTGGCGGAGAACATCTGCCACCTGGTTCTTGCCCGCCTGCCCGACGGTGTGCCGGGAACGAAAGGGATCTCCCTCTTCCTTGTGCCCAAGTACCTGCCGGATGAGGCGGGCAATCCGGGCGTTGCGAACAGCCTCCGCCCGATCAGCCTTGAGCACAAGCTGGGCCTCCACGGCTCGCCGACCGCGGTGATGGAGTTTGACGGAGCGACCGGCTGGATGGTCGGGCCGGAGCATGGCGGGATGGCCGCAATGTTCACAATGATGAACAACGCCCGCCTCGGTGTCGGTGTGCAGGGTGTCGGGGTTGCGGAGGCTGCCTATCAGAAAGCACTTTCCTACGCGCTTGATCGGACCCAGGGCCGCACTCCTGTGGAAGGCTCGGGTGCTATCGTCGACCATGCGGACGTGCGCCGCATGCTGATGACGATGAAGGCGCTGACCCGCACCGCCCGGGCGATCTGCCTCGACACGGCCTTCTCCCTCGACATGGCCCGGGCGACCGAGGGCGATGAGGCTAAGGCGTGGGCCGCACGGGGTGCGTTCCTTACCCCGATCGCGAAGGCATTTGGCACCGATGCTGGGTCTGAGGTCGCGGACCTCGGCATTCAGGTGCACGGCGGCATGGGCTTCGTCGAGGAGACCGGCGCGGCACAATTTGCGCGCGACGTTCGGGTGACCCGGATCTATGAGGGCACGAACGGCATCCAGGCGATGGATCTCGTTGGACGCAAGCTCATGGACGGCGGCGTTGCCGCCGACGCGCTGCTGGGCGAGATCGAGGAAACCGCGCGGGCTGCACGGGACACAAACCCGGAGCTCGCCGATCCGCTGCAGGAAGCCGGGGAATGCCTTGCAGAGACGACGCGCTGGCTGCTCGACGCGGCGATGAACGACCGGTTTGCCGGGGCAACGCCGTTCCTTCGGGCGTTCGCGCTGGTTCTGGGCGGACACTACCTGCTCAAGGGCGTGCTGGCGGATCCATCCGACGCAGACCGTGCAGCACTTGCGCGGGTGCACATCCGACAGGTGATGGCCATCGTTCCCGGCCTGTGCGCCGCGGCGCGGGAGGCTGCCGAACCGCTCTACGCGCTTGACGCGGAGGGGCTCGCCTCCTGATGGACGGCGCAGGCGCGCCGATCCGGTTTCCTCACGAAACACCGCCGGAGGCGGCCTCGGTCATCGAGGTCGCCGGCGGTATTCTGTGGGCACGCCTGCCGCTGCCCATGACGCTGGATCACGTCAACGTCTACATCCTCGACGATGGGGACGGCTGGACGATTGTCGATACGGGCCTGAACGCCCGCAGGTGCCGCGAGGGATGGGAGGGGCTTCTCGCCGGTCCGCTTTCCGGCAAGCCTGTCACCCGGGTCATCCTCACCCACCACCATCCGGACCATATCGGCCTTGTCGGCTGGTTTCAGGAGAGGGGAGCGGAGCTCGTCACCACACGGACAGCATGGCTCTTCGGCCGCATGCTGACACTCGATGTGCAGACCGCAATGACGCCGGAATCGGAGACCTTCTTCCTTCGTGCGGGCATGGATGCGGAACGTCTGGCGAAGCGCAAGGCGGACCGTCCCTTCAACTTCGCCGACGTCGTGCACCCCATCCCACTGGGCTACCGGCGCATCGCGCAGGACGATCAGGTGCGTATCGGCGGGCGCCTGTGGACCGTCCACGTGGGCAACGGCCACGCGCCGGAACATGCCACACTCTGGTCCGATGACGGGATCATTTTGGCAGGCGATCAGATCATTCCCGGCATTTCATCCAACCTCGGCGTCTACGCGACAGAACCGGATGCGGACCCGGTCGGTGACTGGATCGAGAGCTGCACGCGCCTCAGGGCTCTGGCGGAGCCCGACCATCTGGCGCTGCCCGGGCACAAGCTTCCCTTCACCGGGGTCGCCACGCGGCTGAGCCAACTCATCGACAATCACGAACTCGCCCTGCCAAGGCTGATCGAGCTCTTGCGGGAGCCGAAGCGCGCTGTGGACTGCTTCCCCTTGCTTTACAAACGGAAGATCGGCGACGGGGAGTACGGGCTCGCGCTGGTGGAGGCTGTGGGCCACCTCAACCACCTGCTCAGGCTCGGCCTCGTAGAGCGGGAGGTCGCGCCGGACGGTGCCTATCTGTGGCGCGCCGTCTGACCGGGGTCAGCGGTCCTCCGGCAGAAGGCCCGTCGCCCTGCCGTCGATGCTGTGCCGGTTCTTCTTTTTCCAGTACGCACGCACGCCGTCGGTCCCCATCTCGTCGAAATAGGGAACCATCTCCGTGTGCCCGCGATCCTCGACGAAGGACATGCGGGGCACGCCCGTTCCGCAGGAGAGCCTGACCATATCGATCCGGAGGTCGAAAATCTGGCGTTGCCCGGCCATCGGGGGAAACTGCGAGACCGCATCGCTCCAGCCCGGTTCATCCGGATGCAGGACGCTCGCATCGCCGAAAACACGGACGATCTGCGCGTCCCCGTCGAGGGCCATGAACATCAGCGTCATGCGCGGCATGTCCTGCAGATGTGCGGCGGTCTCGTTCCCGCTGCCGGACAGGTTGATCCATTGGATCCGCGTGTCATCGACGATCCGCAAAGTGTCGAGCCCTTTGGGCGAGACGTTGACCCTGCCGTCCCGCGCCGCGGTCGCGACGAAGAACATCGGCTGCGCCTCAATGAAGGCCCGAACGGTGCCGTTGAGTTTGGTACTGAATCCCATTGTGCGCCTCCTCAGATCGGATGATGCCACCACAGGAACGAAAATAGAACGAAAAGCTTGTAGGCACACATGAGAAACGGCGTGCGGCGATTTCCCCCTTCCGGACTCAGTCAGCGTCGCGCTATAGACCCTATAGATTTTGAATGGAGACCGGTATGGCTGAACACGAGCATGGCACCATGGATGTGACCGATCAGGAGAAGACCTTCGAGGGCTTCATCAACTGGATCGTCCGCGTGATCGTGGCATCCATCGCGGTCTTGCTGTTCCTGGCGATCTTCAACTCCTGATCCGTCGGCCCCGCATGGGGCTCAGGGGCTCGGCCCCCGTTGCGGTCAGCACGCCCACATCCTCGTCATCCAGCACGATGGCGGAGAGTGGTCCCCCGAATACAGCACCCGTATCCACGGCAATCCGGTTGCCGTGATGCTCAACCCGGTCCACCGGCGTATGCCCGTGCACGATCACGGCGCCGTGGTCGCGAGTGTGGTACAGGAATTCGTCCCGAATCCACACCAGATCCTGCTCGACCTGTGCGTCGAGAGCGACGCCCGGTCTGATGCCCGCGTGGGCGAAAAAGTACCCGCCGATGTGAAGCGACAGGGCACAGTCCGCAAGAAACTTGCAATGCGCATCGGGCACCGCAGCGACGGCTTCGCTTTCAAACCGGAAAGCATCTTCCCGCGGATGATCGTCGTGGACCTCGATCCCGTAGGATCGCAGTGTCGCCGCGCCGCCGAGTTTGGGGTTGAGCCAGTGCAGCCGACCGGACAGGCGCGGATCGTCCCACTCCGGCTCCGTGATGTATTTCAGAAGGTAGCGGTCGTGATTGCCGAGGAGGGTCCGCCAGGGCATGCCCGCGTCGCGCCCCGCCACCAGGAAGTCGAGCACACCGCGGCTGTCCCTGCCCCGATCTACATAGTCGCCCAGGTGGATGACCTGATGGGGGCGTCCGGGATGGCGGGCAACATCCGCGGAGATCCAGTCGTGCAGGCGCTGAAGCTTGCCCAGCTCCCCATGCACGTCCCCGATCGCATAGAGCCGCTGCCCGTCGGTCTTAGACATTCCATCCCTCCAGACAAACGAAACCCCCGAACGCCAGAGGGCACCGGGGGCCGTTTAGTCGTTTCAGCCGGGTGGTGTCCGGCTGGGTCGTCGACCGTCGATCAGAGAAGACCTTCGCGCTGCGCTTTCTTACGCGCCAGCTTCCGCGCACGGCGGACTGCTTCAGCTTTCTCACGCGCCTTCTTCACGGAAGGCTTTTCGTAATGCTGCTTGAGCTTCATCTCACGAAACACGCCTTCACGCTGGAGCTTCTTCTTCAGAGCCCGAAGCGCCTGATCCACGTTGTTGTCACGAACCTGTACCTGCACCTGTAGTCACCACCTTCCTAAGTCAGAGTTCAGCATAATTGCAGGAGCGCGTCGTATACCCGGGCAGGTGCGCAATGTCCAGTCCTGCGGGTGTTTCGCGGGGAGAGCGTGCCGGACCGGCCCGGGCATACGCCGCGACGTTGGACTGGCCGGGTGATCCGCCTCCTCAAGATTGATTTTCAAATCGGCAATATTTTTTCACATCCTTGAGTATCAATTTCCGGTATTGCAAACCCATGCAGTGCGTTCTTTCGTTACAAGGCGGGTGTCAGGCGATATAAACACCGGAAGTTCGTCTGTTCGGAAGTCCACCGTCCTGTGAGAGTTCAGACCCGCATCATTGTGTCGAGCGTCCTGCTGCTGGCACTGCTGATTGCAGCATCGGGAACCACGTTCTGGGTGTCCGACCAGACCCGTCGCACCCATGAACTCGCGGTCTATGCCTACAGCGAACTGCAGTCTCACAAGCTCATGTCCGTGCGGTTGGCGGAGATCGAGAGAGGCATCAGTCTGGCCGTCGATATGGGCCTTTCGCGATTGCCCGCGGAGGTCCTCGCCCGGGTCGATGAAGTGAACGATCTGATCGCTCAGGATGTCGCGCGGCACGACACGATCAACGCGGACCTTGTCAACGTCGATGCGGTCGAACTGCGGATCCCGAAGATCTCCTGGACGATGGAATCCCTCTTTGAGCCCACCGCCCGGAAAATCGCTGAACTCGACGCGCTTCTTCAGGATGGCGCACCCTATGACCAGATCATACTGATCCGATCGGAGATCGAGGAGGCGATCCGCAGCTCCATCGAACCGCTGCTCAACGAGCACATGGACAGCTACCGCACCACGTTCGAGGGCCTGTTGATGCGCAACGACAGGCTGCACGGGTTCTTTGCCGCCGCTCTATCCGCGTTCAGCATCGTGGCTGTGATCGTCGGCTTCGTCACCGTCCTGTTCAGCCTTCACCGCATCCGCCGGGGGTTTCAGGCCCTCGAAGAAGGCGCGGAGCGGTTCGCCCAGGGTGATCTGTCCCACCGCATCGATTCCGACGGCACCGATGAGATTGCGCGGCTTGCACAGCAGTTCAATGCGATGGCCGCCGAGATCAAATCCGACCGGCACCTGCTGGAAAGCCATCGTCGCTCTCTGGAGGATCGCGTCACGGACCGCACGAAGGAGTTGGCGGAGGCCAACGAGTCGCTCCTGCAGCGGGAGCGGCAGCGCAGGATCTTCTTCGCCGATCTGGGACATGAGCTTCGCACACCGCTGACCGTGATGCGGGGGGAGGCGGAGATCGCCCTGCGCGCCCGCCGGGATCGGGAGGTCGCCTACGGGGCCGCGCTGAACCGGGTCGTCGACATCTCCGATCAGCTCACCCGACTCGTGAACGACATCTTCCTGATCGCGCGGGCGCAGTCCGGAATGCTTGATCTGCGGGAGCGGGAGCTTGATTTCGTCGCACTCGTCTCCACTTCCGTTGCGGAGATGCACAATTGGATCCAGCGCAACGGGGGCGTCATCGCACTCGACCTTCCGGAAAGGGAGGTCTTCATCGAAGGAGATGAAACGCGGCTTATGCAAGTTCTGCGCATCCTGCTCACCAACGCCGTTCAGCACGGGGGTGAAGCGCCGAAGGTCGAGGTCTCGCTCACGCAGGACGGCCCGGACTGGCGTCTGAGCGTCTCGGACAACGGACCCGGGATTTCCGAACCGGATCGGGAGCGTGTGTTCAACCGCTTCTACAAGGGGGGTGGCGGCGGCACGACACCACAATTTTCCAATACGGGGCTGGGCCTGCCCATTGCCCGAACACTGGTTGAGGCCCATGGCGGGCGGATCTGGATCGATCCGTCCACGGACCGGGGAGCAACCTTTCACCTGACGATACCTGCGCTTCGCGCGGCGCCGGACTTTGCGCCGCGGAAGGAAGAAACCCTGACGACCTGACTGGACCACGCCTGTGCATATCCTTCTTATCGAAGACGACATCCGCATCATCGAACTGCTCTCCCGCGGGCTGGAGGCCGAAGGGTACGAAGTCACCCGAGCGCAGACGGGCAGTACCGGGCTGGACCTTGCCCGCACCGGCCCTTTCGATGCGATCATCCTCGACGTGATGCTGCCGGACACGGACGGGCTGGAGGTGTGCCGGACCCTCCGGATGGAGCGGAACACGATCCCGATCCTCATGCTCAGCGCCCTCGACACGACAGACGACATTGTGAAGGGTCTGCACCTTGGCGCCGACGATTACATGACGAAACCGTTCGTGTTCGATGAGCTGTTCGCGCGCCTATACGCCATCCTAAGACGGGCCGGAGAGGTTGGCGGACCGGGGGAGGCAGTCCTGCGCGCCGGCGATTTGGAGTTCGACCGGGAGGCGCTGCGCGTCACCCGCGGGGGGGATCTGATCTCGCTCACCCCGCTTGAATACGCGCTCCTCGAGTTTCTGATGGTGGAGGCGGGGAAGGTCGTCACCCGGACGCAGATCCTGCAGAATGTCTGGGGCGCGATGGAGGATCCGCTAACCAACGTGGTCGATGTCTACATTCGTAGGCTGCGGACGAAGATCGACGCAGGAAACAGCGATCTGATCATGACTGTGCGGGGCCGCGGATACCGCTTCGCGGACCCAACCTGAGACGTCAGGGAAGGCATTCCGGGGCCTGCAACAGGCCGTAGCCGAACATCCTGTCCCGTCCCCTCGGGCCGAGATCGCGGGCGCTGACCGCAAGAAAGTCGCGCGCCGTGGTGATGTCCGCCACATCGCCGGTCTGGACCGCGCGGGCAAGGGCCACACTCACGAACGGTGCGGCAAAGCTTGTGCCAGACCAAAGGGCCGCGCCCCCTGTCGCCGCGTTGGCCGCCCAGACATCCACCCCAGGGGCCGCGATGTCGATATAGTCTCCCTGGGTGTTGAACGTGTAGGCCCGCGCACGGCGATCCACGGCAGTGACCGCGATCACGTGAGGGTAGGCGGCGGGATAGCTGGGCTCGGCCCGGTTCCCGTCATTGCCCGCCGCTGCGACCTGGATCAAACCGGCCTCAGCCGCCCGCGCCGTTGCCGCTTCAAGGAGGCGGTTCTCCGGCCCGGTGAGAGAGATATTCACCACCTGCACCCGGTTTTCGATCAACCAGCTCAGCGCCTCGACGATGGTGATCGCGTCCGCGATACTCTTTCCATCCTCAACCCCAAAAACGCTCGCCGCAAAGAGGTGCGCGCCGTCGAGGGCGGAGGGTCCGGTCGGGTCGCGCCCGATCATCAGGCTCGCCACCGCCGTGCCATGGACAATGTCCTGATCCCCGGAAACGAAGGCCTGTTCCGTGACCCGCGCGCCAGAGAGTGCGGTGTGGTCCGTGATGGCTGAATCGATCAGGCCGACGCGCACGCCCGTGCCGCACCCCGGCGCACCGCTGAGGCGAACGAGCGCCCGGGCGTAGGTGCTGTTTGGTGGGGCCTGACCGGGCCAATAGACGCTTGAAAGGTCAAAGATCGCGGTGGGCACCCGCCGCGCCGCCTCCTCCAGAGCGTCGTTCAGCGAAAGTCCCTCGGGCACCGCGAGCCGTGCCGCGAAGGAACCGTCGAAAAGCGTGCTTCCCACCTGACGCAGGACGCGAAAACCAGCGCCCTCCAGCAGTTCAAGGTCGGCCTCACTCAGCCCCAGACCGGAGATCTCTTCGGTGCGGGCCTGCCGCTCATCCCGCTCCTGGTCCGTATAGCGGGGAAGATCGACGGGCAGGGGAACGCCGTCGTCATCGTCGAAGAAGTCGTCGTCATCATCGTCATCATCGTCATCGTCATCGTCGTCATCGTCGTCGTCATCATCATCATCATCATCATCTTCGTCATCGTCATCATCGTCATCGTCATCGTCATCGTCATCATCGTCGTCATCGTCATCGTCATCGTCGGCCCAGGCGAGGTCGGGGCCCCGCCCGTCGAGCACACCGTAAAGCGTGGGCGCGAGAGTGAGGCCCGCTGCAAGCAGGAGGATGGTCAGCCATCTGGTCTGGGTCGAGGTCATCATGTCTCTCCGCACGGTTCGGACCGACAACGCGCAGTCGCGCATCCTATTCCGGTGGAAAATTGTTTTGGAATATTCCCGGCGCCTGTTCGTTGGTAAAGCAGAACAGCGACGGAGAGACCGATGCCACAGGACTTTCGCAGCGAATTGATCGCGCTCGTCCCCCGGCTGCGCCGATTTGCGCTCAGTCTGGCGGGAAACAAGGCGGACGCCGACGACCTGGTCCAGGCCGCTTGTGAAAAGGCGCTGAAGAACGAAGCGCAGTTTCAGCCGGGCACCCGCATGGACAGCTGGATGTATCGCATCATCCAGAACAAGTGGCTGGATGACCGGCGCCGGGCCACCACTCGGGGCGTCGCCGTTGATCCGGAGGATGCGGGACTGTCCGATCAGGGCAAGTCGGCACGCACGGCCCATGACCGTATGATGCTGTCAGATGTGCGGGAGGCGATGCTGGAGCTGCCCGAGGGTCAGCGTGCCGTGCTCTCGCTGGTTGCCATCGAGGGGCAGAGCTACAAGGAGGCCGCAGCGATCCTCGACGTGCCCGTCGGCACCGTGATGAGCCGGCTCGCCCGGGCGCGGGAGAAGCTGCTGCCACTGATGGCCGACGAAAGGAGGATGCACTGATGACCACTGAAATGGACAAGGACACCCTCGCAGCCTTCGTCGACGGTGCGCTTTCGCCGGAGGAGTCCGCGCGGGTGGTGATGCACCTCGCCGATCATCCCGAGGATCAGGCCTATGTGGACAAGCTTACGCTGCTGAACGCAGAACTTGCTGAGGCGTTTTCCGAGCCGCTTCACGAACCGGTGCCGGAGGCGATCCGGGCGACGATCTATGCGCCCACCGACGTAACTGATGAGAGCGGCACCGTCGTCCCGCTCGGCCGCCCGACCCGACGCAATGCGGTGTGGGCGGGACTGGGTGGCCTCGCAACCGCCGCCGCAGCCGTGCTCGCCCTTGCGGTTCTGCCGAACGGCGGTGAGGGGGCACGGCACGTTGCGGCAGGGGTCGTCGATCCGGGATCAGCCCTCCATGTGAGCCTCGACGGGCTGACAAGCGGGCAGCAGCGGACGCTCGGGGAGGACGCCACCCTGAGCATGGTCGCAAGCTTCGACGACACGCAGGAGGGACTCTGCCGGGAGTTTCACGTCCTCTTCGAAACCACCGAGACCTTCGAACATGGCATTGCCTGCCGCACCGCGCCCGAAGAGTGGACGGTGGAGATCGTCGTGGTCCAGCAGGGCGCTGTGAGCGAGGATAGTGGCGGATACGTTCCCGCCTCCGGCCCCGGCAGTCAGGCCATTGAACAGATGCTCGACGCGCTCGGTGCCGGTCTCGCCCTGACGGAGGCGGAAGAGGAGGCGCTGATGGCCACGGGCTGGCAATGATCCTCCCACACATCGACCTTGAGAGCGGGCTCCCTTTGGTGCCCGTTTGTGTTCCGGGATACCGCCCACAAAAAACTTCGGATCGCCGGGAATAGACCCCCTCCTCCCTCGTTGTTCCGGTACACGCCGCGGTTGCAGCGGCTGACGATTGGAGGAGGGCCAAGATGAGCTTCTACACCGAAACCGCAACCTTCAACGCCGCCGGTGCACAGAGCGCCCTGAGCTATCACCGCGCCGGCGGGACGGCGAAAGCGCTGCCCGCCTGGATCGTCCGCTCGGCATCCGGCAGCGATGCCCCGCCCCTCGTCGCGATCCACGGCATCTCCCGCGGGGCGCAAGAACAGGCGGAGGCCTTCGCACGGATGGCGCTGAAGACCGGCCGCACCGTGATAGCACCGCTGTTCTCGCACGAGGACTGGCGCGGCTATCAGCGGATCACCAACCGGTACCGGGGCGACCGGGCGTTGCTCGCGCTGCTGCGGCGGCTGGAGCAGACCGGGATCGTTGCCACGGATCGGTTCGACCTCTTCGGCTATTCCGGGGGGGCGCAGTTCGCCCACCGTTTCGCAATGCTCTATCCGCAGCGGATCACCCGGCTGCATCTGGCCGCGGCAGGCTGGTATTGCCTGCCGGATCGGAGCGCGCCCTATCCTTACGCGCTCGGCACGACCGGCCACGATGAGGCAAGCTGGGGATGCCGGATGGCGGGAAACAGGGATGCGTTCCTTGGCCTTCCTCTCGCCCTCTACATCGGCGCGGAGGATACGGACCGGGATACGGCGCTGCGCAGCACCGTCGCGCTGGACGCGCAGCAGGGCTTCACCCGGCTCGACCGCATCAGAACCTACAAGTCCGCCTTCGAAAAGCAGGCGTGGGATCGGGGGATCAGCCCGCGCACCTCCCTCACCGTGCTGCACGGCTGCGGACACAGCTTTGCCGATTGCATCCGCATCGGCGGGCTCGACCAGCACGTTTTTTCCTGACCCAGCAGACAAGATCGGAGCATTACGATGACCAGCGGTACTCTCACGCAGACCCTTGCCCGCGCCAAATGGGCCTTCTCGACCCGCCGGGTTGATCCCGGCGACGCTGCGGGCCTCAGCACCCGGTTCGAAGATGCGGGCGCTGGGGATCTGGTGCTCGGCCGGGTGATGTCGATCGGCAGCCACCGGCGGATCCAGCTCACTTCGGGCCGTCCGTCGATCCTTTATCCCGAGGATCTCGTCGTGCTCGCATGCGGCGCACGCTACGCGCCCGACCAGTTCGAGGGGATCGCTAAGCTCGACGCGGACGGGGCGGACATGCTCGCGGGGGGTGGATGCCTCGGCCAGATGCGGCAGCGCAATTCGGAGATGAAGGCGCCGACGCGGATCGAGCCGGTGGGCTTGCTCACCAGCACCGACGGCACGATCATCAACCTTGCCGACTACGCCCTCGCGCCCTGCCCGGGCAGGAGCGACATTCCCGTCATAGGGGTCGTCGGTGCGTCGATGAACGCGGGCAAGACCACTGCGACCGCGGCCCTCGTCTACGGCCTGCGGCAGGCGGGCTGGCGGGTCGCGGCGATCAAGGCCACGGGAACCGGCGCCTTCGGTGACTACAACGCCTACGCGGATGCCGGAGCGGAATATGTGGGCGACTTCACCGATACGGGCATGGTCTCCACCTACCTCGAGCCCCTGAGCCGGATCATCCCGTCCATGGACCGGCTGGTCCGCGAGGGTGCGGAGCACGGATGCGATATCGCGGTGGTGGAGCTTGCCGACGGCGTCTTCCAGAGGGAAACCGCGGCTATGCTGGAGCGGTTGGACGTGCAGGAGCGTTTCGCGGGGTTTGTCTTCGCCTGCGGCGACGCGCTGGCGGCGACAGGGGGCGTCTCTGTCCTCCGCAACCTCGGGATCGAACCCGCGGTCCTGACGGGCAAGGTGAGCTGCTCCCCTATGGCGACGGGGGAAGCGGAGGCCGCAACCGGCATCGACATCGTGACCAAGGCGTGTCTGAGCGATCCGGCGGTGGCGAACAGCCTCGTGCACAGCATGGCATCGGGCGCGCGGTTGCGCCCGGCGGCATGAAAGGAATGCCGGACCTGCTGGCGGACGGGCGGGGCATGAGCCTCGCCCGCATCACCTTTTCCGTCCTCATCCAGGCAGCGGCCGCCGGCCTCGCCGCCTTGGCGACCCGGTCGCTCTTCGTCGCACTGGCGGAGGATGCGCCGTCCGCGGATCCGTTCTGGCTCGCCATCCTCGTCCTGTCCGGCGCGACCCTGGCGCTGTTCCGGATCGATGCGCGTGTTCAGGGGGAGCGGATGGGGCAGAGCTACGCCCACGCGGTGCGCCGTGCACTCTACCGGCATGCCAGCCGGATGCCCCAGAACGCCGTAGATGAGCGGCGGGCGGGCTACATGTCGCTGCGCTTCGTCGGGGATCTCGCCGCGCTCAAATCCTGGGGGGCGCTTGGGCTGCCGCGGCTGATCGGCGGGGCCGTCGTGCTGCCCGCGACGGCGCTTGTCCTCTATCTGATCGAGCCGCTTTTCGCCCTCGTCGCGGCTCCACTTATGGCCCTGGGCGTTGCGTTCATGCTCGGCCTCGGGCACCGCCTCTACGACCGGCACCGGGCGTTGCGGTCCCGCCGCGCCCGGATCGCCGCGGACCTGACGGAGCGGATGCCCCTCGCCCCCCGCCTCGACATGCTGGGAAGGACCCGGCAGGAACTCGCGCTCATTGACAAGCGCACCGCGGAGATGATCCCGGCGGCGATCGCCCGGGTCCGGGGCGCGGAGCTCGTGAAGGCGATCCCGGACGCGCTCGCCGGGATGATCGCGGCGACAGTCCTGGCCACCGGCTTCTGGAACGGAAACAGCACGGCGGATCTGGCGGGGGCGCTCGCAGCACTCGGTCTCAGCCTGCAGCCGATCCGCGACCTCGCCTTGGTGCAGAACCAGAGGGCAGCCTGGAGGGCGGCGCAGGAAAAATGTGCCGCCGTGTTCGAACGACCCGTGCGGCGGCGGGGTAAGCCAAAGCGTCCGGCGCCGGCCGGACCGCTCGGGATCCGCATCAGCGACCTGACCCTCGGGCCGCTCTCCAACCTGACCTTGTCGGCCGAGGCGGGCGAGCATGTCGCGCTTCTGGGGCCGAACGGTTCAGGCAAATCGACCCTTCTGGCGGCCCTCGCTGGTCTCGTGGAGCCAGAGGGGGGACGTATCCGCGTCGGCGGAACCGCCCCGGTCGCCGCACAAGGTCAAACGCGGGTCACGCTTCTGACGCGGGAGGCACCCGTGCTGCGCGGGAGCCTGCGCAAGGCCCTGACACTCGGCCTGCGCAAACGCCCGACCGATAACGTGCTGCATGCGCGGATCGCGGAGGTCGGCCTTGACCCGCTGCTCCACCGCCTCGGCGGGCTCGACGGATCAGTAGGGGAAGGCGCCCGGGACCTGTCAGACGGCGAGCGTGCAAAGATCGCGCTTGTCCGCACGATCCTCGGCCGCTCCTCGCTCCTGCTCATCGACCGGGTTGAACCCCTGCTCGACCCGCCCGGCCAACGGGCGCTGCAAACATTGATCGAGGAAACCAACGCGACAGTGGTGCGCGTGATCGCGGGCAGGTCCGAGCAACGGGAAAATGAGACGCTGTGGGATCTGAAGAGCGAAACAGGAGTCGGACGCACCGCGCGCAGCACCTGACATCTCATGACTGTCTTCAGAAACAGTCGACAAGGCGCCCGGTGCGCAAATCCCGGCGCGCGGGGTATGTGCGGATACGTGCGATCCACCACTTCGCCTCCATCGGAATAGACCTCCCACCCGACCGTTGTCTCCCCGACAACCAGTCATACAAGGAGCTTTCCGATGTCCTCTCTGCCCCGTCCCGCCCAGTTCGAACCGGACGCCTCCTTCCGCCTGATCGCCAGGCGGGTGACAGGACCGCGACTGACCCCGATCCTGACGTCCATCGCGCTCGTAGACGAAGGGGCGGAGGTCACTGCGCTCATCAACCTCGCGCCGTTCCGGGCACCGTTCACCGTCCGCTGCCTCGACAGGGTTTCGAGCTTCGGCATCGGGTCCCTTGTCCGAACTGCGCTCGACGCACGGGCAGATCGAATCGTGATCTCGGGGTCCGGTGTGGGTCCTCTCGATGGCGGAATAGGCGCGGCGGAGGCACTGGGGGCACGCGTCCTGGGCGAGGCGGACACGCCTGTTCGCCCGGGGATCAAAGGGTGGTGCGACGTGGCGCGCATTGATCTGGCAACTGCACACCCCCGGCTTGCGCAGGTCGCTTTCCTGTTTACCGGCTCTGCGGCTGCAACGCTTGCAGAGATCCTGGCCGGGATCCGGCGTCAGATGATGATCCCCGTGGATCTGCGGGAGGACCTGGCGAAGGGCCACGGCCATCTCCTGACCGCCTGGGCGGCCGCAGCCGGACGGGACATTGCTCAGGTCGCGGGTGGCGCGGCTGCGGGCGGGCTCGGCGCAACGCTTGTCTGCATCCGACCGAACCAATCAAACCATGCGGCGGTTCGCGAACCGCTGCTTGCACACGCTGCGTGAGGTTTGCAGGGCAACTTTGACCTTCTGGTCAGAATCTCGCCTCCCCCCGGTTGCGCTCCCGCAGGACACGGTCATACTCGCGTTAGAACACTGACAGGGAGTCACACATGACAGTCACAAAAGCCTTGATGCTGACAACGGTCCTCGCGTGCGGCGCGTCGTTCGCGTCAGCGGAAACTCTTCGCTGGGCCCGCGCCGGCGACTCGCTGACCCTCGACCCGCACGCGCAGAACGAGGGGCCGACATCCGCGCTCGCGCACCAGATCATGGAGCCGCTGGTGATGCGCGACATGACCGGCGCGATCGTCCCCGCGCTTGCCACCGAATGGGCGCCGTCGACCGAGGATCCGAACGTCTGGACCTTCACCCTGCGCGAGGGCGTGACGTTCCATGACGGGGCCGAGTTTGACAGCGAGGACGTGAAATTCTCGCTTGATCGGGCCATGACCCCGGACAGCGATTACAAGGAACTGCTGGCCTCCGTCACGGAAGTGCGGGCGCCCTCCAAGTACGTGATCGAGATCGTCACCAACGGTCCCAACCCGATCATGCCGTCCAACCTCACCAACATGTTCATCATGGACAAGGACTGGGCAGAGGCGAACAACGCCGTGAAGGTCCAGGACTATGAGGGTGGCGAGGACACGTTTGCCGCCAAGAACGCCAACGGCACCGGCCCCTACAAGCTCGTAAGCCGGGAACCGGACGTGAAGACGGTGATGACCCTCAACGAGACCTACTGGGGCAAGGACGAGTTCCCGATGGCGGTGACGGACATCATCTACACCCCCATCCAGAACGCGGCGACCCGGGTCGCGGCGCTGCTCTCCGGCGAAGTCGACTTTATCCAGGATGTGCCGGTGCAGGATCTTCAGCGGGTGGCGAACACGGACGGGCTCGACGTGCGCACGGCACCGCAAAACCGCGTGATCTTCTTCGGCATGAACCAGGGCGATGATGATATCGCGGCAGACAATGTGGACGGGGCCAACCCGCTGGCGGACAAGCGCGTGCGCCAGGCGATGAACATGGCCATCAACCGCGAGGCCATCAAGCAGGTGGTGATGCGCGGTCAGTCGATTCCCGCGGGCGTCGCCATGCCACCCTTCGTGAACGGCTGGACGGCTGACCTCGATCAGGTACCCGCAACGGACATAGCGCAAGCAAAGGCTCTGATGGCTGAGGCAGGCTACGGCGACGGCTTCTCCATCCGGCTCGACTGCCCGAACGACCGCTACATCAACGATGAGGCGATCTGCCAGGCAGCCGTCGGCATGCTTGCCCAGATCGGCGTGAACGTGCAGCTCGATGCGAAGCCGAAGGCGCAGCATTTCCCACTGATCAACAACCTCGAAACCGACTTCTACATGCTCGGCTGGGGTGTTCCGACCTACGACTCCGAGTACATCTTCAACTTCCTCGTCCATACGAAGGGGGAGAAGTACGGCTCCTGGAACGGCACCCGCTTCACCAACTCGGACCTCGACGAGAAGGTGGTGTCGCTCGCGTCCATGACCGATCTGGAAAAGCGCAACGCGACCATCGGTGAGATCTGGGACGTGGTGCAGGAAGAGGTGCTCTACCTGCCGATCCACCACCAGGTGCTGAACTGGGGAATGGCCTCCGGCGTTGGCACAGTGGTGGCACCGGACGACACGGCGAAGTTCAAGTACTTCACGATGCAGTAAAGCTCGACAGGCGGGCGTACACGCGCCCGCCTGATCCGACCGGTTTTGTCCAAGACGTTTAAAAAGTTTATTTGAAACATTGGGTTGCCATATCTGAGCGTGGCGAAATCCCCATTGGAACAGGTGGAGATCGCGCTTCACGGCTCTCCCGCACCGAAAGGCGCTCTCTGATCATTCTGTCAGATCCGAACTGATTGATTGCGGTCGGCACACTCGCCCCGATCATCTCCAGCGGCAAAGCTGTCCGCAACGACGGTGCGCTTGCGCTGAGCCAGAAGCGTCGCACGTCCTTTGCCGGATACAGCGGGGAACTGAAATTCGCGGCAGCACAAATGCAGATCACCAACATGTACCCATGCGGCTTTCTGCGGACCAGTCTTCGGGCCGGCGTGATCGTCATCGATCACCATTCGAAGTTCGACATATGTTGGGTCGTGCGGATCGACCGCATCGACCGGGAAAGCCTGCTCTCACCGGCAGCCTGGGTCTTAAGGCCCGAGCTATCCTGTGCGCAGAGAGATCCAGACGCCGAGCTCCATCTCCGATACGGGCATCGCGCACCTACCAGCCAAGACTTTCCCCGCGCAAGGACCAGGGAGACACAGCCCAAATCGCGGGACAGCCGACCGCGCAGCCGATGCCCAATCCGGTTCACGATGTGGGGAGGATGGGTCGCGTCCGGTCGCGCGGCGCTCTAGCGTGACCGCGTCAGACGCCATGAGAGTCCCGAATGACGCGATACCTTCCTCTGCTGCGATCCCTTGCCGTCTACCGCCTGCGCGCGGGGCATCATCGCGGGTTGCTGAAGCTTTATCGCCCGTTCGTGCCCGACGGCGGGCTCGCCTTCGACGTGGGGGCACATGTGGGCGACAGAACGCGTGCCTTTCGCGCGCTCGGGGCGAAGGTCGTCACCCTTGAGCCCCAGCAGGCGGCGTTCGACCTGCTGCGTCTGCTGCATGGCCGGGACGATCAGGTAACGCTGCTCCAATCCGCAGCTGGGCCGGAGCCAGGCAGCGCGACCATGCGCGTGAATTCCAGCAATCCCACCGTATCGACGCTGTCGGACGGGTTCGTCGCGGAAACGGACGGGGCCCAGGGGTGGGAGGGACAGCACTGGGACGCGACACAGGACGTCGCGGTCACCACGCTCGACACGTTGATCGAAACCCACGGCACGCCGGACTTCATCAAGATCGATGTTGAGGGGTTCGAGGCCGAGGTCCTCGCCGGGCTCAGCGCACCGGTTCCTCATCTCTCCTTTGAGGTGGTCATGGCGGCGCGGGCGGCGGGACAGGCTGCACTCGACCAGTGTGCGATGCTCGGCTACGCCGCGTATCGCTTCTCCCGCGGGGAAAGCCATGTGTTCGAAACCGAGTGGCTCCCCGCCTCCGACATGGCCGACTACCTCAATGCGTTGCCCGACGAGGCGAACTCGGGGGACATCTACGCCCGCCGCGAGAGCACGGCGGGATGATCTGGGACGGCCCAACGGACAGATCCGTCAGACCGAACCGGGTGACCTGATCGAAGGCTGTCCGGCCTCTGATGGCCGGGCAATCAGTGGCTGACAGTTACATGTCACCAAGGCACGCCTCACCCGTCCGTTCTGTGGCGTCGAGCATTCCAAAGATGGCGCGGCCTTACCTCGCCGCGTGTCGGATCGCCACTGAACTGGAGCCGGATGCAGGCGTCGAAACCGCACCGAATGGGAGACCTGCGACAAGAGGCGTGTTGGGCGCATCTTGGCTAACAGTCGCCCGGCTGGCCTCTGTCGCAGCCCTTACCATTTCCGCCGCAAAGAGGATCGAGGGGATGACACCCGATCCTCCGACTGTTCCGTGGACGAAGCCACGTCTTCCACCACCAGACCGTCAACCATCTGTGTCGCACTCAGCTTCGTCGTAGAAACAGGCAAGGGACCCTCCCTCGACACATCGCATGCGTTTGCCTCGGGCGGCGTCGTGGCTGGAGTCGCTGGTCCCGTGCGAGAGAGACGCCTCCAAAGGCCGCACAGATCAAGCACTCGTTTGCAGTGGAACGCGCCAACTTATTGTAAGAACTGGCGACCGCCGACATCGATCCTGAATAGCTACTCTCGAACCTGTGATATGACGGGTTCGTGATCCCGTTAGACTATCTTCGGATCACTGGCCTCCTGGCCCCCCCACCCGGCACCCCCAACCGAGAGGACACCCGATGCTGCGAACCCTCACTGCGCTGACGGCGATTTTCCTGACCACGACACCTGCGACCGCGGAAACGTTCCGCTGGGCCTCGGGCACGGACCCGCAGACCATGGACCCCCACGCGGTCAGTTCCGCACCGGTTCTCGGCTTTCTCAACAACGTCTATGAGGGGCTTGTCCGGCGGGGCAAGGACATGGCCATCGAACCGGCGTTGGCGGAAAGCTGGGAGCCGCTGGGAACCGACGGCTGGCGGTTCAACCTGCGTCGCGGCGTGACGTTCCACAACGGGGCAACCTTCGACGCGGAAGATGTCCTCTTTTCCTACGAGCGTGCGTCGTCCGAGGCGTCTGACGTTGCCTCCTGGTTCGCACCGGTCTCCAACGTGACGGTGGTCGATCAGTACACCGTCGATTTCATGACGACCGCGCCGAATCCGATCTTCCCCGACTCCATCGCCAACTTCATGATCATGGACGCGGACTGGTCGGCGACCAACGGTGCGGAGTTGCCCGCCAAGGACACCGAGAATTTCGCAACGCTCAACACCAACGGCACCGGGGCGTTCCAGCTCACCGAGCGCCAGCCGGGCCTCAAGACGGTGCTCGAACCCTTCGAGGGCTGGTGGGGCGAGGTGGAGCACAACGTGACCCGCGCCGAGTTCACCCCGATCCAGAACCCGGCGACGGCGGTTGCGGCCCTGCTGTCGGGCGATGTCGACATGATCAACCCGGTGCCGATTCAGGATGCCGCCCGGCTCGAGGATCGGGGCAACGTGAAGGTCATCCGGGGTATCGAGGCGCGGGTGATCATGCTTGGCTTTCCCCACGGGGCGGAGGCACTGAAGTACGGGACAGGAGCGGGATCCGCCAACCCGTTCCAGGACGCCCGTGTGCGCGCAGCGGTGTCCCAGGCGATCAATGTCGACGCGATCCTCGCCACCATCATGCGCGGCGCAGCGGAGCCCGCGTCCCAGCTCGTCAGCCCGGCGATGCGCGGCTACACCGCCGGTCTGTCCCGCCCCGCCTACGATCCGGAAGCGGCGAAGGCGCTGCTGGCTCAGGCCGGGTATGCGGATGGGTTCTCCTTCGGGCTCAAGTGCCCGAACGACCGTTACCTCAACGATGAGGCCGTGTGTCAGGCCATCACCGGGATGCTTGCGCAGGTGGGCATCACCGCGGAACTCGACGCCATGCCCGTCCGCAACTACTGGCCGGAGCTTCGCGCTGACAATTTCGACATGTACCTGCTTGGCTGGTCCCCAGGCACGTTCGACGCGGAGCATCCGATCCGGTTCCTCGGCCACACTCCGGACGCGGAGGCGAAGCTTGGTTCCTGGAACTTCGGCGACTACTCGAACGCCCGGGTGGATGAGCTCCTTCCCATGATCCAGTCGGAGATCGACGACACCAAACGGCAGGCGATGCTCGATGAGGTGGCCGGGATCATGCAGGAGGAGACGGCCTACGTTCCGATGTATGTGCAACCGCTCCTGTGGGGCACGGGCACAAACGTGGACCTCGTCCAGCGGCCGGACAACTTCTTCATCCTGCGCTGGGTGACGGTGAACTGAGACGCTTTGCACCCGGCGGGGAGCGCGAGGCATTGCGTGGGGGCTAGACCCCGCGCGACCCCGGTTTTCCCGCCGGATGCGGAGTTTCCGCGACCGTCAGGAGGTAGTCCTCATAGGTCCTTCCCGGCTCCGGCCGGAAGGTTCCGCAGCGGTCGAGCGTGCGGATGCGGTCGACGCGGAAGACACGGAAACCGTCCCGCATCTCGCACCACGCCGTGAGCGTCCAGACATGGCCCCAGAATTCCAGACGCAGCGGTCTGATCGTCCGCTGCGTCCGCGCGCCCTTCAGACTTTCGTAGCTGAGCGCCAGCAGCTCCCGCCCGGTGACCGCGACACCGATTTCCGAAAGATGCCGGGCCGGCAGATCGGGGGCGGAGGCGTAGACCTCCACCGCGCCCAGATAGGTCCGCCTGCGCCGCCCGTCGGGGATCACCGCGTCAATCTTGGCCATCAGGCGCCCGGCGGCCTCGGCCATTCCGCCATCCCCGGCCCGACGGGCCAGCGTCACCGCGAACTGCAGTGCAGCAAGCTCCTCCACAGTCAGGGAGAGCGGCGGCAGGAAGATCGGCGCGCGCAGGATGTAACCGACACCCCGCGCGCCCTCCACCGGAATGCCGGAGGCAACGAGCGTCTCCACATCCCGGTAGACGGTCCGCACCGACACGCCCAGCGCGTCCGCCAGTTCCTGACCGCGATGGATACGCCCGTCGCGGAACATCTGGATGAGCTCGAAAAGCCGGTCGGTCCGCCGCATGATCTAGGCGTCAACCACCGCCTCGTGAACCATCGCAAGGTCCGCATGGCGCATGGTCACCGACCCGGCAGCGATCGCCTTGGAAAACGGCCCGAAACTGGGCTGTTGAGAGATGTTCCAGGCGGCTGCCTGCGCGTCCTCCATGCTGTCCCACTCCACGTGATCGAGCCACGTCCCCTCCGCGTCGACGGACAGGACCCGGCGGCGGAACCCGGGCATCGCCGCAACCGCCGGGCGGGTTGCCGCGGCCAGCTTTGCGAACTCCTCCGCACTCACCTTCGGGTCGACCCGGAATGTTACGGCCTCGATGACAACCTTGCTCATGTCGCTGTTCCTTTCTGTTGCGAGGTGCAGGGGAACCCTACAGCCCCCCTCCTGACACGGTCTGTCAGCTGCGTTTGCCTGGCCCTGGAGGGTGGTGGGCGGAGTTCCGCTTGACCCTCCCGCTCCCGCGCCGCACAAATGTGAGGTTACATTCCGAAAGGCTCCCCGATGCTCGCGTTCGTCATCCAGCGTGTGTTCCAGTCGCTTGTCGTGCTGCTGGTCGTCGGGCTCGTGGCATTTTCCATGTTCCGCTTCGTTGGGGATCCGATCGACAACATGCTGGGGCAGGAGCGGACAGGCGCCGACATCGACCGGTTGCGCACCCAGCTTGGCCTCGATCAGCCCTTCGTGGTGCAATACTACCGCTTCCTCGAAGGTGCGGTTCAGGGCAATTTCGGCATCAGCTATCGGCAGGGGCGGCCCGTGGCGGAGATCATCGCGGAGCGCGCTCCCGCCACGCTCGAACTCGCCGCTGTCTCCGGCCTCCTGGCCGTCGTCGTGGGGGTCGGCCTCGGCGTGTTCACGGCGATCCGGCGGGACGGATGGGCATCGAACGCGATCATGACGATCTCCCTCGTCGGCGTCTCCCTGCCCACTTTCCTGATCGGGATCCTGCTCATCTACCTGTTTTCGGTCGAGCTCAACTGGCTGCCCAGTTTCGGACGGGGGGAGACGGTGGATCTTGGCGGCTGGACCACCGGTTTTCTGACGCCGAGCGGTGTGCAGGCGCTGATCCTGCCCGCAATCACCTTGGGCCTCTACCAGATGACGCTGATCATGCGCCTCGTGCGGTCAGAGATGCTGGAGGTCCTGCGCGCGGACTATATCCGCTTCGCCCGCGCGCGCGGTCTGCGGGAACGCGCAGTCAACTTTCGCCACGCGCTGAAGAACACGCTTGTGCCGGTGATCACCGTGACGGGGCTTCAACTAGGCTCGATCATTGCCTTCGCCATCATCACGGAGACGGTGTTCCAGTGGCCGGGCGTGGGCCTCCTCTTCATCAACGCGATCCAGTTCGTCGACATCCCGGTGATGGCCGCGTACCTGATGCTGATCTCGGTGATGTTCGTGGGCATCAACCT